>NZ_JBXAVX010000003.1:0-612664 GCF_057291295.1 Janthinobacterium sp. 1L-D-8-B-C4
ACCACCGGTGCCGCCACTGCCACGATTACGCAGCGCGAACTGGCGCTGGGCTTTGCAGCAGCCGGCAAGACTTATGACGGCAGCACCGCCGCCACTGTCGCCGTGAGTGATAACCGGATTACGGGTGATGTGCTGACGGCTGCGGCCACCGGTACGTTTGCCGACAAGAATGCGGGTAGCGGCAAGACGGTGATGGTGGCAAATGCCAGCCTGTCCGGCACGGATGCAGCGAACTATGCCATTGTGAATACTGGTGGCACCACCACCGCCGATATCGCGCAACGCGCGCTGAACCTGGGTTTTGTTGGCACCAATAAAACGTACGATGGCGGCACGGCGGCGCTGGTGACGGTGACCGATAACCGCGTGGCAGGCGACGTCTTGACGGCGACGGCCGCCGGTGCGTTTGTCGACAAGAATGCGGGTAGCGGCAAGACGGTGATGGTGGCAAATGCCAGCCTGTCCGGCACTGATGCAGCGAACTATGCCATTGTGAATACTGGTGGCACCACCACCGCCGATATCGCGCAACGCGCGCTGAACCTGGGTTTTGTTGGCGCCAATAAAACGTACGATGGCGGCACCGCGGCGGTCGTGACGGCTACCGATAACCGCGTGACGGGCGATGTGCTGACGGCAACGGCCACCGGTACGTTTGTCGACAAGAATGCGGGTAGCGGCAAGACGGTGATGGTGGCAAATGCCAGCCTGTCCGGCACGGATGCGGCGAACTATGCCATTGTGAATGCTGGTGGCACCACCACCGCCGATATCGCGCAACGCGCGCTGAACCTGGGTTTTGTTGGGACCAATAAAACGTACGATGGCGGCACGGCGGCGCTGGTGACGGTGACCGATAACCGCGTGGCAGGCGACGTCTTGACGGCTGCGGCCATCGGTGCGTTTGCCGACAAGAATGCGGGTAGCGGCAAGACGGTGACGGTGGCGAATGCCAGCCTGTCCGGCACGGATGCGGCGAACTATGCCATTGTGAATACTGGTGGCACCACCACCGCCGATATCGCGCAACGCGCGCTGAACCTGGGTTTTGTTGGCACCAATAAAACGTACGACGGTGGCACGGCGGCGCTGGTGACGGTGACCGATAACCGCGTGGCAGGCGACGTCTTGACGGCGACGGCCACCGGTACGTTTGCCGACAAGAATGCGGGTAGCGGCAAGACGGTGATGGTGGCGAATGCCAGCCTGTCCGGTACCGATGCGGCCAACTATGCGCTGGCCAATACGGGCGGCACGGCGACGGCGGCCATTACGCCACGCGTGCTGACGGCCGGCGTGAGCGGCAGCAAGGTCTACGATGGTGGCCTGAATCTGGACGGCGCCAGTTTTGTCCTGGCGAACCTGGTCGCCGGCGATTCGCTCGCTGCCAGCCTGGGCGCTGGCGGCAGCGTGAAGTTTGCCGACAAGAATGCCGGCGCCGGCAAGCTTGTCAACGCCACCGGCGTCAGCCTGGCGGGCAATGAACTGGGTAATTACACGCTGGCGTCCACCGCCAGCGGCTTGGCCGACATCACGCCACGGACCCTGACGGCCAGCGTCGGCGGCAGCAAGGTCTACGATGGCAAGCTCGGCTTGAATGGCGCCAGCTTCACGCTGGGCAATGCGGTGGCGGGCGATACGGTCAGTGCCAGCGGCAGCGTGGCGTTCACGGACAAGAATGCCGGCACCGGCAAGATCGTCAATGCGACTGGCGTGTCGCTGTCCGGTAGCGACAAGGGCAATTACACGGTGGCCGAGACCGCCACCGGCACGGCCGAGATCAGCCGCGCCAGCCTGGCACTGGCCACGGCCAGCGCGGCCAGCAAGGTTTACGACGGCACTGTGGCGGCCAGTCTCAGCGGCACGTTTGACGGTCTGATCGCCGATGACCAGGTGCAGCTGTCGAATGCGGCAGCCAGCTTTGTCGACAAGAATGTGGGAACGCGCAAGGTCGTCGGCTACAGCGTTACCGGCAGCAATCTCGCCGGCCGTGACGCGGGGAATTACATTCTCGGCGACAGCAAAGGCAGTACCAGCGCCGACATTACGGCGCGCGTGCTCAATCTGGATTTTGCCGGTGTCAACAAAACCTATGATGGCGGCACGGTCGCCTCATTGACCATCACCGATGATCGCATCGCCAACGACGTGCTGACAGCCACGGCCACCGGCACGTTTGACGGCAAGAATGCGGGTGCGGGGAAAACCGTCACGGTAAAAGATGCCAGCCTGTCCGGCGTGGATGCGGCCAACTACAAACTGGCCAATGTCGGCGCCGAGGTCAAGGCCGATATCACCCAGCGTGAATTGACATTGGGCTTTGCCGGCGTCAACAAGATTTACGACGGCGGCAAGGGCGCTGCCGTGGCGATCAGCGACGACCGTATCGCGAACGACGTGCTGACGGCGAACGCAATTGCTGCGTTTGCCGACAAAAATGCGGGCGCAAACAAGGTCGTGACGATTCAGAACGCCAGCCTGTCTGGTGCCGATGCCGCCAACTATGTATTGAACTCGACCACGGGCGCCACCAGCGCCACCATTACGCAACGTGAGTTGGCATTGGGCTTTGCGGCATCCGGCAAGACGTATGACGGCAGCACCGCCGCCATTGTCGCAGTGACCGACAACCGTGTCGCCGGCGACATGCTGACGGCAACGGCGAGCGGCACGTTTGCGGACAAGAATGCCGGCAGCAACAAAGTCGTGACGGTGCAGCACGCCAGCCTTTTCGGTACCGATGCGGCCAACTATGTGCTGAACTCAACCACCGGCGCCACCAGCGCCACCGTTACGCAGCGTGAACTGGCGCTGGGCTTTGTGGCGGCGGGCAAGACGTATGACGGCAGCACCGCCGCCATTGTCGCCGTGACCGACAACCGTGTCGCTGGCGACATGCTGACGGCAACGGCCAGCGGCGCGTTTGCTGACAAGAACGCCGGCGCCAACAAGGCCGTGACGATCCAGAACGCCAGCCTGTCCGGAGCCGACGCCAGCAACTACACCTTGGCCTCGACCACCGGCGCCACCAGCGCCACCATTACGCAACGCGCCCTGGCGCTGGGCTTCACTGCCGCCGGCAAAACCTATGATGGCAACACCGCCGCCACGGTTGGCATCACTGACAACCGTATTGCTGGCGACGTTCTGACGGCAACAGCGGCCGGTGCATTTGCCGACAAGAATGTTGGTGTGAACAAGGCCGTAACGGTTCAAAATGCCAGCCTGTCCGGTACCGACGCGGCCAACTATGTACTGGCCTCGACGACCGGCGCCACCAGCGCCACCATTACCCAGCGTGAGTTGGCATTGGGCTTTGCGGCGGCGGGCAAGACCTACGACGGCAACACCGCCGCCACAGTCGCCGTGACCGACAACCGTGTCGCCGGCGACGTGCTGACGGCAACGGCCAGCGGCGCATTTGCTGACAAGAACGCTGGCAGCAACAAAGTCGTGACGGTGCGGAACGCCAGCCTATCCGGAGCCGATGCCAGCAACTACACCTTGGCCTCGACCACCGGCGCCACCAGCGCCACCATTACGCAGCGTGAACTGGCGCTTGGCTTTGCGGCAGCGGGCAAGACCTATGACGGCAGCACCGCCGCCACGGTTGCCGTGACCGACAACCGTATTGCCGGCGATGTGCTGACGGCAACGGCCGCTGGCGTATTTGCCGACAGGAATGCAGGCAGCGGCAAGACGGTGACCGTGCAGAACGCCAGCGTGTCCGGCACTGACGCGGGCAACTACCGCCTGGCCAGCACCGGCGGTGTGAGCACGGCGACCATTGCGCAGCGGACCTTGAGCCTGGCTTACACCGGTGTCGACAAGGTGTATGACGGCGTGACCGGCGCGCAGGTGGCCATTAGCGACAACCGGATCGCTGGTGACGTGCTGAGTGCCTCGGCCAGCGCGGCTTTTGCCGACAAGAATGCAGGCAGCGGCAAGACGGTCACGGTACAGAATGCCAGCCTGTCCGGCAGCGATGCCGGTAACTACCGCCTGGCCACTAGGGCCGGCGCGACCAGCGCCAATATTGCCCGCGCCGCGTTGACCCTGGCCAGCATCAGCGCCAGCGACAAGGTATATGACGGCACACAAGTGGCCAGTGTCAGCGGCACGGTGGCGGGCGTGATCGGCCAGGATGCGGTCAGCCTGGCGGGCGGCAGCGGCACCTTTGCCGACCGTAACTTTGGCACAGGTAAAACCGTGGCGGTGGGCGGCTTCCAGCTGGCAGGCAGCGATGCCGGCAATTACGCATTGACATCGAACAGCGGCGTGGCCCAGGCCAGCATTGCGCAGCGCGCCTTGTCGACCTGGATCGGCGCGGCTGGCGGCTTGTGGAGCGACGCTGCCAACTGGGAAGGCGGCGTGGCGCCAAGCGGCGCGAATGTGCTGGCGGCCGATTTCGCGGCCAGCACCGGTAACGTGGTGTACACGGCGGCGGCCGGGGATACCGTGCTCAACAGCCTCACCTCGCGCGGCGGCCTGAACCTCACCGGCGGCAGCCTGCTGGTCAACAATGCGCTGACGGTGGCCAACTATGCGCAGACCGGCGGCTTGCTGGGCGGCCTGGGCAATATCACGGTCAACAACAGCTTCAGCCAGAGCGCCGGCGCCATCAATATCGGCGGTAACCTGGCCGTGACCCAGGCCGCCGGCGACCTGCGTTTCGCGGCATTGAGCGCCAATGCGATCAGCCTGAACGCTGCCGCAGGGGCCATCAGCCAGAGCGGCGCCGTGGTGGCCCGCAGCCTGGCCACGCAATCGCAAACCGGCACCGTGCTGAACGATGCCGGCAACCGTGTCAAGAACTTCAGCGCCGTCAACAGCGGCGCCGGCGGCATTGCGCTGACCAATACCAGTGCGCCTGACGTGCTGGTGCTGGGCGGCCTGTCGACCGGTTCCGGCGACGTGCGCATCGAAAGCACGGGCGGCATCGAGAGCCATGCGATCAATGCCAATGGCGGCAATGTGACCCTGATCGCGCATAGCCCCGTCAATGTGCAGGGTGCCATAAGCGGCAACGACGTCACCATCGACGCCAGCACGGACGTGGCCTTCGGCGACGGCGCGCGGGTCAATGCGGCGCGCGCCATCGCGGTCACGGCCGGTACCGGCGTTACCTTTGGCGGCGCGGCCACGCTCGATGTGCAGGCCACCGGCGGCATTACCGTGCTGGCGAAAAACGGCGACCTGACCGCCGCCGAGACCGTACGCATCAATAGCCGCGGCGCTCCCGTGTCGTTGCTGGCGCTGAATGGCCGGGTGACGGTGCCGGCCTCGGTGCTGGTTGCCCAGCCGGTGACGACGCCCGTGGTGCCGCCAAGCACCATCATCAGCGCCAGCAATACCTTGCCGGCGTTCAGTGAACAATACAATCCGCTCAACCAGTTCAATACGCCCAACAACGTGACCACGCCGCTGCTGGCGGACACGACATCCAAAGAATCGACGAAGAAAGCAACAGATGACCCTCAAAATGGTATCAAGAAGACCTTTTGCAACTAGGTCGATGCTGGCGGGCGCCGTGCTGTGGCTGGTGCTGATGAGCATCAGCCTGCATGCGTTCGCCCAGGTGGCCGGCACGGTGACGCAGCTGAGCGGGCCGATGATGGCGAAAAAGGCCGACGGCAAGATCAAGGTGCTGTCGCTCAAGTCCGAGGTGGAATCGGGCGATACGCTGGTGACGGAGAAAAACACCTATGCCCTGGTGAAATTCATCGACAACAGCGAAATCACCCTGAAGCCGGCCACCACGTTCGTGGTCGAGCAGTTCGCCTATCAGGCCGACCAGCCGGACGGTGACCGGGCCTCGTTCAACCTGGTCAAGGGCGGTCTGCGTTCGCTGTCGGGCTTGCTGGGCAAGCGCAACAAGGAAAAGTTTTCGCTGAAAACGCCGGTCGCCACCATCGGCATCCGCGGCACGTATTTCACTGCCGAGTATGTCGGCGCCGGTGGCTATGCGGCACCAGGCTCGTCGCTACCCAAGACGGGGGCGCCGGCAGGGCCGACCCTTGCGCCAGGGCTGTACACATCGGTGACTACCGGACAAATCGTGGTGAGCAATCCAGGCGGCACGCTCGATATCGTCGCCGGCCAGTTTGGTTACACGCCGAGCTTCAAGCAGCCGCCGGTGCTGTTGCCGACCAATCCGGGCATTCCGTTTACGCTGCCGCCGGTGTTCAATTCCATCGCGGAGCCAACCGCCGGCAACAGCACTGCCGACAAGTCGAACAATGTCGACTGCGTGGTACGCTGATTTTCGCTTGACCTTCCCATCATGGTAGGGACGATCCTGTAGACATCACCTCTTGTCTACAGGATCCGCGCCATGTCGCCAGCTGCCCCTTATTTGCAATCGTTCACGGTCGAAGGCATGACCTGCGCCTCGTGCGCCGCCCGCGTTGAAAAGGCGCTGGCGGCCGTGCCGGGCGTGACCAGCGCCAGCATCAACCTGGCCACCGATACGGCCAGGGTGGCGTCCAGCCAGAACGTTCCGCTGGCCACCTTGCAGGCGGCGGTGGACAAGGCCGGCTATGCCGTGGCCAGTACGGACATCGACCTGTCGGTGGCCGACATGACGTGCGCCTCGTGCGTGGGCCGGGTGGAAAAAGCCCTGCTGAAAGTGCCGGGCGTGATGAAAGCCAGCGTCAACCTGGCCACCGAAAGCGCGCGCGTGACGGTCAGCGGCGTCGAGGCATCCACCCTGGTGGCGGCCGTCACCGCTGCCGGCTACCAGGCCAGCGTACCGGCGCGAGCCGGTGGCGTCGCCAGTGCGCCGGCGTCATCGCATGACGGGATCAAGGTCGTCTTTGCCGGCCTGCTGGCCTTGCCGTTGATGCTGCCGATGCTGCTGGAGTGGATGGGCGTGCACTGGATGCTGCCCGGTTGGCTGCAATTCGCGCTGGCGACGCCGGTGCAGTTTTACCTGGGCGCGCGCTTCTACAAGGCGGGCTGGAAGGCGCTCAAGGCGGGCAGCGGCAATATGGATCTGCTGGTGGCGCTCGGTACCAGCGCCGCGTATGGCTTGTCGGTCTATCAATGGCTGACGGCGGGCGCGATGCTGCCGCACCTGTATTTCGAAGCGTCGGCAGTGGTCATTACGCTGGTACTGCTGGGCAAATGGCTGGAAGGGCGCGCCAAGCGCCAGACGGCTTCGGCGATCCGTGCCTTGCAAGTGCTGCGTCCGGCCTCGGCGCGCGTGCGCCGCGACGGCGTGGAGAGCGATGTGCCGGTGGAACAGGTCAGGCTGGGCGACCTGGTGGTGATACGTCCCGGCGAGCGCATCGCGGTCGACGGCGTCGTGCTCGAAGGCGACAGCGACGTCAATGAATCGCTGATCACCGGAGAGAGCCTGCCCATCGCCAAGCATGCGGGCGAGCAGGTCACGGGTGGCGCCATCAATGGCGACGGCCTGCTGCTGGTACGCACCACCGCCGTGGGCCTCGAGACCACTTTGTCGCGCATTATTCGCCTGGTGGAAGACGCGCAGGCCGCCAAGGCGCCAATCCAGCATCTGGTCGACAAGGTCAGCGCCATTTTTGTTCCCGTGGTGCTGGGCCTGGCGCTGCTGACCCTGCTGGGCTGGTGGCTCACGAATGGCGACCTGGAAAAGGCCATCATCAATGCTGTCGCCGTGCTGGTGATCGCCTGCCCATGCGCGCTGGGCCTGGCCACACCGACCGCCATCATGGCCGGCACCGGCGTGGCGGCCCGTTACGGCATCCTGATCAAGGATGCCGAAGCGCTGGAAGTGGCGCATGGCGTCACCACGGTAGTGTTCGACAAGACGGGCACCCTGACGGTGGGCAAGCCTTCCCTGGCAGCGCTGCATGCCTACGGCGTGACGGAAGAGCGCTTGCTGCAACTGGCGGCCAGCATACAGTCGGGTAGCGAACACAGCCTGGCCAAGGCGGTGCTGGAAGCGGCCAGCGCGCGCCAGCTGGCGCCGTTGACGGCCAGCGGCGTGTCGGCCTTGCCGGGCCGCGGCCTGGCGGCGCAGGTCGATGGTATGGCCTTGAAACTGGGCAGCACGCGGCTGATGCAGGAAGAGGGCGTGGACATGTCGGCCCTGGCCAGCCAGGCGCAGGCGCTGGAAGCGGCCGGCAATACGATTTCCTGGTTGTCTTCCGGCACGCAACTGCTGGGCCTGTTCGCTTTTAATGACCAGGTCAAGCCCGGCGCCCGCGAGGCGATCGCCCGGCTGCACGCGCTGGGCATCGCCACCGTCATGCTGACGGGCGACAACCAGGGCAGCGCCGAGGCGGTCGGCAAGCAGCTGGGCATCGCCACGGTGGTGGCCAAAATGCTGCCGGCCGATAAAACCGCTAGAATCATGGAGCTGAAAGCGGCCGGCGCGAAGGTCGCGATGGTGGGCGACGGCATCAACGATGCGCCCGCGCTGGCGGCGGCCGATGTCGGTATCGCCATGTCGACCGGTACCGACGTCGCCATGCAGGCGGCCGGCGTTACCCTGATGCGCGGCGATCCGGCGCTGGTGGCGGACGCCATCGACATTTCGCGCCGCAGCTACGGCAAGATACGGCAGAACCTGTTCTGGGCATTTATCTATAACCTGATCGGCATTCCGCTGGCCGCCTTCGGCTTGCTGAACCCCATGGTGGCGGGCGCTGCGATGGCATTCAGTTCGGTCAGCGTGATCGGCAATGCGCTGTTGCTGCGGCGCTGGAAGGCCGGCAATGCGCATCACAAAGAGGGATAAGCAATGAATATCGGCCAGGCGGCAAGCGAGACCGGGGTCTCGGCAAAAATGATACGTTACTACGAGAGCATTACCTTGTTGAAACCGAGCGCGCGCAGCGATGCCGGCTACCGCATCTACACGCCGCAGGACCTGCATGCGCTGCACTTCATCAAGCGCTCGCGTAACCTGGGCTTTTCGCTGGAACAGATCCGCGAACTGCTGTCGCTGTGGCAGAACGACCAGCGCGCGAGTGCCGACGTGAAAACCATTGCCCTGGCCCATGTGGCCGACCTGAACCAGCGCATCGCCGAACTGACCGACATGCGCGACACCCTCAGCCAGCTGGCCGGTTCCTGCCACGGCGACGACCAGCCTGATTGCCCGATCTTGCAGAACCTGGGCTTGCCGGCGGCGCAAGACGGCGCAAAATCATGCTGCGGTTGAGTTAGCTCAGCAGCACCATCGGCAAACAAGTCAGCGCCACGCCGACCCAGCCCAGCACGGCGCACGCAGCGCTGGCCCAGTGTTGCATGCTGATGTCGCCTCCCGCATGCAGCCGGCGCAGCGCGCGCCAGCACAGCACACTTTGCAGCGCCAGCGCCAGCAGCGAGGCGATCCCCACCGTCCATGGCAGCGAGGTGCTGGTAAAGCGCGCCTGCTCGGCGGCGACGATATAGCAGAAAAAAAAGTGCACGCCCCATACCAGCAGCGGCAGCGAGGCTTGCAGCATATGGCGAAGCAGATGGTCCTGTGCGCGCATGATCGTTCCTCAGCCCATCAGCGATGGCATCAAGTGCACCACGGCAATGCCGATGATGCCCTGCAGGGCGGTGCCGTGCCACAACAGGCTGCAGTTGTCGAGCGTCACGCGGTGCAGCGGCAGCAAGCGGCCCGCCCACGAACGGGCGCATAGAAAGCCCGCCACCAGCACCAGGATCACCACATGGAAACCCTGATAGGCCAGCAATGCCGCCACGGTGGCGGCCCAGGCGCTGGACGTCGGCGACAGGCCCGCCTGCGCCTGGCTGAACCAGGCCATGCCGAAGCCGGCCACGGTGCAGGCCAGCGCCAGCAGCACCGCCAGGCGCAGCAGCGCTTGCCGCTGCTGCAGTTGCAAGCGGCGCGCCCACAGCATTATCGCCGAACCGAGCAGCAACAGCGCGCAGGCGACCCATGGCCACATCGGCGCCGGCAGCCTGGCACCCGGCGGCGGGCAGATCTGCAGCGCCATGGCGCTATGGATATGCGCAAACGCAAACGCCGCAAAGATGCTGGCGTCGACCACCAGCATGATAATGGTGGCGCACCAGGAGTGGGACGCGGGGCCCGTGATGCCGACCGGCAGCGTTACCGTATCGGATACCTGCGCGCTGGACAGTGGCGGGGTGCTGTCCGACTGCCACATCCAGGCAATGACCGCCACGATGGCGGCAATCCCGCAGGCCCACGCCAGCAGGGTCTGTTCTATCGTCAGCAGCAAAAAGAAGCCGGCCGTGCCCAGCGCGCCAACCAGCGGCCAGGCGCTGTCGCCAGGCAATATCTGCAGGTACAAAGGACGGGCCTGGATCGGGCTGGTGATGATGGTTTCGCGCAGTCCCGTGACGGTGCCGGGCAGCCAGTGCCGGCCGGCCACCACTTCTTCGGGCAGGTTCGGCTGATCCCACAGCGGGTGGCGCGAGCCGATATCGGGAATGCTGCGCACGGCGTAGTCTTCCATCGGCAACCACTCCAGGGTGGCGGCGCGCCACGGGTTGCCGTGCTCCTGTTTGGGCTTGCGCAGGGTGCGCACCAGGTCGACAAAGAACAGCACGATGCCCAGCGCCAGGATCAGGGCGCCGATGCTCGACGCCAGGTTCAGATTGTTCCAGCCCATGTCGGCCGGATAGGTATACACGCGGCGCGGCATGCCCCACAAGCCCGTCAGGTGCATCGGGAAAAACGCCAGGTTGAAGCCGCCAAACATCAGCCCGAAGACCCAGCGCGCGCAGCGCTCCGACAAGCGGTGGCCGTTGACCAGCGGCAGCCAGTAATAAAAGCCGGCAAACATCGGGAACACCATGCCGCCGATCAGCACATAGTGCAAATGCGCGACGATGAAATACGTGTCGTGCGCCTGCCAGTCGAACGGCAGCACGGCCACCATCACGCCCGTCAGGCCGCCCAGCACAAAGATGAACATGAACCCCAGCAAAAACAGCGTCGGTGCGCTGGCGGGCGTGGCCTGGCCGCGCCACAAGGTGGCGATCCAGGCAAACACCTGCACAGCAGTCGGGATCGCCACGGCCATGCTGGCGGCCGACACCAGGCTCATTTCCAGCACGCCCAGGCCGGCGGTAAACATATGGTGGGCCCATAGCGCAAAGCTGAAAAAGCCCACTGCCAGCAAGGCCGCCACGATCGAGCGGTGACCGACCAGTGCCGTGCCGGCCAGGGTCGGTATCATGGTCGAGACCATGCCGGCGGCCGGCAGGAAGATGATGTAGACCTCCGGGTGGCCGAAGAACCAGAACAGATGCTGCCACAGCAGTGGGTCGCCACCGCGCTCGACGATAAAAAAGGGCCAGTCAAACGCGCGTTCCATTTCCAGCAGGGTGGTGCCGGCGATCACGGCCGGAAAGGCAAACACGATCATCACCCCGACCACCAGCATGGCCCAGGCGTAGACCGGCATTTTCGACAGGCTCATGCCCGGCGCACGCGTGTACAGAATGCCGACGATCAATTCGATGGCGCCGGCAATTGCCGAGATCTCGATAAAGCCGATGCCCAGCAGCCAGAAATCGGCATTCAGACCCGGCGAATATTCCTTGCCCGTCAGTGGTGGATACATGAACCAGCCGCCATCGGGCGCCAGGCCCCAGAACAGGCTGGTGAAAAAGCCCAGTCCCCCCACCGCATAGGCCCAGAAGGCATATGCCGACAGGCGGGGGAATGGCAGATCGCGCGCGCCCAGCATGCCGGGCAGCAGATACACGGCAATCGCCTCGACTACCGGTATGGCGAACAGGAACATCATCACCGTGCCATGCATGGTGAAGATCTGGTTATAGGTGCCGGGCGACAAAAAATCATTTTCCGGCACCGCCAGCTGCAGCCGTATCAACAGGCCCAGGATGCCGGCCAGCACGAAAAACAGCAGCGCCGTACCGATATACAGCAGGCCGATATTGTTGTTGTTGACGGTGGTAAAGAAGCGCCAGCCGGTCGGCGTGCGCCAGATTTTTTCCAGCTGCTCCAGTTCGCCGGGCGGGCGCGGCAGCGAGCTTGGCAATGTGGTCGGTGTCATTGCAGCTGCTCCAGATAAGCGGTGATGGCGGCCAGGGCAGGGCCGTCGAGGTCGCTGGAGGCCGGCATGCGCACGCCCGGTTTGCTGGCATGCGGATCGGCGATCCAGCCGGCCATGGCGCCGCGGCTGTTGCGCAAGGTGCCGGCCGCCAGGTACAGGCGGCTGCCGACATGCGTCAGATCAGGCCCCAGTCTGGCATCGTCGGCCACCCCGCGCACCGCATGGCAGGCAACGCAGCGCTGGGCAACAAAGGCGTCGCGGCCGCGCAGGGCCAGCGCGCCGGTAGGGGTGATAGCGGGCCTGGCCTGATTGGCCAGCCAGGCGGTGAACTCTTGAGGCGTCTGCACCACCACATGCAGCGCCATGCGCGCATGCTGTTCGCCGCAGTATTCGGCGCACTGGCCACGATAGATGCCGGGCTGGTCGGCGCGCACCGTCATGCCGTGCAGGCGTCCTGGCAGCATGTCGACCTTGCCGGCCAGCGCCGGCACCCAGAAGCTGTGGATCACATCGTCACTGGTGAGGCCCAGGTAGACGCTTTGCCCGGCCGGCAGGCGGATTTCGTTGGCCAGCACGATGTCGCGTCCGCTGGCAGGGTCGGTATAGCGCACTTCCCACCACCACATCTTGGCGGTGACCGCGATCTTGACCGCATGCTGCGACGAGGGGCGGGTCAGCTGGGCGCTGCGCAGGGTGCTCCAGGCCAGTAGCGCAGAAAGCAGCACCAGCGGCAACAGCACGCCGCCGCCGACCAGCCAGCGCAGCGGGCGCACCGGCGCGCCTGGCTTTTTTCGCCGCAGGGCAAGCGCCAGCAGCACCATCATGCCCAGCAGGATTACCGTGGCGCCGGTGATCAGCAGCCACGACAGGTTGTGGATGATGGCCGCGTCGGGGCCGGCCGGATGCAGTGCGGATTGCCAGAAATTTGCGCTCATGGCAGTCCATACAGATAAGCCGCCATGTCGCGCGCCTGTTCCGGCGACACGCCCATGGCCGGCATCACGCTGCCTGGCTGCAGGGCTTGCGGATCGACGATCCAGCGCACCAGGGTTTCGGGGTGGTTCGGAAACTGGCCGGCGATATAGCTTTGCCGGCCCAGGTAGGCCAGGCTGGGGCCGACGTAGCTGCGCGCGGCCGGCACGCCGGGGATCTGGTGGCAGGTGCCGCACTGGAATTGCGCCAGCAATCGCTGGCCCCGTTCGGCGTTGCCGATGGTAGCGGGCGAGGCGGGCGGCGGGGGGCTGTGTGCGCTGTCGCAGGCGCTCAGCAACAGCGAGAGCGCGCAGCCGAGCAGGCGCGGGCCCCGGCTTGAGGCCAGGGACAAGGAGATCCGACAGTGGGGAATGAGCTTGCGCACGATTGCTTCCTGCTGAAATCTGATCAATCTTTATAATACGACAAAGACATTATTTGATTGTTTTCAATAGAATCGCCCCGTGCCATGGAGCCGTCCTGATGACAACACGCCGCGCCACCATCGTTCGCACTGTTGCCGCCACCTTGCTGGTGTGCGGCGTCCTTGGCGCATTGGGCGGCGTGTTTGTGCTGAAAAGCGGCTGGTACAACATCGGCGCCACCAGGCAGCACTGGCAACCGGTCTACACCTTGCTGGAGCAGGGCATGCACGAATCGGTGCGCCATCATGCGCGCGAGGTGGTGACGCCTGAAGCGCTGGCGGGCGGGGCCGCCAGGGCGCAACTGGTGGCCGGCGCCGGGCTGTACCGCCAGCATTGCGCGCAGTGCCATGGCGCACCGGGCGTGGCGCAGGAGGCCATCGGCAAGAGCATGCAGCCGATACCGGGGCCGCTGGTGGAGGCGGCCAGGCGCTGGCACGCAAACGAGCTGTACTGGATCACGCGGCACGGCATCAAGATGAGCGGCATGCCGGCCTGGGGCCATCAACTGGACGAGGAACAGTTGTGGGCGGTGGTGGCCTTTCTGCGCCAGTTGCCGACCGTCTCGACGCAGGAGTATGCGCAGCTGGCCAAGGCACCGGCGCCGCTGAACGACAAGCCGCAAACGACGCACAACCGTGTGCCGGGCAAGGCAAGCAGCATTGAGCGCGGCAAGGTGGCGCTGACGCAGTTTGCCTGCCAGGCCTGCCACATGATCCCCGGCATTCCGGGCTCCACTGTGCATGTCGGCCCGCCGCTAGACAAGCTGGCGCAGCGGCGCTACCTGGCTGGCCGCTTGCCCAATACCGAAGCGCACCTGCAGCAATGGATACGCGATCCGCAAGCCATCAAGCCGCTCACGGCCATGCCCGACCTGGGCGTGGGGGCCGACGATGCGCGCGACATGGCAGCGTATCTGCTGAGCCTGGATTAGCGCGGCGGGCCATGCATTCCAAATCGCCTCCTCCCGTCGAACGCAGCTTCGTGCAGCGCGTGGCCGTGGTCTATGCCCTGGGCGTGCTGTTCATGCTGGCGCTGGCCGCCTTGTGGTTTGGCGCCGATGTGCTGCTGCTGATCTTCGCCTGCACCCTGTTCGCGCTGCTGTTGCACGAACTGAGCCGGCGCCTGGCTGCGCGCCTGCGCTGCCGGCGCGGCATTGCGCTGGCGCTGGTGGTGCTGGTGTTGCTGGCGGTGATCGGTGGCGGCGGCGCGCTGATGGCGCCGCAGATCGGCGAGCAGGCGGCCAAGCTGGGCACGGTGGTGCCGGAGACCATCGAACAATTGAGGGCCGCGGTGCAGAAGAATGCCTTTTTGCGCAGCCTGGCCACCGACCTGCCGTCGAGCGAACAGATCCGCAAACAGCTGCTCTCCCTGGTGCCGAACGCAGGCCTGTTCTTTTCCGGCCTGCTGGGCGCCTTCGGCAATGTGATCATTATCGCCTTTGTCGGCCTGTATTTCGCGGCGCAGCCCAAGGTGTATATCGAAGGCTTCATTACCTTGATACCGCAGGCGCACCGCCTGCGTGCGCGCCAGGTGATCGACGAGATCGGCCATACGCTGGCGCAATGGCTGGTAGGGAAATCGGTGTCCATGCTGGTGGTCGGCTGCGCCACCGCCATCGGCCTGTCGCTGCTGGGCGTGCCGCTGGCGCTGATCCTCGGCGTGATCGCCGGCCTGCTCGACTTTATTCCTTACGTGGGGCCGCTGATGGCCGGCGTGCCGGCGGTACTGATCGCGTTCTCGACCAGCCCTACGCTGGGCGCGTCGACCATCGCCCTGTTCGTGGTGATCCAGTTGCTCGAAGGCTATCTGGTCTCGCCGCTGATCGAGGCGAAAACCGTGTCGTTGCCGCCAGCGCTGACGGTGGTGATGCAGTTGCTGTTCGGCGCCCTGTTCGGCCTGGCCGGGGTGGCGCTGGCCACACCGTTGACGGCCGTGCTCGTCATTTTGATGATCATGTTATATGTACAGGATGTGCTGGGCGACGACGTCAAGCCGCCTTCCCAAAACGATTCCTGAAAGGCAAGCCCCATGAGTGCACCGTATCTGCTGTATTACTGGCCCACCATCCAGGGGCGCGGCGAATTCGTCCGCCTGGCGCTGGAAGAAGCGGGCGCCAGCTACCAGGATGTGGCGCGTCTGCCCGAGCGCAAGGGCAAGCATCAGGGCATGCCGGCCATGCTGGCCTGCCTCGACGGCGATGTCACGCCGCAGGTGGCGTATGCGCCGCCCGTGCTTGGCCATGGCGAGCTGCTGATCGCGCAGACGCCGAATATTTTGTTTTATCTGGGCAAGCAACTGGGCCTGGCGCCGCGCGCCGAGGCTGGCCGGCTGTGGCTGAACCAGCTGCAGCTGACCATGGCCGACTGGCTGACGGAAGTGCACGACACGCATCATCCGCTTGCCATGGGCCAGTATTATGAAGACCAGGCGGCGGCCGCCGCCTTGCGTGCCAGGGACTTTCGCACCACGCGCTTGCCGAAATTCCTCGACTATTTCACGCAGGTGCTGGCCAACAACGGCAGCCGAGGCCGTTTCCTGGTGGGGCCGAAACTGACCTACGGCGACCTGTCGCTGTTCCAGATGATTGCCGGCCTGCGCTACGCATTTCCGCAGGCAATGGAACGGCTGGCGCCGCGCTGCCAGGCGCTGTTCGAGTTGCACGACAGCGTGGCGGCGCGGCCCAATATCGCGCGCTACCTCAAGTCAGCAAGGCGGCTGCCATTTACTGAAGAAGGGATATTCCGGCATTACCCGGAACTCGATGGCTGAACTATTGCGGCTGCGCGCTGGTCACCGGATAACCGGCTTCGACGATGGCCGCGCTGATGGCCGCGAGCGCCTTGTCGGAACCGACCTTGACGCTTTTTTCTGCCAGCTCGATCTGCACCTGCGCCTGCGGATCGACCGACTGCACGGCCTTGGTGACAGCGCTGACGCAATGGCCGCAAGTCATGTTTTCAACTTGTAACTGGTACATATTCATGCTCCTGTAAGTGAGTGTGATACCACTATAAGCCTTGCCGCCATGGGAAGGTCAAGCGGTGTACGCCTCAGGTCAGCATGAAGTTTTGCGGCTGCATCGGTGGCGGCAGCTGCTCGTCCTGCAACGATTCGCGCAGGTTGATTTCAATCGTGCGGCAGATGGCCGACAGCGGCAGGTCATTGGCGTCTTCGCCGAACGGCTCTTCGATCTCGTCACCGAGCGCGTCGAGGCCAAAGAAGGTATAGGCAACGATGGCCACCACGAACGGCGTCATGAAACCAAGCGAATCGACCAGGCCGAATGGCAGCAGGAAACAGTACAGATAGGCCGTGCGGTGCAGCAGCAGCGAGTACGAAAACGGAATCGGCGTGCCGCGGATGCGTTCGCACGAGGCGCCGGCGCCCACCATGGCCGAGATCGAATTGTCGAGCTGTGCCGCCAGGATGGTGTCGATGCGTTTTTCACGCACGCAGGTGGCCAGGTCATGGCCCATCTGCTGCATCAGGTAGTCGGACGGGTTCGACGACTTGCAGGCCAGTGCCCATTCGCCGGGCCGCAGCAGCGGCTGCAGGTCGGCCGCACATTTCGAGTCGCGCAACTGGTGGCGCAGCGCATGGCAAAAGGCAATCGTGCGGCAGACCATGCGCACGCGCACGTCGTCCAGGCCAAGTTTCGCATGGGCCACCGTGTCGCCGGTAATCATGCTCTGGCACTGGCGCGAAAAATTGCGGCTGCGCAGCACCAGTTCACCCCACAGCTTGCGCCCTTCCCAGTAGCGGTCATACGCGGCCGTGTTGCGAAAACCGAGGAAGATCGCCAGCGGCAGGCCGATCAGCGTAAACGGTATCGTGGTGAGAATCACCTTGTGGTCGAACAGCGTGCCGTGGCACCAGGTGACGAGGGTGGCGATCAGGGTATTGACGATCAGGGTGACGCGGATGCGCGGCAGAATCGACCCGCGCACGATCAGGAACAGCCTTAGCGCCGAAGGGCGTTCGCGCACGATCATGGCGTGCTCCCGAAGAGGGTAGGCAGAGCGAAAAAGTATGGCGAACAACGAGCCCGCAGGGGGTGCGGGCTGGGAAGGGTAAGCATGGGTGGCAGTGGTGAGGAGACGGCGGGAGTATAGGCCGCTGGCAGGCGGGCGGCCAATTCAGAGTCGCTATGGCAGTTATTCATTTTATGAATGTATATTTCATAAATATCATAATCAATCGCGTTTCTTCTTTTTGCGCGGCCAGTCGCAACAATCAAGCAGGTCGATGGCGTCGCAGGCGCACGGCAAGTCACAATCGCCGGCTTGCGCCCGATGACGTGCAGTAACGTAGCGTGTGGCTGGCGTGGTTGGTGATGCGGCGCGGTGTGCATGCAAGTGCTGGCTGCAGGCTTGCAGGCGCCGCCGCAGCAACGCCATTCCGCGTCGCAGGCCGAAGCGTGCGATGGCGCGGTAACCGTAGGCGGAACAGCTGTCGCGCCCGGTCAGCACGCGCAAGGCGCACGCATATCCCTTTAGCGGCGACAGATAGCGCTGGTAAGCCCGAATGGCCAGCAGGGCGGGGTAGCGGAAAATGATGGTGCTCCCATGCATTTAAAACAAGCAGATTTAAAACAACAAGGATACGTCCAGTCCTGCTTTTGGGCAAATATTTGAGGCCGCCACTATGTACGTCCCCGAACGGTAGCGTTTGCTTTCACCGCGCATACTTAAAAGCTACCCATGCAATCGCGGGGCGTCATGACAAAGGAAAACAGATGAGCTATCAGACCACGAATCCGTACAGCGAACAGATCGAACAAACCTTCACGCCGCACAGCGACGCGCAAATGGAAACCATCCTGGCCCAGGCAGCCACCACCTTCGAGAGCGACTGGCGCCAGCGCAGCTTCGCCGAGCGCAAGGCAGTGGTCAAGAAAGCGGCCATGCTGTTGAAAGAGCAGCGCGATGATTTCGCCAAGCTGATCACGCTGGAAATGGGCAAGCTGTTCAAGGAAGCGCAGCAGGAAGTGTCGCTGTGCGTGAAGATTCTCGACTATTACGCCGACAATGCCGAGCAGTTCCTGGCGCCAAAGAAACTCGACGTCAAGCGTGGCGAAGCCAGCGTGGAAATCGCGCCGCTGGGCGTGATCTTCTGTGTCGAGCCATGGAACTTCCCGTACTACCAGCTGGCCCGCGTGGCCGGCCCGAACCTGATGGCCGGCAATACCCTGGTCGTCAAGCATGCGTCCAACGTGCCGCAATGCGCGCTGGCGTTTGAAAAACTGTTTGCCGACGCGGGTGCGCCAGCCGGTGCCTACACCAATGCCTTCTTCTCCAGCGAGCAGGTGGCCACCGCGATTGCCGACCCGCGCGTGCAGGGCGTGGCGCTGACCGGCAGCGAACGCGCCGGCGCATCGGTTGCCGCCACCGCCGGCAAGGCCTTGAAAAAAACCACCATGGAACTGGGCGGCAGCGACGCTTTTATCGTGCTCGACGACGCCGACATGGACCTGGCCGTGAAACTGGCGGTGATCGGCCGCATCCAGAACTCGGGCCAGGTCTGCGACGGCTCGAAACGTTTCATCCTGGTCGACAGCATCGCCGATACCTTTGTCGAGCGCTTCCAGGCCGAACTGGCCAAGCTGCAGGCGGGCGACCCGATGGATGCGGCCACCACCCTGGCGCCGCTGTCGAGCAAGGCGGCACTGGAGCTGGCCGTCAAGCAAGTCGGCCAGGCGGTCGAAGGCGGCGCGAAAGTGCTGCTGGGTGGCAAGCAAGTTGACCGCACCGGTTATTTCATGGAGCCGACCATCCTGACCGATGTAAAGCCCGACAATCCCGTCTACTACCAGGAGTTCTTTGCGCCCGTCGCCATGATCTTCCGCGTAAAAGACGAGAACGAGGCGATCACCCTGGCCAACGATTCGCCATTCGGCCTGGGCGGCACCATCATCACGGCCGACATCGCGCGCGGCAAGAAACTGGCCAGCCGCATCGAGACCGGCATGGTCTTTATCAACTCGCCGGCAATTACCGCGCCGGACCTGCCGTTTGGCGGCGTCAAGCATTCCGGCTATGGCCGCGAACTGTCGGACCTGGGCATCATGGAGTTCGTTAACCGCAAGCTGGTGCTGGTAGGCTAAGCATCCATCATATCGTGGTGAGGCCTGCTGGTCTTACCACGAGCCAGACGCTCCACCGCCACCGGAGCGTCCGCCTCCTCCTGAAGTGCCACTTTCTGACGAACCGCTGTCCGACGAGCTGTGGCTACCGCCGCTGCTTCGGTCATCTCGTTCGCGCTTGCGTTGCGGCCCGCCGCGTGCAAATCCCAGTGCAAACAGATACACCTTGAGCCAGGCCAGCGCCTTGTGCCGCGCCTTGGGCAGGTGATACTTGCGCACATTCGCCGCCACCATTTTCCAGCGCAGCAGCAGCCAGGCCAGCACCAGCACGCCGCCACCCACCCAGGCGCGAACGTCCCCATCCGCCAGCATGACCACCACCACGGCGACCGCGATACTGGCCAGCAGGCCGAATACGCCGGCAAACAGCGACATGCCGAGCGCAAACAGCGCCAGCAAACCGAAGATGCCGAGCACGATCCATTTTGCCGCGCCCGAGATAGTCTTCTCTTCAGGCTGGGCGGCCGCCGCCTGGGTCGGCAAGGGCTGGCCGGCAATCACGGTCAGCATGGCCTCGACGCCATCGGCCACGCCACCCTCGATATCGCCCTGTTTGAAGCGTGGCGTGATGACTTCGCGCACGATGCGCGCGCTAGCCAAGTCCGTCAGCCTGTCTTCCAGTCCATACCCCGTTTCAATCCGCATGCTGCGATCTCCGGTGGCGATCACCAACAGCGCGCCATCGTCACGACCCTTGCGGCCCGGCTGCCACTGTTCGAATACGGCCACGGCATAGGCCTCGATCGAGGTGTCCGCAGGCAGGCGGTCGACCGTCAGCACGAATACCTGGTGCCCGCTCTGCGCTTCGAAGGCTTTCAGTGTCGCGTCGATCGCCGGGCCACGCGCGGCCAGCACGCCTGCCACGTCATTGACATGCGATTGCAGCGGCGGCACCGTTATGGCGGCATGGGCGAGGCTTATTGCCATCAGGCATAGTGCGCACAGCCATGCCCACTGTCGTGTCCAGGGCAGCGTGCTCATGCCTGGCTCCAGCAATACGCCCCGAACGCCACCAGCCACGCCAGCAACACCGCCAGTCCCGGCAACAGCAGCCATTTCGCCACCGTCTCTTCCCACGCCACATACGGTTTGCCGCCGCGCGCAAGGGCCAGCAGCGCCTGGCCGCCGTTCAGCCCGCCAAACGGCAGCAGGTTGAGCGCGCACAGTTTCACACTGACGAGGGCGAACACCAGCACAAAGCCGTGCGCAGCGGCAAACGCCTCGCCATCGGACAGCAGCAGTTGCGCAGTGCTCAACGGCGCCAGCGCACCCGCGATAATCTGTGGAAACGCGGCCGTAAAAATGGGCCAGCCCTGCGCGCCCAGCAAGCCCAGCGCCAGTATCAAGGGCATCGCCACCCCGCTCAGCAGCACGGTGAGTTGCTGCCACAGGGGCCGCTCGTTATAAATGTCGTTGCCACGATCGTCGTCGTAAATGTCTTCTTCACGCGTATCTTTGAGCACCACGCTGCCGGCAAACGGCAGCAGCTTGAGCTGCGCCTTGCCGATTGAAAGCAGGGTCGGGCCCACGCCATAAGCGATGCGGCGTATCGTGATGCCAAAAGCACGGGCGCACAGGGCCATCACGGACACATGGATCAGCATGAACAGAAAGGTGGCGAGCAGGAACTGGAAGACCGGGTGCATAGGACGGAGGAAAAGTTGGCGAACCGCATTAGAACATGTTGCCTGCAGAAACTGCGCTCCGCTTGGGATGTTATAAGATGGGCAATCTTGTGCAGAAATGCGGCATTGCGGCCGTGACAGGGAGAACAGGGAATGAGGTGCAGGAACAGATGCGTTGTGGCTTTGCTGGCGATCGTTTTATCCTGTTTCAGCGCCGGCTGTGGTGAGCGGACCATGCTTTTGAGTCTGGTCGGCTATAACCATACCGAGCATGGGATCGGTGGCTATGTCGTACGGCTGGCGGACGGCTCGTGGGATGAGGCAGGTTATCTGGGGCCAGGCGAGGGCGGCGGCAGCATGATGGGTTCTGTGTCAGTCCCCACGCGATGGAAGCCGGGCATGACAGTCACGGTCTTCATGTACACGGTAAAAAACGGCCAGGACATCCGGGTGGAAAAGGTCGTGCCGGTACCCCGTTATGACTCCCATGCCAACTACTTTGTCGTGCATTTCCTGCATGACGGCAGCTACAGGATATTGGTTACCCGTGTGCTGCTGGGGCACCGTGAATACCCGCTGTCCGGCAAGGAGGCGGAACTGGAGCCGGGCAAGCCGCTGGAAATCATCTGGGAGTGATTTTGAAACATCACGCCGATACGATTCAAAGTGTTTTAACGTCGCTTGCACTTCATTCAGGATAGTTAGGGAGTAAAGTTGCAGATAAAACCCGAGCGGTTCAATTTATAGTGAAGTGATGAGACGACAATGAATGACGCCGACGTCGTAGTACCAGCATTTGAATCAACGTTTTTACAGGCCAGCCTGTCGGCGGATGCGAAACTGGAACGCGCCCGCACCGAATTGCTGGACCTGACGGCGCGCAACCGCCTGCTCAATATTCCGCGTTCGTCCACCACGGCGCGCACCATCGATGTGGTCGATGAAAAGACCAGCGAAGTCTTTCGCCTGATGGTGTCGGAAAGCCGGCCTTTCACTTTTTTGCCGGGCAGGGAAGCAAACAAGGTCGACCTCGATAAAACGGGAGATGCAGCAGACGCCGATGAAATCGGCGAGCTGGCGCAGCCCGAGAATAACGGTGTCGATGAGCGCGGCGTCTTCAATCGCCATGCCGATACGAAACTGCAAACGCGGCTGACGTCAAAAGGGCTGCAGAAACGCCTGCTCGACATGTATCTCGATGCGCGTACGCTGGAAGAAGAGCAGGGCGTCAATATCCTCTTCCTGGCACTCGGTACCCTGAAATGGCTCGATCCATTGAATGCCAAAAACGTGCGCCATGCGCCGCTGATACTGATACCGGTCAGCCTGGAACGCGGTAACGCGGCCGAACAATTCAAATTGAAATGGCGCCAGGAAGACCATTCCTCGAATCTGTCGCTGGAAGCGTTTCTCGAACGCGTGCATCATTTGAAAATGCCGGCCTATGAAGCGGGCGACGAATTCGATCCGCTGGCGTATATCGAGGCCGTGCGCGAAGCCGTCAAATCCAAGGAAGGCTGGGTGGTCGATGGCGACGATATCGTGCTCGGCTTTTTTTCGTTTTCCAAGTTCCTCATGTACCGCGACCTCGATCCGGCCACCTGGCCGGAAGGCGGGCTGACGAATCAGCCGCTGATGCGCGGGCTGCTGGCCGATGGTTTTGCGTTTGAAGAGTCGACCATCCCCGAAGACGCCAATCTGGACCAGCATATTTCGCCGGCCGAGCTGCTGCATATCGTCGATTGCGACAGCTCGCAGACGCTGGCCGTGCACGATGTACGGGCCGGGCGCAATCTGGTGATACAAGGTCCGCCCGGCACCGGCAAATCGCAGACGATTGCCAATGTGATTGCCTCGGCAATTGCGGACGGCAAGACGGTGCTGTTCGTGGCGGAAAAAATGGCCGCGCTGGAAGTGGTCAAGCGGCGCCTGGACCAGGCCGGCGTGGGCGACGCCTGTATCGAATTGCACAGCAATAAAGCCAACAAGAAGATGTTTCTCGACGAGCTGCGCCGCACCTCGGAACTGGGCTCGCCCAAGGGCGACACGGCCACCACCCTGAACAGCCGCCTGCTGGCGGCGCGCAATGAGCTCAACGCGCACAGCGCGCGCCTGCACCAGCGGCACCCCGCCGCCGGGCTGACGCCCTACCAGGTCATCGGTGAACTGAGCAAGCTGCGCCAGGAAAATGTGAAACCGGTCGATATCCGGCTGCAGCAGCCCGAAAGCTGGTCGCCCGACGAGGTGCAGCAGCGCCTGGCCGTGGTCGAGGAACTGGCGCAGCGCATCGTCGATATCGGCGAGCCGCAGGACCATCCATGGCGCGGCGTGGCGCTCAAGGTGATACTGCCGAATGACGTCGAGCGCCTGGTGGCGCGCATCACGGCCTTGCGGGCGCGTTGCCAGGAGCTTGCCGCGCAGCAGGCCGATCTGGCCCTGTCGCTCGACACCGTGGCGCCGGCCGTGCTGCGCGACGTTGATTATCTGATCGAGCTGGCGCGCGAGGTCGCCGCCGCGCCCAATCTGTCCGCCGCAGCCTTGCGCTCGCCCGTCTCGGACAGCCAGGCAGCGGAGCTTGTCTCCCTGGTCGACGATGGCCTGCGGTTGCAGAGTGTCACGGCCGCCTTGGCCGGCGAGGTCAAGCCCGATGCCTGGCAGCGCGATGTGCTGGACTTGCGCCAGCAACTGGCCGGCTTGCCGCCTCATGCGAATGCGCAGGCATTCGAGCGGGCCGCCACCTTGCAAACCTTGCTTGGCCGGCTGGCCGGCGAGGTGGCTTTGCTGGGCCGCCTGCTCGGTGTCGATGCGGCGATTTATCTGGCCAGCTACGGCGAGATCAACCGCCTGGTGCAGACGGCGCAAAAGGTGGCGACCGCGCCCGACGTGAGTCCCGACGTGTTCGTCTCTACCGTGTGGGACCAGGGCGTGGAACAGGCTGCCGACCTGGCGCAGGCAGTTGCCGCGCTGGAAGGCTTGCAGGCGCGGCTGGAAGGCAAGGTCAGCAGTGGCGCCTGGCAGCTCGACCTGGTACCGGCAAGACAAACGCTGGCCGCCCATGGCGACAGCCTGCTGCGTTTCGTCAATGGCGAATGGCGCGCCGCCAGCAAGCAGGTCAAGGGCATCTTGCGCAATCCGGACGCGCCGCTGCCGGAGCAGCTGGAAATGCTCGATGAGCTTGCCGAAGGCCGCAAACTCATCGAACGCATCGCCTCGCAACAGACCTTTGGCAGTGGCGCTTTTGGCGCCGACTGGCGCGGCGAGCAGACGCGTTCGGCGCCGCTGCTGGCGCTGGTGGAATGGATGCGCAGCCTGCGTGGCCTGGGCGCGCAGCCGCGCATGATCGCCAGCAAGCTGCCGGACCGCGCGGAGATCAGCCGGCGCGCTGTGCTGCTGGCCAGCCTGCTGCAGGAAATCCGGCCACTGCTGGACGCGATGTGGTTCAACGGCTGGAAGGATGAACCCGCGTTTCGCGAGTGGACCAGCGTGGAGCTTGCATCGCTGGAACGGATAGCGGAGCAGGTGGCGCGGCTCGATGGCTGCCAGGTCGGCTGTGCGTCCGTCATGCTGAACGTGCCGCCCGGC
Organism: Janthinobacterium sp. 1L-D-8-B-C4; assembly: GCF_057291295.1. Taxonomy (NCBI): domain Bacteria; kingdom Pseudomonadati; phylum Pseudomonadota; class Betaproteobacteria; order Burkholderiales; family Oxalobacteraceae; genus Janthinobacterium; species Janthinobacterium sp. 1L-D-8-B-C4. The sequence goes on from NZ_JBXAVX010000003.1 coordinate 24,740, forward strand.
ACGGCTGAAAAAATTGCCCGGCTCGACCTGCTGATCGAGATGCAGGCGCTGCAGACCCGTCTCGACGCCGCAGGCCAGCTGGCAGCTGGCGCCTTCGGCGCGGCATGGCAGGGATCGCACTCGGACTGGAGCCATTTGCGCGCCAGTGCGCTGTGGCTGGCCGGACATCAACGACTGCGCCATATGGTGGCGCGCCACGATGACCGCGCCGCGCCCTTGCGGCGCGCGCTGGAAATCGAGGCGGCGCAGGGCCAGTTCCTGCTTGAGCTCGACGCGCTGTACGGCGAGCTGTGCACCAATAACGAGAAACTGTTCCAGGTGCCGGCCATCATCGACTTGCCGGCGTTTGCCCTGCTGGGCCGGCTGGGACTGTGGATCGAGTTTGCCGAAGAACTGTCCAAATGGGTGATGTACCGCGACCGCTGCGCCAAGGCGCGCCAGCTGGGCATCGGCGAGATCGTCACGCAACTGGAAGCGGGCGCGCTGGTGCCGAGGGACGCCATGCGCACATTTACCATGGCGTACTTCGAGGCGCTGTTTGCCGACCAGGTGCGCAACGACGAGGCGCTGGCGCATTTCGACGGCCACCTGCACGGCCGCCTGGCCGCCAATTTCGCGCAGATGGACAAGGAGCGCATTGCCGCCGCCAGCCTGGAAGTGGTGCGCGCCCATCACCGGCGCATTCCGCAGGGCGGTGGCGCCATCGGCCCGCTGGGTGTGCTGCGTGGCGAAATGGCCAAGCGCAAGGGCCATATGCCGATCCGGCGCCTGATGCAAAGGGCCGCGCCCGCCATCCAGGCCTTGAAACCGGTGTTCATGATGAGCCCGTTGTCGGTGGCGCAGTTCCTGCCGGCCGGGCAATTGAGTTTCGATTTGCTGGTGATGGACGAGGCCAGCCAGATCCAGCCGGTCGATGCCCTGGGCGCGATTGCGCGTTCGCGCCAAGTGGTGGTGGTCGGCGATGAACGCCAGTTGCCGCCGACCAAATTCTTCTCCAAGATGACCAGCGCCGAGCCGGACGAAGATGGCGACGATGACGCGCAGGTGTCCGATATCGAAAGCATCCTGGGCTTGTTTACCGCACGCGGCTTGCCGCAGCGCATGTTGCGCTGGCATTACCGCAGCCGCCATCAGTCGCTGATCGCGGTGTCGAACAGTCAGTTCTATGAAAACAAGCTGTTTATCGTGCCCAGTCCGTACACCCAGGAAGCGGGCATGGGCCTGCAGTTTCACCATATCGCCAACGGCGTGTTCGATTCCGGCAATACCGGCACCAATGCGGAAGAGGCGAAGGTGATTGCCGCCGCCATCATCGACCATGCGCGCAACGCGCCGCAACACTCGCTGGGCGTGGCCACCTTTTCGGTCAAGCAAAGGCGCGCGATCCAGGATGAACTGGAACTGTTGCGCCGCCAGCATCCGCACGTGGAAGCGTTTTTCCAGCAGCATGCCAGCGAACCGTTCTTCATCAAGAACCTGGAAAACGTGCAGGGTGACGAGCGCGACGTGATTTTTATCTCGGTCGGCTATGGCCGCAACAAGCTCGGCACCATGGCCATGCGCTTTGGCCCGCTGAGCGCCGAGGGCGGCGAGCGGCGCCTGAATGTGCTGATCAGCCGCGCCAAGCGCCGCTGCGAGGTGTTCGCCTCGATTACCGACGAAGACATCGACCTGGAGCGGGCCAGGGGCCGTGGCGTGGCCGCCTTCAAGCTGTTCCTGCATTTCGCCCGCACCGGCAAGCTGGGCCTGTCGCGCGTGTCCGGCAGAGAGTATGACAGCCCGTTCGAAGTGCAGGTGGCCGACGTCGTCAAGGCCTGCGGCTACGAAGTGCATCCGCAGGTGGGCATCGCCGGCTTTTTCATCGACCTGGGCATTGCCGACGCCGAGCATCCGGGCCGCTACCTGCTGGGCATCGAATGCGACGGCGAGTCCTACCATCGCTCGCGTTCGGCGCGCGACCGCGACCGGCTGCGCCAGGCGGTGCTGGAAGACCATGGCTGGATCATCCACCGCATCTGGAGCCTGGACTGGTTTCAACGGCCCAACAACGAATTGCAGCGCCTGATTCTCGCCATCGATGCGGCCAAGGTGGAGCTGGCGGCGCGCGCCGAACTCCATGGCCGCCAGGAACGCAAGCCGGGTGTGTCGGTGGTCACTGTCGAGCGCGAAGACCATGCGGAAATCGGCCTGGAACGGCAGGGCAGCAAGCGGCCCGCTGCCTATGTCGAGGCCACTCCCGTCAAGCCCGCTTATGCCGACGAGCTGCACGACATGACGGTGGCGGCCTTGAGCGAACTGGTCAAGCAGATCGTGCGCCTGGAAGGCCCGGTGCATGCCGATGAGGTGATGGTGCGCCTGCGCGCCGCCTGGGGTCTGAAACGCAGCGGCGCGCGCATCCAGGCGGCGGTGGAACGCGCCATCCATGCCGCCATCCGTTTTGATGGCATGCTGATGACCGGGCGCTTCCTCAGCATGGCCGATACGGTGGTCGCCATCCGCGACCGTGGCGCCGTGGTGTCCGACACCTTGCGCAAGCCCGACATGCTGCCGCCGCAGGAAATCGAGGTGGCCATACTCGACACCTTGCAGAAGAACTACGGCGCCGGGCTGGTCGAGATTGCCCAGTATGTGGCGCGCCTGTTCGGCTTCAAGGCGACCAGCCCGCAACTGCGCGAAACCATCCGGCTGCGTCTCGACGACCTGCTGTTGCGCGGCTTGCTGCAGAAAAATGGCGAGGTCTTCGAGTTGCGCCAGCAGGAAAGCACATAAGCGCCTGAAGCGCCGGGCAAGAAAAAAGCCCCGACCGCATCGCTGCGGCCGGGGCTTTTGAATACTGCGGCAGCTGGCGCTGCCTTGATAAAACTTACAACACTTCGCTGGCGTGATCGGCCAGGCGCGAACGTTCGCCGCGCGCCAGGGTGACGTGGCCGCTGTGCGACCAGCCCTTGAAGCGGTCGACCACATAGGTCAGGCCGCTCGAGCCTTCCGTCAGGTACGGCGTGTCGATCTGGGCGATATTGCCCAGGCACAGGATCTTGGTGCCGGGACCGGCGCGCGTGACCAAGGTCTTGACCTGTTTCGGCGTCAGGTTCTGCGCTTCATCGATGATCAAAAACTTGTTCACGAAGGTGCGGCCGCGCATGAAGTTGAGCGACTTGATCTTGATGCGCGAGCGGATCAGGTCCTGCGTTGCGGCACGGCCCCATTCGCCGCCGTCCGAGTCGGACTTGTTCAGCACTTCCAGGTTGTCGTCGAAGGCGCCCATCCATGGCGACATCTTTTCTTCTTCCGTACCCGGCAGGAAACCGATGTCTTCGCCGACCGGCACCGTCACGCGGGTGACGATGATTTCGTTGTAGAGCTTGGTTTCCAGCACTTGCGCCAGGCCAGCGGCCAGCGCCAGCAGGGTCTTGCCGGTACCGGCCTGGCCCAGCAGGGTGACGAAGTCGCATTCCGGATTCATCAACAGGTTCAGGGCGAAGTTCTGCTCGCGGTTGCGCGCCGTCACGCCCCACACATTGTTCTTGGTGTGGCTGAAGTCGCGCAGGGTTTGCAGCACGGCCGTCTTGCCGTTGATCTGTTTCACCTGGCCGTAGAACGGCGTTTCGCCGTTTTTCGGTTCCAGGTAGATAAACTGGTTCACCAGCAACGATGGAATGAACGGGCCGGTGACGCGGTAGAACGTCGAGCTGTAGCCGTTCTTGCTTTCCTGCCAGGATTCCATGTCCTTGCCGTGCTTGTTCCAGAAGTCGTCCGGCAGCTGCACGATGCCCGAGTACAGCAAGTCCGTGTCTTCCAGCACATGGTCGTTGAAGTAGTCTTCGGCGGGCAGGCCCAGCGCACGAGCCTTGATGCGCATGTTGATATCTTTCGACACCAGCACCACCGGACGGCCATCCTGTTCCGATTCGAGCGAACGGACCACGGCCAGGATCTGGTTGTCGGCCTTGCCGACAGGCAGGCCGGCGGGCAGGTCGGCGCTTTGCAAACGCGTCTGGAAGAACAAGCGGCCCTTGGCGTCCTTGTTGCCCAGCTTGGCCAACGGAATGCCGTGTTCGATCGCGTCGTCATCGGTGTTGCTGATCAAGGCGTCGAGCGTGCGCGAGACCTGGCGGGCATTGCGCGCCACTTCCGTCATGCCCTTCTTGTGGTTGTCCAGCTCTTCCAATGTCATCATCGGCAGGTAGACGTCGTGCTCTTCGAAACGGAACAGCGACGATGGGTCGTGCATCAGCACGTTGGTATCGAGCACGAACAGTTTCGACACGCCACGCTGGTCGGCAGAACGGCTGGCCGACGATTTCAGTTGCACTTCGACCGGCTTGTGCTTGGCCGGATGGGATTGCTCTGCCTGCTTGGCAGGCTTGATCGGCGTGACTTTGGCGCTTGGCACTTCGGCGACCTTGGCTGGCGCCTTGGCCTTGGCTGCAGGCTTGGCCTTGGCCGCTGGTGCTGGCGCGGCCGCAATCGGTGCAACCGGTGCAACTTCCGGCGCTGGCACCGGCTTGGCGACCATCAATGCCGCCACTTGCTTGATTTTGGTGGCCGCATTGCGGACCGGTTTTGCAACTTCGGCGATCGCCGCTTCAATGATCGGTGCAGCCACTTTCTTGGCTGCCGGGGTTTTGGTGGCCGGGCGCGCTGCGCCTGCGGTTGGATAATCTTCTGTGGCCAGGATGGTGGCTGGCTTGCTCGGTAATTTTGGCAGTGGCATCAGGATCTCAATCAAAAAATTTCTGGAATGAATCTCCCACCGGCAGCCAATTCATGGCGGCACAGCATGGGGTGGATGCGGGAACAACAATGGAACAGGACGATATGACTGCCGGCTGGCCGGCCGTGGGGCCGGTAAGGAGGTCCATCAGCGGGCGCACGGCCCGGCTGGCGGAGTGGAGTGAGGCGCTTCGTTGACTCAAAATGGCGATAGCTGCTGTGAACTGAACGATAGGTTGAACGACGCTTGCTGCAAACCCGACATGCGCATCAGTTCAGACGCGCCACGAATTCCAGCACTTCTTCCACGTGAGTTGCGACCTTCACGCCTCGCCATTCTTTCACTATTCGCCCCTCAGCGTCAATCACAAACGTGCTGCGCTCGACGCCGCGCACCGTCTTGCCATACATCTGTTTCATCTTCATGACGTTGAACTGCAAACACATGGCTTCGTCCGGGTCGGAAATCAGTTCGAACGGCAGCTCCAGTTTGGCCTTGAAGCTTTCGTGCGAGCGCAGCGAGTCGCGGCTGATGCCGTAAATATCCACATTGGCGGCGGTAAATTTGTCGTAGGCGTCGCGAAACGCGATGTTTTCCGTGGTGCAGCCAGGCGTATTGTCTTTCGGATAAAAGAACAGCACGCTGGCCCTGGCTGGACGGCCCAGCAATTGAAAAGTCTTGCCGCTGGTCATGGCGGCAGTGAAATCGGGTACGGCGACGAGGGATAGGCTCTCAGCCACAGGTTCTCTCCTGAACGGTGATCATCAGCGCTGTTTTTAACCTGGCAACGCATCCAGGTGGAACAATACAGCATTCAGGCGGCTTTACCCTGCACGATCAGGCGGCCCGAGCGGCCCGGCAACTCATCCCAGGTGATGGGGCAAACGGGCAATTCGGACTGTTTGACCTTGTCATGATACTCGGCCATCGAGGCAAATTGGTAACCCTGGGCTTGCCAGCCTGTCAGCAGTTGCTCGAAAATGGGGGCGAGTTTCTGTCCTTCAAGCTCTGCGTGCAAAGTATAGACATGATCGCGGCGGTTTTCAGCCGTCAGCGACAGGATATGGTCGGCAATATTGCTGGTGGTGAGCATTTTGCCATCAATCTGGCATCCAAGCAATTCATCGAGGGTCGGCAGGGTGGTCGGCAACTGCACGCATTGCAGTACCGTATTGCCATTGCGCAGGCGATGCGGGCCGTCGCTGGCGCGCACCATGGCGCCGCGTTCGTCGAGCATGGCGCGCCCGTCGGAAGCATACTGGTAGCCGGCTGCATCGTGCTCGACAAAGGCGCCGAGGTTCATCTGCCAGCCGGCAGCGCCTATCGTGCGCGCCGGCGCGCCGAACACCTGCGCAAAGCGGGCGGCGGCCTTGCGCATCATGGCGGTGGCCCAGCCGGCGTCGCGGCGGGCCACGTTGTCCTGCCACAAGGTGTGGTCCCAGGTATGGATGCCGCATTCGAAGCCGGCGTCGCGCACGGCGCGTAGCTCATCCGCGCACAGCTTGCCGATGTCCGGGCCCGGCAGCAGGGTGCCGTACATCAACGTTTTCAAGCCATAGTGTTCGACCACCGAGGTGCGCGAGACCTTGCTGAAAAAACCGGGCCGCAGCGCCCGGCGCAAGGCCCAGCCCGTATGGTCGGGACCCAGCGAAAACAGGAACGTCGCCTGGGCCTGGTGCGCGGCCAGCATGCGCACCAGTGGCAAGATACCTTCACGGGTGCCGCGATAGGTGTCGACGTCGATCTTCAGTGTCAATAAGGGTTTGCTCAACATTAATCCATCAGCGCTTGCGCCTGCGTGACCTGGCTGCGGTAGGCGTCGAAAATATGGCGCAGCGCGTCGCTCATGACGGTGGTCGGCGCCCAGCCCAGCTCTTCGCAGGTATTGGTAATCTTCGGCACGCGGTTCTGCACGTCCTGGTAGCCGGCGCCATAGTAGGCGCCCGAGGTGGTTTCCACGATCTTGACGTGCTGCGCGCCGTCGGCGTACTCCGGGTAGTCGGCGGCCAGGGTCAGCATCATGCCGGCCAGCTCGCGGATCGAATAGTTATTGTCCGGATTGCCGATATTATAGATCTTGCCGCTGGCGACGCCGTTCCGATTGGCGATGATATGCATCAGCGCATCGATGCCGTCGTCGATATACGTGAACGCGCGTTTTTGCGCGCCGCCGTCAACCAGCGAAATGTTTTCGCCGCGCACGATATGGCCGAAGAACTGCGTCACCACCCGCGACGAACCTTCTTTTGGCGTGTGGATGGAATCGAGGCCGGCGCCGATCCAGTTGAACGGGCGGAACAGGGTAAAGTTCAGGCCTTCCATGCCATAGCCCCAGATCACGCGGTCCATCAGCTGTTTGGCGTTCGAATAGATCCAGCGCGGCTTGTTGATCGGGCCGCAGATCAGTTCCGAGTTTTCCGGATCGAACTCTTCATCGTGGCACATGCCATACACTTCCGAGGTCGACGGGAACACCAGGTGCTTGCCGTACTTGGCGGCCGAGCGCACGATCGGCAGGTTGGCCTCGAAGTCCAGTTCGAACACGCGCAGCGGCTGCTTGACATAGGTCGATGGCGTGGCGATCGCCACCAGCGGCAGGATCACATCGCATTTCTTGACGTGGTATTCCACCCAGTCCTTGTTGATGGTGATGTCGCCTTCGAAAAAATGCATGCGCGATTTGTATTCCGGATTGTCCAGCACGTCGGTGATGCGGTCGCTGTTCATGTCCATGCCGTACACATGCCAGTCGGTGGTTTCCAGGATGCGCTTGGACAGGTGGTGGCCGATAAAACCGTTGACGCCGAGGATAAGGACTTTTTTCATGTGAGATTCTCTTGGGTGGTAGTCAGGTTGCTGGCATGGGACGCCAGGCGGTCTTGCAGTTGTGCGGCAGAAATGGGTACGCCATCGGCGTGCAACGAAGAAATGGCCAGCAGGCGCCCGTCGCCGCAGACGCCGGCGATGGCGCCATCGATGACGGCCAGGCCTGGCGGCAAGGCCACGGCAGCTTGCTTGCCCAGCCGGGCCTGCTGGATCACATAGGTCACGCCATCGAGCTCGGTAAATGCGCCAGGATAGGGCGGCGCGACGGCGCGGTGCAGGTTGTAGACCTGCTGCGCCGGCTGGCGCCAGTCGATGCGGCCGTCGGCAGGTTTCCTGCCGCCAAAGTAGCCGCCCTGGCTGAGGTCGTTTGGCAAGTGTGGCGCGCTGCCATCGAGCAGCGCCGGCAGCACGCCCCACAAAGTTTGCTCGGCGGCCACGGTGACCTTGCCGAACACCTCGAAAGCGGTGTCGTCGGGCAGGATCGGCACGGCGGTTTGCGCGACGATGGCGCCGGCGTCCGGTTTCACCGTCATCGCATGGAGGGTGGCGCCGGTTTGCGTGGCGCCGTGCAGCACGGCCCAGTTGACGGGCGCGCGGCCGCGAAACTGCGGCAGCAGCGAGCCGTGCATGTTGTACGCAGGCGCCAGGTCGAGGATGCTGGCCGGCAGCATATGGCGGTAGTAAAAGCTGAACAGCAGGTCGGGCCTGGCCGCTTGCGCCTGCGCCAGCAGAGCGGGGTCACGCGCGTCGGGCGGCGTGATGAATGGAAGGCCCTCCATGCGGCACAGGCTGGCCACCGATTCGAACCACAGGTTTTCCTGCGGATTGTCTTCATGCGTGACCACCAGCGCGATATCGACGCCGCCGGCCAGCAGCACCTTGATGCAGCGCACGCCGACATTGTGATAGGCGAAAACCACGGCGCGCATCAGCGGGCCACCTGACGTTTCTCCAGGCGCACATACGGCAGGGCCTCGGCCTGGGCTTGTGCCATGCCGTCTTGCAAGATGGTCTGCACCACATAGCGCGGCCGGGCGCGTACCTGCTGGAAGATGCGGCCCACGTATTCGCCCACCAGGCCGATGCCGAACAGGATCACGCCCATCAGGAAAAAGGCGACGGCGAACAGGGTGAACACGCCTTCGGCCTCGGCGCCGAACAGGAAGCGGCGCGCCAGCAAATAGATCACCAGCAGTGCCGAACTGAATGACAGCAGCATGCCCAGCATGGAAAAGATCTGCAGCGGTATCAGCGAAAAGCCCGTCACCAGGTCGAAATTCAGGCGGATCAGGCTGTACAGCGAATATTTCGATTCGCCCGCCGTGCGCTCTTCATGCTCGACCGTGATCTCTGTCGGCTTGCGGGCAAAGGTGTAGGCCAGCGCCGGCACGAAGGTATTGACTTCGGCGCACTGGTTGACCAGGTCGATCACATTGCGGCCGTAGGCGCGCAGCATATTGCCCTGGTCGGTGATCTTGATATTGGTGATGCGCTCGCGCAGGCGGTTCATCATTTTCGAGGCCACCGTGCGCCAGGCGGAATCTTGCCGCTTGCGCCGGATCGAGCCCACGTAATCGTAGCCTTCGCGCATTTTTGCCACCAGGTTGCCGATTTCCTCGGGCGGGTTTTGCAGGTCGGCGTCGAGCGTGACCATGATCTGGCCGCGCGACACTTCAAAGCCGGCCAGGATCGCCATGTGCTGGCCGTAGTTGCCGTTGAACAGCACTACCCGCGTCACTTCGGGGCGCTGGCGGAATTGCTCGGCCAGCAGGGCCACGGAATTGTCACGGCTGCCGTCGTTGACGAAAATGATTTCGTAGCTGGTCTGCAAGGCGTCGAGCGCCGGATACAGGCGCGCGAACAGGCTGGCCAGGCCTTCCTGTTCGTTGTATATCGGAATGATGACCGACAGTTCGGGTTTCATGATGAGGCTCCTTCCTTGACGAGGATGGATTTGACGGCGTTTACTGCGCGCTCCACGTCGGCCAGGGTCATGGCGTAAAACATCGGCAAGGTGACGGTCAGGCGGCCGATTTTTTCCGCATGGGGAAACATGCCTTCGGTAAAGCCGCGGGCACGGTACAGGCTGAACAGGTGGATAGGCGCGTAATGAAAGCCCGTGCCCACGTTCAGTTCGGCCATCTGGCGCATGAAGCTGGCGCGCGTGTCGGGGCCCCGATCGGGCAGGATGATCTGGAACAGATGCCAGTTGCTGTTGTCAAAGTCGGCCAGCGGCAGCTGCGCGCCGCTGGCCGCCTCGAAACCGCTGCCGAACTGCTCGAAATAATGGCGCGCCAGGGCGCGGCGGTGGGCGGTGATCGCCTCGATGTTGGCGAACTGGCCCAGGCCGATGGCGGCCATGATGTCGCTCATGTTGTATTTGCCACCCAGCACATCGACATCGATGCCGTCGACGCCGCTGCGCGAGACGCCCTGCAGGCGATATTTTTCGGCCAGTTTGGCCTCTTCCAGGTTGTTCAGCACCAGCGCGCCGCCTTCGCCGGTGGTGATGTTCTTGTTGGCCTGGAAGCTGAACGAGACGAAGTCGCCGAAAGCGCCGATGCGCTGGCCGTTCCACGAGGAGCCGAAAGCCTGCGCGGCGTCTTCCACCACGCGCAGATTGTATTGCCTGGCGATCGCATACAGGCGGTCCATGTCGACCGGCAAGCCCGACAGGTAGACCGGGATGATGGCTCGGGTTCTTGGCGTGATCGCCGCTTCCAGCTTGTCGAGGTCGATATTGCGCGTGACCGGGTCGATATCGGCAAACACCGGCGTGGCGCCCACTTCGATGATCACGTTGGCCGTCGCTACCCACGATACGGGCGTGGTGATGACTTCATCGCCGGGACCAATGCCGGCCACGCGCAGGGCGATTTCCATGGTGCAGGTGCCGGAATTGAAGGTGCGCACCGGGCGCCCGCCAAAGTACTCGGACAGTTGCGCTTCAAAGGCCTGCACTTTCGGGCCACTGGTGATCCAGCCCGAGCGCAGCACCTCGCCGACGGCGGCGATGGTGGCCTCATCGATGGTGGGCTTGGAAAACGGTAAAAAGGGCAGGGTCGATGTCATGGGGGCACTCACTGTTTCTCGGTTCAGGCTGGTCATTCGCCATGCGGCGCGCTCGCGAAAGCCGCCCGCAAAAAACGTGTTTGCAGGCACTTCCATTTTAAAGCTTCTCAATTTTGCGGCACGGCCAATTTCAGCGGGGGCGGGGCTGAGATCCGTGCTGCGGAAGGGGTGGCAATCGCGGCAAACCCTGATGGCTGGCCGCTCTTGCCGGTGTTGCTGCCGTGGCGCAGGCTTGGGTCACGGCTTTATTACAAGTTGGCAATGATCATGCGGCGTGCATCTTCGGCCACGACACGCATGGGAACACCGCGGTGTTTCAGGTCTTCATACCGGTCCAGGCTGATGATGGCCAGACTGCGTACGCCTGTTTTGGCGTCATTTGTCCATTGCGTGATGAAAGTCTCCAGCACCGGAATCGACAATTCAGGCTGCTGTTGCAGGCCAAATGCGAATTCATCGGTGTAGGCCACCAGGGTTACCGGACGTTGCAGATAAAACACCAGCGACTGCTCGTAGATGCCGACCGAATACAGTTTGGTGCCGGGTTTCAGCTCGGCCTGGATTTGCGGCAGCAGGTCGGTGCCGGCGCGGTTCTGGCCATACAGTTCCGAGCCGGCCAGGATGCTGTGGGTGGCCAGGAAGCCGGCTACGGCAATCGTCAGCACCGCCATGTCGCGCCGCGACTGGCGCTCATGCAGCAGCGCCAGCAGGCCGCCGGCCATCACCAGGATACCTGCCGCCATGACCCACGGCTGGTAGCCGCGCAGGGCCGCCAGGTGGGCCTCGTCGCGGGCCGTGATCAAGGCCAGCGTGACCGGCACGGCGACCAGAGTGGCCAGGCCCAGCACGGCCAGCACGCCGGCGAAGATCAGGCGCTGGCGGCGCGAGGCGGCGTCGAGAAACAGCGCCGCCAGCAGCGCCAGGGCCGGGAAGATCGGCACGATGTAGCCGGGCAGCTTCGAGGTCGAATAGCTGAAGAACAGGAAAATGAACACGGCCCAGGTCAGTATCATCAGGCGTGGCTGGAACGCGCCGGCCTGGCGCTTGACGCCTGCGGCCAGGCTTTGCGGCAACAAGGTGATCCACGGCAGCATGCCGGGGATCAAGAGCACCAGGAAGTAATACCAGCCGCCTTCGCGCTTGTGGCCCTTCATCAGGAAGCGCTGGAAGTGTTCGTGGACAAAGAAAAAGTAGGGCTGTTCCGGGTTGCGGATAGCCACCAGCACGAACCATGGCGCGGCAATCGCAAAGAACACCAGCATGCCTTTGACCAGGTGCAAGCGACTCCAGATGCGCCAGTCGCGGGCGAACAGGCTGTACAGGATCAGCACGGCGCCCGGCAGTACCAGGCCGATCAGGCCCTTGGCCAGCACCGCCAGCGCCATGCCGGCCCAGCACACCAGCATCCAGTTGCGGCGCTCGCTTGCAGTCGCTTCGTCGCGCTGGGCGACCAACAGGCTGGCCAGGGTCAAGGTCATCATGCCCGACAAGCCCATGTCGAGCGAATTGATCTGGCCCGAAGCCAGCCAGAACAGGCTCGACGCCAGCACCAGGCCCGCATACAGGCCCACCCGTGGACCGAACACCTTGCGGCCGGCCCAGGCCGTCATGCCGACGCCGATGATGCCGCACAAGCCCGTCCACAGCCGCGCCTGCCATTCGCCGAGGCCGAAGGCGGCAAAGGTGAGCGCATTCATCCAGGTTTGCAGCGGTGGTTTTTCGAAATACTTGATCTGGTTCAGGCGCGTGGTGATCCAGTCGCCGCTGGCGAACATCTCGCGCGCCATTTCGGCGTAGCGGCCCTCGTCTGGCGGCACCAGGGTGCGGATGCCCAGCGCATACAGGGTGACGATGACGAAGAATCCGAACAGGGTCCACATCGCCACTTTTGACGAGTGCAGTTCGCGGACAGCGGCTTTCATGCAGGCGTGTCGGCAGTCACAGGCTGAGAGACGGGCAAAATCAGGGCCAGCGTGACCTTGCGGCCCTCGCCCATCAGGATATTGTAGGTACGGCAGGCGGCCTGGCTGTCCATGCATTCGACGCCGATGCGGCGCATGGTCAGCGCCGCCGTCAGTTTCGGATGCACGAAGCGCTGGCGCTCGCCGGTGCCAAGGATCACCACGTCGGGCGCGTCGGCCAGGATCTGCTCGAAATGCGCCTCGGTCAGGTCCTCGAAACGCGTCACATTCCAGGCGCGTGGCGCCGTTTCCGGCAGTACGATCAGGCTGTAGCCAAAGTGTTCGGCATTGATCTCCACGCCGGTATCGTCATAGCCGGTCACGGTCTGGTATTGCTGGGTGCTGGAAGCGTGCAGTTTCATGGTGGTTCGGGTGCTCAGTTCGGTGGTTCGGTGTGCGTGCTTGCAAAAAAAGCATGCGGCGAAAGCCGTCAGGATGCCATAAACAACATCAAAGTGCGAATGGAAAAAGCTTTCCTTTCCAAACTGCAATCTAGATGTTGACAGACAGCGTCATCCTAACCAGCGAAGATTAAGAGAACATGAAGAAGGCGATCATGCCCGCCTGCCCGATACGCAGGCAGTGTTGGCAGGATGGGCGCGAATTGCTGGGGTTGACCATGTTTAATTTGATAAAATGGCCTGCTTTCGGCGAGAATGATTGTTTTCGCCTTGCATGATCATAGTTAATGGCTTCAGGCGCGCGGCTTTTGACGGACGCGCCGCATCACGACAGGGATTTATTTTGCGACCGATTCAGAAATCGAATAAATTGGCGGATGTCTGCTACGACATCCGCGGCCCGGTCCTGGAAAAATCCAGGCAAATGGAAGAAGAAGGCCACAAGATCACCAAGCTCAACATCGGCAACCTGGCCGTGTTCGGCTTCGATCCGCCGGACGAGATTGTGCGCGACATGATGCTCAACTTGCAAAACGCGGCCGGCTACACCGACTCGAAAGGCATGTTCGCGCCGCGCAAGGCCGTCATGCACTACACGCAGGGCAAGAATATCGCCGGCGTTACCATCGACGACATTTACCTGGGCAATGGCGCCTCCGAACTGATCGTCATGTCGATGAACGCCCTGCTCAACAGCGGCGACGAAGTGCTGGTGCCGGCGCCCGATTATCCGCTGTGGACGGCTGCCGTCAGCCTGTCGGGCGGCAATCCGGTGCACTATGTATGCGACGAGCAGAACGAGTGGTATCCCGATATCGAAGACATGCGCCGCAAGATCACGCCCAATACCCGCGCCATCGTCGTCATCAATCCGAACAATCCGACCGGCGCGCTGTACCCGGTCGAGTTGCTGCTGCAGATCGTCGAACTGGCGCGCCAGCATCAATTGATCATTTTCGCCGACGAGATCTACGACAAGGTGCTGTACGACGAAGCCGAGCACGTGTCGATCGCCTCGCTGGCGGACGACGTGCTGTTCATTACCCTGAACGGCCTGTCGAAAAATTACCGCTCCTGCGGCTACCGTTCCGGCTGGATGGTGGTCTCGGGCGAAAAACGCCACGCCAAGGATTACATCGAGGGCCTGAACATGCTGGCCTCGATGCGGCTGTGCGCCAATGCGCCGGGGCAGTTTGCGATCCAGACTGCGCTGGGCGGCTACCAGAGCATACAGGACCTGGTCGGGCCGGGCGGGCGCCTGTTGAAACAGCGCGACCTTGCGCACAAGCTGCTGACCGATATCCCGGGCGTTACCTGTGTCAAGCCGAAAGCCGCGCTGTACATGTTCCCGAAGCTGGACCCGGCCGTCTACCCGATCGCCGACGACCAGCAGTTTGCCTATGAGTTGCTGGCCGAGGCCAAGGTGCTGATCGTGCAGGGTACCGGTTTCAACTGGATCGCGCCCGATCATTTCCGCGTTGTCTTCCTGCCGAACTCGGACGACCTGACCGAGGCGATGGGGCGCATTGCGCGCTTCCTCGAAGGTTACCGCAAGCGTCACAGCCGGCTTTGAGCCGGCCAGCAGCAGCATCGATCAACCTGGCGCGGGCCGCTTGCCGGCGCCACTCATGAGCACAAGACCATTATGAAATCCATCAAGATCGGCCTGTTGGGCCTGGGCAATGTAGGCTACGGCACGTTCAGCGTCTTAAAGCGCAACCAGGAAGAAATCAAGCGCCGCGCCGGGCGTGGCATCGAAGTGGTGGCCGTGGCCGTGCGCGACGTGGCGCGCGCCGAAGGCTTGATCCAGGGCGCCTGCAAGGTCGTCAATGATCCGGCCATCATCGTCAACGATCCCGAAATCGATATCGTGGTCGAACTGATCGGCGGCTACGACCTGTCGAAAACCCTGGTGCTGCAGGCGATCGCCAACGGCAAGCACGTGGTCACCGCCAACAAGGCGCTCTTGGCCGTGCATGGCAACGAAATCTTTGCCGCCGCCCAGGAAAAAGGCGTGATGGTGGCGTTCGAGGCGGCTGTTGCCGGCGGCATTCCCATTATCAAGGCACTGCGCGAAGGCCTGACGGCCAACCGCATCGAATGGATCGCCGGCATCATCAACGGCACCACCAATTTCATCCTGTCCGAAATGCGCGACAAGGGCCTCGATTTCGCCACCGTGCTCAAGCAGGCACAGGAGCTTGGGTATGCGGAAGCCGATCCGACCTTCGATATCGAAGGCGTCGACGCGGCCCACAAGGCCACCATCATGTCGGCGATTGCCTTCGGCATCCCGGTGCAGTTCGACAAGGCCTATGTGGAAGGCATCAGCAACCTCAATGCCATCGATATCCGCTACGCCGAAGAGCTGGGCTACCGCATCAAGCTCTTGGGCATCACCAAGCGCGCCACCGTCGATGGCGTGGAAGGCATCGAGCTGCGCGTGCATCCGACGCTGATCCCGGCCAAGCGACTGATCGCCAATGTCGAAGGCGCGATGAACGCGGTGCTGGTGCACGGTGATGCAGTGGGCGCCAGCCTGTATTCTGGCCGTGGCGCCGGCGCCGAGCCGACCGCCTCGTCGGTGATTGCCGACCTGGTCGACATCACCCGCCTTGCCACGGCCGACCCGGAACACCGCGTGCCGCACCTGGCCTTCCAGCCCAACGCGATGACCGATATCGCGATCCTGCCGATGTCGGAAATTACCACCAGCTACTACCTGCGCATGCACGTGGCCGACCAGCCGGGCGTGCTGGCCGACCTGACGCGCATCCTGGCCGACCGCAGCATCTCGATCGACGCCATGCTGCAAAAGGAGCCGGCCGAAGGCGAGACGCATACCGACATCATCATGCTGACGCATCAGACGCAGGAGAAAAACGTTACGGCCGCTATCGGACAGATGGAAGCGTTGAATACTGTGGTCGGCACGGTGACCAAGATCAGGCTGGAAAACCTCAGCTGACATTTTTGCCAGCGCGTAGGTCGGATTAGCGCAGCGTAATCCGACAACATTGTTGGCCTGCCCGGTGGTGGTGTCGGATTACGCGGCTTCGCCGCTAATCCGACCTACGCGATCTGCATATCCTGATGACACGGTCATTGTTTTGCTTCACCCACCGGCCCCACATCCATGCCGTCATAGCTGGCCAGCTTCTGTTCCAGCGCGAACTGCTGCAGTTCGCCATTGCGCGCGTGCAGGCTGTCGACATTGTGCACTTCCGCTTTTTCCACGTGCAGCACCCATACCGGCGGCGCGGCCGCGTCTTCCAGTTCGGGCTGGTACAGCTCGACCGGGCGATAGCCGTCGATCGCCAGCAGGCCGGCTGCCTGTTCCAGCGCTTCCGGCGTCGGGTTGGTGAAGTAATAGCCCCACAGCAGCGGCTGGGTCAGGTCCCAGGGTGCGTTTTCGGCGATATTGTCAAACAGTTCGGTCACTTCTTCTTTGGTCATCATGGCGTGCGCCCTTGTAGGATACAGAGGGCGCGATGGTAACATTGGCCGTGTCCACACACCATGCGCGCAGAAAAAAACCGGCTGCGAGAGCCGGTTTTCATGATGGCCAGCCTGTGGCCAGCTGTTAGAACTGGTAGCGCACGCCAGCCGACAGCATCGACGCTTTCAGTTTCGCGCCATTCTCGCTGTAGGTCTTGCCGAAGTTTTCGTACTCTGCAACCAGCGACACGTTCTGGTTGACCTGGTAGGCCGCGCCAATGCCGAACATGGCGGCGGTTTTATCTTCCTTGCCGCTGAAACGCAGGCCGAAACCGCTGACGGTGGCCTTGGTGCGGTTTTGCGCGACGCCGACTTTGGCAAAAGCGGAGAACTGCGGGTTGATCGGCATGGTGGCGGTGCCGGCCAGGTAGAAGGAACTCGTTTCCATGCTGACGGCGGTACCGGCGTCGCTGTCTTTCAGCTTGCCGAAGTTGGCGTAACCGGCTTCCAGGCCGAAATTTTGCGTGAAGTTGTAGCCGGCGTAGGCTTTGTAGCCGGTCTTGTCTTCCTTGCCCGAACCCAGGTCGCCCGACAATTTCAATTCCGAACGGCCGGCATTGATGCCGACATAGCTGCTTTGCGCTTGTGCAAACAGGGGCAGGGACAGGGCGGCGCCAACGACGACTGCGAACAATTGTTTTTTCATGATTAATCCAGTGAGCACCAATGCGGCGAGGGATTCATCGCTTGATGGGAGCCGGATTTTATAACAAGGTTATTTTTTATGTCAGGTGCGCACGATATAAAACCCCAAAAATTTCACATTAATGTCTTCAAAGTAATATTTTTCGGTCAGGCACGGGCGCTGCGCCCGCGCTGAAATGCACGCGCACCCGCAAGCCGTGGCCATTGTCGGCCGTGCCCAGTTCCAGCCGCGCGCCATGCAGCGCGGCGATATCGCGCACGATGGCCAGGCCCAGGCCGGCGCCGCCCGGATTGCGCTCCAGCGCCGACGACACGCGGTAAAAGGGCGTAAACACGCGTTCGCGTTCGGTCTCGGGAATGCCGGCGCCGCTGTCCTGCACTTCCAGCACCGCTCCCTGGCCTGGCTTCCCGGGCGGATGCACGCGCAGCGCCACGCTGCCGCCCGGCGGCGTGTAGCGCAGCGCATTGTCGACCAGGTTGACCAGCAGTTCGTGCAGCAGCAGCGCCTGGCCCTGCACCGCTGCGTCCAGCTCGGCGTCCAGCGACAGGTCGATCTCGCGGTTGACCGCCGCCATCGCCATCTCCAGCCCCACCTGCTGCGCCAGTTCGCGCAGCGACACCGTTTCCATCAGCAGGTGTTCGCCGCCATGCTCGATGCGCGCCAGGGTCAGCAGGCGGTTCGCCAGCAGCACGGTCGAATCGGTGGTGGTGGCGATGCTGGCGACGATGTCGCGCAGCGCGGCCACGGCCTGCGGATTGTCGGGCTGGCGGTCGCAGGCGCGCAGCGCCAGTTCGGCCTGGGTTTTGAGCACCGTCAGCGGCGTGCGCAACTGGTGCGAGGCGTCGGCGATAAAGCGGCGCTGGCTGGCGATCAGCTGCTGCAGCCTGGCCATCGAGCCGTTCATGGCCGACACCAGCGGGCGCATTTCGCGGTGCACCAGGGCCGGGTCGACGTCCGACAGGTCCGACAGCGCACGCGTCTCGACCTCGTTTTTCAGGCGCATCAGCGGCTGCAGCACCAGGCGCACGGCAAACCACACCAGCGCCGCCATCACCAGCACCATCGCCGCCTGCCAGAGCAAGGTGTCGAGCAGAATCTGGTTCGACAGGCCGCGCCGCGCGTCCAGCGTTTCGCCCACCTGGATCAGCGCGATGCCGCGCATCGAGTCGTCATACACGGGCTGCAGCAGGGCGGCGATGCGGATCGGCTTGCCGTGGTAGTCGGCGTGATAAAAGCGCACCAGTGCCGGGTAATTCTGCGAGCGCGGCACGTTGGCCGGCACCGCCGGCAAGTCGCCATAGCCCGATACCAGCTCGCCCTGGATGCCAGTCACCTTGTAGTAGATGCGGCCGAGGGTGTCGGTCTCGAAGCTGTCGAGCGCCACGTAGGGCACGTCGGCCACCACCTTGCCGCCTTCGATCGAGACGCGTTCGGCCAGCGCGCGCGTCGACGCCAGCAAGGAGCGGTCGTAGGCCATGTCGGCCGCGTCAAGCGCATTGCGGTACACAAAAACGGCGTCGAGCAGCACCAGCATCACCAGCGGAATCAAGAGCCAGCGCAGCAGCTGGTTGCGCAGGCTGCCCAGGCGCCGCGTCTGCAGGTGGCGCTGCAGCCGTTCGAGCCAGCTGCGGCGGCGCTCAGTGATGCGCTGACTCACCTGGCGGTGGCCGGCATGGCGCTGCGCGGCTGCAGCAGATAGCCGATGCCGCGCAGGGTGGTGATGGCGGCGGCATCGGCCAGGCCGCCCTGTTCGAGCTTCTTGCGCACGCGGTGTATCAGCAGTTCGATCGCGTCCAGGTTGACGTCGTCGGCCAGCGCGAACACTTCATCGAACAGCTTTTCTTTCGACACGGCCCACCCCTGGCGCGAGATCAGCGCTTCGAGCACGGCGTGTTCGCGCGGCGTCAGGGCCATCGCCGCGCCGCCATAGCTGAACATGCGCGTGATGGTGTCGAAACTGAGCGCGCCGCAGGCATGCACCAGAGCCTCGTTGCCCTGGCTGCGGCGCAGCAGCGCTTTCACGCGCGCTTCGAGTTCGGCCAGTTCGAACGGCTTGGCCAGGTAGTCGTCGGCGCCCAGGTTCAGGCCCTGCACTTTTTCATCGATGCCGCCGCGCGCCGTCAGTATCATGACGGGGGTCTTGGCGCGCGTGCCGCCGCGCGCGCGCAGCCGGCGCAGCACGTCCAGGCCGTCCATTTTCGGCAACGTCAGGTCGAGCAGCACCAGTGAATAGTCCTGCGTATGCAAGAGGGCATCGGCGTCGGCGCCGTTATGGGCTGTCTCCACCGTCAGGTGCGCGTCGCGCAAGGCTTTCGCCAGCCAGTGCGACAGCTCCAGATGGTCTTCCACTAATAGTATGCGCATGGTCTCCGCCATTCGTTGTCGTGGGTGCAGTGTAAGCGAGGCGCCGCCGTTTTGGGGTGCTTGTGGCTGGCCGGCGACAGCGCCGAGTCTGAAAGCCAATTGAAAGGATGCAGACCCTATAGTGTGATCCTGATTCAGAAAACGAATCAGGCATATCACCAAAAAATATAACTATTGGGAGACTCCTGTGAAGAACACCGCATTGCCCCTGGCCGCCCTGGCCTTGTTTGTTACCGCCAGCGCCGTCCAGGCCCAGTCCAACGTCACCTTGTACGGCCGTCTCGACGCCGGCGTCAGCACCACCAGCAATGCCGGCCCGTCGAAAGATTCGGTCACGCAAGTCAGTTCGGGCGGCATGAATACCTCGCGCTGGGGCATCATCGGCAGCGAAGACCTGGGTGGCGGCCTGAAAGCCGTATTCAACCTCGAAGGCGGCATCCTGGTCGATACCGGCGCAGCCGACGGCGCGCTGTTCAAGCGCCAGGCCAACGTCGGCCTGGAAGGCGCGTTCGGCCGCGTGGTGCTGGGCCGCTCGTTTACCACCGTGTACGACTTCGTGCTGCCGTACGATCCGATGGCCTATGCGCCGTTCTATTCCTGGGCCACTTCCGGCAATGCGACCGGCCCAAGCAAATACGGCATGACCACCGCGTTTGACAATCTGGTCAAGTATTCGGGCAAGACCGGCGGTTTCACCTACGGCGCTTCCTACGGCTTTGGCGAACAGACCAGCAGCACCTCGGACAGCGCCAAGCTGTCGACCGCGGTCAACTACAAGAGCGGCCCGGTCAGCGTGCTGGCCACCTATGAACGCATCAACGGCAACACGATCGCCGGCGGCGCGCGCGACAAGAACACGGTGGTGCACCTGGCCGCCATGTACGAAGAGGGCGCCTGGAAGGTGCAGGCCGCGGCGCGCGACTACAAGCTCGATCCGGCTGCCGCCAACCGCGCCGATGTGCGCGGTACCCTGTACTGGGGCGGCGTCAGCTACAAGGCAACGCCAGTGATCACTTTGACCGGCGTGGTGTACTACCAGGACGTGAAAAACGTCGCCGCCAACCTCGACGCCGACCCGATCATGTACGTGGCGCGCCTGCGCTACGCCCTGTCCAAGCGCACCGACTTGTATGTGGCGGGCGCCTACGCCAAGGCCAAGCACGGCCAGCTGGTCAGCCTGTCGCGCGACGACGCCGGTTTCGGCGACACGCAGCGCGGCCTGATCGCCGGCATCCAGCACCGCTTCTAAGCCATGACGATGCTGCGCACCGCTTTCCTGTCGCTGCTGCTCCTGCTGCTGCCCGCAATGGCATCGGCAGCTGCGCCTGAAGTCGACTGCGTGGTGCCGTCCAAGCCGGGCGGCGCCATGGACCTGACGTGCAAGCTGGCGCAGAAGGGCCTGCTGCAGCCCGATCTGGCCACGGCGGCGCCGTTTGCCTCGTCGGTGCGCATCAGTTATCTGCCGGGCGGCATTGGCGCGGTGGCCTGGCGCTCGATGGGTTCGCAGCGCCGCCGCGCCGAAGCCAACACCCTGGTGGTGTTTTCGGGCGGCTCGCTGCTGAACCTGGCGCAAGGCAAGTTTGGCAACGCCAAGGCGGGCGACGTGCGCTGGGTGGCGGCGCTGGGCGCCGACTACGGCATGATCGCCGTGCGCAGCGATTCACCCTACAAAAGCCTGGGCGACCTGATCGCTGCACTCAAGCGCCACCCCGACAAGGTGCTGATCGGCGTGTCCGGCACCATCGGCAGCCAGGACTGGCTGAAGATGGCGCTGGTGGCGCGCCAGGCCGGCATCGACCCGAAAGTGCTGCGCTTCGTGGCGCTGGAGGGCGGCGGCGAGATCTTCACGGCGATGCAGGCAGATTACGTGCAGGTGATGTCGGGCGATACGTCCGAAGCGACCCTGAACGCCGGCCAGAATCATGCGCGGGTGCTGGCGGTGCTGTCGGAAAAACGCCTGCCCGGCGTGCTGGCCGGCGTGCCGACGGCGCGCGAGCAGGGCATCGACGTGGTCTGGCCCATTATCCGCGGCGTGTGGATGGGACCGCAGGTGCCGGAAGCGGATTACCAGCGCTGGGTGGCCACGTTTGACCGCGCCATGGCCACGCCGCAGTTTGCCCAGTGGCGCACGCAGGCGGGCATGTATCCGTTCGCGCTGACGGGCGACAAATTGACACAGTACGTAACGCAGGCAGTCGAACGATACTCCAGGCAGGCAGCCGAACTGGGCCTGATGCGCTGAAGCCATAGCAAGCAACCTTACAACAATCACAGACGGAGACAACCATGCAAACCAAGACCATCCTCGCCATCGCCCTGGCCGCCGCTTTCGCCGGCGCCACCGGTGCCGCCTTTGCGCAAGTGCCGGCAGGTTATCCGGCCGACTACCAGAAGATCATCGACGCGGCGAAAAAGGAAGGCAAGGTAGTGATCTACAGCGCCACCGACAGCAAGGCCGCCGCGCCCCTGATCAAGGATTTCAGCGCCCTGTACCCCGGTATTTCGGTCGAATACAACGACATGAATTCGACCGAGGTGTACAACCGCTTCATTTCCGAAGTGGCCGCCGGCGGCAATACGGCCGACGTCATGTGGTCGTCGGCGATGGACTTGCAGATGCGCCTGGCCTCGGACGGCTACGCACTGAAATACAAGTCGGTCGAAGCGGCCAAGATTCCTGGCTGGGCAATGTGGGACGACCAGGCCTACGGCACCACGTTCGAGCCGGCTGCCATCGTCTACAACAAGCGTTTGCTCGACCCGAAGGAAGTGCCGAAGAACCATGACGACTTCGTCAAGCTGATCGCCACGCCGAAATTCAAGGACAAGGTCACTACCTACGATATCGAAAAATCGGGCGTGGGCTTCATGTTCATGTCGCAGGATGCGAAAGAGTATCCGCAGTTCCTGGCGCTGCAAAACGCGTTCGGCACGGCCAAGGTGCGGGTGCAGTCGTCGACCGGCACCATGATGGAGCGCATTTCGTCGGGCGAAAACCTGATCGGCTATAACGTGCTGGGCTCTTACGCACTGGTGCGCGCCAAGAACGATCCGTCGATCGGCGTGGTGCTGCCCAAGGATTACACGCTGATTCTGTCGCGCGTGCAGTTCATCAACAAGAACGCGAAAAACGTCAACGCCGGCAAGCTGTGGCTCGATTACATCCTGTCGCACCGCGGCCAGACTATCATCGCGAACGGCGCCAAGCTGTATGCGATCCGCGCCGACGTCACCGGCGAGACCACCTCAGCCGACCTGATCAAGCAAATCGGCGCCGCCAATGTCAAACCGGTGCCGGTGCACCCGATCATCCTGCAGTTCCTGGGGCCTGCCAAGCGCATGGCCTTTTTAAAACAATGGAAAGAAACAGCCGGCAAAAAATAATGCCGTCCTGGCCAGCTGCGGGTTCGCCCGCAGCTCGATGCCGCACCCTCATTCATTGGATTTCTCATGCAAACTGCTATCTTGCCGCTGCCTGCACGGTCGCGCTCTCCCTTGTCGCGCCTGAACTGGCCGCGCGGCGTGGTCGTGGCGATCACCCTGGTGGCCATTTTCCTGCCGCTGTTCCTGATTTTTTATCAAAGCTTTTTGTCCGCGCCATTCTTCATGCCGGTGCGCGAATTCGGTTTTGATTCCTACCGTTTCATTTTCGATGATCCCGATTTCTCGATGGCCTTCAAGAATGGCCTGATGCTGGCCTTCGGCCTGACCGTGATCGCCGTGCCGCTGGGCGGCATGCTGGCCTTTTTGATGGTGCGCACCGACCTGCCGGGCCGCGGCTGGGTCGCGCCGATGCTGCTGGTGCCGATCTTCGTGTCGCCGATGGTGATGGGCTTTGGCTATGTGGTGTCGATGGGGCCGGTGGGCTTCTACTCGACCTGGGCCAAGGAGCTGCTCGGCTTCGTGCCGTGGAATATCTATTCGTTCACCAGCATCGTCATCATCGCCGGCCTGACCCACGTGCCGCACGTGTATCTGTACGCGTCGTCGGCGCTGAAAAGCCTCGGTTCGGATGTGGAAGAAGCGGCCCGCGTGGCTGGCGCCTCGCCGGTGCAGGTGATGATGAATGTGTCGCTGCCGATGATCATGCCGGCGCTGGCGTATGCCGGCGTGCTGGTGTTCT
Organism: Janthinobacterium sp. 1L-D-8-B-C4; assembly: GCF_057291295.1. NCBI lineage: Bacteria > Pseudomonadati > Pseudomonadota > Betaproteobacteria > Burkholderiales > Oxalobacteraceae > Janthinobacterium > Janthinobacterium sp. 1L-D-8-B-C4. The sequence continues at coordinate 48,345 of NZ_JBXAVX010000003.1, forward strand.
TCCTCGGCTTCGAGGTGTTCGGGCTGGTGCTGGTGCTGGGTGACCCGGAAGGCCACCTGGTGCTGCCGACCTACCTGTACAAGCTGACCAACAAACTCGGTACGCCGTCGTACCACCTGATGGCCGCCGTTGCCGTTTGCCTGGTGATGGTGACCATGCCGCTGGTGATGATACAGCGCTGGCTGCTCAAGTCCGCCAACAAATACGTGTCGATCAAGGGCAAGGGCGCGCGCAGCAAGGCCATGCCGCTGGGCCGCTGGAAGTGGCTGGCGTTCGCGCTGCTGGCCGGCTGGCTGATCTTCACCATCATCCTGCCATTGACCGGCATCGTGCTGCGTTCGTTCGTGCAGTACTGGGGCGAGGGCGTGCACCTGGCCGACGTATTGACCTTGCAGCATTTCCGCGACATTTTCGACCAGCCCTCCCTGGTGCGCGGCATCGTCAACACCATCCTGATCGGCGTGGTCGGCGGCGCGCTGGCCGTTGGCTGCTACAGCTTCATCGCGCTGGCCATGCACCGCAAGCAGGACGGCATTACCCGCCTGCTCGACTACAGCGTGCTGGTGCCGCGCGCCGTGCCGGGCCTGCTGGCCGGCCTGTCGTTCCTGTGGGTGTTCCTGTTCGTGCCGGCCTGGCTCGACGGCATCTTGAAAGGCATGGACAACGGCGTGGCCCTGTGGCTGAGCGGCCATGTGATTCCGGTGCTGCGCGAAGTGCGCTCGACCATCTTCGCGCTGTGGCTGGCCTATTCGGTGGTGTGGATGGCCTACGGCATGCGCCTGATTTCCACCGCGCTGCTGCAGGTGGGTCCGGAACTGGAAGAGGCGGCGCGCGCTGTCGGCGCCAACCGTGGCCAGGTCACGCGCGACGTCACGCTGCCCTTGATCAAATATGGCCTGCTGGGCGCCTGGCTGATGGTGTTTTTGATTTTCGAACGCGAATACTCGACCGGCGTGTACCTGCTCTCGCCCGGCACCGAAGTGATCGGCGCCATGCTGGTGTCGCTGTGGGCCGGCGGCTCGACCGACCTGGTGGCGGCGCTGTCGTTCATCAACATCACCCTGGTGGCCATTGGCCTGGGCATCGCGCTGCGCTTTGGCGTCAAGTTACATAACTAAAAATACACTGAGACCCTATCATGAATGAACTGACCGTCAATGAGCTGTACCTGGACTATGGCACCGGCGCATCCGCCAACCAGATACTGAAGGGTGTCTCGATGCACCTGAAAAAAGGCGAAGTGGTCGCCTTGCTGGGGCCTTCGGGCAGCGGCAAGACCACCTTGCTGCGCGCCGTGGCCGGGCTGGAAAGCCCGAAGGCGGGCAGCATCGAAATCGGCCCGCGCAATGTGTTTGACGGCGCGAAACGCTTCGAGATGCCGGCCGAGCAGCGCAACCTGGGCCTGGTATTCCAGTCCTACGCGCTGTGGCCGCACAAGACCGTGTTCGACAATGTCGCCTACGGCCTGAAACTGCGCAAGATGGGCAGCAGCGACATCGCCGAACGCGTCAAGGAAGTGCTGACGCAGCTGGGCCTGGGGCACCTGGGCGAGCGCTATCCGCATCAGTTGTCCGGCGGCCAGCAGCAGCGCGTGGCGATCGCCCGCGCGCTGGTGTACAACCCGCCCGTGATCCTGCTCGACGAACCGCTGTCGAACCTGGACGCCAAGCTGCGCGAGGAAGCGCGCGCCTTTTTGCGCGAACTGATCGTGCGCCTGGGCCTGTCGGCGCTGATGGTGACCCACGACCAGGGCGAGGCGATGGCCATTTCGGACCGCATCTTGCTGCTCAACAACGGCAAGATCGAGCAGCAGGGCACGCCGCAAAGCATGTATGAAACGCCCGATACCCTGTTCACCGCCGAATTCATGGGCAGCAACAACCGCCTGCCGGGCAAGGTGCTGCGCCGCGAGGGCAACCGGGTCAGCCTGCAGATCGACGGCGCGCCGCTGCAGGGCGTGGCGCGCGGCGCCAATACCGGCACGGAAGTAACCACCATGATACGCGTGGAGGAGGTGAAGGTCAGCGCCACCCAGGTCGAGAACGCGATCGAGCTGCCGCTGCTGACCTGCATGTATCTGGGCGACCGCTGGGAGTGCCTGTTCGAGCGCGGCGGTGTGGATAATCTCAGCCTGCGCGCTTATTCCCGGCATAAACTCGATGCCGGCAAATACTGGCTGCATATGCCGGCCGATAAACTCTGGGTGTTTTAAGCCTGTGGTGCGTGGCGATCAGTCGCCCCGCACCACGATTTCCTGCGCCTGCGGTTCACGCTGGCGCATGAAGCGCACGATGGAGTCGACCGTGACGACGTCGATCTGGCGCGTCATGCGGCGCTCGAACGGGTGGTCGTCAAAGGCGATATTGGCGCGGAACATGCGCGCGCCCAGGCGCGTGGCGGCGGGAATGCTGAGCGTTTGCGGCGCGTAGCTGGCGCTGCGCAGCCAGGTCTGCGCTTCGGCGCGCGTTTCGATCTTGCCCGGATCGTTGCTGGCGGCGGCCAGGGTTTCCAGTACCCACTGGTTCGAATTCTGGTATTTGGTCGAGAACGGATAGGCCAGCATATTGTAGTGTGCCTCGTGCAAGCGCTTGGGCGTATTCGAGGCCAGCAAGCGCGCCAGCTGCTGCTGGGTTTCCGGCGACGGGATCATGATCATGCTTTCGTACATGAACACGTCGCTCATGAAAAAATTGCCCAGCCCTTCGTTGTACAGCGACGACTGCGCCGTGCCGCATTCATTGAGTTCATGCACCACCAGCCAGCGCCCGTTCGGATGGTCGCGCCAGGCCAGCGCCATGTGCGAATAGCGCAGCTGGTATTTCGACAGGTCCTGCCCGGCGCGCGCCAGCAGCGCCACCTGTGCGCCGGAAGCGTCCAGCGCCTGCAGGGTCTTTTGCGCCAGCGCCATCGATTTGACGACATCGTTGGCTTCGGCCGGTTTTTCTTCGCACGAGCGCCCCGCATGGGCGGCGCCGGCCAGCAGCAGGCTCAATACGAGGGCGGTCAGCTGTTTCATGGCTTATGCCTTCGAATGGTACAGCAGCGACTTGCCCAGTTCATTGGGAATAAAGGCAATCGCCTTGCCCGACGCCACCAGCACATGGCCGGTCGACACCGCCACCACGCTGACCACCGTGCCGACCGCCAGCGACAGGCCTTGCGCCGCCTGGCCGCTCAATTGGATCGAGGCGCTGCCGGCTTCGGACGCGCCTTTCAGCACGATGACGACGCCTTCGCCGACCGCTTCCAGGCTGGCGATCATCACCTGGCCCGAGGCCACCAGCATCGACATGGAGCCGGCCACCACCACCGCCGAACCCTGGCTCAGGTTTTGCGAACCACGCGACAGGTTTTCGGAAGCTTCCGCATGCGCCATGGCGGGCAGTGCGGCGGACAAGCTCAGCATCAGGTACAGGGGCAACAGACGGGCACGCAGTTTCATGGTGTTTCTCCTTCAGATTTGCCGAATTGGCATGACCATCATTGTCGATGGGGTGAGTTTGGTCAACGAAAATGCTACTCGTAGTGGGCAGTCATACTGCGAGTATCACTTTTTGATACTATGTTGTTCCTAGTCAAGCGAAGGATGGCCATGCAGCAAACCCACGCCCTGATCGAAGCCCTGAAGCGCCTGCTCAAGGCACGCTCGGTGACCTATGCCGAACTGGCGCGCAGGATAGGTGTGTCCGAGGCCAGCGTCAAGCGCATGTTCTCGCTGAAACAATTTACCTTGCAGCGGGTTGAGCAGATACTGGTCGCCATCGACAGCGATTTCCAGCAGCTGGCGCTGGCCGTGCAGGCGGCGCAGGCGGCGCCGGCCCTGATCACGGGGCTGACGTATGCGCAGGAAAAGGAAATCATCGAAGACACCAGGCTGTTCATCGTCGCCGTATCGGCCCTGAATCTTTTGCCGCTGGAACAGATCATCGCCATCTATGACATCAGCGAAGCGCAGGCAGTGAGATGCCTGCTGCGCCTGGACAAGATCGGTTTCCTGGAGCTGCTGCCGAACAACCGGGTCAAGCTGCTGGTGGCGCGCACTTTTGCCTGGATACCGAACGGCCCCATCCATGCCTATTTCAAGCAGGAAGCCTACGACGACTATCTGAACTCGCAGTTCGATGGCGAGAGCGAACTGCTGCGCCTGGTGAACGTGATGCTGTCGAAAAAGTCCACCGCAGCGCTGCTCGAACGCCTGCGGCAGGTGGCGGTGGAATTTTCGCGCCTGCACCAGGAAGACGCGCGCCTGCCTGGCGAAGAACGGCTGGCGATCAGTTTCATGCTGGCGGCGCGGCCGTGGATGCCGCAGACCTTCAAAGCGCTGTTGCGCCAGTGACAGCTTATGGCGGCGTCTGTTCTTGCTTCATCTGCGACAGCAGGCGCCAGGCAAAAAAGCCCAGCACGCCCACGCCCAGCAGCAGGGCGGCCCACAGCGCCGCCAGGCGCCAGGGCGCACCTTTGCCGGCCGGGGCAGGCGCTGTTTGCGCACCGGCGCGCGCCGTCAGCGGCCCCAGGCTGGCAAGCGGCAGCGCCTGCAATTCCCCCGCGTCATAGCCGGGCGCCACCTGCGACAGCGGCAGCGCCGCCTGGGCCGCATCGACCTTGCCGAACACCAGTTGATAGGGCCCCTTGCCGCTGGCCAGGAACACCAGCGTTTCCGGCGTCCAGCCCAGGCGCAAGGCGGGCGCGCTGGCCGGCAGTGGGGTTTGTTCGTTTTGCGCGCGCAGCACCCATTGCGTCGTCTGCACCACCGGCATCGCCAGTTCGCCCGAGACGCGCTCCTTGCCGGTGTCGCTGATGCGGTAAAAGCTGGTACTGAGCAGCGGTTCGAAATACACGCCCTGCGCAGGCCGCGTTTGCCGGTGCAGCTGCAGGCGGCGTGGCGCTACATACGAATCCTGGCGATACACACCCAAGGTGACCGGCAGCACCACATTGGTTTGCGCAAATTGCAGCGCGATGCTGTCGGCGGGAATCGCCAGCGGGGTAGCGTAGACCCATTCGCCGGCCGCTTTGCCGGGCGCGGCCTGCAAGGCGATGCTCGCGCGCGGCGGTGCTGCTTCGGACTGGCTGACGGCTTGCGCGGTAACGGCGGCAAACACCACCGGTGCGCCATCCTGCCAGCTCAGGCGGGCATAGCGGAAGGCGCGCGGCGCAAACTCGATGCTGTCATTGGCCAGGGTTTGCGTATCGCTGTTGCGCAGCCAGTTCAGGGTGGTGGTGCCGATCGCATCCCAGTGCTTCAGGTCGTCGCTCGCTTCAAGCAGCACCTGGGCGCTGTAGTCGCCCAGAGCGGCGGGTGGCGTCAGGCGCAGCGCGGCGATGCGCTTGCCGTCGGCCGGCTGGCCCAGGTCGAGGATCAGCGCCTGCAGGCTGGACGCGTTGTCCGCCGCAGCGCTGCTTGCATTGACCGATAGCAATCGCCCATCGGTGCTGGTACGTATCTCGACGTTTTGCAGGCCGCCGCCGCTGCCGGGCTTGCCAATAACGGGAAAGATGCGTGCGGCCATGCTGCTGCGCTGGGTGCTCGAGCGGGCCGGTGGCGCGCTGATGGCGAACGACAGCCGCTGGCCGTCGCGGTCGAACAGGCGCACATCGGCCAGGCTGGCCGAGCGCGCATGCAGATAGACTTCCTTCGGCAGCGGCAGGCGCGCAATGCCGGCCCCGGCCGGTGGCTGCACCGCCATGGTCCAGCCATAGTTGGCAGGATGGTCCGGCGTGGCCTGGGCCAGCGCCGTGCCGCAGGCCAGCGCCGCGCATAGCAGCAAGTTCAGTTTCATGCACCCTCCGGTTTTGGCTCAAGCAAGGGGTCGGCCTTGGGGAACGGCGCCAGGTAGCCGATCAGCAACATCAGCAGGCCCACGCCCACAAACGACACGATGCGGGCGATGCCGCCCACGCTCGACAGGTCGACCAGGAACAATTTCAATACCACCAGCACCAGCAGCACCGCGCCCAGGCTCCATTGCTGGCGCCGCTGGTGCTGGGCCGCATGGCGCATCAGCAGCAGCGCCGTAATGCTCCACACCAGCGACAGCATGGCCTGCACGAACTGCGAGGCCATCATGTCATCGAATTCGTACGGCACGCCCATGTAATTCGATACCGTGCGCAGCAACATCAGGTTGAACCAGCCATACGTGAAACAGGCGGCCACTACCGGCACGCGCGCCTGGAACTGTTCCAGCCACAGCGGCCGGCCAGCCTGCAGCAGCCGCCAGGCGGCGACGCCCAAGAGGATCGCAAAGCCGCTGCTGAGGTCAAGCGGATTAAGCAGAGGCAGATAGGGCAGGGGTGCCATGGCGCCGTTGTCGACGACGTTCCAGACGGCAATCAGCACCAGCGACCATAGCGCGCCAAGCGGTATCAGAGTGCGCTGGTACCAGCCGGCGATCGGCGCCACCGGCCAGCCGCCCGCGCGGCAGCGGCGGATCAGCAGTGCCAGCGCCAGCATCATGGCCCAGGCCGGCAAATAGCGCGACCAGGCCGGGCTGACGGCGTCACCCTGGCCAGCCAGCCAGGCGTCGATATGCATGGCACCTACCGGCCACAGCATCAGCCAGGGTGCGGCCGTGCGCACCGTATGCAGCAGGCGCAGCATGCGCAGGTCGATGCGCCAGCCGGCGCGCGACCAGGTGCGCAGCATGAATTCGCCGCTGGCAAGCATGCAGGCCAGCGCCAGCCAGGACAGGCCGGTCGGCAGGTATTCACGCAAATACAAGGCCAGCAGCATGTTGGCGCTCCACAGGCCCAGGCCGATCCAGACGGCTGGCGTAAACCAGCGCAATTGCGGCCATGCCAGGCGGCGCGCCAGCAGTGCGAACAGCGGCGTGGTGACGCTGATGGCAATCAGGTACAGCGCCAGCCAGTGTTCGCCGGCGTGCGGATGCATGCTGTCGCTGCCATCGACCAGGCGCAGCAGCCAGCTGGTGAGCGGGAACAGGATGCCGACAAACCACAGCAGGCCGCTCCATTGCAGCAGCGGCAGCGCGGCCAGCGCCAGCTTCGCGCCGGGTTCCATCTGTACTTGGCGCTGTGTGTAGCGGGCGCTGGCCAGGGCGGCGGTGCACAGCAGCAGCGCGCTGACCAGGGTGCCATGGAACAGGTTGCTGGAATGGTCGTTCCACTCCAGGCCCATGCGCAGCAACAGCACGGCGCCGGCCAGCAGTTGCACCAGCAGCAGCAGCACGCGCGGCACCGACCATTGCAAGCGCTGCGCCAGCCAGAACAGGCCGGCGGCCACCGCCAGCGCGCTGACGGTCAGCAGGTTCAGCTGCGTGATGGCGTCGGTGCGCAGCAAAATTTCGGTCCACAAGCCACCCAGCAGCCAGGCCGTGGCGCCGGTCAAAAACACCACCGACAGGCCCTGCATCAGTTCCGGCGGCAATTTGACGTGTACCACACCTTGCTGGCGGCGGAAATTGATCGCCATCAGCAGGGCGGCGGCGGCCAGAAGCAAGAAGCCCAGCCACAGATTCGATTGCAGCGCGATTTCCGTATTCATGTCCGCCAGGATGCCCAGGAAAGAGATCCATGCTCCCGCCTGCACCAGCAGACCAAAGGCCCAAGCCAGCGGCTGGCGCTGGCGCAGGCCGACCCAGACGATGCCGGCGCCTTCCAGCGCCCAGGCGGCGGAAGTCCAGCGGCCGTCGAGCGCAAACGGTATCGCCAGCGTACCGAACACGATGCCCAGCGCCAGGAAGGCTTCGGCCAGCAGCTTGAAGTGGCCGCCGTGGCGGCGCCACAGCGCCACCGCCAGGCCGGTATAGAACAGGCCGCCGGCCAGCGCCGAAAACGCCAGGCCGAAATGGACGTCCTTGACCAGGCCGTACTGCAGGCCCATGGCGGCCAGCGGCGTGCCGAACACCAGCGTGCCGTCGACATAGTGTTTCAGGCGCGGTGCCTGACGTGCGCAATAGGCGATCGCAATGCCGACATAGAACAGCACGAACAGGACCAGGAACAGCTGCGTCGACAGATAATTTTCCGGCGTGTAGCGCAGCAGGCCCCAGGCTGTGGCGACCACGAACGTGAAGCCAAAGCTCAGTACGTTCAACACGCGCCAGGCGCGTTTCAGGGCGATGGCAAACACGCCGGCGTTCAGCAGCGCGTAATAGCTGAACAGGCCGATATGGCTGCTGCCGCCGGTCGACACCAGGATCGGCACGGCAAAGCCGCCGATAATGCCGAACACGGCCAGCCAGACGGCGTTCTGCAGCACCGCCAGCAAACAGGTAAATGCGGTCAGCACAAACAGCAGCGCGAAGGCGAGGCCGGCCGGCATCAGTTCATACAGGCGGAAGGCGCCAAAGGTGACCAGCATCAATATCGCCAGCGCCGTGCCCTGCAGCGGCAGGCTGATACCGGGGCGCGCCACGCGAATGCGCCAGGCCCAGGCCAGCAGGGCAATGTCGGCCAGCGCGATGCCGGCCAGGCGCAGTTCGATCGGCAAGGTCACTTGCGCCGACACATATTTGAGCAGGAAGCTGACGCCGAGGAACAAAATCAGCAAACCCAGCTTGGCCACCAAGTTGCCCTCGAACAGCCAGGCTTTGGCCTTGGCAAACAGGTCTTCCGTGTCGTTGACCCAGGCCGGGGTATTGGGTGCGGTGGGCGCTGGCGGCACGGGTTTGGCCGGCGGCACGGGTGTTGCAGGTAACGGTGCTGGCGGTAGTGCTTCAGACGCGGGAACCGTCTGGCGCGGGCGCTTGTCGAGCGAAATGGTGATCGCTGGCGGCACAAGCTCGGGTAACTGCGCGGGCGCCGGCGCGGGTGTGGGGGTGGGCTGCGCAGCCTCGGCTGGCGGCGCCGGCTCCACCCTTGCCTCGGCGCGGGTCTCCACCGCAGCTTCGGCGTTTTTGCGCGGCACGGCAGGGCCCAGATCGAGCCTGCTCAGGCGTTCCTGGATGCTGTCGACTTCGCGCCGCAAGCGTGCCGTGGCCGCTTCAAGGGCCGCCACTTTGGCGCGGCTTTTGAGCGCGACGACAAAGGCGGTAATCAACAAGCCCAGCAATACCAGCGGTATCAGTACAAACATAGGTCGGCTTTCCTGGCAGGACAGGGCGCAACAGGGAGCGGCACCCGATGTATGCGCACCTTACCTTATTATCAAGAAACGGGGTTTTCTTATAGCCATGCGGCAATTCCTCCGCAGAGGTTGTCAGCATGCAATGCCGTGCTGTTGCCGGTATTGACTAGAAGCAATAGCGCGACATTCAGATTGTCGTGCGCAGGATAGTGCTGTATTTTAGCAATTCGTTCACTTCCCATTTCCACGCCATGAGTCAGAGCAGCCAGTTTTCCTTGTTGTCGCAGCGCCGCTTCGGGCCGTTTTTCTGGACCCAGTTCTTCGGCGCCTTCAACGACAATCTGTTCAAGACGGCGCTGATGGTGATCCTGGCCTACGACGCGCTGAGCTGGACCTCGCTCGACCCGTCCACCATCACCAACCTGATCCCCGGCCTGTTCATCCTGCCCTACGTGGTGTTTTCGGCCACCGCCGGCCAGCTGGCCGACAAATTTGAAAAGGCTGGCCTGGCCCGTTTCGTGAAATGGATGGAACTGGTCATCATGGGCGTGGCTGCTGCCGGCTGGATGACGCATACCCTGTGGCTGCTGGTGGCGGCGGTGGTCGGCATGGGCATCCATTCCACGCTGTTTGGCCCCGTCAAGTATGCCTATCTGCCGCAGCAGCTGAAACCGGAGGAACTGGTCGGTGGCAATGGCCTGATCGAAATGGGCACCTTTGTCGGCATTCTGCTTGGCGAGATATTGGGCGCCGTGCTGATCGTGCACAAGCCGCTGGGGGTGGAACTGGTGGCCGGCGCGACCATCGTGGTCGCCATTTTTGGCCTGATCGCCAGCTACCGCGTGCCGCGCACGCCGGCGCCCGAGCCGGACCTGAAAATCAGCATCAATTTCGTGGCCGAGTCGTTTCGCAACCTGAATTTTTCGCGCAAGAACCGTCCCGTCTTCCTGGCCATGCTGGGCAACTCCTGGTTCTGGTTCTACGGCGCGCTGATCCTGGCGCAGTTCCCGGTGTACTCCAAGGATTTCCTGCATGGCGACCATAGCGTGTTCGTGCTGCTGCTGACGGTGTTCTCGGTTGGTATCGGCACCGGTTCGCTGCTGTGCGAGAAATTGTCTGGCCACAAGGTCGAGATCGGCCTGGTGCCGTTCGGCTCGATCGGCCTGTCGCTGTTCGGCATCGACCTGTACTTTGCCAGCAATGCCTATGCGAACACGCAAATCGTCGACGCGCTGGCGTTCGTCAGCCAGGCCGGCGTGCCGCGCATCCTGTTCGACATCGTCATGATCGGCGTATTCGGCGGTTTTTTCATCGTGCCGCTGTTCGCGCTGATCCAGACGCGCTGCGACCCGAAACACATTTCGCGCACGATTGCCGGCATGAATATCCTCAACGCGCTGTTCATGGTGGCGGCGGCCGGCGTGGCCATCGTGCTGCTGGGGCAAGGTTTCACGATACCGCAGCTGTTCCTCGTCACCGCCATCCTGAACGCGCTGGTGGCGGCGTATATCTTCTCGCTGGTGCCGGAATTCCTGATGCGTTTCCTGGCCTGGATCCTGATACAGACCGTGCACCGCGTGAAAGTGGTCGATGGCGAGCGGATTCCCGCCGAAGGCGCGGCCGTGCTGGTATGCAACCACGTCAGCTATGTGGACGCCATCGTCATCGTCGCGGCCAGCCCGCGCCCGATCCGTTTCGTGATGGACCACAAGATTTTCAAGATGCCGCTGATGGGCTGGTTATTTCGCACCGCCAAGGCGATCCCGATTGCGTCGGCCAAGGACGATCCTTTCCTGATGGAGCGCGCCTTTGTCGATATCGCCCAGGCCCTGCATGAAGGCGACCTGGTGTGCATCTTCCCTGAAGGCAAGCTGACGCGCACGGGACAGATCAGCGAGTTCAAGGGCGGCATCGCCAAGATCGTGGCGCGCAGCAAGGTGCCGGTGATTCCGCTGGCGCTGCGCGGCCTGTGGGGCCATCTGCTCAGCCACCGCAACGGTCACCTGTTCGAACGCGCCTTCAAGGCCGGCCTGCGCTCGCGCCTGTCGCTGGCAGTCGGCCTGCCGGTGGCGCCCGAGGACGCCACGCCGGAATTGCTGCAGCAAAAAGTGCAGGATTTGCGCGGCAAGTGGAAATAATCCTCGGCGCTGCGGTGCGGCAGACCAATGCCGCCCCGCAGTGCGGCCATCAGGTAGCCGCGCCATGGCATGCCTTTCAATACGGCGCATAAATCCCGCACTTGTTTTTGCGCCGCCGCAACGCTTGCCATGCAGGCAAGCAAAGAAAACACGACCCTGCTACAGTAGCTGTTCAAGCCACTTCCCCGCTGCACCATTTTTATCGTCGCCTGCCAGCCCTGTTTCATGCAAGGCGAGCCCTGCTGTGCCCGAATCATTGCTGTACCGATCATCAAAAACGAAAAAAGTTTCCATGTATCAATTGTAAATCTGCTTGACGATTTTAGAATGATCGTTCATTCTTTGATCTGCGTTAATAAATTACCCCATTTCTAACGACACTAGCCCGCTTCTTTTTCAGAAAGTCCAAGATGCAACCAACATTTTCCCTGACGTCGCCGCGTACGAGCGGCGCTATTGCCGTTCTGTGCGCCACTGTAATCATGGCCGGCTGCAGTAAAAAACAGGCAGCGCCTCCGCCGCAGCAAGCGCCGCAGGTTGTCGTGTTTACTGTTAATCCGGCCGCGTTGCCGATGGTGGCCGACCTGTCCGGCCGGACCAATGCCTATCAAGTAGCCGATGTGCGTCCGCAAGTGGGCGGCATTATCCAGAAGCGCCTGTTCGTCGAGGGCGCCGATGTGAAAGCCGGCACGCCGCTGTACCAGATCGATTCGGCCAGCTACCAGGCTTCCTACAATTCGGCCAAGGCCGCATTGACCAAGGCCAAGGCCAACCTGCTCACTTCCGGTCCGAAAGTCGCGCGCTACAAGGAACTGGTGGCCATCGAAGGCGTCAGCCGCCAGGAATACGACGATGCCGTCGCTACTTACGAGCAGGCCAAGGCTGATGTCGAAGCGGCCACCGCGGCGCTGGAATCGGCCAATATCAACGTGCGCTACACCACCGTGACGGCGCCGATCAGCGGCCGCACCAGCCGCTCGACCGTGACGGCCGGCGCGCTGGTCACGGCCGGCCAGGCCGACGCCCTGACCACCGTGCAGCAACTCGACCCGATCTATGTCGACGTGACCCAGTCCAGTACCGACCTGCTGCGCCTGAAGCGCCAGCTGGCCGATGGCAGCCTGAAGAAAGCTGGCGACGGCCAGGCCAAGGTCAGCCTGATTTTGCCTGACGGCACCAAGTACAGCGAATCGGGCAAGCTCCAATTTGCCGGCGTGAGCGTCGAGCCGACCACCGGCAACGTGATCCTGCGCGCGCTGTTCCCGAACCCGAAAGGCGAGCTGTTGCCAGGCATGTTCGTGCGTACCCAGCTGGAAACGGGTATCGATGACAAAGCCATTACCGTGCCGCAAGTGGGCGTGTCGCGCAACCAGAAGGGTGAAGCCACCGCCATGATCCTGAACAAGGAAAACAAGGTCGAGCAGCGCGTCATCACCACCAACGGCACCTCCGGCACCAGCTGGATCGTGACGTCGGGCCTGGCCGCCGGCGACCGCGTGATCGTGGAAGGCTTGCAAAAAATCAAGCCGGGCGCGCCTGCCGTCGCCGTACCTGCCGCTGCGTCTGCCGCCGCCGGTGGCGCACCAGCCGCACCGGGTGCCGCACCAGCCGCGTCCGCACCAGCGGCCAGCGCCCAATAATTCAGGAGAATATTAATGGCCCGTTTTTTCATTGACCGCCCGATTTTTGCCTGGGTGGTCGCGATCGTGATCATGCTTGCCGGCATAATCTCGATCCTCAGTTTGCCGATTGCGCAGTATCCAAGCATCGCGCCGCCATCGATTTCGATCAGCGGCTCCTACCCGGGCGCCTCGGCGAAAACCGTGGAAGACGCCGTGACCCAGGTCATCGAACAGAAGATGAAAGGCATCGATGGCTTGCGCTACATGTCTTCGTCGAGCGATTCGACCGGCGGCATCAGCATCACGCTGACGTTCACCAACGGCACCAATCCCGACATCGCCCAGGTGCAGGTACAGAACAAGCTGCAGCTGGCCACGCCACTGCTGCCGACCGCTGTTACCCAGCAGGGCCTGGTGGTGGCCAAGGCAACCAAGAACTTCATGATCGTGTTCGGCTTCATTTCCGAAGACGGCAAGATGAACCAGACCGACTTGAGCGACTATGTGGCCGCCAACGTGGTCGATCCGCTGAGCCGCGTTCCCGGCGTCGGCGACGTCACCCTGTTCGGTTCGCAATATGCGATGCGCATCTGGCTCGATCCGGCCAAGCTGCAAAGCTTCCAGCTGACGCCAGCGGACGTCATCACCTCGATCCAGGGCCAGAATGCCGAAGTGTCTGCCGGTGAACTGGGTGGCGCGCCAGCCGTTGCTGGCCAGCAGCTGAACGCTACCGTATCGGCGCAAAGCCGCTTGCAGACCGCTGAACAGTTCGGCGCGATCCTGCTGAAAACCACCACCAGCGGCGCGCAAGTGCTGTTGAAAGACGTGGCGCGCATGGAACTGGGCCGCGAGAACTACAATACGGTTGCCCGCTACAACGGCAATGCCGCCACCGGTATCGCCATCAAGCTGGCGACCGGCGCCAATGCGCTCGATACCGCCACCGCCGTCAAGGCGATGGTCGAGACCCTGGGCAAGCAGTTCCCGGCCGGCATGAAAGCCGTGGTGGCGTTCGACACCACGCCATTCGTCAAGCTGTCGATCGAAGAAGTGGTGAAAACCCTGGTCGAAGCGGTGATCCTGGTGTTCCTGGTGATGTATCTGTTCCTGCAGAACTTCCGCGCCACCCTGATTCCGACCATGGCCGTGCCGGTCGTGCTGCTTGGCACCTTCGGTATCCTGAACGCGTTCGGCTACTCCATCAATACGCTGACCATGTTCGCGATGGTGCTGGCGATCGGCTTGCTGGTCGATGACGCCATCGTGGTGGTGGAAAACGTCGAGCGTGTGATGAGCGAAGAAGGCTTGTCGCCGCTCGAAGCGACGCGCAAATCGATGACGCAGATTACCGGTGCGCTGGTCGGTATCGCCATGGTGCTGTCGGCCGTGTTCGTGCCGATGGCCTTCTTTGCCGGTTCGACCGGCGTGATTTACCGCCAGTTTTCCATTACGATTGTCTCGTCGATGGTGCTGTCGGTGATCGTCGCGATGGTGTTTACGCCGGCCTTGTGCGCCACCATTCTGAAGCCGATTGAAAAGGGCCACCATGCCACCAACAAGGGTTTCTTCGGCTGGTTCAACCGCGGTTTCGACCGCAGCAGCGACAAATACCAGGGCTTCGTGGGCAGCATGATCACCCACCGCCTGCGCTCGATGCTGATGTATGCCGTGCTGCTGGTGGCGCTGGTGCTGGTGTTCATGCGCCTGCCGACCTCGTTCCTGCCGGAAGAAGACCAGGGTATTTTGTTTACCCAGATCCAGCTGCCGACGGGCGCCACGCAAGAGCGTACGCTAAACGTCATCAAGCAGGTCGAAAAGCACTTCATGACGAATGAAAAAGCCAATGTCGCTTCCGTATTTGCGGTGGCCGGCTTCAGCTTCGGCGGCAATGGCCAGAACACCGGTATTGCCTTCGTGCGTCTGAAGGACTGGTCCGAGCGCAAGGCTGGCGATGCCAAGGCGTCCGCTGTTGCCGGCCGCGCCATGGGCGCGCTGCTGCAGCTGAAAGACGCGATGGTGTTTACGTTCGCCCCGCCAGCCGTGCTGGAACTGGGTAACGCCACCGGTTTCGACATGCAGCTGCAAGATACGGGCGGCGTGGGGCACGACGCCCTGATGGCTGCGCGTAACCAGTTGCTGGGCATGGCTTCGCAGAACCCGGTCATGGTCGGCGTGCGCCCGAACGGCCAGGAAGACACGCCACAGTACAAGATCGACATCGACCAGCAGAAAGCCACCTCGCTGGGCCTGAAGATCGACGAAATCAACCGCGTGCTGTCCGTCGGCTGGGGTAGTGCTTACGTGAATGACTTCATCGACCGCGGTCGCGTGAAAAAGGTCTACATGCAGGGCGAAGCCAGTGCGCGCATGGTGCCGGAAGACCTGAACAAGTGGTATGTGCGCAATAGCGCCGGCGAAATGGTGCCGTTCTCGGCCTTTGCCACCGGCAAGTGGATCTATGCTTCGCCACGCCTGGAACGCTACAACGGCCTGCCGTCGATGGAAATCCTCGGTACGCCGGCGCCTGGCCAGAGCACGGGCGCGGCCATGAATGCAATGGAAGAAATGGTCGCCAAGCTGCCAGCCGGTATCGGCCTGTCGTGGACCGGCACCTCGCTCGAAGAGCGCGAGTCCGGTTCGCAAACGCCGCAGCTGTATGCGATTTCGCTGCTGATCGTGTTCCTGTGCCTGGCCGCGCTGTATGAAAGCTGGTCGATTCCGTTCTCGGTGCTGCTGGTGGTGCCTTTGGGCGTGATCGGTACCGTGCTTGGCACCTGGCTGTTCGGCCTGTCGAACGACGTGTACTTCCAGGTCGGCTTGCTGACGGTGGTGGGCCTGTCGGCGAAGAACGCGATTCTGATCGTCGAGTTTGCCAAGGAAATGCAGGAATCGGGCATGTCGCTGCTGGACGCGACTTTGCACGCGGTACGTTTGCGCCTGCGCCCTATCCTGATGACCTCGATCGCTTTCGGCCTGGGCGTATTGCCATTGGCAATTTCCAGCGGCGCCGGTTCGGGCAGCCAGAACGCCATCGGTATCGGCGTCCTGGGCGGCATGCTGTCGGCCACTTTCCTCGGTATCTTCTTCGTGCCGGTGTTCTTCGTGCTGGTGCGCGGCTTCTTCTCGAAGTCCGACGACAAGACCACGCCAAGCACGCCAGCTTCGCCTGGTGCACCAGCCGTCACGCTTTCCAAGGATGCACATTAATATGAAAAAAACGCTACTTTCCATGGCGGCGCTGGCCTTGCTGGCCGGCTGCAGCCTGGCTCCCACCTACGAGCGTCCGGCGGCGCCGTCGCCCGCCAGCTGGCCGACCGGCCCGTCGTACAAGGCCGATGCACCGGCCGGCGCGACGGCGGTGTCCGACATCGCCTGGCGCGAGTTTTTTGCCGACGCGCGCCTGCGCCAGGTGATCGAACTGGCGCTGGCCAACAACCGTGACCTGCGCGTGTCGATCTTGAATATCGAAAAAGCGCGCGCTACCTACGGTATCGAACGCGCCGCCCTGGTGCCGACCCTGTCGGCTGCGGGTGGCCAGACGGCCACGCGTGTGCCGAAGAACGAAAGCCCGAACGGCCAATCGTCGATCACGCGCCAGTACACGGCCAACCTGGGCGTTTCGGCCTACGAGCTGGACTTTTTCGGCCGCGTGCGCAGCCTGTCCGACAGCGCGCTGGAGCAATACCTGGGCACCGAAGAAGCCCGCCGCGCCCAGCAGATCTCGCTGGTGTCCGAAGTGGCCAGCAGCTACCTGAATCTGGTGGCGGACCAGCAGCGATTGCGCGTGGCGCAGGACACCCTGCGCAGCCAGCAGTCCAGCTATACCCTGGCCGAGCGCCGTTTCAATGCCGGTGCCACCTCGGGCCTGGACAAGTACGACGCTCAGACCAGCGTCGAGCTGGCCCGTTCCGACGTCGCCATCTACACCAGCCAGGTCGCGCTCGGCCAGAACGCGCTGGCCTTGCTGGTCGGCAGCACGGTGCCAGCCGAACTGATGCCGCAAGCCGAATTCGGCGCGGTAACAACGCTGGCCGACATCCCGGCCGGCGTGCCGTCGGAGGTGCTGCAACGCCGTCCCGACGTGCTGGTGGCCGAGCGCACTTTGCGCTCCGCCAACGCCAATATCGGCGCGGCGCGCGCAGCCTTCTTCCCGCGCATCTCGCTGACGGCTACCGCCGGCTCGCTCAGCAGCAACCTGTCGGGCCTGTTCAAGGCCGGCAGCGGCAGCTGGAGTTTCATTCCGCAGATCAGCCTGCCGATTTTTGACGGTGGCGTGAACCGCGCCAACCTCGATATCGCCAAGGTCGATCGTGAAATCTCGGTGGCGCAATACGAAAAGGCGATCCAGGTCGCCTTCCGTGAAGTATCCGATGCGCTGGCCCAGCGCGGCACCATCGACGAGCGCCTGCAGTCGCAGGAAGCGCTGGTCGAGGCGTCGACGCGCAGCTACACGATCCAGGATGCGCGCTACAAGCAGGGCGCGGAAACCTACCTGAACGCCCTGATCGCCCAGCGCGCGCTGTACACCGCGCAGCAAAGCCTGATCACGGCGCGCCTGGCCAAATCGACCAACCTGGTGACCTTGTACAAGGTCCTGGGCGGCGGTTGGCAGCCTGAGCAAACGGCCGTCGCAGCGGCCGGCGGCGCCCAGTAAACCAGGGTGTGCCGACGCCGGTCCTGCCTGCAAGGGCAGGGCCGGCGCGCAACGGGAAAAATCATGAATCAAGAGAAAAAACATCCGAGCCTGGAGCGCGCCAACAGCCGCCGCAAACAGGTGCTGGATGCGGCCGCCTGCTGTTTCAGCCGGCACGGCTTTCACGGCGCCAGCATGGCGGAAATTTCGAAGACCGCCGGCATGAGCGCCGGCCATATCTACAACTACTTCGACAGCAAGGACGCCATCATCGCCGCCTTTGTCGAGCAGAACATGGAACGCGTGTCGAACATCATGCACGACCTGGCGCAACGGGAAGACCCGCTGCAGGCGATGATCGACGACGTCGAGGAAAGGGTGCAGGAATGCCTGGACCCGAGCATCTGGGCAGTGCCGCTGGAAATCCACTCGGAAGCGTCGCGCAACCCGAAGATCGCCGCCACCATGCAGGCGGCCGACAAGCGCTCGCGCGGCCAGCTGTTCGCCATCGTCACGGCCGCCCGCGAAAAGCGCGGCCTGCCCGCCGGCGAAGATTTGGTGGAAGGGCGCATCAACGCCATGATCGCCATGTACCAGGGCCTGGCGGTGCGCCATGTGCACAACCCGGGCGTGCTGAACCCCGGCCTGGTCGAAGGCGTGCGCACGGCGATGCGCGCACTGATGCTGGGCGAATAAGTTGGTGTCTGCGGGTTTTTGATCTTGGCAATGAATCGCATGGAAACCATGGCAAAAACCCAAAAGCGTCTGCTATAATCTTTACCTCGTCGGGGCGTAGCGCAGCCTGGTAGCGTACGTGCATGGGGTGCACGGGGTCAGAGGTTCGAATCCTCTCGTCCCGACCAATAGAATCAGGAAAAAAGGCTCATCTTCGGATGGGCCTTTTTCAATTATGAGCGGTCCTTATGCCGATTCCGCCATGACCTTCATGGCTGCCTGGGCCAGGAAACCCGAGCGCGTGAGGTGACGTGATTTTGCGTACAGGTCGATATCTCGCAGCAGGCTTTCTGGCAACGAGATATTCAAGCGTACCGGCTTTGTGTTGACTTTCGACAGGTCGATATTAACCAGCATCCAGAAGCCTTTGGCATAGTCTGGATTGCTGGTCCATTTCTCGATGGCGGAAGCGGCAGGAATATTCGCTTCTCCTTCATACATCGCCTCAACGGCTTCCTGGGCGGCTGTATTGATATCTTGCAGTTCGTCGGCGGCAGTATTGACGCCAGGCAGATCGGGAAACGAAGCGCCATAGGCGCTGTCGGCATCCTTCCACACGTAGAGTGGATATAACATTTTTGGCCTCACTTTAATTGAGCTTGTTTCAGTCTCGAATTTACCGTGCCAATCGGCAGGTCTTTTTTCGGGTGCGGGACGATCACAGACTTGCCAGTTTCAGGGGTGCGATACTTGTGATGGTTGCCGCGCGTGGAGACATGCTCCCATTCATCGGACGTTAGTTGTTTGATGATGTCTGCGCTGTTCATACGCCAAATTGCACACAAAAACTACACAAAAATTTGGTTGTGGATGTGTGGTTTTATGGGCGGCGGGCTTTTCTCATTCGAAATCAATGCTCTCCAATCGTACGCCGGAGGCGACGTCGCCGCAGCCAAAACCGCCAATTTCCTGTTTGTTATATGATTGATTTCATCCATCAATGGAGCTAAACATGTCAGCTTATCAGCAGGCGCGACAAGAGCGTGCGAGCAAGAAATTGGCGGAGAAACTGGCGCTGGAAGAGAAGGAGCGGGAGCGCATGTCGGCCATTTCGGCGTTCCTGGCGATCACCAATAAAGGGATCGCACGATTCGAAGCGATTTTTGAAGAGGAGCGGCTGACGATCATCGGCGATGGCGGCACTTGCCAGGTGAAAAGCTCGCATGCCGAAGCGTCTTACAGCACGGCGATGGTTTTCTCGATGGCGGCGACGAGCGACATCAGGGGCGGTGCGCCGGTCGTGACGATTACCCTGACCGGCAAGGCCGACGGCACGGCGGTGCTGCACGGCAAAGCCAAGCTCAATATCGGCTCGACCTATGAGCCGTCGCAGCTTGGCTACAAGGACGACCTGAAACTGGCGTCGCCGACATTCGACCACGACGTGAAGCAGTATTTGCGTGAGCTTTATCTCAATGCATTCGAGTTTGTCGACAAATACACGGTGGCCAAATGATGCCGCTTCCGCCTTCTGTTGCTCCGCTCCCCGTAACTAATTGCCAGCTTGCGGCCGCGTTAGCCAGGCCGCCTGGACAGTAGCGCATGGAGCGTCTCGATGTCGGTGTGAAGTTCGTCGGCAAGCCGGGCATGATGCGCGGCGGCGCTTTCGTCGTGCCGCACCAGCGCAGCCTGGCTCATTTCGCGCTCGATGCGCTCTTTTTCCTGCACCGCCCTCAGCGATGACCACAAGGCATTTTCAACCGCTTCATTTTGCAGTTCGGCCAAGACACGCATGGTAAAGCTGTGGCCGGTATGGCAGCGGAAGCGCGGCGGCGACGCCTCATTGATGCGCCACAGGGCGCCGTCGCATTCCGGGCAGGTAAAGCCGGACGGCGTGCCGATGCGTTGCAAGTCATCGATTCCGGCAGTGCCACGGACATGGCGGTTCTCGACGTCCACCCATGCCGGCTTGGCACAGCAAGGCGTGGCCGGTTCCTGGCCGGGTGCGGTTTTCTGGTTCATCTGTTCCACCTGCGCGATCAATGCCGGTGCGATATCGGCGAGGGCCAGGATCTTGTCCACGGCAACATAGGTGATTGCGCTCATGGGCATGTCGGGCGCGTGAGCGTCCTTGGGGTCCTGCACGATGGCGTAGCCGCCGCAGGCCTTGACCGCTTGCAGGCCGGCGGTGCCGTCGTCGAGATAGCCGGTCAGGATGGTGGCAATCACATGACCGTCAAAATCGGCCGCTGCCGAACGAAACAGCGGGTCGATCGCCGGCCGGGTATGGTTTTCTTTTGGCCCGTGCCACAGTCGCGCGCGCGGGTAGCCGTCGCCTTTTTCCACGGTCAGGTGGCAGTCGGGCGGCGCAATCAGGACCTGCGCGGGCAGCAGGGGCTCGCCGTCGACGGCATGCCTGACCGGTAGCGGGCACAGCTTCTGCAGGATCTGCGGCAACAGGCTGCGGCGTGCACCCACGTGCATCACGATCAATACCGTTGCCGGCAAATCTGCCGGCAGCGCTGCAGTGATGCTGGTCAGTGCGCTGACTCCCCCGGCCGAGGCGCCGATCACGACGATTTTATGCATGCCGCTCTCCTTTTCTGTCATCCATGATGGCTGCGCGGCCCGAGTGTTTCCGTGCGCTGACGCACAGGCATCGTGGAATTCAATTGGGAAAAAACGCGTCATGCTTTATTTTCAACGGTGTAAAATCGTTACTTCTACAGCAGTAGTATTAAACGGAAATCATCGCTATGGCGCAAGCTGATTCATCGTCGCACGCAGCGCCGCCCGACCGCGAAAAGGTCATGCGCAGTTCGCAAAGTTTCCCCATCGTCGGCATCGGCGCCTCGGCCGGCGGGGTGGAAGCGCTGATCCGGTTTTTTGAACATGCGCCACCGGATACGGGCGCGGCCTATGTGGTCGTGATGCATCTGTCGCCAGCGCACGAAAGCAATGTGGACGCGATCTTGCAGCGCGCCACCGGCATGCCGGTCACCGCCGTGGTCAAGCCGGTGCATGTGGAACAAAATTCCATCTACGTCATTTCGCCCAACAAGCATCTGGAAATGAACGACGGCTATCTGCGCGTGCGCGAGCGCCAGTCCGGTGGCCTGCCAGTGGCAATTGACCAGTTCATGCGTACCCTGGCGCTGGCGCACGGCGACCAGGCGGTCGCCGTGATACTGAGCGGCACGGGCACCGATGGCGTCAGCAGTTTGTCGCTGGTCAAGGACCAGGGCGGCGTCGTGTTCGTGCAGCTGCCCGAGGAGGCCGGTCATTCCGGCATGCCGCGCGCCGCGATCGCCACCGGGCTGGCCGACTTCGTGCTGCCGGTGGCCGAGATGCCGGGCAAGCTGGTGGACCTGTGGCGCAATGCCGGCCAGATCCGCTTGCCGGTATTGAACGGCAATACCGAAGACGAGGCCGTGCCGGAAAAGCAGGAAGATGAAGAAGCGCTGCGCGACATCCTCAATATCCTGCGCGCGAAGTGCGGCCATGATTTCTCCAAATACAAGCGGGCGACGGTGCTGCGCCGCATCGAGCGCCGCCTGCAGGTGTGCGAACTGAAAGACTTGGTACACTATCGCGACATGCTCAAGCAGGATCTTGGCGAATGCCAGGCGCTGCTGGCCGACATGCTGATCGGCGTGACGCAGTTTTTCCGCGACCGTGAAGCGTTCGAGGCGCTTGAGCGGCAGGTGATACCGCAACTGTTCAGCGAGCGCCAGGAAGGCGAGATGGTGCGGGTGTGGAGCGTGGCCTGTTCGACCGGGCAGGAAACCTATACGCTGGCCATGCTGCTGGCCGAACATGCCGAAAAGCTCAACCTGAGCAATGAATTCCAGCTGTTTGGCTCGGACATCGATGAACGCGCCATCGGCGTGGCGCGCGCGGGCATCTACCCGCCCAGCATTGCCGACGATATCGGCCAGTTTCGCCTGAGCCAGCATTTCAGCAAGGAAGACGGGCGCTACCGTATCAGGAAACCACTGCGCGACACCATCCTGTTCGCCAACCAGAATGTGCTGCGCGATCCGCCGTTTTCAAAACTCGACTTGATCAGTTGCCGCAATCTGCTGATCTACCTGAGCCGTGAAACCCATGCGCAAGTGCTTGAAATGTTTCACTTTGCGTTGAGGCCGAACGGCTATCTGTTCCTGGGCAACTCCGAATCGGCAGAAATGCTGGCCGATTTCTTTGTTCCGGTGGACAAAAAGAACCGTATCTACCGGGCCCGCCCGGTGTCGCGCTTTCCGCGCTCGGCCATCCCGATGGCGGTGGCGCCGCTGCCACGTGCGGCGCTGCCGGAACTGACGCAAGCGGAAAAGGGCAAGTTTTCCTACGCGTCGATACACCAGCGCGTGCTGGCCGACTACGCGCCACCGAGCGTGCTGGTCGATCATCAATCGAGCATCGTCCACCTGTCCGAGGGCACGTATCAGTTCCTGCGCCACGCGGCGGGCGAGCCTTCGCGCAACCTGATTACCCTGGTCGAGCCCGAGCTGCGGCTGGAATTGCGCACCGCCCTGTTCCAGGCCATACAAAGCGGAAAAAGCGTGGAAACGCGCCGCATCAGCATGGAACGCGGCGGACGCGCTTTCTATGTCAACATCACCGCGCGGCCGGTGTACGACGTCAATTCCAGCACCGATTTCGTGCTGGTGCTGTTTCACAAAGTGGAACAGACAACCGAAGAGCAAGTGGCCAGCACCGGCGGCGTGGAGCAGGACGCGATCCTGACCGGGCTGGAAGAAGACCTCAGGCGTGTCAAGGCGCAGTTGCAGGACACCATCGAGCACTCCGAAACGTCGAACGAGGAACTGAAGGCGTCGAACGAGGAATTGCAGGCAATCAACGAGGAATTGCGCTCGGCCACCGAAGAACTGGAAACCAGCAAGGAAGAGCTGCAGTCGGTCAACGAGGAACTGGTCACCGTCAATTACGAGCTGAAAAACAAGGTAGAAGAGGCGGGCAAGGTCAACGACGATCTGCAAAACCTGATTGCCTCGACCGATTTCGCCACCATTTTTGTCGACCGAAACCGGCGCATCAAGCGCTACACGCCCCATGCGGCCGGGCTGTTCAATCTGATTCCCGGTGACGTGGGGCGCCCGCTGCACGACATTACCCACAAGCTGGTTTATCCTGAACTGGCCGAAGACGCCACCACCTCCTTTGAAACGCTGCGTGCGGTCGAGCGCGAAGTGCGCAGCACCGACGGGCGCTGGTTCATCGCGCGCCTGTTGCCTTACCGCACGGTGCAGGACCGCATCGACGGCGCGGTGCTGACCTTCATCGACATTACCGGGCGCCGCCAGGCCGAAGAGCAAATGCGCAGCCAGGAAGAACGCATGCGCCTGGTGGCCGCCAGTACCAAGGACTACGCCATCATGACGATGGATTGCGACGGGCGCATCAGCAGTTTCAACAGCGGCGCCGAACGCCTGTTCGGCTACACCGAAGAAGAAATACTGGGCCAGCCCGACAGCATCATTTTTACCCCCGAAGACCAGGCTGCCGGCGTGCCCGAAGACGAGAAGCTGCGCGCGCGCACCGACGGCCGCGCCGAGGACGAACGATGGCATCTGCGCAAGGACGGCAGCCGCTTCTTCTGCAGTGGCGTGATGACGCCGCTGGTCGATGGCGAGTTTTTTGGCTATGCCAAGATCGGCCGCGACCTGACCGGCCGCATCGAACATGACAACCAGCGCACCGAGCAGCTCAATACCGAGCGCTCCGAGCGGGCCCAGGCGCAGTCGGCCAATGCGCTCAAGGATGAATTCCTTGCCGTGATGTCGCATGAGCTGAAACATCCGCTGAACCTGATCCACCTGAACGCCGAGCTGGTGGCGCGCATGCCCGTCACGCAAACGAACCCGATGCTGAGCCGGGCGGCTGAAACCATCCGCGCCTCGGCAGCGAGCCAGGCCAAGATCATCAACGACCTGCTCGACCTGTCGCGCCTGAAAACCGGCAAGATGACCATCAACCGCGACCGCATCGACCTGCGCGAGATGACCCGCACCATCATCGACATGCTGCGGGCCGATCCGTCCACGGCCAGCCTGCAGATCGAACTCAGCGAGCCCGTGCAGCCGGTCTGGCTGTACGCCGACCAGACCCGCATCGAGCAGGTGATCTGGAACCTGCTCAATAACGCGATCAAATTCACGCCTGCCGGAGGCACTGTCAGCATCACCATCTCGGACGTGCAGGGCGAGGCGCGCCTCGATGTGTGCGATACGGGCCAGGGCATTGCCGCGCAGTTCCTGCCGACCATATTCAATATGTTCGGACAGGGGACGCCAAGCATCGTGCGGGGCACCAAGGGCCTGGGCATCGGGCTGGCAATGGTGCAGCAAATCGTCGAACTGCATGGCGGCCGGGTCGTTGCGGCATCCGAAGGGAGCGGCAAAGGCGCCTGTTTTACCATCTGGTTGCCGCTGGATAAACGATCGAAAGAGCGCATGGCGCCAGCGGCCACCGACGCCATGGCGCCGATGAGGGGCGTGCGCATCTTGCTGGTCGATGACAGCGAGGACGCCATGGACGCGATGAGCCAGCTGCTGCAGTTTGGCGAGGCGGTGGTGCAGACCACCTCGTCGCCGCGCGAAGCGCTGCGGATGCTGCAGGAGCAGCCCTTCGATTTGCTGGTATCCGATATCGGCATGCCCGAAATGGATGGCCTCAGCTTCATCAGGGCAATCCGCGAGACACTAGACGCCCAGCAGCTGCCGGCCATTGCCGTGACCGGCTACGGCCGCCAGAGCGATATCGAGCAGGCGCTGGCAGCCGGTTTCAGCAGTCACGTCAACAAACCGGTCGATATCCAGGAATTGGAGCGTATCGCCTGCCGCCTGCTCGGCAAGACTTGAGGCGCGCCGGCTGCACTGGTGCGTGGCCGCGGCGCTCCTGGCAGGCGGACTATGGTTACGCTGGCATATAATATGTCACTTGGCGCAGCTGCGCCGCGTCTACCTTGTCCGCCCATATCAGTGACCATGCCCCCTTACTCTGCTTCGCCGCCACCGCTGAACCCTGACCTCAACTGGCTCTCGGGCGGGGGCGAAATGGGGGCGCTGATCCGCACCATCGACTGGTCCAGAACCTCGCTGGGCCCTCTGGAAAGCTGGCCGCAAAGCCTGCGCACGTCCGTCAGCCTGTGCCTGTCGTCGACCTTTCCGATCCTGGTGGCGTGGGGGCCGGAAGATGTGCAGATCTATAACGATGCGTATCGCCCGATTTGCGGCGCCAAGCATCCGGAGTCGATGGGCGAGCCGTTCAAGGTGTGCTGGGCCACCGCCTTGCCGGTAGTGGGCGATGCCTTTGACCGCGCGCATGAAGGCGAGGGCGCGTATATCCGCGACCAGCGCATGTTCCTCGACCGTTATGGCTACCTGGAAGAAGCCTTCATGACGTTTTCGTTTTCGTCGATACGCGACGAATCGGGCAAGGTCGGTGGCGTGTTTCACCCGATTACCGAGTCGACCGGGCAGGTGCTCAATGCGCGGCGCACGCAGGGCTTGCGCGACCTGAGCGCTGCCATCGGCACGGCGCGCACCATCCCCGAGGTGGGTGCGCAGATGGCCAGCCAGTACGACAGCCTGGCGCTGGACGTGCCTTTTCTGCTGTTCTACCAGATCGATGCGGACAGCGGCCAGGTGGTGCTGCGCGGCAGCTCCGGCATGCCGGTGGACAGCGCGCTGGCGCCGTCCATGGCGGCGCTGGACGACGCCGTCTGGCCGTTTGCCGCCACCTTGCAAACGGGCGTGATGCAGCAGGTCGACGGATTGGAGGCGCGTTTTGGCCTGGCCGCCTGT
The DNA here is from genome assembly GCF_057291295.1 of Janthinobacterium sp. 1L-D-8-B-C4. NCBI lineage: Bacteria > Pseudomonadati > Pseudomonadota > Betaproteobacteria > Burkholderiales > Oxalobacteraceae > Janthinobacterium > Janthinobacterium sp. 1L-D-8-B-C4. Next base: position 74,267 of record NZ_JBXAVX010000003.1, read on the forward strand.
GGCCCGTACCAGCAACTGCCGCGCAGCGCCATGGTGCTGCCGCTGGCCTTGCCCGGACAGGAAGCGCTGTTCGGTTTCCTGGTCGCCGGCGCCAGCGCCTGCCGCGCGCTCGACGCCGATTACTTCAATTTTTATGCGCTGTTGAAAGGCGCCGTCAACACGGCGGTGGGCAATGTGGTGGCGTATGAACGCGAACAGCGCCGCGCCGAAGAACTGGCCGAGATCGATCGCTCGAAGACGGCCTTCTTTTCAAATGTATCGCACGAATTTCGCACGCCGCTGACATTGATCCTGGGGCCGCTGGCCGAGTCGCTGGCCGACACGCGCCACCAGCTCGATCCGGTGCAGCGCCAGCGCATCGAGGTTACCCACCGCAATTCGCTGCGCCTCCTGAAACTGGTCAACTCGCTGCTCGATTTTTCGCGCATCGAGGCCGGCCGGGTGATGGCGACCTATGTGGCCGCCGACTTGCGCAAGGTGACCCTGGAGCTGGCCGGGGTGTTCGAATCGGCGATGGAAAAAGGCGGTCTGGCCTACACGCTGGACTTGCAGGACCTGGGCGAAGAAGTCCATGTGGACCGCGACATGTGGGAAAAGATCGTCTTCAACCTGCTGTCGAACGCCTTCAAGTTCACCTTGCAGGGCGAGGTGGCGGTCAGCTTGCGCCGCCACGAAGGCATGGCGCGCCTGTCGGTGCGCGATACCGGCAGCGGCATCCCCGCGCAGGAATTGCCGCGCATGTTCGAGCGTTTCCACCGCATCGAGGGCGCGCCGGGGCGCACTTACGAGGGCACCGGCATTGGTCTGGCGCTGATACAGGAACTGGTGCGCCTGCACGGCGGCATGATTGCCGTGCACAGCGTGGAAGGCGAGGGCACGCGCTTCGATGTCGACCTGCCGTTTGGCAGCGCGCACCTGCCGGCCGAGCGCCTGGGACGCGGTTTCGATGAGGAGGGGTCGCAGCAGCAGGGCGCCTCTTTCGTCGAAGAAGCCTTGCGCTGGCTGCCCGATGCCGCCGATCCCGTGGCGGCCTTGGTGGCGCCGCAGGTGGTTGAAGCGGCGCACGCGCGTCCGCGCATCGTGGTCGCCGACGACAACAACGACATGCGCGCGTATGTCAAGTCGCTGCTGGGCGCCTACGCCGACGTGACGGCCTGCGCCGATGGCGAAGCGGCGTATGAGCTGCTGCTGGCCGACCCGCCCGATTTGCTGGTCAGCGACGTGATGATGCCCAGGCTCGATGGCTTCGGCCTGATCGCAAGGGTGCGCGCCACCGCGTCACTGCGCCATTTGCCGGTGATGCTGCTGTCGGCGCGCGCCGGCGAGGAAGCCAAGGTCGAAGGCTTGCGCGCGGGCGCCGACGATTACCTGGTCAAGCCGTTTTCGGCCAATGAGCTGCAGGCGCGGGTGCAGCGCCAGATCGACCTGTCGCGCGCGCGCCAGGAAGCGCTGAAACAGGAAGCGTATTTCCGCACCTTGATCGACGCCTCGCCGGTGATGCTGTGGACCACCGACGCCACCGGCCGCGCCACTTACCTGAGCCGGCGCTGGAGCGATTTCACGGGCCGCTCGCCCGAGCAGGAACTGGGTTTTGGCTGGCTGGAAAGCGTGCATGGCGACGATATCGGCCGCACGCGCGCCGAATTCATCGCCGCCAACGCGGGGCATGCGGCGTTTTCGATCGACTACCGGCTGCGCCGCCACGACGGTCAGTACCGCTGGATGATCGATGTCGGCCAGCCCCGCCTGGACGAGGCGGGCGCGCCATTCGGTTATGTCGGCACCGTCATCGACGTGCATGAATTCAAGCTGCTGCAGGAGCGCGCCGAAGCGCTGGCCAGCGAGCTGGGTGAAAAGAACCGCATGCAAAGCGAATTTCTGGTCACGCTGGCGCACGAACTGCGCAATCCGCTGGCGCCGATCCGCACCGGCCTGGAACTGATGCGCGCCGGTGCACCGGCCGCCTCGCGCCACGATATCCGCGGCATGATGGAGCGCCAGGTCAATCATATGGTGCACCTGGTCGACGACCTGCTGGACATGGCGCGCCTGACCAGCGGCAAGCTCACGCTCAAGTGCGAGGCGGTCACGCTGGAGGCCGTCGTCAGGCAGGCGGTGGAAATCAGCATGCCGCTGGTCAGCAGCGGCGGCCACCGGCTGACCGTCGACCTGCCGGCGCAAGCGGTGGCGCTGCATGTGGACCGGCACCGCATTGCGCAGGTGCTCAGCAACCTGCTCAACAACGCCGCCAAGTACACGCCGAAAGAGGGCGATATCGGACTCGCCGTGCGCCTCGACGGTGCCCAGGTCGTGATCGATGTGACGGACAATGGCGTCGGCATCGCCGCCGACGTGCTGGTCACGGTATTCGACCTGTATGCGCAGGCGCCCGGCAGCGAGGGCATGTCGCAGGGCGGCCTGGGCGTGGGCCTGAGCCTGGCGCAGCGGCTGGTGCAGCTGCATGGCGGCCAGGTCGAGGCGGCCAGCGCCGGCATCGGGCACGGCAGCCGTTTTACCGTGCGCCTGCCGCTGTCCGGCGCCGAGGTGGCGCCTGCCACGGCGCCCGGGCGCATTGCGTCGGCGGCGCCGGTGGCAACCATGCAAGTGCTGCTGGTGGACGACAATATCGACGCGGCGGAAACCCTGAGCGCGCTGCTCGAATTCAGCGGCTACCAAGTGATGGTGGCGCATGATGGCGCCAGCGCGCTGGAAAAAGCGGCACAATCACCGGTGCCGCTGGTGCTGCTCGATATCGGTCTGCCCGACATGGATGGCTACGCGGTGGCGCTGGCCATGCGCAAGATGGACGGCATGGCCGACGCGACCCTGATCGCGCTGACCGGCTGGGGCAGCGAACAGGACCGGCTGCGTTCGCAGCAGGCCGGCTTTGACCTGCACCTGACCAAGCCGGTCGATTTCACGGCCTTGCAAACGACCCTGGCGGAAGTGGCGGCCAGGCAACCATAGCCAGATTGTTGCGAGGGATGCCGATGGCTGTTTTACCTGAACACAAGCCGGGCCGGGGCCAGTGGGCTGGAATAGCCTTCGTCTTCCTTTGGTTCTTTATCGGCGGCATCATGCACTTCGTGGCCACTGACACCGAGGCGCGCATCGTGCCGCCCTGGATACCCTGGCCGGTGGCGGCGGTGCTGGCCAGCGGCGTGTTCGAATTGCTGGGCGCCTTCGGCATCCTGTACCCGCCCACGCGCAAGGCGGCCGGCATCGGCCTGTTCCTGCTCACCATCGCGGTTACGCCCGCGCATGTCTACATGCTGCAACGGCCCGAACTGTTCCCGGTGCCGCTATGGGCGCTGTGGCTGCGCCTGCCGGTGCAGGTGGCCTTGCTGTGGCTGATATGGTGGAGTACCTGGCGCGTGCGAATGCGCCAGTCATGACGTGGAAACGGCCGCTCCATGAGCGGCCGTTGTCATTTTGCAGCGCGCGTCAGGCCCCGTGCAAGCGCTTTTCCTACGCGGCCTGCCGCGAGGCTCCTATCGTCATGCCCTCGCCAAATCGGCATCATGCAATTTCACCAACTAATCAGGAGAAACCATGGACAATCATCGATCAGGAAACATGGCGCGGCGCGGTGGCCTGGGCTGCTGGGCTTTGGGCGCCGCTGCGCTGGGCGCGGCATGGCTGCTGGTGCGCAGCAAGAGCCGGCAGGCGGAAAGCGCGCATCCGCCCACCGGCGACTTTATCGAAGTCAATGGCGTGCGCCTGCATTATCTGAGCCAGGGCGAGGGGCCGGTGGTGGTGCTGTTGCATGGCAATGGCGTGCTTGCGGAAGACTTTCGCCACGCCGGCCTGGTCGAACAACTGGCCCTGGACCATCGCGTGATCGCTTTTGACCGGCCCGGTTATGGCTACAGCGAACGGCCGCGCGGCATGTGGTGGACACCAAACGCCCAGGCCGCGCTGCTGGCCGCCGCGCTCGACCAGCTGGGAGTGCGGCGCGCCGTGGTGCTGGCCCATTCCTGGGCCACCCTGATCGCCATTTCGCTGGGCCTGCAACGCCCGCAACTGGTGCAGGCGCTGGTGCTGGCGTCCGGTTACTACTACCCCAGCGTGCGGCTCGACGTGCTGGCGGCGACGCCGGCGATCCCGGTGATCGGCGATGTGCTGAGCCATACCGTGTCGCCCTTGCTGGGACGATTACTGTGGCCGCTGGCGATCAAGCGCGCGTTCGCGCCGTCGCCAGTGCCGGACAGCTTCAAGCGCCTGTCGCCATGGATGGCGCTGCGGCCGAAGCAATTGCGCGCCGAAGCGGAAGAAACGGCGATGATGATACCGAGTGCAGCCATGCTGCGTGCGCATTATCCGGAACTGCGCATGCCGGTGGCCATCGTGGCCGGCGACGCCGATGCGATCGCCAGCGCGCAGCACAATTCCATACGCTTGCAGCGCGATATCGACGGCAGCGAGCTGACCCTGTTGCCGGGCGAGGGCCACATGATCCAGCACTTGTCGCAGCAGGTGCTGGTGGCGGCGGTGGCGCGGGTGGAACGGGCCGGCGAGCGTGAAAATGAGTAGCCGGCGCCATCATGCGGCCGGTGACGGAGGGCATACCAAAGCATGAGTCAGCCATACCTAAGTGCAAGTGCATTTTACAGCCGTTGCGCTAAGCTGGAGTCCTGGCTACCCCTCTGAAGGAAAACAGCATGTCCGCACAACACACTGCGCCACGGCCACGTGCCGTCATTATCGGCGGCTCGCTCGGCGGCCTGTTTGCCGCCGTTTCATTACGCGCCATCGGCTGGGAGGTGCAGGTGTTCGAGCGTTCGGCCGGCGTGCCGGACAGCCGTGGCGGCGGCATCGTGCTGCAGCCGGAGGTGGAAGCCGTATTCGACTTTGCCCGCGTACCGCACGCCGTGCCGCTGGGCGTCATGTCGCGCGAACGTATCTATCTGAACCTGCAGGACGACATCGTCAGCCGCGCCATGATGCCGCAGGTGCAGACCTCGTGGAACACCCTGCATGGCAGCATGCGGCGCGCCTTGCCGGACGGCGTGCTGCAGGCCGGCGAGCGCCTGCTGGGCTTCGAACAGCATGGCGAGAAGGTCAGCGCGCATTTCGCCAGCGGGCGGGTGGAGCAGGCCGACTTGCTGATCGGCGCCGATGGCGCCCGTTCTACCGTGCGCCAGCAACTGCTGCCGCAGGTCGCGCCACAGTATGCCGGCTATGTCGCCTGGCGCGGCCTGGCCGCCGAACGCGAGCTGTCGCCGGAACTGGACGCAAAGCTCAGCGACAGTTTCGCCTTCCAGCAAGGCGACGATCATATGCTGCTTGAATATCTGGTGCCGGGCGACAATGAGTCGACCTTGCCTGGACAGCGCCGGCGCAACTGGGTCTGGTACCGCAAGATTGCGCCAGGCGCGCCACTGGCTGCCGCGCTGACCGACCGCGAGGGCGTGGCGCATGCGTTTTCCTTGCCGCCAGGCGCCATGACGGACGCCGCCGTCACGGCCCTGCGCGACGCTGCGGCGCAGCATCTGGCGCCCAGCTTTGCGCGCCTGGTCGGGGCCACGCCCGAGCCCTTCGTGCAGGCAATACTCGACATGCAGGTGCCGCAGATGGTGTTTGGCCGGGTGCTGCTGGTCGGCGACGCGGCCAGTGTGCCGCGCCCGCATACGGCGGGCGGCGCCGCCAAGGCAGCCGCCAACGCCCTGAGCCTGGCACGCAGCCTGCGTTCGGCCGACACGAGCGCGGCCATCGACGCGGCGCTGGCGCGCTGGCAGGGCCAGGCCCTGCGCCACGGCAGGCAGATAAGCGAGTGGGGCATCGCATTGGGCGAGCGCATCATGGATATCGCGCCGCAAGACGCATCGGATGGCAGGCCGCGCGAGGGCATGTTTTAGTTTGCCGACAGGCTGATATGGTTGACGTTGCACAATTCGCCTGGCGCAAGCGGAGCGAAAATGCGCAATGGGGTTTTATCAATCGTATGCCAGGGAGCCAGTGATGCTTGACGTGAGCCTGTGGTGGCAGTCATGAGCAGCCGTCTGATGCTGCTGATACTCTTCTCGTTGATTCGATAGGCCCGGACGTCAGAATCCGAATGCCTGCAGCGGCGCAGCAGGCTATCGTGAGCGGCGCAGGGGGCACTTGTTATGTGTGCATACGAAAGAAGATGGCCATACCTGCTATCTTGGCCTCGATCTGCGCAAGGGGAAAAGTGACACGGGCGCGGTGTGCTGACAGGCTACTGCGCAGATATGCCGCTTCTCAGGCACTGGGCACAGGCCCCGGTCCCTGCACCGTCGATGTCACCAGTTCCCTGACTGCTTCCGCCACCCCCATCGCCCCCACCACTTGCAGCAGGGTATCGCCAAAGCCGCCCCGAGCTTTGGCGTCGCGGCGGGCGCTGGTGGTCACGCGCGGGGCGGCGCTCCAGGCGATGCTGGCGCCGCTGGCCTGCAGGGCGGCGACCAGCGCCACGTCTTCGCTGCAGGCCAGCGGCGCAAAGCCGCCGGCGCGCCGGTAGGCCCGGGCGCAGACGCCCAGGTTGGCGCCGTGGACATGGCGGTGGCCGTCGCAATCGGTATAGGTGCGAGCAAAATGCTCGCGCAGCGCGCCCGCATGATCGGCGTGCGGCGACCAGTCGTCGACGGCGACGGTGCCGCAGACGGCGTCGGCGTTCAGGCTCAGTTGCGTGCGCAGCCAGTCCGGCGCGACGCAGGTGTCGGCGTCGGTAAATGCCAGCCAGCGCGCGCCGCGTTCGAGCAGCAGCCTGGCGCCGGCAGCGCGCGCGGCGCCCACATTGCGCTCGTCGACGGCAATGCAGTCCAGGCGCCAGCGCGCGTCGGCCTGCATGGCGTGCGCCAGCACGATGCGCTGCGAGCGGTCGCTGCAGGCGTCGAGGACGACGACGATGCAGACCGCTTCGCCAGCGAGTTCGGTGCAGGTGGCGGCCCTGGCCAGTGCTGTCAGGCAGGCGGCCAGGCAGGCTTCTTCATTGTGTACGGGAACCACCACGCCGATCATGCGAAACCTTCTTTCTGCGCTACCGAGCGCTCATCGTTGGACCATACGCCGAGCAGGAAATCGGCTTCTTCGTGACGCACCAGGCAGTGCAGGCCGGGCGCATGCTGGAAGGCGTCGTGCACGCGCACGGTCGACAGGATGCGCTGCGTGAACGGCGCACGCCAGTGGCACAGGACGATGCTGCCGCCCGGCGCCAGGCCGGCCACGCAATGCTCGACCACCAGCGCCAGTTCGTCTGCCGACAGGTAATAGGCGATTTCGCTGATGACCACCAGGTCGAATTTTTCCACGCCTTTGGTGGTGCGCGGCCAGTCCTGGGGCAGGCGGTGGCGCTCGAGCGTGACGTTGCCGTCCTGCTGCGCGCCGGCCAGCCTGAGGCGCGCCAGTTGCAGCGCTTCGGCGGAAAAATCGGCCGCCAGCAGGCGTTCGCAGCGGCGCGCCAGTTCGACGGTCAGCTCGCCATTGCCGCAGCCCGGTTCATAGGCGTTGCGGTAGCGCTGTTGCGGCAGGCAGGCCAGCAGCAGTGCGCGCTTGCGCGCCTCATACCAGCGCTGGCGCACGCGCCACGGATCGGCGTCCTGCTGGTACAACTGTTCAAAGTAGGCGTCGCGCGCGTCGCCGGGGGGTAATGTCAGGTTCATCGGAAGTAGACCTCGCAGGGGTGCAGCAGGCGTTGCAGGGCGTGCGGCGCCAGGATGGCGTCCTGGCCGGTGGAAGTGTCGGCGCCAAGCTGGCTGGCAAAGCAGCCCACGGCTTCGCGCTTGCGCCGCAGGGCATCATCGGGCAGCAGCAGGCGCCGCGCGCGCTGCCAGGGTACGCGTGCGTCGCCGGGCGCGGCCCAGTGCCAGGTCCAGACCGGCATTTCCACCAGCAGTGCGGCGCAGGCGGGCGCCGCCGCGGCGCAGGCACGGCCGCAGGCTTCATGGTCGGGGTGGCCGTCGAAGCGCCAGGTGGTCAGCACGGTGTCGCCCGGACGCAGGATTTCGCGCAGCATGGCGCCCAGGTGGGCTTCGCGCGCGGTGACGCCGCCGTCGGGCAGGTGCAGGCGCAGCCACGCCGGCGATATGCCCAGCGCGGCCGCCGCCTGCAGCGATTCTTCGGGGCGCACGCGGCGCAAGCGCTCGCTTGGCCACAGGCTGGAACCGGGATGGCTGGCGCCGCCGTCGGTGACGGCGACCAGCAGTATTTCGCTGCCCTGTTGCGCCAGCAGCTGGAGCAGGCCGCCGCAAGCCAGGATTTCATCATCGGGGTGGGGCGCGACGACCACCGCGCGTGCGCTGCCCGGCACCAGTTCGCGCGCCGTGACGGGCGGCAGGGCGGCCAGGCCGGGCCAGGCCTGCCAGTCGGCGTCCGGCGTGCCTTCGCCTTCGATCTGGCGTTCCTGTTCGGGGATCATCAACATGCGCATGTCACAGCCTCCAGGGATGCTCGGCCACGCCGGCGACGATGCTGCCCAGGGTGGCCTGGTCGCGCTCGGCGTGACTCTGGCGCAGGAAGACCGGCAGGTCGGCCGCCAGGCGGGCAAAATGCGCATCGCGGCACAGCGGGCCGGCGCCCAGCGCGCGGGTGGTCAAATGCAGCACCAGGGTGGCGCAGTCTTCGACGGCCAGGCGCAGGCGCAGCGCCAGCTCCATGGCGTCGCGCTGCGGCTGGGCATCGATGGTGGCCGCGCCTTCGCGCAGCAGGGCGCCGGCGGCGCGCAGCGCGCAGTCGATCCGGCCCAGCTGCGCCAGGCGCACCGGGTCGGGCGTGGCATGGCCGGCGCGCGCATGCAGGTAGCCGGCCATGGCGCAGGCGGCGCCATACCAGCCGGCCGCGATGCCGGCGCCGCCATGCCAGAAGCCGGGCCGCGCCAGGTAGGCGCCTGGCGCGCCGACAGGGGTCGCATGGGCGGCGGAAAACAGCACGTCGACGCTGGCGCTGCCGGCCATGCCGACCGCCTGCCAGCCTTCTTGCGTGACCGTCACGCCAGGCTGGCTTAGTGCCACCGACGCCAGGCAGGCGTCGCCGGCCGCGTTCCAGCAGCTGACCAGCGCGTGGCTGATGCCGGCAGCGCCCGAGCACCAGGCCTTGCGGCCATCGAGCTGCCAGCGGCCGTCGGCGCCCTGGTGCAAGGTGACGCGCGCGTCCGGCATCTCCGCGCACCAGACGCCCCAGCTGCTGCCAGCGGGCACCTGCGTGCCGTCGATTTCTGCCAGGATGGCCAGCGCATCGGTATGGCCTTCGTAGAGTTTCAGCAGCGACAGGTCGATGGCAGCCACCGCCGCCAGCGCTTGCCAGCGCTGCAGGGTGGCGCCGTGGCCTGGCAGTGGCAAGCGATCAAGCCCGGCGTTGATCAGGCGTTGCAGTTGTTCCAGCGGTGGCGCAACGTGGGAGGGCAGCAGCGCGGCGAGCGCCTCGGCGCTGAAGGCATCGGATGGTGCGATGGAATGGGGGATGGCAGACATTGCAAGCTCCTGTGTTTGGAACAGGTTAGCTTTATGTTTTTGCAATGTATGTACGATCCTGCACAGTTGCCGGCAAACAGATGCATGTTGGCCGGCTTCCCGTCCAGACCGGCTGGTAAATATTGGCTATTTGCGGGTATAAGTTTCGTCCGGCACCCAGGTGCCGTTCGCCAGCGACAGCAGATACAGCGTGTTGCCATTGATATACATGGCGCCCGATGTCGCCGAAGCGGGTTCGGTGCCGGTGTCCAGGATGCAGCTGCGCGACGAGGCGCTGAAATTGATGCACCATTTTGCCTGCCCCAGTTCGGTCAGGTATTGCACCGCGCTGCCGGTAATCAGGGTTTTGTACGAAGGAATGGCGACATTCACCTTGTCGACCTTGACGGTGGTGGTGGTGGCGCCGCCGGTGGCAAGCTTGATCGGCGAATCCGCCGAACCTGTCAACGTGATGCTGGCATTGGCCGAGGTGGTTTGGGTGGCCAGCGCAGTGCCGCTGCAGTTCGATGTGGCAAAGTATTCCGCCTTGGTGACCACCTCCAGTGTGCCATCGGCCTTGGCCGTCAGCGTCACGCTATCGAATTCATGGTCGTCGCACGGGACTTGCCAGGTGCCGGCATACCCGCCTGAATGCCGTAATTATATGAAATATTTCCTTCTTGAAACTATCGAAAACTATCCGGCCGGCAAACGCGCCGGGGCATCCTGTACGGCGACCGGCAGCATCACGCTGAACACCACATGCGGCGCTTCGTAATGATAGGTGATGGTGCCGCGATGCGCCTTGACGATTTCCTGCACGATATACAGGCCCAGCCCCATGCCGCCCGGATTGCGCACATTGTGCAGGCCCGCCGCCTTGAAGGGATCGAACAGGGTGCCGGCGGCAAGCATGCTGATCGGTGGCCCCTCGTTCCTGACGCTGATCATGACGGCGCCTGCCTGTTGCACCAGCGCGACCTGCAATGGCCGCAGGCAAGCGCCGTGGTGCAAGGCGTTCCCCAGCAGATTGCTGATGACCTGGGCGATGCGGTCGGCGTCGACCATCGCCATGCAGCGCGCCGGCAGTTCCAGCCGATGCTCGACACCGGGGTGCGCGGTACGCGATTCGTCGACCAGGTCGGCCAGCAGCGCCGCCAGGTCGACGCTGCGCAGTTCGGTCGGCATGGCGTTGCTGATGCGTAGCTGGCTCAGATCGGTCACCTGGCTGATCAGGCGCTGCATGCGCGCACTCGATGACTGGATGCGACGCGCCAGCGTCTGTTGCCGCTCGTCGCGTTGCAAGATGGTGGCCGCCATCTGGATTGCGTGCAAGGGATCGCGCAGGTCGTGTCCCAGCATGGCCAGCAGCAGCGCACGCACGCGGTCCGCTTCGACCTGGGCGAACAGGCTGACGCGATGCAATTCGGCCAGCAGGCCGATGGCGGCGTCGAGCCGCCACGATTCCCACGGTTCGCAGCGGCCGTGCACGGTTTCGGACCAGAGGCTGAACGAGCCGCGCGGCGTAAGGCGTGCACCCAGCGGGCCGACCTTGAGGATTTTTTCCGGCTTGCCGCCCCAGCGCACGTTCTCGATCTGCTCGGTACGCAGCAACAGCAGCCAGCCGTTGCCGGCAGGATTGAAACTGAGGGCCAGCAAACCGACCCATTTGCCCAGCGCGCCCTGGATCGCGGGTGGCCAGTCTTCGCGCGCGCAGCGCTGCACTATCTTGTCACTGTGCTGCGGCAAGGTCGCGACCATCGCGGCCGCCAGTTCGGGCGGCAGGTCGCCATGGCATTGCAGCTTGCCGTGCTGCGCCAGTACCAGGGCCTGTGCGCCAAAGGCGTCGGCCAGCGCGGTGGCATGGCGCGGCAGCACGCTGGCCAGGTCTTCCTCGACCAGCAGCGCCGCCGTGATCTGCTCGCAGACGGCGGCGGTCATCGCCAGGTGCGCGCTCTGGGCGCGGCTGTCGAGTACCTGCGCGGTCGACGCCAGTACCTGCGCCAGCACATCGCAAGCCATGCGCACCGCATACGGCACATGGCGGGCGCTGCCATGGTGGCAGGCCAGCATGCCCCACAGGCGGTCGTTGATCAGGATCGAGATGCTCATCGAAGCGGCCACGCCCATGTTCTGCAGGTATTCGACATGCACCGGCGACACGCTGCGCAACACGCCGTGGCTCATGTCGAGCGCGGCACCGGCAGCGCTGCCGAACATGGGTACCGCCGCATAGTTCACGTCGGGAATCAAACGCACCGTGTTGATGATGTACAAACGCCGTGCCTGGGCCGGGATGTCGCTGGCCGGATAGCGCTGCCCCAGGTAGGGCGGCCAGCTGTCCAGCCGCGCTTCGGCCACCACTTCGCCACTGTCATCCGGGCGGAAGCGGTAAGCCATGACGCGATCGAAACCGGTCATGGCGCGCACTTGCTCGACGGCAAACTGCAGCAGGGCGGTGATGTCTTTCTGGCGTTTCAGGCGGTCATACATTTGCTGCGCCATCAATACCTGCCGCGTGACCTCCGGCGGCGGCTGCACGCAGCACTCGAATTCCAGCAGCACCCGTCCCAGGTGGGCATGCACGATGCAATCGACGCGCAGACCATCGACATGCATCGCGGCCATCATCGGCGCCGCTTCGCCTTCGCTGATTTCCTGCAGGCAGGCCTGCACCAGCATTGCCGCTTCGGCCGGCAATCCCAGTGCATCATGCGGCAAGCCGGGTGAGGGCGGCATGCACAATTGCAGCAGGCTGGCGGCATTGCCGGACCAGCCTGTCAGCAGTCCGTCAAGATCGAAGACCAGCAGCGCGCCATGGGGCTGGATCTGGCCCGGCAGGTGGATCGCTTCGTCGGCGCAATTGGCCAGCGTGACCGGCACGCCGGCAGGTCGTGCGGGTGTTGAAGACGGATGATCCATCAGGTGTTGCTCCAGAGTATGCACGCGGCCGCCCTTGACTCCGGCAGGCCGGAACGGGCAAAAAGATGGAAGGAAATCAGGGATGAGCTCGGCCTGCGGCGAGCGACGGGAGCGGGAAAACTGACTCGAACCAAGTCATCATGCGCTTGAATTTATATTATGTCCACCTGCATTTCAGCGCGCGGGCCAGGCGCACGCCGTTGCCGCAGCGTGCGCCTGGCCCTGGCGCTTGCCTGGAGCGCTGCCCCGTCGTTGCGCCGGCTGGCGCGCCTGCTCGCCGAGCTTGAATACGCCAATCACCCCGGCCAGGTGGTGCGCCTGGTCCTGCAGGCTTTCGGCCGCCGCCGCGCATGGCGCCGGCCAGGCTGGTGACGGCGGCCAGGTTGCCGCTGATGCGCGCTTGCAAGGTGCTCGACACTTCCCGCGCCGAGGTGCGGGCCAGGGCCATTGAGGCGGCCTCTGCGTTGGCGCTGCTCTTGAAGCCAATCACGGCAGCGGTGATGCCCAGGCTAAGGATGATTTGTTGTTTCGAAGCACTACGTTGAGTGTGCGCCATCGGTTGGCTGGCCACGCTCCAGCGCATTGCGCAGCGTCGCCAGCAAGGCCGGCAAGGCTGCGTGCAGTGCCGGCATGGACGCTGTCGCCAGCACGGCCTGCGCTTCGCAATGCCCGGATGGCTGGCCCCAGCGCACCTCGGCGGCAACGCTGGCGTCGCCATCGAGTCCCGACACGTTTACCACCAGGGCCAGCTCATCGGGCTGGTCGTCAGGCACGGCGTCGAGCAGGCAGGAGATGCCGAAACGGTATTCGAGAAAAGCGCCTTGTGTCCCGGTAGAAAACGCAAACACGGAAGCGAGCACCTGCGGCGCGGCCTGCGCCAGCGAAGGCAGTGCGGCCTGGAACAAGGGCAGCAGTTCCGCTTCCATGCACAGGACGAGGGGATGGTGATGGCTGACGACGGTCATGGAGGGTACGGTAGAACCTAAGTAGAATCTCGTAGTAAAACTAGCAAAACTTGGTCATCAAGGCAGAAAATACAGTGATGCGGCGCAACATGAGCGATCTTGCAAGCTTGTTATTTTATCGCCTGCCTAGCCCATCCTGGGCTCAAGCCGGATGGCGAGCAGGATGGTGCTATCGGTATTGTCGCGTACGCGCAAGGCGTGGACAAGGGTGTTGCTGATGTTGTTGCAGATACGTGTACAGCCAGGTATTGCAATGTTGCTTAACGACCCAGGCCGCTCATCCAGCTTGGCTGCGGGTGGGCGCGCGACAGTTCACGCATGCGGTATTCCAGGTCGTAGCGGTCGGTCGATTCGGCCAGGTAGGCTTCTTCGTAAGCACGTTCGCGGTGATCCGGGCTTTGCGACAGAAAGGCGGTGATGCCTTTGACGATATTGGACAGGGTGGCAACGATGTTGTTCGATGGGGTGCTGTGATACATGAAAGTGGTCGACATGGCGGGCTCCGGTTAGTTGGGGTGTAGCAACTGCTGCACCGCAACATAAGTATAGCCCTTTCAAGTTATAAGTACACTTTTGATTTCAAATGTCAGCCATTCAATTATCGAATAATGGGTGTGAAAGCTGCGCGTTTCGGGCCTTTCAGGCATAATGCGCCCACAATGAAGTAGTATTACTACGACACTCAAACACTTGCTGATGTTGTTTTCAGACCTCGACGCTGAATGACCCGCTGTGCGGCGCATGACAGATATAAGGCAAAAGCAAGACAGCGCAATCTGTGGAACTGAAAATGGAGAAGGTATGGAATACGTAAAACAGGGTCAGGGCGCGCGCGCGCCACAGGCCGGTACGCAAAACAATACAGGCGCCCTGGTGATCGTCACGGTGCTGTTTTTCATGTGGGGACTGCTGACATCGTTGAATGATGTGCTGATTCCCCACCTGCGCTCGATCTATACGCTGACCTATGTGCAGGCAATGCTGGTGCAATTCTGTTTCTTTGGCGCCTATGCCATCGTTTCCATGCCGGCCGGCGCGCTGATCAAGCGCATCGGCTACCAGCGCGGCGTTGTCGCCGGCCTGCTGATCGCCGCTGCCGGCTGCGCCATGTTCTACCCGGCGTCCACCGGCAGCTATGCGCTGTTCCTGCTGGCCTTTTTTATCCTGGCAGCCGGCATCACGGTGCTGCAGGTGGCGGCCAATCCGTATGTCACCGAACTGGGTGACCCGCAAACGGCGTCAAGCCGGCTGACCCTGACGCAGGCGTTCAATTCGCTGGGCACCACGGTGGCGCCTACCCTGGGTGGTATCTTGATTCTGTCGGGCACGGTATTGACGGTGCAGCAGTTCGACCTGCTGCCGGCGGCCGAGCAACTGGCTTACCGCGCCAAGGAAGCGGCTGCCGTACAGGGTCCATACCTGGCGCTGGCCGCCACCCTGGTGGTGCTGGCGGTGCTGTTTGCGCTGGCCAAGCTGCCAACGATTTCGCATGCGGACGATGAGGCCGAGTTGGACCGCGACGGCCACAAGGTATCGATCTGGTCGCACCGCCACCTGGTGCTGGGCGCAGTCGCCATCTTCCTGTACGTCGGTGGCGAAGTCAGCATCGGCAGCTTCCTGATCAACTTCCTGGGCGAGAGCCATATCGCCGGCCTGACGGCTGCCGACGCCGCGCATTTCGTCAGCTTCTACTGGGGTGGCGCAATGCTGGGCCGTTTCATCGGTTTTGCGGTGATGCGTTATGTCAGCCCGGGCAAGACCCTGGCCTTCAACGCCGCCATCGTGATCGCGCTGATCCTGGTGGCCGTGTTTGGCACCGGCCACACCGCGATGTGGGCATTGATCGCCGTCGGCCTGTTCAATTCGATCATGTTCCCGACCATTTTCAGCATGGCGCTGAACAAGCTGGGCGCGCAAACCGGCCAGGGTTCGGGCATCCTGTGCATGGCCATCGTCGGCGGCGCCATCGTGCCGTTCATCCAGGGCTTCCTGGCCGACCATATGAACTTGCAACTGTCGTTCCTGGTGCCGGCCCTTTGCTACACCTTCATCCTGTACTTCGGCTGGAAATACGCCAGCATGTATAACGATGCGGCTGTGAAATAAGCGCGTAGGTCGGATTAGGCCCTTCGGGCCGTAATCCGACATCACCACCGGCCGAGCCAACAATGTTGTCGGATTACGGCCTGCGGCCTAATCCGACCTACGCCACTTACAATCACGCATGCAATAACGAGAAAGGTGGCCTCGGCCACCTTTTTTGCATTCAGGGCTCGAACGCCGTGCCCAGCACGTCCTGGCATACGGCCAGCCAGGCGCGCGCAGCATGCGACAGATAACGTCCATTCCAGATATGCGCCACCTGCCAGGTCAGCTCAGGCTCGACGATGCGCACCGCCGCCAGCGGTACACCAGCCAGCCGGTGCATGAACGGTTCCGGCAGCAGCGCCACGCCCAGGCCGGCCGAGGCCATGGCGACCAGCCAGTCCCACTGGCCGCTCTGGGCGGCAATCGCCGGCTCGAAGCCGGCCAGCGCAAACTGCTGGCGCAGGCTGCGCGTGAGCGCAAAATCGTCTCTCAAAAGTACCAGCGGCAGATCGCGCAGGGCCTTGAACGGCAGGCTGGTGCGCTGCTGCTGGAAGGTGCCCGGCTCGGCCAGCGCCCAGATGGGATAGCTGGCGATCTGCACCGTCACCAGGTCCAGTTCGGGATCGGCCGGCAGCACCGTCATGCCGATTTCCAGTTCACCCGCCGCCACCTTGCGCTCGATCTGCTGGCCGGTATCTTCCTGCAATGTCAGCTTGACCTGTGGGTGGCGCGCGCGGAACGCCTTCAGCACGGGAGTAAACAGCAGATTGATCATCGGCGGGATGCCCACCGTCAGGCTGCCGCGCGCCAGCGCCTGCGTGTCGCGCACTTCCAGGGTCAGCTGGCGCATGCTGGCCAGCATTTCCTGGCCGTGCTGGTAGACGATGCGGCCGGTGTCGGTCAGGCTCAGCTTGCGCCCGTCGCGCACCAGCAGCTGGGCGCCGACCTCGTCTTCGAGCTGGCGCACCATCTTGCTGATGGTCGATTGCGTCAGGTGCAGCGATTCGGCCGCCTGCGTAAAGCTCGACAGGCGCACGGTTTCCACGAAATAGCGCAGGGAACGGATATCCACAATAAGTATCGCTTTGTCAAAGCATGAAAATTGCGACTGGATATGCCGCCATTAATTCATGCCATGCATGTGTCCCGGATTTTATACTGAAGCCACTTATCGTGCTGATGTATAAGCGCCATCCATTTCAAGAATAACCAGGAGTCTTTCGATGTATCAGGATCGCATACGCCACCCGGGCCTGCTCGATAAAATCATGAGTGCCGATGAGGCCGCCAAGTTGTTCCGCACCGGCATGCGCGTCGGCATGAGCGGCTTTACGCGCGCCGGCGACGCCAAGGCCTTGCCGCGCGCGCTGGCCGAGCGCGCCCGCACGGAACCACTGAGCTTGACCCTGATCACCGGCGCTTCGCTGGGCAACGGCAGCGATGGCCTGATGGCCGAGGCCGGCGTGCTGGCGCGCCGCATGCCGTTCCAGGTCGACCCGGTGTTGCGCGGCAAGATCAACTGCGGCGAAGTGATGTTCATCGACCAGCACCTGTCGGAAACGGCCGAGCAACTGCGTTCGGGCAACCTGGCTGCGGTCGATATCGCCGTCATCGAGGCGACCGCGATCACGGCCTTTGGTGCCATCATCCCGACCATGTCGGTCGGTAATTCGGCCGCGTTTGCCCAGCAGGCCAGCCAGGTGATCATCGAGATCAACCTGTCGACGCCGCTGGCGCTGGAAGGCTTGCACGACATCTATATCCCGCAAGCACTGCCAGGGCGTGAACCGATACCGTTGAGCCGCGTCGACCAGCGCCTGGGCGGCACGGCGATTGCCATCGACCCGGCGCGCATTGCCGCCATCGTCATCACCGACAGCCCGGACAGCCCGTCGAACGCCTTGCCGCCGGACGCGCAAACCCAGGCGATTGCCGGCCATGTGATCGCCTTTTTGCAAGGCGAAGTGGCGGCCGGGCGCATGGGGCCGGAATTGCTGCCCTTGCAGGCAGGCATCGGCACCATTGCCAACGCCGTGCTGCACGGCCTGATCGGCTCGCCCTTCCGCAACATGACGATGTACTCGGAAGTGCTGCAGGACAGCGCCATCGAATTGCTCGATTCGGGCCAGCTGGCGTTTGCCTCGGCCTCGTCGATCACCCTGTCGGCCGGCGTGCACCAGAAGCTGATGGACAATATCGACCATTACCGCGACAAGATCGTGCTGCGCCCGCAAGAGATCAGCAACCACCCCGAGATCGTGCGCCGGCTCGGCATCATCGCCTTGAATACGGCGCTGGAATTCGATATCTACGGCAACGTCAATTCCACCCACGTCTGCGGCACGCACATGATGAACGGCATCGGCGGCTCGGGCGACTTTGCGCGCAACGGGCAGGTATCGATGTTTGTCAGCAAGTCGGCCGCCAAGGAAGGGCGCGTGTCGAGCGTGGTGCCGATGGTCTCGCACGTGGACCATACGGAACACGACGTCGATGTGCTGGTGACGGAGTGGGGCTATGCCGACCTGCGCGGCCTGGCGCCGCGTGAACGGGCGCCGTTGATCATCGAGCGCTGCACCCATCCGGACTACCGGGCGCAGCTGCGCGCCTATTACGATGGCGCCTGCCAGCGTGGCGGCCATACGCCGCATATCCTGGAGCAGGCGCTGTCATGGCATGCGCGCTACCAGGAAAGCGGCAGCATGCGGCAAGACTAGGCGCTACGGCTGGAAGCGCAGCCGTATGCCTTCCGTCATTACCGCCAGCAAGTCGTCCAGGTGCTCGTCGGGCGCCAGATGGGGCGTCCAGGGGTCGCCTTCATCCATCACGATGCGCAGCGACACCAGGCCGTGCAGCGATTGCCAGAAGATCTGCGTCATCGCGTGCTGCGCCGCTTCGCCCGCGCGGACCTGGCCGCTGCGCGCCAGTTCGCCGAACAGGTGCAGCGCGTAGGCGTACGGGTCCTGCTCGATATTGCCGTGTTCGACCTCCACTGCGGCGATCTCCGCATGCGGCCGCAATTCCATGAACAGCAGCGCGTATTCGTCGCGGTGGCGCAGGCCGTATTGCACATAGGCGCGCCCCACCAGGTCGATGCGTTCCCAGGCGCTGGCGCCGGTTTCGCTGGCGCTGCGCATGGCGTGCACCAGCGCCAGCAGGTCCTTGTCCATGGCCTGGCCGATCAGGGTGGCCTTGTCGCGGAACAGGGCGTACACCACGGTGGTGGAAAAACCGGCTGCTTCGGCCACCTTGCGGATCGAGACGGCGCGTGCGCCGCCTTTCTTGATGAGGTCCTTGACCACGGCGATGATATGTTCCCGGCGCGCCTGCGCTTCACGCAGTTTTCTTTCCTGGATATTGCTTAACTTCTTGTCCACACTCTTTCCTGTTGATTCACAAAAAAAAGGAATTATAGGGTGCAGCAGGGGCCTGGAATGTTTCCAGCCTTGTTACAAAAGAGTTTTTTACATGCTTGTTTTCATCGCTGGCCGATTTTTTGCGGCGCGGCGATGAACTTTGCCAACAATGCCCTTGAATGGTGCAAAAAATCGCTGGCCAGGCTAGGCGAATCAGGGCAAAGGGCGGAAAATGGCGGGATCGCTTACACTGCAGTTTTACCGCTGCGGCATGCTCCAGAAGATTGCGCCGCAGCACTGACAACGGCTTTATATATCTCTACGGGATCGTTACATGACCATTAAAATCAGCCAGAACTTCGACTCCGGCGCCATCGAGGTGGTGAACGCCGCCAGCTTTGATGCCATCGACCTGAAGTTGCGCAAGGATAGCCACGCCGACATCCACCAGTGGTTCCATTTCCGCCTGCAAGGCGCGCGCGACCAGGCTTGCACCTTGCGCTTCCTGAACGCCGGCCAGGCCACCTATCCAGCCGGCTACGAGGGCTATCAGGCGGTGGCCAGCTACGACAGCGAAAACTGGTTCCGCGTGCCGACCGCCTTCGATGGCCAGGTCATGACGATCACGCATACCCCGGAACTCGACAGCGTGTATTACGCCTATTTCGAGCCGTATTCGTGGGAACGCCATCTGCGCTTGCTGGGCGAAGTGGCCGAGCATCCCTTGGCGCGCGTGTCCGACCTGGGCAGCACGGTCGATGGCCGCGACATGAACCTGGTGACCATCGGCAACCCGCAGGCGGAAAAGAAAATCTGGATCATCGCGCGCCAGCATCCGGGCGAATCGATGGCCGAATGGTTTGTCGAAGGCCTGATCGATTCCCTGCTCGACGACGCCAACCCGATCGCGCGCAAATTGCTGCAGCGCGCCGTGTTCCATATCGTGCCGAACATGAACCCGGACGGTTCGATCCGTGGCAACCTGCGCACCAACGCGGCCGGCGCCAACCTGAACCGTGAATGGATGACGCCGTCGCTGGCCTCCAGCCCGGAAGTGCTGTGCGTGAAGAACAAGATACACGAAACCGGTGTCGACATGTTCTTCGACATCCACGGCGACGAAGCGCTGCCGTACAACTTTGTGGCTGGCAACGAGATGCTGGAAAACTTCACGCCGGCCCAGGCCGCGCACCAGAAAGCCTTCATCGAGCGCTACAAGCAGGCCAGCCCCGACTTCCAGGACAAGTTCGGCTATGCCGCCAGCAAGTACAAGTCCGACATGCTGACCTTGGCCTCGAAATATATCGGCCACCATTTCAGCTGCCTGGCGCTGACCCTGGAAATGCCGTTCAAGGAAAACGCCGACCTGCCCGACCCAAGCGTGGGCTGGAACGGCGCACGCAGCGCGGCGCTGGGTGCGGCAATGCTGCAGCCTATCCTGCTGTCGCTCGACTGAGGGCGTGATCATGGGCGTCGAGATCGAACGTAAATTCCTGCTCGCCAACGATGACTGGCGCGAACTGGCCGACCCGGAACTGCTGCGTCAGGGCTACTTGTCGTCCACGCGCGAACGCGTGGTGCGCGTGCGCATCGAGGGGCATCATGCGATGCTGACCATCAAGGGGCCGAATGTCGGTGCCAGCCGGGGCGAGTGGGAGTATGCCATCCCGCTGGCCGACGCCAACGAACTGCTCGACGGCCTGTGCGAGCAGCCTTTGATTGAAAAATACCGGCGCCGCATCATGTATGCAGGCATGGTGTGGGAAGTCGATGAGTTCCTGGGCGCCAACTTCGGCCTGGTAGTGGCCGAGATCGAGCTGCACTCGGAAGACCAGCCGTTTGAAAAGCCCGACTGGATCGGCGAGGAAGTATCCGATGATGCGCGCTATTACAATGCGAACCTGATACGCCATCCGTATTCGCAGTGGTAATGCGGCTGCTTTGAACGTAAAAAAGGCGGAACCTCGGTTCCGCCTTTTTTTTGTCATGCGCTAACGGTGTTGTCGGCCAATTTCAATGAAAATGCTCGGTGCCCTGTGGCGTATCTTCCGGCATTTCCGCATGCGCCAGCTCGCCAACCGGGTCGGCAAACAATGGCGCGCCGCAGTCGTCGCAGTATTCGCCCACGAAACGCTCGGCATGGCGCTTGATCTGCGTGATGCCGGCCGCGTTCAGGTGTTCGATGATTTCATCGACGGGGGTCTTCTGCTTGTCGAGCGCGGCGATGCCGACCTGGATCAGGCCTTCGATTGGCGTGCCGTCTTCGTCTTCCTGGCCATACAGCGGCCAGACGATGCCGTAAATCACTTCCGGCGCCTGGCGCAAGGTAAACGCGATGCGATATTCGTCGACCTGGCCGTCGGCCGACTCTTCGCCGAAGCCGGCGATCACGGCGCGCAGTTCCGACGGCTCGATCGCCAGCGTATGCGTCAGGTAGTGCACGGCGGCGCGCACCGAGACCGGGCGGATCAGCTTGTCGGCTTCGCGGCAGGCCACGTAATACGCTTCGGGCAGCAGCAGTTCCAGGCCGCAGCCGGGCAGCAGGCGGGCAATCGTCGGCGTGGCCTGCACGCGCCACTGGTCGAGCGCCGCGCTGCGTTCGATGATGAAGTCGTTCTGCAGCGCCGGCACCTGCCAGCGGAACAGCGGCGCACCTGCGGGCGCCACCACCGCCACCAGCAGGTAGCGTGTGTCGGCCAGGAAAGGCGCCGTTTCCGGCTCCTTGCTTGACGGCTTGAGGGTCGAGCCTTTCAGTGCAGCCTGCGCCAGCTTTTGCGTCTTGGCATAGGTTTCGACATGGCTGCGCGGCAGCTGATCGATCGAGTACAGGGTCGGCGCCATCGCCATCTTGGTGCCGTCGGCCAGCAGATGGGCGGCAAAATGCGCCGACAGCACGCCGTGGGCGTCGCCAGCCATCGGGCCGGAGGCGATCGAAAAGCGCGTCCAGGCCAAGATCGGCACGGCCACCAGCAGCGCGTCGTAGCGCACGTCTTCATGCACAATGACGGTACTTTCGCTGACGGCTTCGACGCCGTCCATCAGCACGTCATAGGCGTTCAGGTCTTCCTTGAACAGGTTGCCAAGGGTGTTGTCGATGGTGTCCTGATGACCGGTCTTGAGTAACTTCTGGAGCTGTGTATCCAGGCTGTGTTCCCAGGACCGCTCTTCGAGACGGCTCGCTGCCTGGACGATCGCCTGGGCAAAGGTGACCAGGCGCTGGCTGTCGGCAGTCAGTTTATGAGATGAATCTTTTGAAGGACGACGCATAACGGGATAAGAGTCTCGGAAAGTGAAAAAAATGGATCAGTCAAACAATGATAACCCTTATAACCGTATTGTAGAGGATAAGCCCACACAGGTGACAAGCTGACTGCAGATCATGGCATTTGCTTCAATTTCAAGTCTTGAAACGAAAAGCGAAACCAAAAAAAACGCCGGTCGAAACCGGCGTTTTGTTCAGTACGCTACAGCTGCATGGCTTATTCAGCCAGCAGCTGGCGCAGCACGAATGGCAGGATGCCGCCGTGCTTGTAGTAATCGACTTCGATCGGGGTGTCGATGCGCAGCAGCACGGCCACTTCCTGCGAGCTGCCATCGGCGCGGTGGATCACCAGGGTTGCCAGTTGCTGCGGTTTGATCTCGCCTTCCAGGCCCTTCAGGTCGAACGTTTCCTTGCCGGTGATGCCCAGCGTCTGCACGCTGTCGTCGCCGATGAATTGCAGCGGCAACACGCCCATGCCGACCAGGTTCGAGCGGTGGATGCGCTCGAACGAGCGGGTGATCACGGCTTTCACGCCCAGCAGCTGGGTGCCCTTGGCGGCCCAGTCGCGCGACGAGCCGGTACCGTACTCTTCGCCGCCGAACACCATGGTTGGCGTGCCTTCGGCAACATACTTCATGGCTGCGTCGTAGATCGACATTTCTTCGCCGGAAGGCTGGTGGATCGTGATGCCGCCTTCGACAGCCGAGCCGTCGGCCTTGGCAGGGATCATGCGGTTCTTGATGCGCACGTTGGCAAACGTGCCGCGCATCATGATCTCATGGTTGCCGCGGCGCGAACCGTAGGAGTTGAAGTCCGCTTTCAGGACGCCGTTTTCCTTCAGCCATTTGCCGGCCGGGCCGTTTTCCTGGATCGAGCCGGCTGGCGAGATATGGTCGGTGGTGATCGAGTCGCCGAACACGCCCAGCGCACGCGCGCCTTCGATGCCGGTGGCCACTGCCGCTGGCGTCATCGAGAAATTGTCGAAGAACGGTGGTTCCGCGATATACGTCGATTTAGGCCAGTTGTAGACCTGGCCGGAAACCGTCGTGACTTTTTCCCACAGCTTGCCTGGCGCGCCCTTGACGTCGGCGTAGTTTTCCTTGAACACCTTGGCGTTCATGGCGAACTTCATCATCGCCGACACTTCAGCCGAGGTCGGCCAGATATCGCCCAGGTAGACATCCTTGCCGCCCTTGCCCTTGCCAACCGGTTCGGTCATCAGGTCGCGCGTCATGTTGCCGGCAATCGCGTAGGCCACCACCAGCGGCGGCGAAGCGAGGAAGTTCGAACGGATGTTCGGGTGGATGCGCGCTTCGAAGTTGCGGTTGCCCGACAACACGGCTGATGCGACGATGTCGTACGTGGCGATCGCCGCGTTCAGTTCCGGCGTCAGGTCGCCGGCATTGCCGATACAGGTGGTGCAGCCGTAGGCGGTCACGCCGAAGCCGAGTTTTTCAAGGTACGGCAAGAGGCCGGCGGCGGTCAGGTATTCGGTGACGACGCGCGAGCCGGGCGCCAGCGAGGTCTTGATGTGCGGTGCCACTTTCAGGCCCGCTTCGACGGCTTTTTTTGCCAGCAGGCCGGCCGCCAGCATCACGCTCGGGTTCGAGGTGTTGGTGCACGAGGTGATCGCGGCAATCAGCACGTCGCCGTTCGACACTTTCAGGCCGTTGGTGGTTTCGTATACGGCAGCCAGGTCAGCCGGATTCTTGTTGAAGCCGTTTTCGCTGGTCGGCTTGGCGAACAGCTCGGCGAAGTTGGCCTTGACGTTGCCGATTTCGATACGGTCCTGCGGGCGTTTCGGGCCGGCCAGCGATGGCGCGACCGATGCCAGGTCCAGTTCCACCACGCGGGTGTAGTCGATCTCGCCGGCTTTTGGCACGCCGTACAGGTTCTGCGCCTTGAAGTAGCCCTGGAAGGCGTCGATTTCAGCCTTGCTGCGGCCGGTGCCCTTGAAGTAGTCGATGGTCGCGTCGTCGACCGGGAAGAAGCCCATGGTGGCGCCGTATTCCGGTGCCATGTTGGCGATCGTGGCGCGGTCGGTCAAGGTCAGCGACTCGGTGCCTTCACCGAAGAACTCGACGAACTTGCCGACGACTTTCTCTTTGCGCAGCAGTTCGGTAATCGTCAGCACCAGGTCGGTGGCGGTGCAGCCTTCGCGCAGCGCGCCCGACAGGTTCACGCCGATCACGTCCGGCGTCAGGAAGTACACCGGCTGGCCCAGCATGCCGGCTTCGGCCTCGATGCCGCCCACGCCCCAGCCGACCACGCCGATGCCGTTGATCATGGTAGTGTGCGAGTCGGTGCCGACCAGGGTGTCAGGGTAGTACACGTCGCCGGCTTTCTTGCCGGTGCTGTGCACGCCGCGCGCCAGGTATTCCAGGTTGACCTGGTGCACGATGCCGAAGCCCGGTGGCACCACGCCAAAGGTATCGAACGCCTGCATGCCCCATTTCATGAACTGGTAGCGCTCGTTGTTGCGCGAGAATTCCAGCTTCATGTTCAGGTCCAGCGCTTTCTTTTCGCGGTAGTGATCGATGGTGACCGAGTGGTCGACCACCAGGTCGACCGGCACCAGAGGCTCGATCTTCTTGGCGTTGATACCCATCTTGGCGGCCACGTTGCGCATGGCGGCCAGGTCGGCCAGCAGCGGCACGCCGGTGAAGTCCTGCAGCACCACGCGCGCCACGACGAACGGGATCTCGTCGGTGCGTTCGGCGGTCGGACCCCAGTTCGCCAGTTGCCTGACGTGTTCTTCGGTGACCTTCTTGCCGTCGCAGTTGCGCAGCACCGATTCGAGCACGATGCGGATCGACACCGGCAGGCGCGAGACATTAATGCCCAGGCTTTTTTCCAGTGCGGGCAGGGAGTAGAACTGTCCCTTTTTGCTGGCTGAAATCGTAAAGTCCTTGAGCGTGTTCAAAGTGTTGCTGGGCATGACCTCTCCTTGTTGGGTATCGTCTGGGTATTGATTATTCGGGTGCAAAACATGACTGCTGACATCAGCCGCCGGCAGGCTTGACTACGCCCAGCGACACCGGCGCTTCGGCCGCCACCGTCGGCTTGGCCTGCTCCGCATCCTTGCATTCATTGGCCAGCTGGCGGTTCTGCTTGGAATCGAGCAGCATGCCTTTGGCCGGGATGCCGATCCAGATCAGTCCGTACAAGCGGTTTTCAAAACGGTGGGCGCCGGTGGTGGTGCCGACACGGCTCAGGCGATGCAGCCGCTTTTGCCAGCGCAGGGCGATGTGAGAGTCATCGGTGGCGTTGCTGTAGATGGTAATCTTGTTACCAAGCTCGCAATTGAATTCGGTGGTGGCCGAGCCGGTGGTATCCGGTTCGTCGGCTTCTTCGTTTGGTTCGGCCGGCATGGCGACCGGTTTCTCGGCCTTGGGCTTGGCCGGCGCCTTTGCCTTGGCCTTGGTGGTCTTGACGGTTTTGGCCTTGGCCTTGGTGTCGGTGGCGGCGCTGGCCGGCGCCAGGGCCAGCGTCATGGCGCCCAGCGCAACGCTGCAGGCCAGGGCTAATTTGGAGAGGGACATCGTGCTTTCCTGTCAGTTTTCGGTGGTGCCGGTCAATGGCGGATTCAGTAATGCGGCGGCCGCCTCGGGCAGGCCAAGGCCCGCCAGCTTGGCGCGTTGCAAAACGGTCCAATAATATCGGTAGCTGGCGCGGTCATGCAAGCGGCCATTCTGCGCGATCGGTCCCCAATTGGCGCGCAGCGCCTCGTTGAGGATGTTGCTGGCTTCATTCACCTCGGACAGGCGCGGCGTGAAGGCCTTGATGATGGGCTTGATCTGGTCGGGGTGGATGCTCCACATGCGCGTGTAGCCGAACTCGGCTGTCGCTCGCTGGGCGTCGTTGGCCACCACGGCCGAATCGCGCACGTCGGTGGTGACATTATGCGACGGCACCTTGCCATGGGCGTGGCAGGCGGCCGCTACTTCGAGCTTGGCGCGCACCACCAGCGGATGGGTGAACTGGCCCGGCGTGCGCATCGCCGCGGCCGGCACGGCGCCGTAGTGGGACGAAACAAAATCCATGATGCCGAACGACAGGCATTCGACCTGCGGCAGGGCGGCGATCGCGTAGGCGTCGCGCAGCGCGCCGTGGGTCTCGATCAGGATATGCACCGGCAGGTTGTCGCGGCCGGCGCGGCGCGCATGCAGGTTGATCAGCTCGATCGCCAGCATGGCGTCCTGCACGCTGTTGACTTTCGGCACGGCGATATAGGCGATGCGCTGGGCGGCAGCGCAGACGATTTCCACGTCGCGCGCGAAAAACGGGCTGTCGACGTCATGTACGCGCACGCCGATGCGGTTGAACTGGTTGGCGTCGCTGGCCAGCAGTCCGGCGACCATCTGCGCATGGGCTTCTTCATTGCCGGCGCTGGCGCCGTCTTCGCAATCGAAGGTGATGTCGAACAAAGGACCAAGCTCTTGTTGCAAAGCAATCGATTTACGCATCAGCTTTTCGGAGCCGGCATAGTGGTCGCAAGCGGCGAGCAGCAGCGGCTGGCGTTTGCCCTGGAATAAAACCTCGGAAGGGTGCATGCTTTAAGGCATCTCTACTGATGAAAACTGCTTGATAAAACGGCCGCGCCGCGACATGCGCGGTGCGGCCTTGATGGCGTGCGACGCAGTGTACACCGCGCCGCCGGAACTGCAGCGGACTTAAGCCAGCAGGTGTTTCACGCCTTCGCGTTCTTCGGTCAGTTCTTTCAGGGTCAGGTTGATGCGCTCTTGCGAGAATGCATCGATTTCCAGGCCTTGAACGATGGTGTATTCGCCGTTTTCGGTGGTGACAGGGAAGCCGAACACGGTGCCTTCAGGAATGCCGTACGAACCATCGGACGGTACGCCCATGGTGGTCCACTTGCCGGCGGTGCCCAGCACCCAGTCATGCACGTGGTCGATGGCGGCGTTCGCTGCCGACGCTGCCGACGACAGGCCGCGCGCTTCGATGATGGCCGCGCCGCGCTTGCCGACGGTAGGCAGGAAGGTGTTGGCGTTCCATTCCTGGTCGTTGATCAGGTCTTTCACGGCCTTGCCGTTGACGGTGGCGAAACGGTAGTCAGCATACATGGTTGGCGAGTGATTGCCCCACACGGTCAGCTTCTCGATGTCTTTTACGGCGGTGCCGGTCTTGGCTGCAACTTGCGACAGCGCGCGGTTGTGGTCCAGGCGCAGCATGGCGGTGAAGTTTTTCGCTGGCAGCGACGGCGCCGATTTCATGGCGATGTAGGCATTGGTGTTGGCAGGGTTGCCGACCACCAGCACTTTCACGTTGCGCGAAGCGACGGCGTCCAGGGCCTTGCCTTGCACCGTGAAGATCTGCGCGTTCGCTTCCAGCAGGTCCTTGCGTTCCATGCCAGGGCCACGCGGACGGGCGCCAACCAGCACGGCCACGTCGACATCCTTGAAGGCGGTCAGCGGATCGGAGTGGGCGGTCATTTCGGTCAGCAGCGGGAAGGCGCAGTCGTCGATTTCCATCATCACGCCCTTGAGCGCTTTCTGGGCTTTTTCGTCGGCGATTTCAAGCAATTGCAAGATGACTGGCTGGTCCTTGCCGAGCATGTCGCCATTGGCGATGCGGAACAACAGGGCGTAGCCGATCTGGCCGGCGGCGCCGGTCACTGCAACACGCATAGGGGTTTTTGCCATGATGAATCTCCAAAAATGGGAAAGAAAACGGGCTTGTAGCCGGGCTTACGCTTGTTCGGAAAAACTGTAATGATACCAAAACCGGCTCTCGCCATCGAATTGACGGTGGTGTGCGCCGCTGCGCCCTTGCCGTTACATGCCAGAGTGGCTGGCCAACAACAATAAACGCCGTTATCACAGTTTTATCGGGGGCAGTGTAGGCCTCCGATTTACATCTGTCAATCCTATCTTATGTCTTATATAAGACAGATAACCGTGGGTGTTTTACTGGACGCGGGCAGTGATTTGTGTTGAAATGTCGGACTATGAATTCCGCCTCGTCCAATCTGACCAACAATGCCACTGCTGCAAGCGGGGCGGTCAGTCCGACCGCGGGCGCACCGGCCACGCCGAATCCGCCTGCTGCTGCCATGACGGCTGCCCCACCGGCACCCACCCCCGCTGCAACCACCGCTTCGCCCACCTTCAGTCCGCTGTACCAGCAGATCAAGGCGCTGATTACGCAAAGCCTGCAGTCGGGCGAGTGGAAGCCGGGCGAACTGATCCCCAGCGAAGTCGAGCTGGCCGGCCGTTTCAAGGTCAGCCAGGGCACGGTGCGCAAGGCGATCGACGAGCTGGCGGCCGAAAACCTGGTCATGCGCCGCCAGGGCAAGGGCACGTTTGTGTCGACCCACCACGAAGCGCGCGCGCATTTCCGCTTCCTGCGCCTGGTGCCTGACGAAGGCGTGCCGCATTACCCCGAAAGCAAGTTCATCGAAGTCAAGCGCGTGCGCGCGCCGGCCGACGTGGCGCGCCTGATGGAACTGAAATCGGGCGATGCGGTCATCTTTATCAAGCGGGTGCAGTATTTCGACGGCGTGCCGACCATTGTCGAAGAGCTGTGGCTGCCCGGCCTGATCTTCAAGGGCCTGACGGCCGAGCGTCTGGTGGAATACAAGGGACCGATGTATGGCCTGTTCGAAACCGAATTCGGCACGCGCATGATACGCGCCTCCGAGCAGATCCGTGCAGTGTGCGCCGATGCGGGCGCGGCCCAGTTGTTGAATATCGAGGCAGGCACGCCCTTGCTCAGTTCCGAGCGCGTGTCGTTTACGTACGGCGACAAGCCGGTGGAATTGCGCCGTGGCCTGTACCTGACCAGCCGCCACCATTATCAGAATGAACTGAGCTGAAGCTGCGGGGCGCCGTGGCGCCCGGACAAGCGGACAGGCTCAAGTGCATCGTTGGAAAAGTGCTTGCGCAAGCAGGTGCTGGAGACAGCAGAAATTGCAGGCAAGCATGGGTCGTTTCGGCTGCCGCCATGGCGGCTTGTTTTTTGCCAGCGTTTCTGTAATTAAATTACGTGAACTACGGAAAGTAGCGCGGGATTGTGTAGTAAAAAACCATTTTGGTTATATGTAACAATAGATAGTGGTATGGCCTGCGAAAATCGGCGAAAATCGCGGCTTCCAATATTTAGTTCAGTTCAAAGGGGAGGTTTTTGTTATGTCTGAAGCCGTAAAAGAAGTACCAAAAAAAGAGCGGCCGCAATTCCGTAACATTCATGTTACCGAATTGTCGAACTACCGCATGGCGGTTGGCGCCATCGTCTCGATCCTGCATCGCATCAGCGGATTCATCATTTTCGCCTTGCTGCCGTGCATCCTGTACATGCTGGAACTGAGCCTGCGTTCCGAAATGTCCTACGCTTACTTCCAGGGCATCGCCTCGCACTGGTTCGTCAAGCTGATCACGCTGGGCCTGGTCTGGGCTTTCCTGCACCACTTCTGCGCCGGCATCCGCCATCTGTTCATGGACGTGCACGTCGCCATCGAAAAAGAACCGGCCCGCAAGACCGCCTCGGCCGTGCTGGTGATCAGCCTGGTGCTGACCGCACTGGTCGCTTTGAAACTGTTTGGAGTATTTTAAACATGGCAGACAATAACATCGGACCGAAACGCCTCGTCGTCGGCGCCCACTACGGCATGCGCGACTGGCTGGCCCAGCGCGTCACCGCCATCGTCATGGTGGCCTATGTCGCCATCCTGCTGATTTCCTTCCTGACCGGCCAGAACTTCAGCTATGAAGGCTGGGCTGGCTTGTTTGCGCAGCAATGGTTCAAATTATTCAGCCTGGTGACTTTCCTGGCGCTGTTTTACCACGCATGGGTCGGCATGCGCGATGTCTGGATGGACTACGTGAAAGCCACGGGCCTGCGCCTGACCTTGCAAATTGCCACCATGCTGTGGTTGATCGCTTGTGCCGGCTGGACGGTACAGATACTCTGGAGTGTGTAATCGTGGCAGCATATAAATCTGCAATTCCTACCCGCCGCTTTGATGCGGTGATCGTTGGCGCCGGCGGTTCCGGCATGCGCGCGTCGTTGCAACTGGCCGAAGCCGGCCTGAACGTCGCTGTACTGTCAAAAGTTTTCCCGACCCGCTCGCACACTGTTGCGGCGCAGGGCGGTATCGGCGCCTCGCTTGGCAACATGGCCGAAGACAACTGGTTCTGGCACATGTTCGACACCGTCAAGGGTGGCGACTATCTGGGCGACCAGGATGCCATCGAATTCATGTGCCGCGAAGCACCAAAAGTCGTGTACGAACTGGAACACTTCGGCATGCCGTTCGACCGCAACCCTGACGGCACGATCTACCAGCGTCCGTTCGGCGGCCACACCGCCCACTTCGGCGAAAAGCCGGTGCAGCGCGCCTGCGCGGCAGCCGACCGTACCGGTCACGCCCTGCTGCACACGCTGTACCAGCGCAATGTGCGCGCACGTACCCACTTCTTTGTCGAATGGATGGCGCTCGACCTGATCCGCGACGCCGAAGGCGACGTTATCGGCGTGGTTGCGCTGGAAATGGAAACCGGCGAATGCATGATCCTGGAAGCCAAGACCACCGTCATGGCGACCGGCGGCGCGGGCCGTATCTTTGCCGCCTCGACCAACGCCTTCATTAACACCGGCGACGGCATGGGCATGGCGGCACGCGCCGGCCTGCCGCTGCAGGACATGGAATTCTGGCAGTTCCACCCGACCGGCGTGGCCGGCGCGGGCGTGTTGATTACCGAAGGCGTGCGCGGCGAAGGCGGCATCCTGATCAACTCGGAAGGCGAACGCTTCATGGAGCGCTATGCGCCGACCCTGAAAGACCTGGCGCCGCGCGACTTCGTGTCGCGTTCGATGGACCAGGAAATCAAGGAAGGCCGCGGCTGCGGTCCGAACAAGGACCACGTGATGCTGGACCTGCGCCATATCGGCGCCGACACCATCGCCAAGCGCCTGCCGTCGATCCTGGAAATCGGCCACAAGTTCGCCAACGTCGACGCCACCAAGGAACCGATTCCTGTGGTACCGACGATTCACTACCAGATGGGCGGCATCCCGACGAATATTCACGGCCAGGTCGTCACCCCGACCGGTCCCGAGAAGTCGGCCAAGGTTGTCAACGGTCTGTACGCGATCGGCGAATGCGCCTGCGTGTCGGTCCACGGCGCGAACCGCCTGGGCACCAACTCGCTGCTCGACCTGGTGGTATTCGGCCGCGCGGCCGGCAACCATATCGTCAACAGCGGTTTGAAGGCCAAGGAAAACAAGCCTCTGCCAGCCGATGCAGCCGAGTTCGCGATGGGCCGCCTGGCGCGCCTGGAAAACTCGACCGGCACGGAAACCGTGCAGGGCGTGGCGAACGACATCCGCGCCACCATGCAGAAGTACTGCGGCGTGTTCCGTACCGACGAGATGCTGAACAAGGGCGTCGAAGAAATCATGAAACTGGACGAGCGCCGCAAGCACGTCTCGTTCAAGGACAAGTCGATGGTGTTCAACACCGCCCGCGTGGAAGCGCTGGAGCTGGACAACCTGATCGAAACGGCGAAAGCGACCATCGTCTCGGCAGCAGCGCGCAAGGAATCGCGCGGCGCGCATGCCCAGGACGATCACCCGACCCGTGACGACGACAACTGGATGAAGCACACACTGTGGTATTCGGAAGGCAACCGCCTGGACTACAAGCCGGTCGTGACCAAGCCGCTGACGGTAGATACCTTCAAACCGAAACCACGTACTTTCTAAGGCTATACCATGGCACGCACTCTCAAACTGAAAATTTACCGTTACGATCCCGACCAGGACGCCAAGCCGTACATGCAGGATGTCACGGTCGAATTGAAAGACACCGACAAGATGCTGCTCGACGCACTGCAGCGCATCAAGTCGGACGTCGATGACTCGCTGGCCCTGCGCCGCTCGTGCCGCGAAGGCGTGTGCGGTTCGGACGCGATGAACATCAACGGCAAGAACGGCCTGGCCTGCACCACCAACCTGAACGAGCTGACCGAGCCTATCGTGCTGCGTCCGTTGCCAGGCTTGCCGGTGATCCGCGACCTGATCGTCGACATGACGCAATTTTTCAAGCAGTACGATTCGATCAAGCCGTTCCTGATCAACGAATCGATCCCGCCTGAAAAAGAACGTTTGCAGTCGCCGGAGCAGCGCGAAGAACTCGATGGCCTGTACGAGTGCATCCTGTGCGCTTGCTGCTCGACCTCGTGCCCGTCGTTCTGGTGGAATCCGGACAAATTCGTCGGCCCGGCCGGCCTGTTGCAAGCCTACCGTTTCATCGCCGATTCGCGCGATGAAGCGACCGGCGCGCGCCTGGACAACCTGGAAGATCCTTACCGTCTGTTCCGCTGCCATTCGATCATGAACTGCGTCGACGTTTGCCCGAAAGGCCTGAACCCGAACAAGGCGATCGGCAAGATCAAGGAATTGATGGTACGCCGCGCGATCTGATCGTTCAGAACGTATCCCGCCGGCGCCGCTGGCAGGGCAAGGGAGTGGCCCTTGTCCTGTCTGGCGGCGCCGGCAAAGCAGTACCGTGCCGTTTTTACGGCACGCGCAAGATGGTAAAACCCAATGACAGAATCAATTTTGTCCTCGCATCAGGCCGACCCGGCCAACCGCGCCCGCCTGCGCTGGCGCTCGCGCCGTGGCCTGCTGGAAAACGACATCATCCTGACCCGTTTTCTCGATGCGCATGAAACCGAATTGACCGACGAAGAAGTCGACGCGCTGACGCGTTTGCTCGATTTGTCGGACAATGCGTTAATGGATCTGGTACTGGCCCGTAAAGAGCCGGAAGGCGAAGTCGATCTGCCGCACGTGCGCGCACTGCTGCAACGACTGCGCATTGCCTAGGCGCCTGGGCGATATATTGCAAACGGTGCGAGTGGCGCGCTGTAGCTCCGCAAGACGCGGGGCGAATTGCAGCCAGAATTTTTGATTTTAATTTCGACTCACTCCCGAGAAGGAAGAGCCCATGAATACCTCTGACACAAAAGCTACCCTGTCGTTCTCCGATGGCAGCCCATCGCTTGAATTTCCGATCTACAAAGGCACCGTTGGCCCGGACGTCATCGACATCCGCAAGCTGTACGCCGGTAGCGGCAAGTTCACCTACGACCCAGGCTTTATGTCGACCGCTTCTTGCAACTCGTCGATCACCTACATCGACGGCGACAAGGGCGAACTGCAATACCGTGGTTACCCGATCGAACAGTTGGCCGTCAACGCCGACTTCATGGAATCGTGCTACCTGCTGCTGAACGGCGAACTGCCGAACGCCGAGCAGAAAGCCAAGTTCGTCGACACCGTCACCAAGCACACCATGGTGCACGAGCAGATGCAATTCTTCTTCCGTGGCTTCCGCCGCGACGCGCACCCGATGTCGATCCTGGTCGGCACCGTCGGCGCGCTGGCCTCGTTCTACCATGATTCGCTCGACATCAACGACCCGCGCCACCGCGAAGTGTCGGCCATCCGCCTGATCGCCAAGATGCCGACCCTGGTCGCCATGACCTACAAGTACTCGATCGGCCAGCCGTTCACCTACCCACGCAACGACCTGTCGTACAGCGCCAACTTCATGCACATGATGTTTGCCAACCCGTGCGAAGAGTACAAGGTCAACGACGTGCTGGTGCGCGCCCTGGACCGCATCCTGATCCTGCACGCGGATCACGAGCAGAATGCTTCGACGTCGACCGTCCGCCTGGCCGGTTCGTCGGGCGCCAACCCGTTCGCCTGTATCGCTGCCGGTATCGCCTGCCTGTGGGGCCCTGCCCACGGCGGCGCCAACGAAGCGGCACTGAACATGCTGAAGGAAATCGGTTCGGTCGACAATATCCCGGCCTTCATCGAGCAGGTCAAGGACAAGAACTCCGGCGTCAAACTGATGGGCTTTGGCCACCGCGTGTACAAGAACTTCGACCCGCGCGCCAAGCTGATGCGTGAAACCTGCTACGAAGTGCTGCAAGAGCTGGGCCTGCAGGACGACCCGCTGTTCAAGCTGGCGATGGAACTGGAAAAGATTGCACTGAACGACGAATACTTCGTTTCGCGCAAACTGTACCCGAACGTCGACTTCTACTCGGGCATCGTGCAGTCCGCACTGGGCATCCCGGTATCGCTGTTTACCGGTATCTTCGCGATGGCCCGTACGATCGGCTGGATCGCCCAATGGAACGAAATGATCGCCGATCCGGAACAGAAAATCGGCCGTCCGCGTCAGTTGTTCGTCGGCGCCACCACCCGCGACGTGCCGCCATTGGACAAGCGCGCTTAAGTTACGGCGCCGTGTTCTTGCCGGGCCTTCGGGTCCGGCGCAAAAAAAGCGGGCCTGATGGCTCGCTTTTTTTTGCTGCGCTGAAACCTTGATGACAGCCGCCAGGCTGGCATGCTCATGCCGAATAAACAGGAAGCGGAACGTGATGAACGATGTAACATGCGCCCCCGGCGGCGTGGCGCTGGGCGAGACGGGGTTCGGCCATACCTTGTCGCTAATCGGCGGCAAGTACAAGATGCTGATCCTGTATGCACTGGCAGAAAACAAGGTGCTGCGGCATAACGAGCTCAAGCGCCATCTTGGCGGCATCGCCTTCAAGACCCTCAGCGTGGTCCTGAAGGAGCTGGAAGCCGATGCACTGATCATCCGCAAGGAATATCCGCAAGTGCCGCCCAAGGTCGAATATTTTCTCTCCAGCAAGGGGCTATCGCTGATCCCCGTGCTCAATACGCTGTGCGAGTGGGGCGAGCAGCACAGGGCAACACGGTAGCGACAGGAAGTGGTGGCTGGATGGGGCTGCTGCGTCCGCCAAGCTTACTTTTGTTACTGTATGAGTGATAAATATGCGTACTTGTGAAAGATACTCGCTAACGCTATGCTGCGTTTGCCTGCGCAGGCGCCTACCGTTCCATCCTCATGAAAGCCCTGTTATGAAAACCCTTGTGATCGTTTTTCATCCCTCCATCGCCACCTCGGTCGCCAACCAGCGCTGGCTGCAGGAAGTGGCGCTGCAGCCGCAGCGCTACACCATCCACGATGTGCACCAGGCTTATCCCGACGGCCAGATCGACGTGGCGCGCGAGCAGGCGCTGGTCGAGTCGCACGGCAGCGTGGTGCTGCAGTTCCCCGTGTACTGGTTCAACTGCCCGCCGCTGCTGAAGCGGTGGCTCGACGAGGTGCTGGCGCATGGCTGGGCCTACGGCAGCGGCGGCAACGCCTTCCGCGGCCGCAAGGTGGCGCTGGCCGTGACGGCCGGCATACGCGAGGAGGACTTCACCCCGCAAGGCAAGTGGCGCATCACCCTGGCGCAGCTGCTGGCGCCGTTCGATGTGACGCTGGCCTATATCGGCGCCGAGAGCAGGCCGCTCTTTGCCTTCTACGGCGCCGAAGACGGGCCGTCGGAGCACGGCTATGCCGAGCGGTTGGGACGCAGCGCGCAAGACTATGTGCGTTTCCTGTCCGCGTTGTAAGCATATTCCAGCGCCATGGCGCTTGCCGGCGGCGTCGCGGGCCGGTAGCGATGGTGCTGCGCGGCATTCGCATCAGTGCAACAATGCGGCCCGCAAGCCCCGCAAGGCTTACATTTGCTTGCCAAATAAAAGTCAGGCGGCGGTTGTTGCGTTACAATACTGCGTGCTATTCTAAATGACGGTATGCAGAATGCTGGTGCAATAAACAAGCCCTTCCCCACAACTTGATGTGCAATCCGCTAACCGGTCAGGCCGTGTCGCGGAAGGTTAGACTAACCCGCTAATTCCTCGCGAAACGCGAAGAGAGGTGAGCAATATATGCAGCAATTAACGACCAACTCCTACCTGTTCGGTGGGAATGCTCCGTACGTGGAAGACCTGTACGAAGCGTATCTGAACAATCCCGGCTCGGTGCCTGACAACTGGCGTGCCTACTTCGACGCAATGCAGCACGTGCCTGCCGTCGATGGCACCAACAAGCCTGATGTCGCCCACGCTTCCGTGGTTGCCTCGTTCGCCGAGCGCGCCAAGGCCGGTCCGATCCGCACCGTTACCGCTTCCTTCGACGCCGAAATGGGCCGCAAGCGCGTCGCCGCCACCCAGCTGATCGCCGCTTACCGCTACCTTGGTTCGCACTGGGCCAACCTGGACCCGCTGCAGCGCCAGGAACGTCCGATGATCCCGGAACTGGAACCGAGCTTCTACGGTTTCAACGATGCCGACATGGACACCGTGTTCAACATCAGCAATACCTATTTTGGCCCCGAGACCGCCACCCTGCGCGATCTGCTCAACTTCCTGCGCGATACCTACACGCGCTCGATCGGCGCCGAATTCATGTACATCTCCGACCCGGCCGAAAAGCGCTGGCTGCAAGAGAAACTTGAATCGATCCGCTCCACCCCGAATTTCAGCGCCGAGAAAAAAGTCCACATCCTGGACCGCCTGACGGCAGCCGAAGGCCTGGAACGCTATCTGCACACCCGCTATGTCGGCCAGAAGCGCTTCTCGCTCGAAGGCGGCGAAACCTTTATCGCCTCGATGGATGAAACCATCCAGCGCGCCGGCGAAAAAGGCGTGCAGGAAATCGTCATCGGCATGGCCCACCGCGGCCGCCTGAACGTACTGGTGAACACCCTGGGCAAGGCGCCACAGGAACTGTTCGAAGAATTCGAAGGCAAGCATGGCGACGACCTGCCGGCCGGCGACGTGAAATACCACCAGGGCTTCTCGTCGGACATCTCCACCGCAGGCGGCCCGGTCCACCTGTCGCTGGCGTTCAACCCGTCGCACCTGGAAATCGTCAACCCGGTGGTCGAAGGTTCCGTCAAGGCCCGCATGGACCGCCGCGGCGACGCGCAAGGCGCGCAAGTGCTGCCGATCCTGGTGCACGGCGACGCCGCTTTTGCCGGCCAGGGCGTGGTCATGGAAACGCTGAATCTGGCGCAAACGCGTGGCTACCACACCGGTGGCACCGTGCACATCGTCATCAACAACCAGATCGGTTTCACTACTTCCGACCCGCGCGATGCACGTTCGACCCTGTACTGCTCGGACGTCGTGAAAATGATCGAAGCACCGGTCCTGCATATCAATGCCGATGATCCTGAAGCCGTGGTGCTGGCGACGCAAATCGCGCTCGACTACCGCATGGAATTCAAGAAGGACATCGTCCTCGATATCATCTGCTACCGCAAGCTGGGCCACAACGAGCAAGATACGCCTGCCTTGACCCAGCCTCTGATGTACAAGAAGATCGGCCAGCATCCAGGCACCCGCAAGCTGTACGCGGACAAACTGATTGCCCAGGGCGTGATTCCTGCCGATGGCGGCGACAAGATGGTGGCCGCCTTCCGCGACGCCATGGACGCCGGCAAGCACACCGTCGACCCGGTCATCTCGAACTTCAAGAACAAGTACGCGGTCGACTGGCTGCCGTTCCTGAACAAGAAATGGACCGACTCGGCCGACACCGCCGTGCCGATGACCGAACTGAAACGCCTGGCCACCCGTATCACCACCGTGCCGGAAGACTTCAAGGTCCACTCGCTGGTTGAAAAAGTACTGGGCGACCGTGCCACCATGGGCCGCGGCGAAATGAACCTGGACTGGGGCATGGGCGAACACCTGGCCTACGCCTCGCTGGTATCGTCCGGCTACGCGATCCGCCTGACCGGCCAGGACGCCGGCCGCGGTACTTTTGTTCACCGCCACGCCGTGCTGCACGACCAGAACCGCGAGCGCTGGGATGCCGGTACCTACATTCCGCTGCAAAACGTGTCCGACAGCCAGGCCCCGTTCACCGTCATCGATTCGGTGCTGTCCGAAGAAGCCGTACTGGCCTTCGAATACGGCTACTCGACGGCCGAGCCGAACACCCTGACGATCTGGGAAGCCCAGTTCGGCGACTTCGCCAACGGCGCGCAAGTGGTGATCGACCAGTTCATCAGCTCCGGCGAAGTGAAATGGGGCCGCGCTTCGGGCCTGGTGATGATGCTGCCGCACGGTTACGAGGGCCAGGGTCCGGAGCACTCGTCCGCCCGTCCAGAGCGTTTCCTGCAGCTGTGCGCTGACAACAACATGCAAGTGGTGCAGCCAACCACGGCCGCGCAGATTTTCCACCTGCTGCGCCGCCAGATGGTGCGCCAGTTCCGCAAGCCGCTGGTGATCATGACGCCGAAGTCGCTGCTGCGCAACAAGGACGCCGGCTCGCCGCTGACCGACCTGGCCAAGGGCAGCTTCCAGACCGTGATCGGCGAAGTCGACGACAAAATCGACGCCAAGAAGGTCAAGCGCGTGATCGCCTGCTCGGGCAAGGTCTACTACGACCTGGTCAACGCACGCAAGACGCGCGGCCAGACCGACACGGCCATCGTGCGCCTGGAACAGCTGTACCCGTTCCCGCACAAGTCGTTCGCTGCGGAACTGAAAAAGTTCCCGAACCTGGTCGAAGTGGTATGGACCCAGGACGAGCCGCAGAACCAGGGCGCCTGGTTCCAGATCCAGCACAACATCTTCGAAGGCCTGGAATCGGGTCAACGCCTGGCCTACGCCGGCCGTCCTGCTTCGGCGTCGCCGGCTGTCGGTTACTATGACAAGCACTACGCCCAGCAAAAAGACCTGCTGGAAACGGCGTTCTCGAAGCTCAAGGGCTTTATTCTCACCAAGTAAGCGGTCGACTGTAACGTCACGGAGCGCCGCCACTGCTACGCAGCGGCGGCGCCGCAATAACAAAATAAACGGAGTTTTACATGGCACAAATCGAAGTCAAAGTACCCCAGTTGTCGGAATCGGTTGCGGAAGCAACCCTGTTGGCATGGCATAAAAAAGTCGGCGAGCCAGTATCGCGCGACGAGAACATGATCGATATCGAAACCGATAAAGTGGTACTGGAATTGCCGGCGCCGGTCGCTGGCGTGATCGTGCAAATCATCAAGGACAACGGCGCCACCGTGGTGGCCGGCGAAGTCATCGCCATCATCGATACCGAAGGTTCGGCCAAGGTCAGCCCGCTGGAAGTGTCGGCCATCCCTGCGCCAGCACTGGCGGCCGCCGCCCAGGAAACCTCGACTGCTTCGGCGCCTGCCGCTGCTACCAAGGGTGACGTGGCGATGCCTGCCGCTGCCAAGATCCTGTCCGAAAAAGGTCTGGCCGCTGGCGACGTTGCCGGTTCCGGCAAAGACGGCCGCGTCACCAAGGGCGACGCCCTGGCCGCTTCCGCCAAGCCAGCTGCTGCCGCGCCTGCGCCGGTTGCCGCCAAGCCGGCCCTGCAGCAAGTTGCCGCACCTGGCGCCGCCAGCCTGGGCGACCGTCCGGAAGAGCGCGTGCCGATGAGCCGCCTGCGCGCCCGTATCGCCGAGCGCCTGCTGCAATCGCAATCGACCAACGCCATCCTGACCACGTTCAATGAAGTGAACATGGCGCCAGTGATGGAATTGCGCAACAAGTACAAGGACAAGTTCGAGAAAGAGCACGGCGTCAAGCTGGGTTTCATGTCGTTCTTCGTCAAGGCCGCCGTCGCCGCCCTGAAAAAGTACCCGATCATCAACGCCTCGGTCGATGGCAATGACATCGTCTACCACGGCTACTTCGACATCGGCATCGCGGTCGGTTCGCCACGCGGCCTGGTGGTGCCTATCCTGCGCAACGCCGACCAGATGTCGATCGCCGAGATCGAAAAGAAAATCGGCGAATTCGGCGCGAAAGCCAAAGAAGGCAAGCTGACCCTGGACGACCTGACCGGCGGTACCTTCTCGATCTCGAACGGCGGCACCTTCGGCTCGATGCTGTCGACCCCGATCATCAACCCGCCACAATCGGCGATCCTGGGCGTGCATGCGACCAAGGACCGTGCAGTCGTGGAAAACGGCCAGATCGTGGTGCGTCCGATGAACTACCTGGCCATGTCGTACGATCACCGCATCATCGACGGCCGCGAAGCCGTGCTGGGCCTGGTCGCGATGAAGGAAGCGCTGGAAGATCCGGCACGCCTGCTGCTGGACCTGTAATGCCGGAGCTGTAGTACCGCGTTCACCCCGGCGCAGCCGCCGGGGCAGCGCAGGCAGTACCGTTGTACCCCGTGCCAGAAGACGCAGCTGGCTGATCTCAACTCAAAGAGGATTCCTATGAACGTCTCTGAAGAAATCAAGCGTCTGCATGAGTTACACCTGGCTGGCGCATTAAGCGATACTGAATTTGCGCAAGCCAAGGCCAAGCTATTGGGCGGCATCAGGCCGGACCAGCCGAACACCGCGTTCGACGATGGTCCCGCGAACGACCTGGTACAGGAATTCAGCCGGCTGCGCCGCTCGCGCGGCGACCGCTGGCTGGGTGGCGTATGTGGCGGCCTGGGCCGCGCTTCCGGCATGGAAGCGTGGATCTGGCGCCTGGTGTTCGTGCTGTTTACGCTGACCTTCGGCTTTGGCGTGGTGATTTACCTTCTATTGTGGATTTTCGTCCCGGACGAAGAGATTGGAATAACAAAACATGAGTACTAAACAATTTGACGTCGTCGTCATCGGCGCCGGCCCTGGCGGCTATATCGCCGCCATTCGCGCAGCCCAGCTGGGCTTTACCGTCGCTTGCATCGACGAATGGTCGAACGCCAAGGGCGGCGCCGCTCCTGGCGGTACCTGCACCAACGTCGGCTGCATCCCGTCGAAAGCGCTGCTGCAATCGTCCGAGCATTTCGAACACGCTGGCCACAGCTTCGCCGAGCACGGCATCGATGTTGCCGGCCTGACGCTGAACCTGGGCCAGATGTTGAAGCGCAAGGATACCGTCGTCAAGCAGAACAACGACGGCATCCTGTACCTGTTCAAGAAGAACAAGATCGCCTTCTTCCACGGCCGCGCATCGTTTGCCGGCGCCGCTGGCGAAGGCTATGAGATCAGCGTGGTTGGCGAAGCCAATGAAACGTTGAGCACCAAGCACGTCATCATCGCCACCGGTTCGAACGCACGCGAACTGCCAGGCGCGCCATTCGACGAGAAACTGATTTTGTCGAACACCGGCGCACTGGCGATCGACGCCGTACCGGCCAAGCTGGGCGTGATCGGCGCCGGCGTGATCGGCCTGGAAATGGGCAGCGTATGGCGCCGCCTGGGTTCCGACGTGACCATCCTCGAAGGCCTGCCAGTGTTGCTGGGCGCGGTCGACGAGCAGATCGCCAAGGAAGCGGGCAAGCTGTTTGCCAAGCAGGGCCTGAAGATCAGCCTGGGCTGCAAGATCGGCACCATCACGCCGGGCGCGGACAATGTCAGCGTTGAATACGTCGATGCCAAGGGCGAAGCTGTCACCGCCGTGTTCGACAAGCTGATCATCTCGATCGGCCGTACGCCGAACACCAATGGCCTCGGTGCCGATAAAGTGGGCCTGCAACTGGACGAACGCGGCTTCATCGCCGTCGACGGCGATTGCAAGACCAACCTGGCCAATGTCTGGGCAGTGGGTGACGTGGTGCGCGGCCCGATGCTGGCGCACAAGGCCGAAGAAGAAGGCGTTGCCGTGGCCGAGCGTATCGCCGGCCAGCATGGCCACACCAACTTCAACACGATTCCGTGGGTGATCTACACCTCGCCGGAAATCGCGTGGGTCGGCAAGACCGAGCAGACGCTGAAAGCCGAAGGCATCGCCTACAAGGCTGGCAGCTTCCCGTTCCTGGCCAACGGCCGCGCGCGCGCGCTGGGCGACACGTCGGGCATGGTCAAGTTCCTGGCTGATGCAACCACCGATGAAATCCTCGGCGTGCACATCGTCGGTCCGATGGCCTCCGAGCTGATTTCGGAAGCCGTGGTGGCGATGGAATTCAAGGCTTCGGCCGAAGACATCGCGCGTATCTGCCACGCTCACCCGTCCCTGTCGGAAGCGACCAAGGAAGCGGCGCTGGCGGTTGACAAGCGTACCTTGAACTTTTAATTGTAGTTAGTCCTACAGGGGCGCTCGCGGCTTTGGCCGCCAGCGCCCCTGCGCGTTGAATCGAGCCCCATGAACGTAGAAGAGTTTTACCAGAACGCGTTGCAGCAGCGCGATTTCAAGGCAGACGCGGCACAGCGCCGCGCCGTCGACCGCCTGCAACTGTGCTATGACGAATGGGTGGCCTACAAGGGCCAGCGCTCAAGCACCTTCAAGCGCCTGATCAATCGCCCTCAAGTGCCGAAAGGCGTGTACATGTGGGGCGGGGTAGGGCGCGGCAAGTCTTTTTTGATGGACAGTTTTTATTCGGTGGTGCCGCTGGTGCGCAAGACGCGCCTGCACTTCCATGAATTCATGCGCGGCGTGCACCAGCAGCTCGATGAATTGAAAGGTGTGGCCGACCCGTTAGATGAGGTCGCCAAGCGCATCGCCAAGAAATACCGCTTGATCTGTTTCGATGAGTTTCATGTGTCCGACATCGCCGATGCGATGATCCTGTACAACCTGCTGTCGGCCCTGTTCGACAACGGCGTGTCCTTCATCATGACCTCGAACTACGATCCGGACCTGCTGTACCCGGACGGCCTGCACCGCGACCGCATGCTGCCGACCATCGCCTTGTTAAAGGAGAAGCTCGACGTGATGAACGTCGACGCCGGCGTCGACTACCGCGGCCGTGCGCTGGAACAGGTCGACAGCTACTACACGCCGCTGGGCGCGGCCACCGACAAGGCCCTGCGCGACGCGTATGCGCGCATTGCCGAGACTGCCGACGAAGATGCGCGCATACGCATCGAGAGCCGCGAGATCCACTGCCTGCGCCGCGCCGGCGGCATCATCTGGTTCGACTTCGCCACCCTGTGCGGCGGGCCGCGCTCGCAAAATGATTACCTTGAAATCGCCAGCCGCTTTCATACAGTGATATTGTCGGCGATACCGGCCATGTCGGCGGCGCAGTCGTCCGAGGCGCGCCGCTTCACCTGGCTGATCGACGTGTTCTACGACCAGAAGGTCAAGCTGATCATGTCGGCCGAAGTGCCGCCCGAGCAGCTCTATACGAACGGCATGCTGGCCAATGAATTCCACCGTACCGTATCGCGCATCGTCGAAATGCAGTCGCGCGAGTACATGGAAAAAGAACAGCGCGGCGCGGCCGACGCTATTGTTTGAGGCAAGGCGGAGAGACAGGATGAAAATGATGACGACGATGATGGGCAAATGGAGCGGGTTGTTGAGCGGCGCGCTGGCATGCGCGCTGCTGCTGCCGGCTTGCGCCGTGCAGAACAGGGCGGCCATGGATGAGGTGGGCATGCCGCAGGTGCCGCCCACCGTGACGATGGTCGAGGCCAATGCCAAGCTCAAGCAGGTCGCCGCCGAACGCGAAGCGGCCGAGAGCGCCTATGCGGCGCGCGAACTGGTGTGCTATGACAAATTTTTCGTCAATAATTGCCTCGACAAGGCCAAGGAAATGCGCCGCCTGACCCTGGTGCGCCTGCGCGCCATCGAAGCCGAGGCCAGCCATTTCCAGCGCGCCGAATCGGTGCGCCTGCGTGACGCCGACCTGGCGCGCACCCAGCAGGATGCGCGCGATGACCTGGCCGAGCGCACCGCCGCCACGCCGAAGACCATGAAAGTGCTTGCGCCCGAGGCGACGCCGGCCAAACCGGCCAAACCGGCCGGGCCGACCCTGGCCGAGCGCCAGGCCCAGCACGCTGCGGAAGTGAAACAACAGGCTGCGCAAGACGCCGCCGAGGCGCCGCAGCGCGCCGCGCGCGAAGCGAGTTTTGCGCGCAAGCAGGCCGAAGCGGTGAAGCGCCAGGAGCGGGTCGCCAAGCGCCTGGCCGAGCGCGAAAAAGCCGCTGCCGCCAAGGCGGCCAAGGCTGCTGCCGCAGCCAGTGCACCGCCACCACCGATCGGCGACAACTGAGCCGGCCGCACTGGCCTGGCCCAAAATGGCGTGCCGGATTGCGCCCGGCAGGTTAAACTACTGCCTTGCCGGTTCTGCCGGCGCAGATGATTGCACATGCGCCCGGCGCATGTGTCCACTCCATACTATTGCCTGGAATGCAACACATGAGCGATGCACAGCATATACAGCGGCGCCTGATTGAACTGGACGTGGAACACCGCGACCTCGATGCCGTCATCGAGTTGCTGGTGCTCGATGGCCACCATGACGAATTGCAACTGCGGCGCCTGAAAAAGCGCAAATTGCAGTTGAAAGACCATATCACCTTGCTGAAAATGCAATTGGTGCCCGATGTGCCCGCCTGAGGGACGCCAGTAGCGTCCGGCCTCCTTACTTAAGTTTATTTTGACCGACCACCAATTATTGCCTGCCAGCCAAGACGGCTTGCCGCCCGAGCCAGCTGGGGTAGAAGCTGTCGAGCCTGGCAAGCACGACGCCGACATCGAGCGCCTGTTTGGCGCTGGCGGCCCGCTGGGTCCGGCTGTCGGCAGCTACAAGCCGCGCCGCTCGCAAACCGAGATGGCCAAGGCCATCGCCCACGCCATCGACAGCCAGACCACCCTGATCGCCGAGGCCGGTACCGGTACGGGCAAGACCTTTGCCTACCTGGTGCCGGCCCTGATGTGGGG
Organism: Janthinobacterium sp. 1L-D-8-B-C4; assembly: GCF_057291295.1. NCBI lineage: Bacteria > Pseudomonadati > Pseudomonadota > Betaproteobacteria > Burkholderiales > Oxalobacteraceae > Janthinobacterium > Janthinobacterium sp. 1L-D-8-B-C4. The sequence goes on from NZ_JBXAVX010000003.1 coordinate 118,746, forward strand.
CGGCAAGACGATTGTTTCCACCGGTACCAAGAACCTGCAGGATCAATTGTTCCTGCGCGATATCCCCACGGTGCGCGCCGCGCTGCAGGCGCCGGTCTCGGTCGCTCTGTTGAAAGGGCGCTCGAACTACGTCTGCCATTACCATCTGGAACGCACCTTGCAAAATGGCCGCATGACCTCGCGCGACGATGTGGGCCACCTGCGCGAGATCTCGCGCTTCATCAAGATGACCAGCTCCGGCGACAAGGCCGAGCTGGCCAAGGTGCCCGAGAACGCCATGATCTGGAACCTGGTCACGTCCACGCGCGACACCTGCATGGGCGCCGAATGCCAGTATTACCAGGACTGCTTCGTGATGAAGGCGCGCAAGGAAGCCCAGCAGGCCGACGTGGTGGTGGTCAACCATCATTTGTTCTTTGCCGACGTGGCCCTGAAAGACACCGGCGTGGCCGAATTGCTGCCTTCGGCCAACACCATCATCTTCGATGAGGCGCACCAGTTGCCCGATACGGCCACCTTGTTCTTTGGTAATACGGTGTCGACCTCGCAGATTCTGGAATTGTGCCGCGACGTGCTGGCCGAAGGGCTGGCGCATGCGCGCGGCATCGACTGGGCAAAAACCGTGACGGTGGTGGAAAAAGCCGCGCGCGACCTGCGCCTGACGTTTCCGCAAGATATCGTGCGCCTGTCGCTGCCGCAGATCGCGCCATCGAGCGACTTTTTCCCGGCACTCGACACCCTCAAGGATGAACTCGACGGCATGGTTGCCGTGCTCGAGACCCAGGCCGAACGCGCCGAAACGCTGGAACAATGCCGCGTGCGCGGCGTGGAACTGGCGCAGCAGCTGTCCAGCTGGAAGTTCGACCCCAAGGCCAAGATCGCCGCCGGCGAGGAAGCCGTGTTCTGGGTCGAAGCGTTTTCCAGCTCGCTGCAGTTGCATAAAACCCCGCTGTCGATCGCGCCGATCTTCAACAACCAGCGCGAAGGCACGCCGCGCAGCTGGATTTTCACCTCCGCCACCCTGGCCGTGAAAAATGATTTCAAGCATTTTTCCGAGCAGATGGGGCTGACGGGCGAACCGTCGCACACCTGGCCGTCGCCATTCGACTATGGCCAGCAGGGCTTGCTGTTCGTGCCGCAAAACCTGCCGCAGCCAAATTCGCTGGGCTACACGGATGCGGTGATCGACTGCGCCTTGCCGATCATCGAAGCGGCCGGTGGCCGCACGTTTTTCCTGTGCACCACCTTGCGCGCCGTGAAGCGCGCTGCCGAGCGCCTGGCTGACGAATTCAAGCAGCGCGGCCTCGATTTCCCGCTGTTCGTGCAGGGCGACCGCGGCCGCACCGAATTGCTGGACCAGTTCCGCGCAGCCGGCAACGGCGTGCTGATCGGCAGTCAGAGCTTCTGGGAAGGCGTCGACGTGCGCGGCGACGCCCTGTCGCTGGTGATTATCGACAAGTTGCCGTTCGCGCCGCCCGACGATCCGGTGCTGGCGGCGCGCATCGAGGTGATGGAAAAGCAGGGCAAGAACGGATTCATGCACCATTCACTGCCGGAAGCCATCATCAACCTGAAGCAGGGCGCCGGCCGGCTGATCCGCGACGAGGGCGACCGCGGCGTGTTGATGATCTGCGATCCACGCCTGATTTCCAAGCCGTATGGCAAGCGCATCTGGCAAAGCCTGCCGCCGTTCAAGCGCACGCGCGACACGGCCGAAGTGATCGAGTTTTTCCGCAGCCTGCCGGCCAAGTCGTAAGCAACTTTCCTGGCTGGCGCGCCCGCGCCGGCCAATTTCCCTTTTAAATCAAATGCCTGGCGTATCCGCACGCAGCTTGCGTGCGGGCCTGGCATGCCAATAGCTGGCGTATTCAGGCTGGTTTCTGGCATGGTTGGGGTTCGATGCCTGATGGGACAATGTTTGCGCGTGCGCAAATATGGACGTGCTCAGCGGTTTACAGTTGAGCCAGTCCTTGTCGATCAACATGCGGTGACGGGAGGGTAGTACCAGGAACAGGGGGATGCCATGGATATCCGCTACGGCTGTTTCTTGAGCTATGCGCACGGAAATTTCGCTTTCATGAACAAGTTCAAGAATGATCTTGTAGAAGCCTTGTCGTGCTACCTGGAACCCCATCTCGACCGCGAAGACGCCCTGTTCATCGACAGTGAACAGCTCGGCGGCGGCGACGACCTCGACCTGCGCGTGGCGCGCGCCATGTGCGAAAGCGTGTGCATGATCGTGCTGTACACGCCCAAATATGAAGCCCATGGCTACACCCGGCGCGAGTTCGCCGCCATGCAGTTGATCGAGCAGGAGCGCCGCAGCTGGTACGAGCTGCCCAGCCACCTGATCATCCCCATCATCATGACGCAGCATCCCGACGGCTTGCCGGCGCAAATTGCCGGCCCCGGCTTCTACGTCGATTTTTCGGCCTACACGCTGGCCAGCAGCGACTTGAAATCGAATCCGCAGTACCTGCCCGATATCAGGAAGATCGTGCAGCGCATCGCCAGGCATTACCAATTGCTCAAGCGCTCGACACCGCCGGGCCACGACTGCAGCCGCTTCGTCCTGCCGGCTATCCCGCCGCAGTGGCGTACGGTGCCGCCCCCTCACTTTCCACGTTAAAGGTCCCCGCCATGGAATGCCCACGCCTGTCCCTGCCGCCTTTGAGCGCCCCTGGTGAAGTCGTCACCTTTTATTCCTACAAGGGCGGTACCGGCCGCACCATGGCCCTGTCGAATATCGCGGTGCTGCTGGCGCGCCGCGAAAACGCCAGCGTGCCGGTGCTGATGCTGGACTGGGACATGGAAGCGCCCGGCCTGCACCATTATTTCGACCAGCGCGAAGAGTGCCCGGGCGTGCTGGAGTTTTTCGAGGCGTGCCGCGAGCAGCTCGAACGCATGGGCGCGAGCCCGATGGCGGCGCATGGGGAGGGCGGCGAGCACGACTATGCGGCGCTGGCCGAGCGCGTGCTCGACGCCATCGACTGGCAGCAATACGTGGTGCGGGTCGACCAGGGCAGCCCTTTGTACCTGATGCGCGCCGGGCGTTTCGACGCCAGCTACAGCGAACGGCTGGCGCAGATGCGCTGGGACCAGCTGTTCGACGCCTGCCCGGCGCTGTTTCGCTGCTTTGCCGATACCCTGGCGCGCCATTTTCGCTACGTGCTGGTCGATTCGCGCACCGGCCGCACCGACAGCGCCGGCATCTGCACCACCTTGTTGCCGAGGAAACTGGTGGTGGTCTTCACGCCGAACAAGCAAAGCCTGGAGGGCGTCGATGCGCTGGTGACGCGCGCCATCGAATACCGGCGCAGCCATGAAGACGAACAGCGCCCGCTGCTGGTGTATCCGCTGCCGTCGCGCATCGAAATGGGCGATGGCGCGCAGCGCGCCGAATGGCGCCGCGGCGACAGCTACAAGGGCATCGCCGGCTATCAGCCGATGTTCGAACGGCTGCTGCGCAGCTCGTACGGCTTGCCGCAGATCGCGCTCGACAGCTATTTCGACGAAGTCCAGTTGCAGCAGACCAAGACCTTTGCCTATGGCGAACAGCTGGCCGTGCGCATCGACCAGGGCGGCGACCGCTTTTCGCTGACGCGCACCTTCGAAGCGTTTTTGCAGTGGCTGACGGGAGGCTATTTTCCATGGCAGTCGAGCCGCGAGATCGGCTTGTTGGCCGCCATCGAGGAAGCGCGGCGGGCGCTGCAGCTCGAACCGGGCCGCGCCGTGGCCTTGCCGCTGGCGCGCGACCTGGCGCGCTTGGGCGAGCTGTACCGGAAAGAGGGCCGGCCCGAGCAGGCGCTCGAGGCCTTCCGGCAAAGCGTCGAGATACGCACCCGCATACTCGGTGGCGAGCATATCGATACCCTGGCCGGCAACAGCGGCATGGCGCGCCTGCTGCGCCAGCTCGGCAGCCTGGCCGAAGCGCGCCAGCTCGAAGAGTGCGTGGCCGAAGCGCGCGAGCGCTTGCAGGGCGCCGAACATGCCGACACCCTGGCCGCCAAGGCCTGCCTGGCACAGACCCTGGTGCGCCAGGGCGACTGCGCGGCCGCGCTGGCCCTGCAGGACGAGGTGCTGGCCAGCCATGCGCGCCGGCTGGGCAGTGAACATCCGCATACCCTCGGCGCGATGGACTGCCGCGCCGCCACCTTGCTGCAGATGGGCCGCCTGGACGAGGCGCGGCAATTGCTGAACACGGTAGTGGCCGCACGCACGCGCCTGTTTGGCGCCGAGCATGGCGATACCCTGCACAGCAAGCTGGCGCTGGCCCAGGTGCTGGGGCGGCAGGGTGAACTGGACGGCGCGCGCCAGCTGCTTGACGCGATACTGCAGGCGCAGGAACGCACCCTGGGCCCGGACCATCCTGCCACCCTGGCCACGCGCGACCGCCTGGCCGATATCGTCGCAGGCCTCGGCGACTGGGCCGGCGCACGCCAGCTGCATGAAAACCAGGTGGCCGCGCGCGAACGCACGCGCGGCCTCGACCACCCCGAAACACTGATGAGCCAGCGCAAGCTGGCCGAGGCGCTGCTGCGGCGTGGTGAACTCGCGGCTGCCCGCAGCGTGCAGGAGCAGTTGCTGGAGGTGCATGCGCGGGTGCTGGGCGAGCATCATCTGGACACCTTGCACAGCCGCAAGCAGCTGGCCGGCACCATGCAGCAGCAAGCCATCCTGGCCGACCACGGCGTGCCAGACGCGGACGAGCCTGAAACCCTGGCCAGCATGATTGCCATGCTGCAAAGCATGATCGAACGCGACCAATACCGGCAGGCCGGCGCACTGGCCGAACATCTGAAAGCCTGCCTGCTGCGCCCCGGCGTGCCGGGCAAGCTGCGCAAGCGTGGCATGGCCCAGCTCAAGCGGATGTACAAGCTGCAGGGCAACCTCGATGCGCTGTTCGCGCTGCAGGAAGATGAGGTGCAGGCGCTGGAGGGGGCGCTGTCGGAGGCGCGCATCGAACAGCGTTGAGCCGGGGTTGTCTGGAATGCAAAATAAATGCCCTTGTGCATCGCCGTCCACGCGCAGCACAAGCGTTGCTTCGGGTAAAATCCCGGCATGAGAATTTTAATCAGTAATGACGATGGCTACCTCGCGCCGGGCCTGGCCGCGCTGGCCGATGCGCTGGCGCCGATTGCCGACATCGTGGTGGTGGCGCCCGACAGCAACCGCTCCGGCGCGTCCAATTCCCTGTCGCTGGACCGGCCGCTGTCGGTGCACAAGGCCGGCAACGGCTTTTATTATGTCAACGGCACGCCAACCGACTGCGTGCACGTGGCGCTGACCGGCATGATGCTGGAGCGGCCCGATCTGGTCGTCTCCGGCATCAACAACGGCCCCAACATGGGCGACGACACCCTGTATTCGGGAACCGTGGCGGCGGCCACCGAAGGCTACTTGTTCGGCATCCCGGCGATCGCCTTTTCGCAGGCCGAGTATGGCTGGGTCAATCTCGATGCGGCCGCGCGCGTGGCGCGCGACATCGTCGAGCGCCGTTTTGACGAACTGCAAAAGCCGTATCTGCTGAACGTGAATATTCCCGCCATTCCGTACGAACAACTGCAGGGCATCACCGCCACCCGGCTGGGCAAGCGCCATTCGGCCGAGCCGGTAATCCGCGCGCTCGATCCGCGCGGGCGCGAAATCTTCTGGATCGGCCCGGTGGGCGCCACTCGCGAGGCCGGCCCCGGCACCGATTTTCATGCGGTGGCGCAAGGGCAAGTATCGATCACGCCGCTGCAGATCGACCTGACCCATGTGACGCAACTCGATGCACTGGCGAAAGGCCTGGCATGAGCGACAAACCGCGCAGCTTCCCCTTGTCGCTCGATGCGCTGGCCGGCAAGCCGTCGCGCCAGGGCGCCGCGCCCACCTTGGCCCAGTCGCGCATTGCCACGCCACAAACGGCAACCCAGAACAAGGCGCAAAACGCCGTGCGCGGCGCTGCGCCCGCCTATGGCGCGCCAAACGGCATCACGCCGTCGCGTGCCCAGGCGATCGCCAATGAGCGCGCGCAACCTGTGCCGGCGGCATCGCCGAGGCAAAATCCGCTGGTCTCGGACGCCGTGCGGCGCGCCATGGTGGCCAGAGTCGCCAGGCAGGGCGTCAAGGACCAGCTGGTGCTCGACGCCATGCAGGCCGTGCCGCGCCATATGTTCATGGACGAGGCGTTTGCCTCGCAGGCGTATATCGACGCCTCGCTGCCGATCGGCTACCAGCAAACCATCTCGCAGCCGTATATCGTGGCGCGCATGATCGAAGTGATGCGCAATGGCGGCGCCCTGCAGCGCGTGCTCGAGATCGGCACCGGCTGCGGCTACCAGGCAACGGTGCTGTCGCGGGTGGCGAAAGAGGTATTTTCCATCGAGCGCATCAAGCCGCTGCACGAACTGGCCAAGGCCAACTTGCGTCCGCTGCGCGTGCCGAACCTGCGCTTGCAGTACGGAGATGGTATGCTAGGCTTGCCGCAGGCGGCGCCCTTTGACGGGATCATCCTTGCCGCAGCCGGCCTGGAAGTGCCGCAAGCCCTGTTGGAGCAATTGACAATCGGCGGGCGTCTGGTGGCGCCGGTGGGCGACAAATTGCAGCATTTACAACTCATTACCCGGGTAGGAAAAATGGAGTGGACCAGCGCAGCGCTGGAAGACTGCCATTTCGTGCCTTTGCGCCCGGGCACCATCTGATCTGCGGATCAGTCAGCAAGCAGGACAGACAACGACATGCGAATGATGAAACAAACCAAGGTACTCCTCAGCGGCACCGCGCTGGCCATGCTGCTCAGCGCTTGCGGCACCACCGGCGTGCAGGCGCCCGTGGTCGAACGCCCGCATACGCCAGCCACCGCAGCGGCGGCCAGCGAAGCGCGTGACCGCGATCCCGCCCTGTACACCGTCAAACGCGGTGACACCCTGTTGCGCATCGCGCTCGAACATGGCCAGAACTACCGCGACCTGGCGGCCTGGAACAACATCACCGATGTGAACGACATCAAGGTCGACCAGGTGCTGCGCGTGCTGCCGCCGACCGGCGATACTGGCGGCGCCCAGACCTCGGCCGTCGTCATGCCAGCCATCACCGAAGTGCGTCCCGCGGCACCGGCGGTGCCGAAAAAGAATGGCCCGCGCGGCGAAAAACGCCCCTATTCCGATGCCACCCTGGCCGAGCTGCGCAGCGATGCCGGCGTGGCCGAGTCCCCGCCAGCGGCACCGCCTGCGGCGCCGCTGGCCGTGCCAAGCCGGCCGGCCGCTGCCGCCGCTACCGGGACCGGTGCGCCAGCGGTCGCCGCGGCAGCTGCCGGCGATGAAAAACTCAGCTGGATGTGGCCTTCCGAAGGCAAGGTGATCGGCACCTTTGACGAAGGCAAGAACAAGGGCGTCGATATCGCCGGCAAGGCCGGCCAGCAGGTGGTGGCCGCCGGCGCGGGAAAAGTCATGTACGCTGGCAGCGGCATCCGTGGTTATGGTAATCTTGTTATCGTGAAGCACAGTAATAGTTTATTGTCGGCTTACGCGCATAACCGCAGCATCCTGGTCAAGGAAGGGCAGAGCGTCAACAAGGGCCAGGCCATCGCCGAAATGGGCGATTCCGATGCCGACCGCGTCAAGCTCCACTTTGAAATCCGCCAGCAGGGCAAGCCTGTCGATCCGTCCAAGTTCCTGCCTAACCGTTAGGTAAAGCAATGAAAAACGCGCCGCACGATCCGCATGATGATGAGCCGGACCCGCACGACGAAGTGGCGGACGAGGTAATCGTTGATGATGAAGGCGAGCTCGACGGCATAGACCCGGCCGAGGCCGGGGCTGATGGTGCGGCGGTCGCCAGCGTGGCGGTCGACAGTGTCGACGAACTGAAAAAAGTGCTGGCGGCCGAACTGTCGACCGATACCACCCAGCACTACCTGAACCAGATCGGCACGCGCCCGCTGCTGACGGCGCCCCAGGAAGTGCACTACGCAACCCTGGCCAAGCAGGGCAATTTCGAAGCGCGGCAGACCATGATCGAGCACAACCTGCGCCTGGTCGTGTCGATCGCCAAGCATTACATCAACCGCGGCGTGGTGCTGCTCGACATGATCGAGGAGGGCAACATCGGCCTGATGCGCGCCATCGACAAGTTCGAACCCGAACGCGGTTTCCGTTTTTCCACCTACGCCACCTGGTGGATACGCCAGAGCATCGAGCGTGCCATCATGAACCAGGCGCGCACGGTGCGCCTGCCGGTACACATGGTGCGTGAGCTGAACCAGATCCTGCGCGGCAAATACCATCTTGAAGCGCAGCACCATGACGGCAAGGACGCGTCAGCCGAAGACATCGCCCATCTGGTCGGGCGGCCGGTGGAGGAAGTGCAGGATATCCTGGCACTGTCCGAACACGCCACCTCGCTCGACGCGCCGTTGGACAACGATCCGCAATCGTCGTTGATGGACATGCTGCCGGGCGCGGCCGAAGACAGCCCCGACGCGCGCGCCGAACACCATGAAATGACGGTGCTGGTGCGCGACTGGCTCAGCAAGTTGCCCGACAAGCAGCGCGTGGTGATCATGCGCCGCTTCGGCCTCGACAATGACGATCCGGCCACGCTGGAAACGCTGGCCGAGGAAATGGGTGTGACGCGCGAACGCGTGCGCCAGATCCAGCAAGAGGCTTTGATCAAGCTCAAACGTGCCATGGCGGCGCGCGGCGTCGTGCGCGATTCGCTGTTGTAGTATCCCCAGGGCCGGCAATTGCTGGCCTGCATCTGCTATCATACGCCCCGCTCGCGGCGCCTGACCTTCCCCTCTGTTCTTTCAAGTTTCAGCGCGGCCCTGCGTCCTGGCCCACTCTTACCTATTGATCGCTATGCAAGAAAACATTATCGAAATCAAATCGCTCGACATGGACGCGCGCGGCGTCGGCCATATCGAGAATGAAGACGGCTCGCCGGGCAAGGTCGTGTTCGTCGAAGGCGCCTTGCCGGGCGAACGTGTCAGCTTCGTGACGTTCAAGAAGAAGAAAAACTGGGAAGCGGCGCGCATGACGGCGCTGCACCGCGAGTCGTCGCTGCGCGTGACGCCGAAGTGCAAGCATTTCGATTATTGCGGCGGCTGCTCGATGCAGCACCTGGAGCCATCGGCCCAGGTCGCCATCAAGCAGCGCGTGCTGGAAGACAACCTGTGGCACATCGGCAAGGTGCGCGCCGAAAACATCATGCGCCCGATGTACGGCCCAACCTGGGGCTACCGCTACCGCGCGCGCCTGTCGGTACGCCATGTGAAGAAAAAAGACACGGTATTGGTGGGTTTCCATGAAAAGAAATCGGCGTTCGTGGCCGATATCGACAGCTGCGAAATCCTGCCGCCGCATATCTCCGCCATGCTGCTGCCGCTGCGCGCGCTGATCGGCTCGCTGTCGATCTTCGAACAGATGCCGCAGATCGAACTGGCCATCGGCGAAGACGTCACGGCGATGGTGTTGCGCATCATGGCGCCGTTGACGGCAGACGATGAAACCAAACTGAAAGCCTTTGCCGACGAATATGGCGTGCAATGGTGGCTGCAGGTCAAGGGGCCGGAAACGGCGGTGCCGTTCTATCCGCTGGACAAGCAGTTGCACTACCTGCTGCCCGAGTTTGGCGTCAGGATGCCGTTCAAGCCGGTCGACTTTACCCAGGTGAATCACCATATCAACCGCGTGCTGGTATCGAAAGCGCTGCGTCTGCTGGAGGTGCAGCCGAGCGACCGCGTGGCCGACCTGTTCTGTGGACTGGGCAACTTCACCTTGCCGCTGGCCACGCAAGGCAGCGAAGTGGTCGGCATCGAAGGCAGCACCACCCTGACCGAACGCGCGCTGGAAAACGCGCTGGCCAATGGCCTGGCGGAAAAAACCTCGTTCTCGACTCGCAACCTGTTTGAAGTCACCACCGATGATCTGATCGCCCTGGGCAAGTTTGACCGCATCCTGGTCGACCCGCCGCGCGACGGCGCCATGGCTCTGTGCCAGGCGCTGGTCGGGCTGTCGCAAGTGCGCCCCGAGATGCTGCCGAAACGCATCGTGTATGTGTCGTGCAGCCCATCGACGCTGGCGCGCGACGCCGGCATCCTGGTGCTGGAAGCGGGCTACAAGCTTTCCAAGGCCGGCGTGGTCAATATGTTTCCGCATACATCGCACGTGGAGTCGATGGCGGTGTTTGACCTGATGGATTAAAACGGCGGGCCGGAGACGCGGGCCCGAGAAAATGCCGATGGCTGCGTTGCAGCTCCTTGCCGTACATTCGTACTGTCTGCGTCGCTGCGCCTTGCCCTCGACATTTTTCGGTCCCGCTTGGCCCGGAGTGCCTGTGCCAGCGACTGGGGTGCTAACGTGCCTTGCTGGTGTGCATGTGCAGAGGAAAAACGCCAGGCTATGCGAGTTCTCTCTGCCAGTATTTCAAGGTAAAAAAAGATGCGAACTTGGCGGAACTAGGGACAGTCCCGGTACATGCCAACATGGTGTAGACAATAAAGTTTTTCACGATTGCTGGTGTACAATTCGTTTCACTTTCGAGGCCGGGATTCCGGCCTTTTTCATTTTGGACGACGCTGATAAACTGGTGTCGTTGTCGGACTTTTGGTATAGCAATAATGGCAAATCAACTCACCCTCGAAGCCCTCGAATCATGGCTGTGGGAATCTGCAAATATCCTGCGCGGTTCCATCGACTCATCAGACTTCAAGAACTACATCTTCGGCCTGCTGTTCCTGAAGCGCTTCAACGACGTATTCGACGAACGCGTCACGCAGTTGATGCGGGACGATGGCCTGAACGGCAGGGAGGCTGAAGAAGAGGTCGTGGACAAATGGGGGCGCTTCCCCCTGAGCGCCCGCTGGCCTGATCTGATTGCCCGCACCGAGAACATCGGTGAGGCGCTTGACAAAGCCTTCGCCACCATCGAAGCCAGCAATCCTGAACTGCAACATGTGCTCACCGCCACCCAGTACGGCGACAAGCGCGTGTTATCTGACGCCACCTTGCAGCGCCTGCTGCGGCACTTCAACCAGTACAAGCTGGGCAATGCCGACTTGTACAAGGCCGACATGCTGGGCGATGCCTACGAGTACCTGATCAAGCAGTTCGCCGACGACGCCGGCAAGAAGGGCGGTGAGTTCTACACGCCCAAGGCGGTGGTGCAACTGGTGGTGGAACTGATCGACCCGCAACCCGGTCATGAGGTCTACGACCCGACCTGCGGCAGCGGCGGCATGCTGGTGGAAAGCGCGCACCACATCGCCGGCCTGCCAAACGGCGCCATCATGGGCAAACCCAATGTGATGCTGTATGGGCAGGAGAAAAACCTCGGCACCTGGGCCATCGCCAAACTAAACCTCTACCTGCACAATATGCGCGCCGAGATTGAACGGGGCGACACGCTGGTCGAACCGAAGCACCTCGATGGCGATTACCTCAGGACCTTTGACCGGGTGATTGCCAATCCGCCGTTCTCTGCCAAATCATGGTGGTCGCCGCTGGAACTGGCTAACGAAGCGGAGCAGGAAGGCGACAAGAAGGCCAAGACGCCCAATTACAAGCAGGTCAACGACCCGTATGGCCGTTTTGTATATGGCGTGCCGCCGCGTGGCTATGCCGACCTCGCCTTTGCCCAGCATATGCTGGCCAGCCTGAAGGCTGATGGCCGCATGGGCATCATCCTGCCACATGGCGTGCTGTTCCGTAGCGGTGAAGAAGGCAAGATTCGCAACGGCCTGCTGTTCGGCACCGACGCCGCCAGCGGCAACCAGCCGGGCGACCTGATCGAAGCCATCGTTGGCCTGCCGTCGGCGCTGTTCTACAACACCGGCATCCCGGCCTGCGTGCTGATACTGAACAAGCAGAAGCCGGCCGCCCTCAAGGGCAAGATCATCATTATCGACGCCAGCCGCGACTACCTCGAAGGCAAGGCCCAGAACAGCCTGCGCCCGGATGATATCAAGCATATCGTCGGCACGCACAAGGCGGCGTTCGACAGCCAGACCGAGGTGGAGAACTACTGCCGCGTGGTGACGCTGGACGAAATTCGCGGCAACGACGGCAACCTCAATATTGCGCGCTATATTGACAACGGCGAGACGGAAGAGACCGTGGATCTTGCTGCCACTTTGGAACAATTGGCGGCGCTGGGCGAAGAAGAATCATTGATTGATGCCCAGCTGAATGGTTATCTGGTGGAGTTGGGGTTGCTGAAGGCTGGTGTATGAGCGTGGTGGGGAAGCCGGGGTACAAAGAAACCGAAATTGGTTGGATTCCTGAAAAATGGGAGTGTGTTCCACAATCGGAGGTCGTAACATTTTATAACGGCCGGGCATATAAGCTTACAGAGTGGGAAACCGAGGGGATACCGGTAATTCGGCTGCAAAACCTGACCGGCTCGGGCGATACCTATTACTATTCAAGCCTTAAACTACCATCACATCAATACGTCAGCAAAGGAGAACTGCTGTTTATGTGGTCGGCAACATTTGGGCCGCGTATTTGGCAGGGTGAGAAGGCAATCTACCATTATCACATCTGGAAGATTGAGTGCTCTAAACGCATAAATAGGTCTTACATGTTTCATTCTTTATCGCGCTTTACTGAGGAGATGAGGAATAAGACAAACGGTTCGACCATGCTGCACTTAACAAAGGCGGGCATGGAGAAGGAGGTAATTGCACTCCCTCCACTGGCAGAGCAAGAGAAAATCGCCGCTATCCTCATGACCGTAGATGACAAGCTGAACGTGATTTCCCGCCAGATTAAAGCTACCCAGACCCTCAAGCAGGGGTTGATGCAAACCCTGTTCAGCCGGGGCGCGGGCGGTCAAGTTGCAAACGACTGGCCTGTTATGTCGCTGCAAGAGGTTGCGGAAGTTCGCACTGGTGTTGCCAAAGGAAAGAAAGGCTTGAAAGCGCCGGTTGAACTGCCTTACTTGCGGGTTGCAAATGTGCAGGCCGGGCATATTGACCTCGCCGAGATCAAGACTATTGAGGTTGAGGCGACACAAGTTCAACGATATGCGCTTCAGCCCGGCGATGTGCTAATGACCGAAGGTGGGGACTTCGACAAATTAGGTCGAGGCGATGTTTGGAAAGGTCAGATTTCTCCATGCCTGCACCAGAATCATGTCTTCTCAGTACGACCTGTTCCCGACAAGCTTAATTCCTACTATCTCGCGGCTTTGGCAGCGAGTGATTATGGTCGACGATACTTCCTGTCCTGTGCAAAGCGCACTACCAATCTTGCCAGTATCAACTCATCGCAGCTGAAGGCGTTCCCGGTTCTTCTGCCATCGTTGAAGGTTCAGGAGGATATTGCCAGTGTAGTTGATGCTGTCAATGCAAAAATCACAGCACTGGAAGAAAAACGGACTGCTCATCAAACACTCAAACGTGGCCTGATGCAAAAACTGCTGACCGGCGAATGGCGCGTGAAGCCGGGCGTGCACCAGGAAGTCGCCGTTGCCGCCTGACGGATAAAACCAAGAAAACGCACAGAGAGGACATATCCATGGGGCATGCGGAAAAAGCCGGGGTCGAACTTCCGGCCATTGCAGCGCTGGTCAAGCTGGGCTATACGCATCTGCCCGGTAACACGGTTGAGGTCGAACACCGCCATCTTGCCCCGGTACTGTGCGCCGTTCTGCGGCCCCGGCTGCTGGCGCTGAACCCATGGCTGCAAGCTGTGGCCGGCGGCGTCGAGGCGGCGCTGATGGAGTTGCGCAAGCGCGTCAGTGACGAGCTGCTGCCAGCGAACCAGGCGTTCTGGGAGCAGGTGCTGCATCGCTGCGATATCCAGGTCAAGGATGCCGACGGCAGGCCGCGCAGCGTGCGTTTTTTTGACGCGACCACGGCCGCCAATAACGACTTCCATGTGGTGGACCAGTATGTGGGCAAGAACGCCGACGGCGACCTGTACCGCCCCGACTTGCTGTTGTTCGTCAACGGTCTGCCGCTGGCCATTATCGAATGCAAGGCCAGCCATCACCGGCTCGATGAGGCGCTGTCGCAGCTGGATGGATATCAGGCCGGCTTTCCGGCGCAGTTCGTCTTCAATCAGGTCTGTGTTGGCCTGAACCGGCGCGAGGGCCGCTATGGCGCGATACGCACCAGGCCCGCTTTCTTTGCCCGCTACCGCCTGGAGAGCGATGAACTTGCGGCCGTGGCCCGCGTGCTGGGTTCCGACCCGAGCGAGCAGGATCAGTTGCTGTGGGCGCTGTTCGAGCCGTCGCGTTTTCTCGAACTGATCACCCACTTCGTGCTGTTTGAAACCCGCGACGGCGCGACGACCAAGAAGCTGCCCCGGTATCAGCAGTGGCGGGCGGTGCGCAAGACCATTGCCCGCCTGACGGCGCCCAGGCCCATGGGCGGCGTGGTGTGGCACACGCAAGGCAGCGGCAAGTCGCTGACCATGGCGCTGCTGGCGCGCATGCTGCGCGCCGACAGCACGGGGCTGAACAACCCCACCGTGCTGGTGCTTACCGACCGCAAGGACCTCGACAAGCAAATCTTCGACACTTTCCACGCCGTGGGCGTGAAGGCGATTCAGGCGGTGTCGGTCGATGGGCTGGTCAAGTTGCTCGGTAACGATTACGGCAGCGTGCTGACCAGCACCGTGCAGAAGTTCCAGGAAAACGAACAGCTTGGCGACGGCGAAGGCGCCGCCGCCGCTGGTGCCCCGGATGAGGAAGGCGAGCCCTTGCAGGCGACCCGGCATCGGCGCGTGCGCGAGGGGAAGGACTTCTTCATGGTGGCGCAGCGCAATCTTCACTGGGGCCTGTCCGATGCCGACGGCGTGATGCTGGCCCCAAAATGGCAGGAAGTCGGCCGGGAGAAGATCCAGTTCCGGGTGCTCAGCGCCAAGCCCAACTTCTACGTGCTGGTCGATGAAGCGCACCGCAGTCAATATGACTTCCTGGCCGCCTTCATGCGCGCCAGCCTGCCGCACGCCAGCTTTATCGCCTTCACCGGCACGCCGCTGCTCAATGACGACAAGCATACGCTGGCCGAATTTGGCGGCGACGCCTACATCGACGAATACCGGCTGCATGAAGCGGTGGCCGATGGCGCAACGCTCCCCATCAAGTACCAGGACGCCTGGGTGCAACTTGCCGCAAATGCCCAACTCGACCAGGCTTTCAACGACCAGTTTTCCAAAGAGCATGAAGCCAGGCAGCAGGCGCTGAAAAAGGCCCTGCTGGCCAGATGGCGGCAGGCGGGCGAGCGCATGGAACAGGTGGCCGCGCATCTGGTAGAGCACTTCGTGGCCAATGTGCAGGCCAAGGGACTCAAGGCCATGCTGGTGTGCGACGGCCGCGACATGGCGGTGCGCTACAAGGACTTGTTTGATGATTTGATGAAACAGCGCAAGGCTGATGGCCTGCCCACCTTCGAGAGCCGTGTGGTGATCTCGCTGGCCAGCGTGACGGCTTCGCGCACCGGCTTGTCGGTGCGCGAAGACGCGGCCCAATACCGGCTTGGCCCGCAGCATATTGAGACCATCGAAGAACGCATCAAGGGTGAACTGAAGGCGGGCAAGCAGCCGGTCGCACTGCCGGCGGAGCAGGTGGCGAACTTCGTTGGCAAGCTGTTTCCGCTGCCGTATGGCGATGAGGCAAAGGGGCGCGATGGTCAGCCGCATGCCAATAGTGTCGGCCTCATCATCGTGTCCGACATGCTGTTGACGGGCTGGGACGCGCCGATAGTGGGCACCATGTATCTCGACAAGCCGTTGAAGGAACACACGCTGCTGCAGGCGATTGCACGGGTCAACCGTACCATGGCGGGCAAGAATGCCGGCTATATTGTCGATTACCATGGCGTGGTGGAACACCTCGATCACGCCCTGAAGATTTACGGTGGCGAGGTGCAAGCGGGCCAGGTATGGGAAAGCGTCGAAAGCGAACTGCCCAAGCTGCAAGCGACACTCGACCGTATCCTCAAACTGCTGCCCAGGAAGCATGACCCGGTCAGGCAGCGCGAGCACTACAAGGATGACGCCGAGCGTTTCCTTGATCCGGCCAGCAGGCTCGATGCGGTGGAGGACTTCCTCGAGCTGGCCAAACAGTTCAACCGTAGTATCGACATTATCCTGCCCGATGTGCGTGGCGTGCCTTTCAAACCCTACTTCACCTTGATTGCGGAAATCCGCCTGATGCTGCGCGACAAGCTGCCTGGCAATACCTACCGGGAGCGCATCACCAGACTGGAATCGCTGCTGCTCCAGCAATTGCTGGACGAATATATCGCCGCCAGCCCGGCCAGGAGTTTGCTGGGCAAGGAGGTGTCGATTCTGGACGCCAGCGACATGGCGCGGTTGAAGAAGCTGGCTAGTCCCGGCAGCCAGGCACTGGTCATGAAGAACCAGTTGAAGCACACCATTGTCACAGGCAGAGACAAAGACCCCGCCTTCTTTGATAAACTGGCGGAGGAACTGGCAAAGCTGTTGGCCGAGGAAGCCGCTGGCCGCATCAGCCAGGCGCAGTTCCTGGAACAGCTTGACCTGTTTGGGCAGCGTATCAGGGACAAGGACAACACCGGTTTCGACCATCCGGCCCACTCTGCTGTGTATCACTATCTGGCAGCCTTGCTGGCAGAGGGTGCCGCCAGGGTGGCGACGACCACGTTGTTTCAGGATGTGAGTTTGAGTAGTGCAATGGCGGCCGCCAATTGGAAGAAAATGCACGACCTGCATCCGGAAATTCGGGACCTGTTGCGCAAGTTGCTGATGCCCTTGGCAGGCTGGGAGCGCTCGGTCGCCAGGGATCATGCCGGACGCATCCTGGATATTTTGCTAAAGAACTGACCATGCCCCGCTTGCAGTACGGTGTGACCACCATCGACTGGTTATTTGAGCCGGACGCCAGCTTGACCCGGCACTACGTGACCGTGGAGCGGGGGCGGCCGGTGCTGTTGCGCGGGCCGCTGGTCGGTGAGCAGGAGCAGGAAGCTCTCTTGCGTCGCCGTGCACGATGGATACGGGAAAAACTGGCGCTGGTGAGCACGGAACAAGCTAGCGATGATATCGTGACGGGTAGCCGCCTGCGCTATTGCGGTCGTACCTACTACACCGAAGTGCGTCATGTGGCAGGACTGCTCAAGCCACGCCTGACCTTTACCGCATCGCGCTTCGTTGTCGAAAATCCTGATGGCCTCAGTATTGAGCTTTCTGCCTTGATGCCGTTACTGGAATTGTTCTACCGCGATCGCGCCCATGAAAAGCTGCTGGTGCGGGTTCGTCATTGGGAGCGCCAGACCGGGTTAAAGGCCCGAGGCGCTCGTGTCCGCCATTTTCAGAGCCGCTGGGCCAGTTGCAATGCGCAGAATGTACTGGAGTTTCATCCCCGGGTCATGGAATTACCCTCCAGCGTACAGGACTACGTGATACTGCACGAACTTTGCCACACAGTAGAGAAGAGCCATACCAGGGCATTCTGGGCCTTGGTCGCGCAACATATGCCGGATTGGTCGCGGCAACATGCGGTACTGGAACAGGCCGTTTTTGGCGATGCGATTTGATGGACGTAAAAAAACCGGCCGAAGCCGGTTTTTTGTTGCTGCATCAATCTTAGTCGCGGCTGCCGCCGGCGAAGCCCAGCAGGGACAGCAGGCTGGTGAAGATGTTATACACGTCCAGGTAGATGCGCAGGGTGGCCGAGATGTAGTTGGTCTCGCCGCCGTTGATGATCTGCTGCACGTCATACAGGATGTAGGCCGAGAAGATCGCAATCGCCACCATCGAGATCACGATCGACAGCGCCGACAGGCCCAGGAAAATATTTGCTACCGATGCCAGGATCAGCACGATCACGCCGGCGAACAGCCATTTGCCCATCGCCGAAAAATCGCGCTTCGAGACCGTGGCGATGGTTGCCATCACGGCCAGGATGGTGGCCGTGCCACCAAACGCGGTCATGATCAGCATGCCGCCGTTCGAGTAGCCCAGGGTGCGCGTCAGGATAGGCGTGAGCATCAGGCCCATGAAGAAGGTGAAGCCCAGCAGGACGGCCACGCCGAGGCCCGAATTCTTGGTTTTTTCAATCGCGTACATGAAGCCGAAGGCGACCGCCATGAAAATGATGAAGCCCATGCCGCCGGTCAGCATCGGCAGGTGCATCTGCACGCCGATGAAGGCGCCCAGCACGGTCGGTATCATGGACAGCGCCAGCAGCCAGTAAGTATTGCGCAAGACCTGGTGGCGTACTTGCTGCATGCCTCCCGACAGGTCAAAGGTGCGTTGCATGTTCTGATTCATAAAGCCTCCGTGTTGTCAAATCGATTTACTTCTTTGTGCAAGGATAGCATGGCGCCGCTTTTTTGCAAAAAAACCAGCTTAAGATTCCATTAAACGCATCTCGCTTGCAGGATCGTGACGGTCATTGTGGGTGATGCGGGGTGTAGTATGGTAAAATCGAAGGTTGATTGAACTATCAATTATTGTTTTAAACCTTTCTTTTTATTGGAGTTTTCACACATGGCAATCGAACGCACCCTGTCGATCATCAAACCAGACGCAGTTGCAAAAAACGTAATCGGCCAAATCTACAGCCGTTTCGAAAACGCTGGCCTGAAGATCGTTGCTGCCCGCATGACCCAACTGTCGCGCGAACAAGCTGAAGGCTTCTACGCAGCGCACAAAGAGCGCGGCTTCTTCAAGGACCTGGTCGACTTCATGGTTTCCGGTCCAGTCATGATCCAGGCTCTGGAAGGCGAAAACGCCGTTCTGGCCCACCGTGACCTGATGGGCGCAACGGATCCGAAAAAAGCAGAAAAAGGCACGATCCGCGCCGATTTCGCCGATTCGATCGATGCCAACGCCGTTCACGGTTCGGACGCTGTGGAAGCCGGTCAAGTGGAAATCGCTTACTTCTTCCCAGAACTGAAGGCTTGATAGCCTTGGATAACGTTATTTCCTGGCGTTATCTGTGAAATAACTTTATCACCCCCTGTTCCCGCTGCGCCTGTTTCTTCCGCGCGCGGGGACGGATTTTTAGAATAGGCAACATCATGACGACGACTACCCTCACCAACTTGCTGGACCTCGATCCCGCGCAGCTGATCGCTTATTGCGCCGAGTTGGGAGAGAAACCGTTTCGTGCGAAGCAATTGCAACGCTGGATACACCAGTTTGGCGCCTCCGACTTCGACGCCATGACCGACCTGGCCAAGTCGCTGCGCGACAAGCTCGCCACGCGCGCCGAAGTGCGCGCGCCGGCCATCATCAGCGACCATACCTCCACCGATGGCACCCGCAAGTGGCTGGTCGATGTGGGCAATGGCAACGCCGTGGAAACCGTGTTCATCCCGGAAGAAAACCGCGGCACCCTGTGCATCTCGACCCAGGCCGGCTGCGCCGTCAACTGCCGTTTCTGCTCGACCGGCAAGCAGGGCTTCAACCGCAACCTTAGCGTTGGCGAAATCATCGGCCAGCTGTGGATGGCCGAATTCGAATTGCGCCGTACCAAGGGCATCGAGCCGGGCCCGAAAGGCGAGCGCCAGATCACCAACGTGGTGATGATGGGCATGGGCGAGCCGCTGCTGAACTTCGAGCCGACCGTTACCGCGCTGAAACTGATGCTCGACGATAACGCCTACGGCCTGTCGCGCCGCCGCGTGACCCTGTCGACCTCGGGCGTGGTGCCGATGATGGACAAGCTGTCGCAGGAAGTGCCGGTGGCCCTGGCCGTCTCGCTGCACGCCTCGAACGATATGCTGCGCGATGGTTTGATTCCGCTGAACAAGAAATACCCATTGAAGGAGCTGATGGCGGCATGCAAGCGCTATCTGGAATTCGCGCCGCGCGACTTCATCACGTTTGAATACTGCATGCTCGACGGCGTCAACGACAGCGACGAGCACGCGCGCGAACTGCTGGCGCTGGTACAGGACCGCGAGTTCGGCGTGAACTGCAAGTTCAACCTGATTCCGTTCAATCCTTTCCCCGAGTCGGGCCTGTTCCGCTCGAAAAACCCGCGCATCAAGGCCTTTGCCCAGGTGCTGATGGATGGCGGCATCATCACCACCGTGCGCAAGACGCGCGGCGACGATATCGATGCGGCCTGCGGCCAGCTGGCCGGCGAAGTCAAGGACCGCACCCGGGTGCAGGAACGGATGGAAAAAATGACGGAATACCAGCAAAAGTTCGGCGCCAATTTCGGCAAGATCGTCGAGATCCGCTCCTGATGCGGGGAAGCATGGCTTACCCTCGCGCACTTGCCGTGGCTGCTGTCAGCCTGGCCGTGCTGCTGGCCGGCTGTGCTTCCACCGCAGACAAGGAACAGGCGGCCTCCTTGCAGGAACGCGCTTCGCTGCGCCTGCAGCTGGCCAGCGCCTATTATGCGCAGGGCCAGTTTGCCGTCGCGCTCGATGAGGTGGAGCAAGCGCTCACGCTGGCGCCGGGCGACGCCCAGGCCCATGGCATGCGCGCGCTGATCTTCGCCGCCATGCGCCAGCCTGTGCCCGCTGAAAAAGATTTTCTTTACGCATTGCGTCTTGCGCCCCACAATCCCGAGTTGAGCAATAATTACGGCCAGTTCCTGTGCCAGACCGGGCGCGCGGCGCAATCGCTGGCGTATTTTGACGCCGCGCTGCAAGACGCCGCCTATGTGTCGCCGGAAAAGGCGCTGAACAATGGCGGCGCGTGCAGCCTGGCAGTGAAGGATTACGCGCGTGCGAGCGCTTACTGGCTGCGCGCGGAGCGCATTGCGCCCGGTGTTGCAAGCACTTACGCCGGCCTGACGCGCACGTATTACGAACAGCAGGACTACCGGCAGGCGGCGCGCTATCTCGATCGCCTCGGTGGGGTAACGATTATGGAAAGCCAGACGGCCGATGTGCTGTGGCTAGCGATCAAGGTGCGGCATAAGCTCGGAGATGCGGGTGCGGAAGCTGGCCTGGCGGTGCAATTGCGCCGCCACCATTCCGGCTCGCCCGAATATGCTGCTTATCAAAGTGGGGCGTTTGATGAGTGAGACAGGGATACCAATGAATTCAGAGCGGGCAGAAACACCTCAGCAGCAGCCCCAGGGCAATCTTGCGCTGGCAGGCGCACAACTGAAGGCGCAGCGCGAAGCACTGGGCTGGCCGGTGGAACAGGTGGCTGACCAGCTGAAGCTGGCGTCGCGCCAGGTGGTGGCGCTGGAAGAGGGCGACGTGTCGGCGTTGCCGAACCTGGCCGTGGTGCGCGGTTTCGTGCGCGCCTACGCCAAGGTGGTGCGGCTCGATGCGGCGCCGCTGGTGGCCATGATCGAAGTGCATCCGCCCACGCCGGTGCAGGAACACCAGGCTGCGCCTGCGCGCCGCGATATTTCAGCCACTTTTTCCGAGTCGCGCTTTCCGTCGATGACGCAGCGCTCCTCGCATTCCGGCGTGTGGATCGCCGGCGCCGTGGCCGTGGTGGCCGCTGCCGCTTTTGGCGCCTATAAAATGGGTTATGTGCCGGAAACCCTGTTTGCCCATGGCGACAAGGAAGCCGTGCATGCCAGCGTGACCGGTCCGGTGGAAACCACCCTGATCAAGCCGGGCCAGGATCTGTCGCCGGTGCAAACGCCGTCGGTGCCCTTGATTTCCGTGCCGCCACCGGCCGGCAGCAGCGATACGCCAGCCCCGGCCCCGGCGCCCGTCACTGCCGTCGCACCGGCCGCCGTGCCCGCGCCGGCAGCCGAGACGCCAGTGGCAGCAGCAGCGCCGGCCGTCGCCAGCGCCAATGCGCTGGTGTTGAACGTGCAGCAGGATTCCTGGGTTGAAATTCGCCGCCCGGGCAGCACGCCTTTGATTTCGCGCATGGTCAAGGCGGGCAGCACGGAAACCTTCGACATTACCGGCCCGGCCGTGCTGGTAGTGGGCAAACCCGGCGTGGTGCAGGCCACCCTGCGCGGCGCGAAGCTGGACTTGCCGACGATTTCGGGCGGCACGATTGCCCGCGTGAATATTAAATAAATGCGTCAAGTAACAAGTTAAACAAGACAAGACTATGAATATGGCTACCTCGAATACAGCGATAGGCTCCGGTCCTTCCGGCCGGCGCGACAGCCGCAAGGTGCTGGTCGCCCACGGCCAGCGCCAGATCTGGGTGGGCGGCGACGCCCCCGTGGTGGTGCAGTCGATGACCAATACCGATACCGCCGACGCCATCGGCACGGCGATCCAGATCAAGGAACTGGCGCGCGCCGGCTCCGAGCTGGTGCGCCTGACGGTGGACCGGCCGGAAGCTGCGATGGCGGTGCCGTATATCCGCGACCAGCTCGACAAGATGGGCATCGACGTGCCGCTGGTGGGCGACTTCCATTACAACGGCCATACCCTGCTGAACGACTACCCCGATTGCGCGCGCGCGCTGTCGAAGTACCGCATCAATCCGGGCAACGTCGGCAAGGGCGCCAAGCGCGACACGCAATATGCGCAGATGATCGAGGCGGCCTGCCGCTACGACAAGCCGGTGCGCATCGGCGTGAACTGGGGCAGCCTGGACCAGGCCTTGCTGGCACGCATCATGGATGAAAACGCCGGCCGCGCCGAACCATGGCCGGCGCAAGCCGTGATGTATGAAGCTTTGGTGACGTCGGCGATTGAAAACGCAGTGCGCGCCGAGGAACTGGGCCTGGCGCGCGACAAGATCATCCTGTCGTGCAAGGTTTCCGGGGTGCAGGACCTGATCGCCGTCTACCGCGAGCTGGCCAAACGCTGCGACTATCCGCTGCACCTGGGCCTGACCGAAGCGGGCATGGGCAGCAAGGGCATCGTGGCCTCGACGGCGGCCTTGTCGGTGCTGCTGCAAGAGGGCATCGGCGACACCATCCGCATTTCGCTGACGCCCGAGCCGGGCGGCGACCGCACGCGCGAAGTGATCGTTGGCCAGGAAATCCTGCAAACCATGGGCCTGCGCAAGTTCGCGCCGATGGTGATCGCCTGCCCGGGTTGCGGGCGCACCACCTCGACCACCTTCCAGGAACTGGCCGACAATATCCAGACCTATCTGCGCGAGCAGATGCCGGAATGGAAGAAACTGTATCCGGGCGTGGAAGCGATGAACGTGGCCGTGATGGGCTGCATCGTCAACGGCCCTGGCGAATCGAAACACGCCAACATCGGCATCAGCCTGCCCGGCACCGGCGAATCGCCAGCCGCGCCGGTGTTTGTGGATGGCGAAAAAGTCGTCACCCTGCGTGGCGAGCGCATCGTGGAAGAATTCCAGGACATCGTCCTGAAGTATGTAAAGAGTCACTACGGAACGACGGTTGCTGTCTGAACCTGATCCGATAAAAAGCGTAAAGAAGAACACCATGTCCGAAAATAAAAAAGCCGATAAAATCACCGCCGTCAAAGGCATGAACGACGTGCTGCCGGCCGACGCGCCGCTGTGGGAATTGTTTGAAAACACGGCCCAGTCCGTGCTGCAAAGCTATGGCTTCCAGCAGATCCGCACGCCGATCGTGGAAGAGACCAAATTGTTCGCGCGCGCCATCGGCGCCGTCACCGACATCGTTGAAAAGGAAATGTATTCGTTCACCGATTCGATGAACGGCGACAACCTGACCCTGCGCCCTGAAGGTACAGCCGGCGTGGTGCGCGCCGTGGTCGAGCACAATCTGGTCTACGAAGGCCCGAAGCGCCTGTGGTACAAGGGCCAGATGTTCCGCCACGAGCGCCCGCAGAAAGGCCGCTACCGCCAGTTCCACCAGTTCGGCGTGGAAGCGATCGGCTTTACCGGCCCGGATATCGATGCCGAGCTGATCATGATGTCGCGCCGTCTGTGGGATGACCTGGGCCTGGAAGGCATCCGCCTGGAGCTGAACTCGATCGGCGACGCGGCCGAGCGCCTGCGCCACCGTGCCGACCTGATCACCTACCTGGAAAGCCACAGCGAGCTGCTCGACGAAGAAGCCAAGCGCCGCCTGCACAGCAATCCGCTGCGCATCCTCGATACCAAGAACCCTGCCATGCAGGAACTGGTGAATGGCGCGCCGAAGCTGCTGGAGTACCTGGGCGAAGAATCGCTGGCGCACTTCCATGGGCTGCAAAAGATTTTGAACCACAACAATATCCCGTTCACCATCAATCCACGCCTGGTGCGCGGCCTCGATTACTACAACCGCTCGGTGTTCGAATGGGTCAGCGACAAGCTGGGCGCGCAGGGCACGGTGTGTGCCGGCGGCCGCTATGACGGCATGGTTGAAATGTTCGGAGGCAAGTCGACGCCCGCAGTCGGCTTCGGCATGGGCGTCGAGCGCCTGGTGCTGCTGATGAAAGACGCGGCCGAGCCGGAAGCCCCGGCCCAGTGCGACGTCTACCTGGTGCATCAGGGCGAGCAGGCGGGCCTGCAGGCGTTTGTTCTGGCCGAGCGCATCCGTGACGCCGGCCTGGACGTGGTGCTGCACTGCGCGGCCAGCAACGGCGGCGGCAGCTTCAAGACGCAGATGAAAAAGGCCGACGCCAGCGGCGCCTCGTTTGCCGTGATCCTCGGCGACGATGAAATCGCCAACCACGTGGCCACCGTGAAAGCACTGCGCGACGCCGAAGGCGCGGCGCAGCAGAACACGGTGCCGTTCGACGATGTCGTCGACTACGTGGTCGACCAGATCATCGGCGACCACGATTGCGGTCATGACCACGGCCCTGGCGGCCATGTGCATCACCATCATTGAACTACGTTGCCACAGCGATGTGGCAACATGGCGTAACCCTCGATCCACTACTCATTACACTGACGACTCATGGCATACGATCACGAAGAGCAAGAACAACTGGCATCCCTCTCGGCATGGTGGAAGCGCTATGGCAACCTGACCTCCTGGGTCCTGATCGTGGCGCTGGCCGGCTACAGCGGCTGGGCTGGCTGGCAGTACTACCAGCGCACCCAGGCGGCGCAGGCGGGCCAGCTGTACGATGAGCTGCAAGGCGCCATCGCCGCCAAGGATGCTGCCAAGGTGCAGCGCGCCGCCGGCGACATGCAGTCGCGCTTCGGCAGCACGGCATATGCGCAGATGAGTGGCCTGGCAGCAGCCAAGGTGGCGTTCGACGCGAACGACATGAAAACTGCCAAGGCCCAGCTGCAATGGGTAGCCGAGCATGGTACCGAAGAATACAAGGTGATCGCCAAGCTGCGCCTGGCTGGCGTGCTGCTGGACGAAAAAGCCTACGACGAAGCCCTGAAGGCCTTGTCCGGCGCCAGCGTGCCGCAATTTGCCGGCGCCGTGGCCGACCGCAAGGGCGATATCCTGGTGGCGCAAAACAAGCTGGCCGACGCCCGCACCGCCTACCTGGCCGCGTTTGGCGCGACCGACAAGAACAACCCGGGCCGCCAGTTGATCCAGGTGAAACTGGAAGCGATCGGCGGCAGCGTGCCGGAAGAGAAGGCCAAGACCGCACCAGCGGCCGCCTGATAGTCCTTACAAGTACAAGAAAAAGGTTGGATAACATTTATGCGTCTTACTGAAAAGCTGGTAGCGGCAAGCCTGTTGGTCTTGATGGCGGGTTGCTCGTCATGGAATCCGTTTGCCAAGAAAGATCCGAAAACCGAGCCGGCCAAGCTGGTCGAGTTAAAATCGAGCATGGCCGTGCGTGAAGCATGGAAGTATTCGATCGGCAAGGCGGGCGTGTATGCATTCACGCCGGCCCTGTCCGGCAGCAGCCTGTACGTGGTCAACGCCGATGGCGCGCTGGCGCGCCTCGATGCGGCCACCGGCCGTGAAACCTGGCGCATCAAGGCCGGTACCGACATTACATCCGGCGCCGGTACCGACGGCAACGTGGTGGCGGTCGGCGGCGTGAAGGGCACGATCCTGGCGTTTGACGCCAACGGCAAGGAGCTGTGGAAGGCGCAGGCGTCGAGCGAAGTGCTGACGGCGCCGGTGGTGGGCGAAGGCATGGTGGTGGTGCGCAGCGTCGACAACCGCATCCTCGGCTTTGACGCAAAAACCGGCGAGCGCAAGTGGGTGGTGCAGCGCGCCACGCCGGCATTGACCTTGCGCAATGCGCCGGGCATGGTGCTTGGCGGCTCGAACGTGTATGTAGCCCAGCCGGGCGGCAAGCTGGTGGCGCTGACGGCCACCACCGGCGTGGTGCGCTGGGAAACCGTGGTCAGCGAACCGCGCGGCGCCACCGAACTGGAACGCGTCTCCGATATCGCCGGCACGCCGGTGGTGTTCGAGGGCGAAGTGTGCACCGTCACGTACCAGGGCAAGGCCGGTTGTTTCGACGCCGCCACGGGCGTGCCGCGCTGGACCAAGCCGGTCTCGTCCGATGTGGGCGTGGCGGTCGACCAGCGTTTCGTGTTTGCCGCCGATGACCAGGGCACCGTGCTGGCATTTGCCCGCGAAGGCGGCCAGGGCGCCTGGAAGAACGAGGCGCTGGCGCGCCGCCGCCTGTCCACGCCGGCCTCCTACGGCCGCAGCGTGGCCGTTGGCGATTATCAAGGTTACATCCACTTCCTGTCACGGGAAGATGGCGCATTAATAGGTCGGGTCAGCACCGACGGCAGCCCGATTGTGTCGGTGCCGGTGGTTGCAGGTTCGAATTTGATTTTTCAAACCCAATCAGGGACAGTGACCGCTCTCGCGGTCGAGTAAGTACAAATGAAGCCGGTAATTGCACTAGTAGGTCGACCCAATGTTGGGAAATCGACTTTATTCAATCGTCTGACCCGCTCGCGCGATGCGCTGGTGGCGGATTTGCCTGGGTTGACGCGCGATCGTCACTATGGCGAAGGCCGTGTCGGCGAACGTCCCTTCCTGGTCATCGATACGGGTGGTTTCGAACCCGTCGCCAAGGAAGGCATCATGCACCAGATGGCGCTGCAGACCAAGCAGGCCGTGGCCGAAGCCGACGTGGTGGTGTTCATCGTCGATGGCCGCCAGGGCCTGACGCCGCATGACAAGACCATCGTCGACTTCCTGCGCAAGAGCGGTCGCCCGGTCTTGTTGGTGGTCAACAAGAGCGAAGGCATGCGCTATACGGCCGTGGTGTCCGAATTCTATGAATTGGGCATGGGCGATCCGTATGCGATCTCGTCGGCGCACGGCGACGGCGTCAACGACCTGGTCGAAGTAATGCTGGACCTGGCTTTCTCGCAGCGTCCGGATGAGCCGGAAGAGCTGGAAAAAACCGATCGCGGCATCAAGATCGCGCTGGTCGGCCGTCCGAACGTGGGCAAGTCGACCCTGATCAACACCCTGCTGGGCGAAGAGCGCGTAATCGCCTTCGACATGCCGGGCACGACGCGCGACTCGATCGAGATCCCGTTCGAACGCGATGGCCAGCAATACACGCTGATCGACACGGCCGGTATCCGGCGCCGCGGCAAGGTGTTTGAAGCGATCGAGAAATTCTCGGTGGTGAAAACCCTGCAGTCGATTTCGGAAGCCAACGTGGTGGTGCTGATGCTCGACGCACAGCAGGATATCTCGGAGCAAGACGCGCACATCGCCGGCTTTATCCTGGAATCGGGCCGCGCGCTGGTGGTAGCCGTCAACAAGTGGGACGGCTTGCAGTCGCACGAACGCGACGAGATCAAGATCGATATCGACCGCAAGCTCGATTTCCTGTCATTCGCGCAGATGCATTTCATTTCGGCGCTGAAGGGCACCAACATCGCTCCGCTGATGAAGTCGCTCAACGCGGCGTACGCGGCCGCCATGTGCGACCTGTCGACGCCGAAGCTGACGCGCGCCCTGATCGAAGCGGTGGAGAAGCAGGAACCGCGCCGCAAGGGCTCGATCCGTCCGAAGCTGCGCTACGCCCACCAGGGCGGCATGAACCCGCCGGTGATCGTGATTCACGGCAACGCGCTCGACGCCGTCGGCGATCCGTACAAACGCTATCTGGAAAAACATTTCCGCGATACTTTTGCGCTGGTCGGCACGCCATTGCGAATCGAACTGCGCACCGGTAAAAATCCGTTTGCACGTACGCCGAGCAAGTAAATTAAGCGAGTATTAAGGCGCCGCGGTGATAATGCGGCGCCAGCAGGAAATAATATTGCCATTCATGGGTATTAACGCCAAAATAATAAAGTGTTAATGCGCCATGCGCGACAGCGATCGCGAAAACAGGTTACAGTAGCTGTGACGCATCTTTCTCTATGAGAGAGGTGTGAGAGCACTTGAAATCAAGCGAGTCGCCTCCAATTCTTACACAACAAC
The DNA here is from genome assembly GCF_057291295.1 of Janthinobacterium sp. 1L-D-8-B-C4. Classification (NCBI taxonomy): domain Bacteria; kingdom Pseudomonadati; phylum Pseudomonadota; class Betaproteobacteria; order Burkholderiales; family Oxalobacteraceae; genus Janthinobacterium; species Janthinobacterium sp. 1L-D-8-B-C4. The sequence goes on from NZ_JBXAVX010000003.1 coordinate 146,874, forward strand.
ATAAACAAACGGAGCTGTTATGAGCAACAAAGGGCAACTGTTACAAGACCCATTCCTCAATGCATTACGCAAAGAGCATGTTCCTGTCTCGATCTACTTGGTCAATGGCATTAAATTGCAGGGCCATATCGAATCATTCGATCAATATGTCGTATTGCTGCGCAATACAGTGACACAGATGGTGTACAAGCACGCCATCTCGACCGTGGTGCCGGCCCGTGCCGTCAATCTCAATATTGAATCCGAAGCGGAGTAAAGCGTTGAGCCTGACGGCCCCGCGCCTTTCACCTTCCATCGCCTGCGTCCGTGCCAGCGGCGTTGATGCATCCGCATCGGCGCTTGCGACAACCTGTCTGTTTCCATCATGCGCGCGGCATTAGTCGGAGTTGACTTCGGTCACAGCGACTTTGCCGCCAGCATGGAGGAACTCATGCTGTTGTCGCGCTCGGCTGGCGCCGACCCGATTTCCACCATCACGGCCAAGCGTTCGAGTCCCGATTCGGCCTATTTCGTCGGCAGCGGCAAGGCCGACGAGATTGGCGACGCCGTCGTCAACGATGGCATTGAAATCGTCATCTTCAACCATGCCCTGTCGCCGGCACAGCAGCGCAATCTGGAAAAGCGCCTGAATGTGCGCGTGCTCGACCGTACCAGCCTGATCCTCGACATCTTTGCGCAGCGCGCGCAAAGCCACGAGGGCAAGCTGCAGGTCGAGCTGGCCCAGCTGCAGCATCTGGCCACGCGCCTGATCCGCGGCTGGACTCACCTTGAGCGGCAAAAGGGCGGTATCGGCCTGCGCGGCCCCGGCGAGACGCAGCTCGAGACCGACCGCCGCCTGATCGGCGACCGGGTCAAGGCGCTGCGCGCGCGGCTGGAAAAACTGCACAAGCAACGCGAAACGCAGCGCCGCGCGCGTGGCCGCAATCACACGTTTTCAGTCTCGCTGGTCGGCTATACCAATGCCGGCAAGTCGACCCTGTTCAACGCCGTGACCAAGGCCGGCGTGTATGTGGCCGACCAGCTGTTCGCCACGCTCGACACGACCTCGCGCCGGGTCTATCTTGGCCAGGAAGTGGGCAATGTAGTGATCTCGGACACCGTCGGTTTTGTGCGCGAACTGCCGCACCAGCTGGTGGCCGCTTTCCGCGCCACGCTGGAAGAAACCATCCATGCCGATCTGCTGCTGCACGTCGTCGACGCCTCGTCGCCGGTGCGCATGGAGCAGATCGAGCAGGTCAACCTGGTCTTGAAAGAGATCGGCGCCGATCATATTCCGCAAATTCTGGTGTGGAACAAGATCGATGCGGCCGGGCTGGAGCCTTCGGTGGAGCGCGATGAAAATGGCGTGCTCAGCCGCGTGTTCGTCAGCGCGCACAAGGGCAGCGGGCTCGACCTGTTGCGCGAGGCCATCGTCGAGATGGCCAAGAGCGCACCGCGTTCGGCCCACCTCTATCAGTACGATGCAGCACAGGACGGCCAGACGATCGACGCGCAGCAAGAGCAAGACGATGACGCTGGCCAGCACGATGGCGCCGCCCGGGACCAGACCGAAGAAACTGGCCCGGACGATGGTAATTCCACCCACTCCAAAGTCGGAACACGATAGTTATGCTTGTCTCCCTACTCAAAAAAACAGGCTTGAAGTTGTCCCTGAATGACCCCCGCTGGGGCAATAACAAGGACGACGGCAAGAAAGCCCAAGAAGGCAAAAAGCCCGGCGAAGGTCCGCCGGACCTCGATCAGCTGTGGCGCGATTTCAATCAGCGCCTGAACGCCTTTTTTGGCCAGAAAAACCGTCCCGACAACGGCGGCAATAACAACGGCAACAACAACGGCAGCGGCCCGCGCCCGGACATGAAGGGCGCCGGCATTACCGCCGGCGTGGTCGGCGTGATCGCCGTCTTCATCTGGCTTGCCAGCGGCGCCTTTATCGTGCAAGAGGGCCAGAGCGGCGTAGTGCTGACGTTTGGCGAATACACGCGCACGGCGCCGGCCGGTCTCAACTGGCGCTGGCCGTATCCGTTCCAGACCGATGAAACCGTCAATGTGTCGCAGGTGCGCACGGTGGAAGTGGGCTACCGCCAGTCGCTGCGCACCAAGCAGGCCGACGAGTCGCTGATGCTGACCGACGATGAAAACATCATCGATATCCAGTTTGCCGTGCAATACACGCTCAATGATCCTGTCAAATGGCTGTTCAGCTTGCGCGACCAGGAAGACACCTTGCGCCAGGTCGCCGAAACGGCGATCCGTGAAGTGGTCGGGCGTAGCAAGATGGACTTTGTGCTGTACGAAGGTCGCGAGAAAGTGGCCTTTGACACGCAGAAGTTGATGCAGCAGATCCTGGATCAGTACAAGTCCGGTGTGTTGATCAACAACGTGACGATGCAGGCGGTGCAGCCGCCCGAGCAGGTGCAGGCGGCGTTCGACGATGCGGTGAAAGCGGGCCAGGACCGCGAACGCCAGAAGAACGAAGGCCAGGCCTATGCCAACGACGTGATTCCGAAAGCGCGTGGCGCCGCCTTCCGCCTGATGGAAGAAGCCGAAGCGTACAGCGCCATGGTGACCGAGAACGCCGCCGGTAATGCGTCGCGCTTCAAGCAGGTGCTGGTGGAATACCAGAAGGCACCGGCCGTGACGCGTGACCGCATGTACCTGGAAACCATGCAGACTGTGTTCAGCAGCGCCAGCAAGGTCATGGTTGACGCGAAAAGCGGCAGCAACCTGCTGTATTTGCCGCTCGACAAGCTGATCGCCCAGACGGCTGCGACCGACGCCAGCGCCGCTGCCGCGCGCGCCGCCGCCCCTGCCACCACCACTGTTTTGCCACAGGACGCCATGCCGACAGTAGAAGTCAATACGCGCCGCTCTTCGCGTGAACGGGAGAGCCGCTGATGAACCGTATCGTAGCCGCCCTGATCGCGGGCTTTATCGCGATCATGCTGCTGTCCTCGACCGTGTTCGTGGTCGACGCGCGCAAGTATGCAGTCGTCTTCGCCCTTGGTGAAGTCAAGGATGTGATCAGCGAGCCGGGCTTGTACTTCAAGCTGCCGCCGCCATTCCAGAATGTCATGTATCTGGACAAGCGCATCCTGACCATGGACACACCGGAGCCGGAGCGCTTCATTACGGCCGAGAAGAAAAACATCCTGGTCGACGCCTATGTGAAATGGCGCATCACCAATCCGAAGACGTATTTCCGCAGCTTCGGCGGTGATGAAAACCGTGCGCGCAACCGCATGTCGCAAATCGTCAAGGCTGCCCTGAACGATGAAATCACCAAGCGCACCGTGCGCGAAGTGATCTCGGGCCAGCGCGGCAAGGTGATGGAGGCGATCAAGGCCAAGGTGGCGGCCGAGGCCGTGGCCATCGGCGTGGGTATCGTCGACGTGCGCCTGAAACGCGTCGACTACGTCGAGCAGATCAACAACTCGGTGTACGAACGCATGAAGTCCGAGCGCGTGCGCGTGGCCAATGAACTGCGTTCCACCGGTTCGGCCGATTCCGAGAAGATCCGCGCCGACGCCGACAAGCAGCGCACGGTTATTCTGGCTGAAGCCTACCGCGAAGCCGAGAAGCTGCGCGGCGAGGGCGACGCCAAGGCTTCGCAGATCTACGCCGAAGCGTTTGGCCGCAACCCCGAGTTCTACAAGTTCTACCGCAGCCTGGAAGCCTACCGCGCCACGTTCAAGGACAAGGGCGACGTGATGGTGGTCGATTCGAGCTCGGAGTTCTTCAAGTACTTCAAGGGCAATGGCCCGGCCGGTGCCGCAGGCGCCGCCAAAAAGTAATCCAGGGGCAGTACTTCAGGCGGGGCCGGCAGCGATGCCGGCCCCGTTTTTTTATGTGCGCGTTGGCGATGCGGGCAGGGGAAATGCGCGGTTTTTTTGCCCTGGGTTATCGCCGTGGCGACAACTTATCCCTAAAGCTACACTTTTTCGCGTAAAATATCAGGTTCGGCCTCTTGCCTGGCGCGCCTGCCGCTGCCTCGCCTGATGCATTTTTCAACTTTCTTCCGTATCTCGCTCCCTCATGCCGAATTGGCTTTTGCCCGAAAATATTGCCGATGTATTGCCGTCGGAAGCGCGCAAGATCGAAGAGCTGCGCCGCCTCATGCTGGATAATTTCCGTCTGTACGGATATGAACTGGTGATGCCGCCGCTGCTCGAATATCTGGAGTCGCTGATGACCGGCGCCGGCAAGGATACCGATCTGCGCACCTTCAAGCTGGTGGACCAGCTGTCGGGCCGCATGCTCGGCCTGCGTGCCGACATGACCACGCAAGTGGCCCGCATCGACGCCCACCTGCTCAACCGCGCCACCGTGACCCGCCTGTGCTACGCCGGCAGCGTGCTGCATACCCGTCCGTCGGGCCTGCACGCCACGCGCGAACCGCTGCAGATCGGCGCCGAAATCTATGGCCACGCCGGCCTGGAAGCCGATGCCGAAATCCAGGAACTCGCGCTGGCCTCGCTGGCCCTGGCCGGTTTCGACGCCGTGCGCCTCGATTTGTCGCACGTCGGCCTGTTGCGCGCTATTATTGCGCAGGACGCATCGGCGGTTCGCGACGAAGCCGCGCTGTACAGCCTGCTGCGCGCAAAAGATGCGCCAGGCTTGCGCGCCCTGACCGCGTCGTATGACGCTGTCACGCGCGACGCGCTCTTGGCCCTGCCGAACCTGTATGGCGACATCGACGTGCTGGCGCGTGCGCGCGAAGTATTGCCGCCATTGCCGGGCGTACAAAAAGCGCTGGCCGAACTGGCCGCGCTGGCCGGTTCCGCCATTGGTCGGGCCGAAGTGGCGATCGATCTGGCCGACCTGCGCGGTTACCAATATGAAAGTGGCGCGATGTTTGCGCTGTATGTACCTGGCTTGCCGAACGCGGTTGCGCGCGGCGGCCGTTATGACCACGTCGGCGAAGCGTTCGGCCGGGCTCGTCCCGCGACCGGCTTCTCGCTCGATTTGCGCGAACTGGCGCGCCTGTTGCCGACCGCGGAGCGCAAGCATTCGATCCGTGCGCCGTGGGGCAGCGCGCCGGAATTGAAGGAAAAAATCGCCGAGTTGCGCAAGGCGGGCGAGGTCGTGATCCAGAGTTTGCCGGGTCACAGTAATGAACAAGACGAGTTCGAGTGCGATCGCGTGCTGGTACTTGCCGATAATGGTAGTAGCTGGATTCTTAAAAACTTAGGTTGAGTGATGTCAAAGAAAATTATGGCAAAGAACGTCGTTGTCATCGGCACCCAATGGGGCGATGAAGGTAAAGGCAAGATCGTCGATTGGTTGACCGATCACGCCCAGGGTGTGGTGCGCTTCCAGGGCGGCCACAATGCAGGCCACACGCTGGTCATCGGCGGCGTCAAGACCGCGCTGCAACTGATCCCTTCGGGCATCATGCGTCCAGGCGTGGCCTGCTACATCGGTAACGGTGTGGTGGTGTCGGTGCCGGACGTGCTGCGCGAAATCGACAAGCTTGAAAAAGTCGGCGTCGAAGTTGCCTCGCGTTTGAAAGTGTCGGACGCGGCGCCCGTGATCCTGCCTTACCACACCGCGATCGACCTGGCCCGTGAAGTCAAGCGTGGCGATGCAAAGATCGGCACCACCGGCAAGGGCATCGGCCCGGCCTACGAAGACAAAGTGGCGCGCCGCGCGATCCGTATCGCCGACCTGCTCAACGAGAAGCGCTTTGCCGAAAAGCTGGCCGAAAATCTCGATTACCATAACTTCGTGCTGGAACACTACCTGAAGGCGCCGAAAGTCGACTATCAGAAAACCCTCGACGACGCGCTGGCCTACGTGCCGCGTCTGCGTCCGATGGTCACCGACGTGTCGAGCGCGCTGTACGCAGCGCACAAGGCCGGCGCCAACCTGCTGTTCGAAGGCGCGCAGGGTTCGCTGCTCGACGTCGACCATGGCACCTATCCGTTCGTCACCTCGTCGAACTGCGTGGCCGGCAATGCCGCCGCCGGTTCGGGCGTCGGTCCTGGCATGCTGCACTACATCATGGGCATCACCAAGGCTTACACCACGCGCGTCGGCTCGGGCCCGTTCCCGTCGGAACTGCCGACCGATGCCGGCGTTGGCCATCACCTGGCGCAAGTGGGCCATGAATTCGGCACCGTGACGGGCCGCGCCCGCCGCTGCGGCTGGTTCGACGCCGCCTTGCTGCGCCGCTCGGTGCAGATCAACGGCGTGTCGGGCATGTGCCTGACCAAGCTGGACGTATTGGACGGCATCGAAACGCTGAAGCTGTGCACCGGCTACACCATCGATGGCGTCTCGGTCGACATCTTCCCGTCGGGCGCCGAAGAAGCGGCCCGCTGCGTGCCGGTGTACGAAGAAATGCCAGGCTGGACCGAAAGCACGGTCGGCGCGAAATCGCTGGCGGCCCTGCCGGCGACAGCGCGCGCTTACATCAAGCGCATCGAAGAGCTGGTCGGCGTGCCGGTCGACATGGTCTCGACCGGTCCGGATCGCGAAGAAACCATCGTCCTGCGCCACCCGTTCGAATAAACGCGTAGCACCCCAATCCGCCGCAAGGCGGATTTTTTCAAGCAAGCATAAAGACAGAACATCATGACTACGCCACAAAGCAATGACCAGCACCTGTGGGTGAACTGGGAAGAATACCACCGCCTGATCGAGCGCCTGGCGCTCAAGGTCCACGAATCGGGCTGGAAGTTTGACCAGGTGCTGTGCCTGGCGCGCGGCGGCGTGCGCCCCGGCGACGTGTTCTCGCGCATTTTCGACCTGCCACTGGCGATCCTGTCGACCAGCTCGTACCGCGAAGACAAGGGCACCACCCAGGGCGACCTCGATATCGCCAAGTACATGACCATGACCAAGGGCCCGCTGGCCGGCCGCATCCTGCTGGTCGATGACCTGGCCGACTCGGGCGTGACGCTCGACAAAGTCACGCGCCACCTGAAGGACAATTTCCCAGGCGTGACCGAAGTCAAATCGGCCGTGATCTGGCTGAAAGGCTGCTCCGTCGTGCGTCCCGACTACTTCCTGGAAGAGCTGCCGCACAACCCGTGGATACACCAGCCGTTCGAAGACTACGACGGCCTGCGTCCGCACCAGCTGGCGGCGTGGATCAAGAAAGGCGAAACGGGCAAGTAAGCACTTGCGCGTTGGCAGAAAAAAGACGATCGTGTATCGTCTTTTTTTTCGTTTGAAGGAATTGCGCATGACCATCCTGCACACGGCGCGCCTGCGCCTCGAACCCGTCACCGAGCGACATTACGAGGCCATGCACGCCATGAACTCGGATAGCGAAGTGATGACTTACCTCAATGCCGGCCAGCCGGAGACCGAAGAACACACGCGCGCCGCCGTTGCCCGCATCATGGGGCGCTGGGCCGAGTGGGGATATTCGTGGTGGGCCTTGATCCGTACCGAAGATGAGGTGCTGGTCGGCCTGGCTTGCTTGCAGCATCTCGACGGTGACAAGACGGAGCCGCACGAAATTGGCTGGCGCCTGGCGCGCGCGGGCTGGGGCCAGGGTTACGCCAGCGAAGCGGCCAATGCCATCTTCGCGCATGCGTTCAAGGTGGTTGGCGCGCCGTTTGTGGTCGCCGTGGCCCACCCTGACAACGCCGCCTCGATCAAGGTCATGACGCGCTTGGGCATGCGCTACACCGGCATGGAAAAACACTATGACGAAGACTGCGTCGTATATCGCCTGGATCGCCCATGAAAGCGTTGAACCTGGGCTGTGCCTATAGCGTGCAATTCTCTCCCGATGGCACGCGCCTGGCGGTGCTCGGCCGCGACCTGATTTTCTGGGACGTTGCGGCGCGCCAGAAGCTGTGGCGCTGCAAGCCGGTGCCGCACTGTTCGGCGATGGCGTTTTCGCCCGACGGCAGCCAACTGGCGGTGAAAAGCACTACCGGCCTGCTGGCAGTAGTCGACGCCGCATCGGGCGACATGATCGTCAACTTTCGCAACAAGAAGGATGGCGAAGGCAGCGGCCCGGCCTGGTCGCCGTGCGGACAATACATCGCCGACGGCGGCTGGAATGGCCGCCTGCAAGTGCGCGAGGCCGCCACCGGCAAAGTCATGTTTGCGCAGGAGCACCCGGGCGAAATGCTGCGCGGCGCGTATGCCGTGGACGCCAGCCAGCGCCTGCTGGTACTGCATGGCGTTAAATCGGTGGCAGAAGGCCAAGTGCAGCCACCCGATTACGTTACCGCATGGGACTGGCCTTTGACGGCGGGAGGGGGGCGTGTCGTCGTGTCGCTTGCCGGCTTGAGTTCAATCGCCGCCTCGCCAGATGGGCAATACCTGGCCGCGCTGCACCGCGCCGATGGCGTTGAACGGTTGTCGGTGTTTGCGCTGGCCGATGGCAAGCTGCTGGCCAGTACGCCGGTCGGGCAGGGCGGCGGCACCGGCAACGCACTGTGCTGGTCGCCCGACGGCAGCACAGCAGGGCGCATCGGCAAGGGCAAGCTGGAGTTTTACGGCTGGCCGGGACTGGCGCTGCGACACGAGCTGCCGTTCATCTACCCGTGCGCGCTGGCGTTCCTGCCGGGCACGCCTTTGGTGGCGATTGGCTCGTGGGAAAAGGGTGCGCTGGTGGAGTTGAAACTGAATGAGGAAACAATATGATCACCTGCTATCTGCGTTATGTCATCGACCCATACAAGCTGAAAGAATTCGAAGCCTATGGCAAGCTCTGGATACCGCTGGTCGAGCGTTTTGGCGGCCAGCATCACGGCTATTTCCTGCCGTCTGAAGGCGCCAGCAATGTGGCCTTGGCGATGTTTTCTTTTCCGAGCCTGGCGCTGTACGAACAATATCGCATCGACTCGCTGCAGGACGCAGAATGCCAGGCGGCGTTTCGCTACGCCGAAGAGACGCGCTGCATCGTCAGCTACGAACGCAGTTTTTTCAGGCCGGTATTTGGCTGACCTGGCCACGGTGCGCTAAAACCGTATCGGACACGGCGCCGCCGTGCCCTCGCCAAAACCGGCATAACCGGACCTGGCGCTGAGGTTCAGCGTCATGCTGCCCTTGTCGGGCAGATAGATGCAGTATTCGCCGGTTGCCGTGATGACGCGGTAGATGCGCTTGGGGTCGTTCGGTGCGCTCCACAGTTCGATGCGGGCCGCTTCATGCCACTTCGGCTTGACGGCAGCGTGCGCTTCGGAAAACCCTTTTGCCAGCCGTGTCTGCGGCGTATCGGCAGGCTTGAGGAATTCCTGCGGATGCTCGGCGCGCAGCTGGCGGTCGATGGCGCCAACGGCTTGCAGGGCCCGTTCCGCCAGCGGGAGGGCTTCTGGCGTAGGCGCTGCCGGCACCGGTTCGGCGGCCAGGGTATCGCCTGGCGCGCTGGCTGGCGCGGCAGTCACTGGTCTGGCTGAGGGCTTCTCCTGCCTCGCTGGCGGGTTTGCCGGCACGCGCGAGGGTTTGGCCGGCGGCGCAGACGGTACAGTGGCGAGGTGCGGTGGTTGCAGCAGCTGTATCCAGACTCTTTGGTCGTGTTCCTCGCTTTCCCGCACTGGCCGAGTGACCGCCCAGAACAGCGCCAGATGCAAGAGCGCCACGGCGGCGATGGCCCAGCCTGGACGGCGTTGCTGCAAAACAAAATGGTGCTGCGCAAGCATGGTGCTCATCTGTTCATGTTTCCCATGAGTAAGGTGCCACCAGTATGCAAATTTGCAACAATGCTGTAAACAGCTTTCGCACGGTATGCGGATGGCGCGCCCGAAGGTAGCGCAATATGCGCCCTGGCGATGATTTTGTTAAGCTGCCATTCGGGCCTTCCACCACAGACCACAGGAACACGCATGAGCAACAACATCCATTTTTATGAACCCGCCCAAGGCCACGGTCTGCCGCACGACCCGTTCAACGCGATAGTCGGGCCGCGGCCGATCGGCTGGATCGCCACCCGCAGCAGCGCCGGCGTGCTGAACCTGGCGCCCTACAGTTTTTTCAATGCCTTCAACTACACGCCGCCGCTGATCGGCTTTGCCAGCATTGGCCGCAAGGACACTTTGCGCAATATCGAAGAGAACGGCGAATTCGTTTGGAACCTGGCCACGCGGCCGCTGGCCGAGGCAATGAACGCCAGCTGCGCGCCGGCGCCGCCCGAGGTCGATGAATTCGCGCTGGCCGGCCTGACGCCGCTCGCCTCGCGCATGGTGCAGGTGCCGCGTGTGGCCGAAAGCCCGGTGGCCTTCGAATGTCGGCGCACGCAGATCATCGAACTGCAGGGCCTCAACGGCGATGGCGTCGGCAGCTGGCTGGTGCTGGGCGAGGTGGTGGGCGTGCATATCGCGCGCCATCTGCTGAAGGACGGCGTGTACGACACGGCCGCCGCCGCACCGATCTTGCGCGGTGGCGGGCCGGCCGATTATTTCGAGATTGGCCAGGACAGCCGGTTCCAGATGCGCCGGCCAGCCTGGCCTTGATACTCCTTATGGCCAGACCTTGTCGGTCCAGTCACGCCACGCTTTCAGGCGCGTCGGTTCGGCACCCAGTTGCGCTGCTTTCCACTGGCCATACTGCTGTTCCTGCTCGGTGGTGATCTGGGTGTACTGGTTCCAGTTCATGTAGCGCGACCCGTCGGCGCGGATGCCCAGCGGCTGCTTGCTGCTGTCGAGGCAGTAGCGAAAGCCCGAGACGTTTTCGGCGTCGCCCAGCATGGTGTTGTTTGGATCGCAGCGGCGCCAGCTGGCGACAGGCTGGCTGGTGTAGAGCGTATTGAACATCGCGATGCCGCCGTTGATCACCTTGACATACATGTCGTCGCCCATTTCGTCGAGGAAATGGAAACGGTTGCGCGCCACGCCTTCCGGCACCGACTTGTCGAGGTAGTTGACGATGTCGAGGTGCTTGAGCACTTGCGCGCGGCCGTAGCGGCCGTCATTGGCCACCAGGTCCGGCTGGTTCGGGTCATACAGCACGATGTCGTTGTTGACGTACTGGGCCGACTTGATGCGCGCCTGCAGCAGGCGCACCACGTGCGCGCTTTGCGCCGAGCGCGCCGCTGGCGTGGCGTCGCCGACCAGCTGGGCGATATAGTCGTCGAACGCGGTCAGGTAAGGCCAGTCCATCGGGTAATTGACCCAGCCGCTCTGGCCGCCCGGATTGACCGTCATCTGCAGCTGGTACCACTGGTTGCTGCGGTAGTAGGAGCCGACGATATTGTTCGTTTCCCACGCCGTCACCCATTCGCGCGTGATCCTGCCATTGGCGTCCTTGTCTTCCTGGTACACCATGTGCGGCGCCAGGAAGAACAGGCTGACGGTATTGAACGGCCAGCCGTGCGCTTCGCCGCGGCCCTTCCAGGCGCCGGTGGTTTTGTCTTTCTCGCCGATAAACCATTGCTGATTGCCTTCGAGCGCAAAGTCCTGCGCCAGCTCCCACTGCTTGACGCTGGTCCAGTGCAGCATGCTCGCTACCGCGCGCTCGATAAAGGCATTCGTGCCGAAGGCGTTGGCCGGGCCGGCCTGCGTGGTGCTGGCGGCCGCCAGTTGCTGCAGGTTGGCGGCACCGACCTGCGCGCCGAACTGGCCGTTGTTCGCAATATGATTGCCGCGCCCGCCACCAAGGTAGTTATAGCCTTCCCAGCCCGAGATATAGAACATGTCCATGATCTGCGCGCGCTGGTCCGGCGTCAAATGGCTCCAGTCGGCCATGTTGCCGTTCGGATTCTTGTGCGCCGTCAGCCAGCTGATCAGTTCCAGGTATTTGCCGTTCGGGTTCTTCATGCCCTGGCCCGGAAAGGCCGCGCCGTTGGCAAAGCCGGAGCCGTCGGCCCTGGTCGGCCACACGTCGAGCGGGTGGATGGTCGGCAGCCAGGCGTTCCAGTCGGGGAACTGCAGCGCGACCGGGATTTCACGCGCATTCAGGGTGGCGTTCGGATTCATGACGGCGTCGACGTCGGCCTGCGAGATCGACAGCGGCTGTGTAACATCTTTGCCGAACAGGGCCTTGAGCGCATCGGCAGGCGAACTGAGCACGGCTTCCAGGCCGGCGCCGGCCGACCAGGCGGTGGCGCAGTCGGCCGTGTGGCAATCGAGGCCGGGGCCGGGCTGGTACGGTGGATTCCATGGCCGCGCCCTGGCCACATACGGCACCTCGTTCAGGCTCGAGCGCAGGAAGGCCACCAGCTGGTTGCCCTGCGTGTCGCTCAGGCCATGGAAGCGGCTGCGCTGCACGATGGCATTGTTCGAATAGTTGAAGTATTGCAGGTCGCGCCCGTTTTCCGCATGGCAGGAAGCGCAGGCGGCTTGCAGTTTGCGCGCCACGATGGACGACTTCGACAGCACGCCATGGCCGTACCACAATTCCTTGCCGGCCTTGGCATCATCCGGATCGATGGCGGCGATGGCCGCCGGCGTGCGCTCGCTGGCCGGATCGAAACGTTCGATGGTATTGCTGCCGATGTCTGTTGCGGCGCCATCGCGCAGTTGCACGTCGAGCACGCGGTAGCCGTTCGATTCGCCATCGGTGCCGTTGAAGCGGAACTGCACCCGGTTGCGCCCCGGCAAAGCCACCAGGCGGGCGCGCGTGGCGGCGTCCAGCGCGACGGTGATGCGGGTGGTGTACATGCCGCCGTTCAGGCCGCCATGCAGGCGTTCGTCGTCGGCCAGGGTGACGTTGGCGTCGGTGATGTCGATCCATGGCACGCCGGCCGCGTCGGCGTCCGCCACGCCACCGAGGATGCGCACGCTAGCCTTGACCTTGACCGGCAGTTCGCTGGCGGCCTCGAACTCTGGCGCGCCGTAAAAGCCGCAGCGGTGGCACTGGAACCATAGTTGTGCCACGTCGGGCAACTTGCCACTGGCCACGCCCAATGCCGCTTCCGCGATCACCGGCTGGCCCGGCGAGCCGTTGCCCAGTACCTCCAGCGGCAGTTGCAGCACTGTTGCTGGCGCGTTCACCGTCAGCGACGCGGCGAGGGCGGGCGACGCCGTGCTGGTACCGTCTCCGCCACAGGCGCCCAGCAGCAGGGCCGTGGCCAGAGCCAGCGCAAATACCGGTCGCAGGCCGCGCCTGCGATGTCGTGTGATAGTCATGATTGTTATCCCTTTTAATTTATTTCCGTATGGAAACTTTGTCCGGGAAGACTATCAGAGGACTATTTTCTTGCCATCCCCCAAAAGGCGGGGAGCGTATCGCTGGATGCGGCGCGTCAGGCGACGACCGGATGGCGCTCCCTGACGATGCCGCGATAGATCAGCCACGTGGCCAGCAGGCTGATGGCGCCGGCGCCGGCCATCCAGTAGCCTGGCGCCGCCTTGTCGCCGGTGCTCTCGATCAGCAGGGTCGACACCAGCGGCGTCAGGCCGCCGAACAGCGCGGTGGCCAGGCTGTAGGCCAGCGAAAAGCCGGTGGTGCGCACGCTGGCCGGGATGATTTCGGTCAGCGCGACAATGGTGGCGCCGTTGTAGCTGCCGTACAGGAAAGACAGCCACAGCTCGACCATCAGCATATGGTCGAAGCTGGGATGGTTGACCAGCCACGACAGCGACGGATACGCGGTCAGCATGGTCAGCGCCGCGCATGCCGCCATGATGGGCCAGCGGCCGATGCGGTCGGACAGCGCGCCCATCACCGGCAGCCAGATGAAGTTCGACAGGCCGATGCACAGCGTGACGAGCAGGCTGTCTTCGGTGCTCAGTTTGAGCACGCTCTTGCCGAAGGTCGGCGTGTAGACGGTGATCAGGTAGAACGCCACCGTCGTCAGCACGATCAGCATCGCGCCGGTGACCACCAGCGGCCAGTTCAGGCTGATGGTCTTGAGCATCTGGCGGAAGGTCGGATGCGACTTGCGCGCCAGGTAGGCCTCGGTTTCCTGCAGTGAGCTGCGGATATAGAACACCACCGGGATGATCGAGCAGCCGATGAAAAAAGGAATGCGCCAGCCCCAGTCGGCGATGAAGGCAGGGCTCAGCGTCTGGTTCAGGAAGTAGCCCAGCGCGGCCGAGAAAATCACGGCCACCTGCTGGCTGGCCGACTGCCAGCTGACATAAAAACCCTTGTTGCCGGGTGTCGCCATCTCGGACAGATACACCGACACGCCGCCCAGCTCGACGCCGGCGGAAAAGCCCTGCAGCAGGCGCCCGATCAGCACCAGGAACGGCGCCAGCAGGCCGATGGTGGCGTAACCTGGCACGAAGGCGATCAGCGCCGTGCCGGAAGCCATGATGGCCAGGGTCAGCACCAGGCCCTTGCGCCGGCCGATGCGGTCAATATAACTGCCAAGCAGGATGGCGCCCAGCGGGCGCATGAAAAACCCTGCGCCGAAGGTGGCGAAGGTCATCATGAGTCCGGCGAATTCGCTGGTGGCGGGGAAGAACGCCCTGGAAATATACGTCGCGTAAAAGCCGAACAGGAAAAAATCGTACATTTCGATGAAGTTCCCGCTCGTCACCCGGATGACGGTGCCGATGCGCGAAGGAGTGCGCTGCGGTTCTTGCTGCGCTACCGACGCGATGTCGGGTGTGGCGGTGGATGAAGTGGCCATGATTTACCTGATGATCAATAGTGAAGGGGCGTGGTCAGTGCGTGGTTGCCGTGCTTGCTGTCGCTGCCGGCAGCAGGCCGGTGGCCTCGATCGCGCCGGCGCTGGCTGGCGCGGCAAGGAAGCGCAGCAGGGCGCGTCCGGCTTCCGGCTGGCTGGCGCCCTTCACCAGCGCGGCTGAAAACTCGGTCATCAGCTGCACCTGCGCCGGCAGCAGGCCGACGATATCAATGCCTTCGACCGGCATCAGTTCGCTGCGCTGCTGGCAGCCGAAATCGGCCTGGCCGTGGGCGATGATTTCGCCGACCGGCGTGGCGGGAATTTTCGCCGCCTTGCCCTGCATCTGCCCGGTGATCTGCAGCTTGTCCATCAGCTGCTTCTCGATGTATTCGCCGCTGGCGCTGTCGGAATAAGCCACCTTGTTCGCCTTCAGGAAGGCGCTGCGCAGGCCCTCGGTGGTGCTGATGTCGGGTTTGGCCGCGCCGTGGCGCACCGCGCAGGCAATCGGCGAATTGGCCAGCACCACCTTGCTGCCGGGGACCAGGCGGCCTTCCTGCATCAGCTTGTCGAGCGCATCGCCGACCATGATGACGACGTCGATCTGCTCGCCGCGCGCCAGCCGCGCCGGGATCGCATTTTTGGTGGCGCCCATCGACGGTCCCCATTCGGACAGCAGATGGTCGCCGCTGGCGCGCTCCCAGGCGGGTGCCAGGTTCCTGTAGGCCTGGGCGAAGCCGCCCGAGCTGACCACGCGAATGTCGGCGGCGTGCGCTGCGCCGGCGGCAAGCAGCATCAGGCCAGCCAACATGGGTGCGGAGCGCCGCACCAGCTTGTGTTGAAACATCTTGTCTCCTCCGATGATGAATGGCCCATCATCGTTGAAGTGGCATAATTTGATAATTGCAATTTATCCAGGGATTAATGCATGCAGCGCATCAATTACGATCTCCACGATCTGCAGGCCTTTGTCGCCGTGGCCGAACGCAGCAGCTTTCGACAGGCCGCCGCCGATCTTTTCATCTCGCAGCCGGCGCTGAGCCGCCGGATTGAAAAGCTGGAAGATGCGCTGGGGGTCAGGCTGTTCGAACGCACCACCCGCCGCGTGCAGCTGACCAATATCGGGCAAGTGTTCCTGGTCAATGTGCGCGATGCGCTCAATGGCCTGGAAGACGCCGTGCTGGGGGTGGCCGACCTTGCCGCGCACCGCACCGGTACGGTGACGTTTGCCTGCGTGCCGTCGGCCGTGTGGCATTTTTTGCCCGACGTGCTCAAGCGCTTCAGCACGCAGTTTCCGAAAATTCGCGTACGCGTGCATGATGAAAGCGCGCAGGATGTGCTCAACCTGGTACTGGCCGGCGAGGCGGATTTCGGCATCTGTTTTACCGGCGCGGAAAATCCCGAGATCCATTTCCAGCCGATCTATGTCGAGAGCTATGTGCTGGCGATGCGGCACGACCATCCGCTGGCCAAACGCAAGAAGCTCAGTTGGAAAGATACCGTCAATGAACGCTATATCGCGGTGGCCAAGTCGAGCGGCAACCGCAGCGTGCTCGATGCCGCGCTGTCCGGCGTGGAAAAGCATCCGTGGATCTCGTGCGAGATCAACCATGTGTCGGGCGTGCTGGCGCTGGTGGAGTCGGGCCTGGGCGTGGCGGCGGTGCCGGCGCTGTCGATCCTGCCGGAACGGCAAAGCATGGTGGTCGGCGTGCCGCTGGTCAACCCTGCCGTGAAACGCACGCTGGGACTGATCAGCAAGCACCAGCACGCGATGCCGCCGGCCTCACGCACCCTGTTCGAGATGCTGGTGGCCAGCATCGCCAGGCAAAAGCGGCCGGCGTGAGCGTTGCTGGTGCTATTCGTCCAGGGCGGCCGCACAGCGCTTGAGCAGCTCGCACAGCAGCCGCGCCTCGTCGCTTGAGAGCCTGGAGAGCATTTGCCGCTCCACCGCGTCGGCGGCTTTTGCGCCATCGAGCACGGCCTGCTGGCCGGCCGCCGTCAGCTCGGTCATGATGACGCGGCCGTGCTCAGGATGCGGGCTGCGCGCGATCAGGCCGGCGCGGTCCAGATTGACGAGAATCGCCTGCATGGTCTGCGGCGTGACGAACGCCGCGCGCGCCAGCTCGGCATTCGAGATGCGCGGATTGCCGGCCACGGCCAGCAACACCGCATTTTGCGGCGCCGTGATGCCTACCCGCCCAAGCTCGGCATCGAGGCGTTGCCGCAATCGATGCTGCGTGATTTTCAGGTTGTAGCCGATCCAGTCGGCGCCGCGCCGCGGCGCCAGCTTTTCCGTTGACATATCAGTAGCCTTATATTAATATCAGTGACCTTATATTACTTTACAGGAGCTACCATGACAAGCCCGCTCGGCCCCGATTTCATCGCCTTGCAAGTGCGCGACCTTGCTGCATCGCGCAAGTTCTATATCGAGACCTTCGGCTTCGAAGCCTCGGCGCACTGCCCGCCGGGCGCCGTCATTTTCAGGACCGAGCCGATAGCCCTGGCGCTGAGAGAGCCGCTGCGTGCGCTGCCCGAAACCGGGCCGCTCGGCGTGGGCATGGTGCTGTGGATCGCGTGCCTGGACGCCGATGCGCTGCACGACCTGATCGTCCAGCGCGGTGGCGTGATCCTCGCACCGCCGGCAGACGGCCCTTTTGGGCGCTTCTTTGTGGCCAGCGACCCCGACGGCTACGCGCTGACCTTTCATACGGCGCGCGCCTGACCTGGCGCAAGCCTTATTTCTGCATGATGGGGTCGCGCCCCAATTTACGCGCCAGCGCGCCGCCGTCGCCGCGCCAGAATTCGCGGTCGGCCAGGCGCACCCGTTCGGCCGCGTGCTGCATGTGCTCCATCGCCGCCTGGCGCGCCGCCTGCGGGTCGCCGGCGGCAATCGCCTGGACGATTTTTTCATGTTCGCAGCGCACCTCGACTGAAAAATCGGCGCGCCGCGCTTCGTTGGCGCGCGTCACCTTCACGGCCGAGCGGATCGGGTCGGCGAACATGGCGACGAATTTCGGCCAGTAGGGGTTGCCCGTCGCTTCGGCAATGCACAGGTGCAGCCGCACGTCTTCCTCGACGCCGTCGACGCCGTTGGCCACCGCTTCCTCGATGCGCCGCAGTGCGTGTTCTATTTCGGCCAGCTGGCCCGGCGTGCGGCGCACGGCCGCCAGTGCGGCGATCTCCGCTTCCAGGCCCTGGCGCACTTCGATCAGGTTCAGCAGCGATTGCACCGACTGCTCCGTCAGGGCATCGCCACGTTCACCACTTTTCAAACCATCCTGGGCGCACACAAACGTGCCGCTGCCCTTGCGCGTGGCCACCACGCCGTCGGCCTGCAGCACGGCGATCGCTTCGCGCAGCACCGTGCGGCTGACGCCGAAATGGCTGGCCATCGCCTGCTCCGAGGGCAATCGCGTGCCGCCCGCCAGGCCGTCGTTCTGGATCTGCTGGCGCAGCCGTGCCGCCACCCGCGCGCCCAGGGTGCCGGCGGCAAAGCTGCCGGCGGCCGGTTCGGGGGCGGGCAGGGTAAAACTGAACGAGCGGTCCATCGGCGTGTCCTTGTGCTGGCGGTAGAAAATCGGGCGGGCTTGAAAGTGCTTGCCTGACATTATATGAAACATACAGCTTGACACCCATAAAACACACACATAATATACAGCCATACAAATTATAGACAACTTGCCAGCCACCTGCGGTGGACTACAAAAATCAGGCAAGGTCGTTCATCTCAATCAGGAGACACGCATGGAACTATCCCAAGCACAGCCGGGCCTGCCGGCTGGCGCCGCCGCAGCGCAAAAATCCATCGATGACGCCGTGTACCGCAAGGTCACCTGGCGCATCATTCCCTTCCTGATGGTCTGCTACATCGTCGCTTATCTCGACCGCGTCAACGTGGGCTTCGCCAAGCTGCAGATGCTGGCCGATCTGCAATTTTCCGAAACCGTGTATGGCTTGGGTGCTGGCGTGTTCTTCCTCGGCTATTTCCTGTTCGAGGTGCCCAGCAACGTGATGCTGCACAAGATCGGCGCGCGGGTCTGGATCGCCCGCATCATGATCACCTGGGCCATCATTTCCGGCGCCTTCATGTTCGTCACCACGCCGACCATGTTCTACATCATGCGTTTCCTGCTGGGCGTGGCCGAGGCGGGCTTCTTTCCCGGCATTATTCTTTATCTTACCTACTGGTATCCATCCGAGCGCCGCGCACGCATGGTCTGCACCTTCATGGCGGCCATTCCCATTGCTGGCCTGATCGGCGGACCATTGTCGGGCTGGATCATGGAAACCTTTGCCGGCGTGTATGGCTATACCGGCTGGCAATGGATGTTCGTGCTCGAAGCGATCCCGGCCGTGATCATGGGCATCGCCGTGCTGCTGTACCTGGACAACAGCATCCGCGCCGCCAAATGGCTGACGGAAGACGAAAAAGTCATCCTCGAACAGCGTATCGAGACGGAAGCGAAGGGCAAGGTATCGCATCCGTCGATCCGCGCCATGTTTGCCGATCCGCGCATCTGGCTGATGGCGCTGATTTATTTCTGCTGCGTGATGGGCCAGTATTCTCTGACCTTCTGGCTGCCCAGCCTGATCAAGGCGGCCGGCGTGACGGGTGTGCTCAACATCGGCCTGTTTACGGCGATTCCGTATTCGGTGGCGGTGGCCTCGATGATTCTCCTGGGCCGCAGCTCGGACAGATACCGCGAACGCCGCTGGCACATGGCGATCCCGCTGGTAGTGGGCGCCGCCGCCATCGTCTGCAGCGCACTGGCCGGCGCCGACAACACCGGCTGGGCAATCTTCTTCCTGACGATCGCCGCCGGCGGCATCCTGGCCGCTTCGCCGATGTTCTGGAGCCTGCCGACCGCGTTCCTGGGCGGCGTTTCGGCCGCCGCCGGCATCGCCGCCATCAACTCGGTGGGCAACCTGGCCGGCTTTGCCGCACCCTACATGATCGGCTCGATCAAGGACCTGACCCAATCGACCGATATCGCCATCTACCTGCTGGCCGGCATCCTGGTGATCGGCGCGATCATCATCATGCGGGTGCCGGCCAAGCTGGTGAACAAATAAACAAGTGGAGTAAAAACAATGACAGCAACAATCGAAAAAGTGGGTGTGGTAGGCCTTGGCGCCATGGGCATGGGCATTGCGCAGTCGCTGCTGCGCGCCGGCTTTGAAGTGCATGCCTGCGATGTGCGGCCTGAAATCGTACAGAAACTGGTCGATGCTGGCGCCCATGCGGCGCAGTCGCCGGCCGCGCTGGCCGCGCAAGTACAAGCCTTGCTGATCGTGGTGGTCAATGCGCAGCAAACGGAAAGCGTGCTGTTTGGCGAACATGGCGCAGCTGCCAGGCTGGCGCCGGGCAGCGTGGTGATCGCCTGCGCCACCGTGGCGCCCGAGTTTGCCGAAGCGCTGGGTGCGCGGCTGGCGGCGATGGGCCTGCGCTTGATCGATGCGCCGATTTCCGGTGGCGCGGCCAAGGCGGCGTCGGGCGAAATGTCGGTGATGGCGGCCGGCGCGCCCGATGCGTTCGAATCCTGTGCGGGCATCTTCGGCGCCATCTGCACCAAGCTGTATCGCCTCGGCGAACAGCCGGGGCAGGGCTCGAAGGTCAAGATGATCAACCAGTTGCTGGCCGGCGTGCATATCGCCGCCGCCGCCGAAGCGATGGCGCTGGGCCTGCGTGCCGGCTGCGATGCGGACGCGCTGTATGAGGTGATCTCGAACAGCGCCGGCAGCTCGTGGATGTTCCAGAACCGCGTGCCGCATATACTGAACGGCGACTACACGCCGTTATCAAGCGTGAACATTTTCGTGAAAGACCTCGGCATCGTGCTCGACTACGCGAAAAAAAGCGTGTTCCCGCTGCCCTTGTCGGCCACCGCGCACCAGATGTTCATGCAGGCCTCGGCGGCCGGCTTTGGCGGCGAGGACGACTCGGCCGTGATCAAGCTGTTCCCCGGCATCACCTTGCCGGCAAAAAGCGTTACTGAATAAAACAAGGACACACCATGACTGTATTACTGGGATGTATCGCCGACGATTTCACCGGTGGCACCGACCTGGCCGGCATGCTGGTCAAGGCTGGCATGCGCACGGTGCAACTGATCGGCGTGCCGCAAGGCCCGCCGCCTGACGATGTCGATGCGGTGGTGATCGCGCTCAAGTCGCGCACCAATGCGCCCGAGGAAGCCGTGGCCGAATCGCTGGCGGCCTTGCGCTGGCTGCAGCAGGCCGGCTGCAAGCAGTTCTATTTCAAATACTGCTCCACCTTCGACTCCACGCCACGCGGCAATATCGGCCCGGTGGCCGAGGCGTTGATGCAGGCGCTCGATACCGATTTCACCATCGCCTGTCCGGCGTTTCCCGCCAATGGCCGCACCATCTACAAGGGCAATCTGTTTGTCGGCGACGTGCCGCTGGCGGAATCGGGCATGCGCGACCATCCATTGACGCCGATGACGGACTCGAACCTGGTGCGCGTGCTGCAGCAGCAGGTGCAAGCCAAAGTGGGCCTGGCCGACTTTGCCGTGGTGGAAAAGGGCGCCGCCGCCATCGCCCAGCGTTTTACCGATTTGCGCGGCCAGGGCTGCCATTTTGCCGTGGTCGACGCCGTCTCGAACCGCGACCTGGAAGCGATCGGCGCAGCCTGTGCCGACTTGAAACTGATCACCGGCGGCTCCGGCATCGCGCTGGGCTTGCCGCAGAACTTCCGCCAGCGCGGCCAGTTGGCGCCGCTCGTCAGCGGCCAGGCCGGCAAGCTGGCGCCGCCGTCGGGCTTTCGCGCGGTGATCTCGGGCAGTTGCTCGGTGGCCACGCAGCAGCAGGTGGCGCACTTGCGCGAGCAGGCGCCGGCCTTCCATGTCGATCCATTGCAGCTGGCGGCCGGCGGCGCGGTGGTCGATGGTGTGGTGCAAAAGGCGCTGGCATGGGCCGGCGCCCATCTGGTGCAGGGACCGGTATTGATCTATGCCACCGCCACCCCCGACGCGGTGCGCGCGGTGCAGGCGCAGCTGGGCGTGGAACGGGCCGGCGCGCTGGTCGAGGAAGCGCTGGCCGCCATCGCACAGGGCCTGGTGCGCCTGGGAGTGGGCCAGCTGATCGTGGCCGGTGGCGAAACCTCGGGCGCGGTGGTCAAGGCGCTGGGCGTGGCGGGCCTGCGCATCGGTCCCGAAATCGATCCCGGCGTGCCCTGGACGCAAGCCTTGCCTGCGCTTGGCGAGACCGACGGCGCACCCCTGGCGCTGGCGCTGAAATCCGGTAACTTCGGCAGCGTCGACTTCTTTACCAAGGCCTGGGACGTGCTGGCATGAGCAGCCACGAATCGCGCCAGCGCGAACAGATCGTCGAATTCGGCAAGTCGCTGTACGAGCGCGGCCTGACGGCCGGCAGCAGCGGCAACCTCAGCGTGCGGCTGGACGACGGCTGGCTGCTGACGCCCACCAACGCCAGCCTGGGCCGGCTCGACCCGGCCCAGCTCTCCAAGCTGGACTGGCAGGGCAACTTGATCAGTGGTGCGCCGCCGTCGAAAGAAGCGTTCCTGCATCGCGCCATGTATGACGAGCGCGCCGGCGCCGGCGCCATCGTGCATCTGCACTCGACCCATTCGGCGGCCGTCTCGTGCATGTGCGGCCTGAACCATGACGATTGCATTCCGCCGCTGACGCCGTATTTTGTGATGAAAGTGGGGCGCTTGCCGCTGGTGCCGTATCACCGCCCGGGCGACCCGGCGCTGGCCGGCGCCATCGGCGCCATGGCGCGCAAGCATAGCGCCGTGCTGCTGGCCAATCACGGCCCGGTGGTGTCGGGCACGACCCTGGAAGCGGCCGTGTACGCGGCCGAGGAACTCGAAGAAACCGCCAAGCTGTTTTTGCTGCTGCGCGATGTGCCGACCCGCCCGCTGGACGCGGAGCAGATCGCCGACCTGAAGCACACATTCAAACTCGACATATAAGACTACAAGGAGACACGCATGCCCCGCTTTGCCGCCAATCTCACCATGATGTTCAATGAAGTGCCGTTTCCGCAGCGCTTTGCCGCCGCGGCCAAGGCCGGCTTCAAGGGCGTCGAATTTCTGTTCCCTTACGATTACGCGCCGCAGGAAGTGGCCGGCTGGCTGCGCGAAAACGGCCTGCAAAACGTGCTGTTCAACCTCCCGCCCGGCGACTGGGCGGCCGGCGAGCGCGGCACCGCTTCGCTGCCCGGCCGCGAAGAAGAATTCCGGCTTGGGGTGGCGCGCGCCATCGAGTATGCGCTGGCGCTGGGCACCCCGCGCGTGCACATGATGGCGGGGCTGGTGCCCAGTAGCGCCGACCTGGCGCTGCGCCGCGCCACCTACCTGGCCAACTTGCAGTACGCGGCGCAGGCCGTCGGCGAGCATGGCATCGAGCTCTTGATCGAGCCGATTAACGGGCGCGACATGCCCGGCTATTTCCTCGTCACCCAGGCCCAGGGCCATGCGCTGCGGGTAGAGTCCGGTGCGCCCAACGTCAAGGTGCAGATGGATTTTTACCACACGCAGATCGTCGAAGGCGATATCGCCATGACGTTCAGGAAGAACTTCGACGGCATCGGCCATGTGCAGATCGCCAGCGTGCCGGCACGCAATGAGCCAGACGACGGCGAAGTCAATTACCCGTATCTGTACAGCCTGCTCGACGAGCTGGGCTACCAGGGCTGGATCGGCTGCGAATACCGTCCGCGCGGGCGCACCGAGGATGGCCTCGGCTGGCTCGCCGCTTATAACAACAAACAAGGAGCATGAACATGAAAGTACTCGTTACCGGCGGCGCCGGTTTTCTCGGCCAGCGCCTGGCGCGCCAGTTGCTGGACCAGGGCCAGCTGACCGACAGCGCAGGCACGCTGCAGACGATCACCGAGCTGGTGCTGGTTGACGTGGTGCCTGCGCACGACTTCGGCGATGCGCGCGTCACGGTGGTCACCGGCGATATCGCCGACGGCTTTCTCATGCGCGCCACCATCGATGCGCGCACAAGCTCGATCTTCCACATGGCCGCCATCGTCAGCGGCCAGGCCGAAGCCGATTTCGAGCTGGGCATGCGCATCAACCTCGACGCTTCGCGCCTGCTGCTCGATATCTGCCGCGAGCTGGGGCATAAACCGAAAGTGGTGTTTACCAGCTCGGTGGCGGTCTACGGCGGCCAGTTGCCGGATGTGGTGCAGGACAACACAGCCTTGAGCCCGCAATCGTCATATGGCGCGCAAAAAGCCATCGGCGAACTGCTGCTCAACGACTACAGCCGCCGCGGCTTTGTCGACGGCCGCGTGCTGCGCCTGCCAACCATCAGCGTGCGTCCGGGCAAGCCGAACAAGGCCGCGTCGTCGTTCGCCAGCGGCATCATTCGCGAACCGTTGAATGGCGAAGTTGCCGTCTGCCCGGTCGGCACGGATTTGCGTTTGTGGCTGCTGTCGCCGCGCGGTGCGATCGCCTCGCTGATCGCCGGCCATGAGTTGCCGGGCGAGGCCTTCGGCGCCAGCCGCACCGTCAACCTGCCCGGTCTTTCCGTCAGCGTGGGCCAGATGATCGCCGCGCTGGAAGAAGTGGCCGGCAGCGAAGTGACGGCCCGCATCAGCCATGCGCCCGACCCAGCGGTGGAGCGCATCGTCAGGAGCTGGCCCGGCGCCTGGGATACCAAGCGTGCCGAAGCGCTGGGCTTGACGGCCGATGCGGATTTCGCGACGATCATTCGCGCCCATGTCGAGGATATGAAAGTGGCCGGCTAAACCCCCAGTACCGCCAGTGCGACGCCGGTCAACGCATGGCGCTTGACCGGCGTTTTATCTGGCCTTATAGTTAGATAATTGTCTAATTAGATGAATGACTTAATATGAATGCCACCAACGGCGCCTTCAAGGCCATTGCCGACCCCGCGCGGCGCGAGATCCTGCGGCTGCTGCGGGCCGGCGAGATGACGGCCGGCGACCTGGCTGGCCACTTCGACATGAGCAAACCCACCATGTCGCACCATTTTGCCGTGCTGTTTGACGCCGACCTGATCACGCGCCGGCGTGAAGGGCAGACCATCTGGTATGGCTTGAATACCACCGTGCTGCAGGATGTGCTGGCCTGGATGCTGGACCTGACCGTTACCGACCACAAGGAGAACAAATGATGAAAACGCGCTTTATTGCCATTTGCCTGTTGATGATTGCGGCTGCCGGCGCGGCCACTGCGTATCTGTGGCCGCAACTGCCCGAAGTGGTGGCGGTGCACTGGAATTATCATGGCGAGGCAGACGGTTATGCGCCGCGCGAGGTGCTGTGGCTGCTGGGGCCGGGATTGATGGGCTTCATCATGCTGCTGGCCTTGCTGCTGCCATCGCTGTCACCGCGCAGCTACGAGGTGCAGCCATTCGCGCCGACCTTTTACTACAGCTTTGTGGTCGTGCTGGCTTTGCTGGCTTATGTGCATGGACTGGTGCTGGCCAGCGCGATGGGCGTGGCGGTGCCGATCGACAAGGCCGTGCCGGCCGGGCTGTTCGTGATGCTGGTGCTGGCCGGTAATCCGATGGGCAAGGTGCGCCGCAATTTTTACCTGGGCATCCGCACGCCGTGGACCTTGGCCAGCGAGCGCGTCTGGCATGCGACGCACCGCCTGGCGGCCAGGCTGATGGTCGGCAGCGGCCTGCTGGGCTTGGCCATGCTGGCCGCTAGCGTGCCAGCATGGCTGCTGCTGGTGCTGGCGATTGCCTGGGCGCCGGTGGCCGTGCTGTATTCGCTGCTACAGTACAAGCGGCTGGATATGCAATGACGGGCCGGCTTTTCGCGGCGATTATCCGCGCACATCTCAGGGATATGGCGGCAGCTCAGACCGGCCTGGCCAGCTGCGTGCGGCGATAGTCGAGTGGCGTACAGCCCACCAGTTCGGTGAACTTTCCGCTGAAATGGGCCTGGTCAAAAAAGCCCAAGGCCTGCGCCAGGCTGGCCAGGTCGGGTGCATCGGGCTGCGCCAGGCGCCAGATCGCTTCTTGCAGCCGGTAGCGCTGGATCACCCATTTCGGCGGCACCCCCACGTAATTGGCAAACAGGCGCTGCAGGCGGCGTTCGCTGATCTGCATCTGCTCACACAGCTGCGCCACGCTGGCCGGGCCGTCGTGCGCCGCGATCGCAACGCTCAGCCGGCCCGCCAGCAGGGCCGCTTCATCGACGTCCGGCAGCACCGCCAGCAGCATCGATTGTGCCTGCGCGACCATCGCGCTGTCATCGGTCTGCTGCAAGACCAGCGTCTCGGCCTGGCTGGCGGGCATCGACAGCAAGGTATCGGCGGCCAGCGTGCTGTCGGTGAAGGAGGATAGCGGCTGGCCGATGAACGGGCGCAGACCGCCCGGCGCAAACCGCACGCCCAGCACCTTGCCGGCGCCTGCCAGAGGCTTGTCGTAGGCGCCGCGCACCACGCCATGAATCGCCGTGCAGCCGGCTTCGAATACCAGGTGCGCATTCGGATAGGGCAGCACGCGCTGCGTCTCCATCGCGCGGCCGCGCATGTCCCATTCAACTATCCAGAAATAATCGACGAACGGCGCCAGCGCGGCGACCGGCGCATGGGTCGCCAGCCGTATCCGGCGCGCCGCAGCGTGCGGATCGACGATACCCTTGGGAGTGCTCCTGAGATCGGCCAGCAAATTGCTGGCGCTGTCGGCTTTATCCAATATATTTCTCTCGCGTGGCGTTACGCTGGTGTTCTCGCATCGATGGAAATAGAATCATGAGATCGTACAGCGCAGGCAAACCCATGCTGGGCCTGATTCTGGCCGCAGTTTGCTATTGTCAATCGGCGGCGCCCGCCTTCGCGGCGCCATTCACGGAAGGAAATCATCGCATGAGTACACGGGTTTCGGGAAGTTTCAGCGTCACCATGACGCCGGCGGCCACGCCGCAACGCTCGGGTCGCACGGCGCTGGCAAGGACGCTGCTGGAAAAGGTTTATACGGGCGAGCTGGCCGCCACCGCCAGCGGCGAGATGCTCAGCGCCGTCACCGATACCAAAGGCGCGGCCGGCTATGTCGCGATCGAGGCCATCACCGGCGTGTTGCAGGGCCGGCAGGGCAGTTTCGTGGTGCAGCATGCCGGCACCATGGCCGATGGCAGGCAGGAGCTGGCGATTGTGATCGTGCCGCATTCGGGTACCGGGCAACTGACCGGCATCCGTGGCACGATGGCGATACGCATCGAGGCCGGCCAGCATTTCTACGATCTTGATTATTCCTTGCCGGATGCCCAATAAGAAGACATAGAAGCCATCGTTGACGATTATTTGCCCAGGATCGACGTCACATTGTCGGTGCCTGGCGCGCCGAACAGCTGCTGCTTGAGGATATGCAGCTGGTCGCGCACCTGCGCCGCCTTTTCGAATTCCAGGTTCTTGGCGTGGTCGACCATCAGTTTTTCCAGGCGCTTGATTTCCTTGCTGACCTGTTTCTCGCTCATGGCTTCGAACTTGGCCGTTTCCTGCGCCACCTGCAGGTTTTCGCGCGCTTCCTGCGGGCTGTAGACGCCGTCGATCATTTCGCGGATCGATTTCTTCACGCCGATCGGGATAATGTTGTTGGCGGTATTGAAGGCGATCTGCTTGGCGCGCCGGCGTTCCGTTTCGTCAATCGCGCGGCGCATCGAATCGGTGATGCGGTCGCCATACAAAATCGCGGTGCCGTTCAGGTTGCGCGCGGCGCGGCCGATGGTCTGGATCAGGCTGCGTTCGGAACGCAAAAAGCCTTCCTTGTCGGCGTCGAGAATGGCTACCAGTGACACTTCCGGCAAGTCCAGGCCCTCGCGCAGCAGGTTGATGCCGACCAGCACGTCAAACGTGCCCAGGCGCAGGTCGCGCAAGATCTCCACGCGTTCCACGGTTTCGATATCGCTGTGCAGGTAGCGCACCTTGATGCCATGGTCGCCCAGGTATTCGGTCAGCTGCTCGGACATGCGCTTGGTCAGGGTGGTGACCAGCACGCGCTCGTCCTTCTTGATGCGATCGACGATTTCCGACATCAGGTCGTCGACCTGGCTGCTGGCCGGGCGCACGATGATCTGCGGGTCGACCAGCCCGGTCGGGCGCACCACCTGTTCCACCACTTGGTCGGAATGCTGCCTTTCATACTCGGCCGGCGTGGCCGAGACAAAAATTGTCTGGCGCATCTTCTGTTCGAATTCCTCGAATTTCAAGGGCCGGTTGTCGAGCGCCGACGGCAGGCGGAAGCCGTAGTCGACCAGGTTGGTCTTGCGCGAGCGGTCGCCGTTGTACATCGCGCTCAGCTGGCCCGTCAGCACGTGCGACTCGTCGAGGAACATGATGGCGTCGGGCGGCAGGTAGTCGACCAGGGTCGGCGGCGGCTGGCCGGGCAGCGCGCCGGAAAGGTGCCGCGAGTAGTTCTCGATGCCTTTGGTAAAGCCGATCTCGGCCATCATTTCCAGGTCGAAGCGCGTGCGCTGTTCCAGCCGCTGTTCTTCGATCAGCTTGTTTTCCTTGCGGAAGAATTCGAGGCGGTCGCGCAACTCTTCCTTGATGGTTTCGACGGCGCGCAGCACGGTCGAGCGCGGCGTGACGTAGTGCGAACCGGGGTAGACGGTAAAGCGCGGAATCTTCTGCCGCACGCGGCCCGTCAGCGGGTCGAACAGCTGGATCGATTCGATCTCGTCGTCGAACATTTCCAGGCGCACCGCCAGCTCGGCGTGTTCGGCCGGGAAGATGTCGATGGTGTCGCCGCGCACGCGGAAGGTGCCACGGCCGAAATCGACTTCGTTGCGCGTGTACTGCATCTGGATCAGGCGCGCGATCACGTCGCGCTGGCTCACTTTATCCTTCACGCGCAAGGTCAAAATCATCTGGTGGTATTCGTTCGGATTACCGATACCGTAGATGGCCGAGACGGTGGCCACGATCACCACGTCGCGCCGCTCCATCAGCGACTTGGTGCACGACAAGCGCATCTGCTCGATATGTTCGTTGATCGAGGAATCTTTCTCGATGAACAGGTCGCGCTGCGGCACATAGGCTTCAGGCTGGTAGTAATCGTAGTAGCTGACGAAGTATTCGACCGCGTTTTGCGGGAAGAAGTCGCGGAACTCGCTGTACAGCTGCGCGGCCAGCGTCTTGTTCGGCGCGAAGATGATGGCCGGACGGCCCATGCGCGCGATGACGTTGGCCATGGTGTAGGTCTTGCCCGAACCGGTCACACCGAGCAGGGTCTGGAAGGCCAGGCCGTCACTGATGCCTTCGGACAACTGCGCAATCGCTGTCGGCTGGTCGCCGGCCGGCAGGAACGGTTGATGCAGCTTGAACGGCGAATCGGGGAAGGTAACGACTGTCGGTTCGGTGTCGTTGACGTTGGATAAATCGGGCATGTGAATCAGACCTTTGTTAGAATAGACCTCTGCTGGCGGCCCCGAAGCAGTATTAACGTTATTTGGGCGCTGTCAACAACTCCGCTGTGAACCTGCTTCCAATCGAATCCAATCTTATCATGACGAACCCAACTGTTTCTGCCAGTCTGTTTAGCGCCATCGAGATGGCCCCACGTGACCCGATTCTGGGTATCACCGAAGCATTTAACGCGGATCAGAATCCCGCTAAAATCAATCTCGGCGTCGGCGTTTATTATGACGACAACGGCAAAGTGCCTCTGTTAGCTTGCGTACGCAAAGCTGAAGCGATCCTGATCGAACAGGCCGCGCCACGCACCTACCTGCCGATCGAAGGCCTTGCGGCTTACGACAAAGCGGTACAAGAACTGGTATTTGGGGCTGATAGTGCCGTGATTCAAGAGCGTCGTGCCGTTACCGTGCAAGCCATCGGCGGCACTGGCGCACTGAAGATCGGCGCAGACTTCCTGCAGCGTTTCGCACCCGGTGCCCAGGTCTATATCAGTGACCCGAGCTGGGAAAATCACCGCGCGCTGTTTGAAAGCGCCGGTTTCGTAGTCAACAACTACACCTATTACGACGCCGCCACCCATGGCGTCAATTTCGAAGGCATGCTGGCCAGCCTGAATAACATGCCGGCCGGCTCCATCGTGGTGCTGCACGCCTGCTGCCACAACCCGACTGGCGCCGACCTGACTGTCGCCCAGTGGGACCAGATCATTACCGTAGTGACCTCGCGCGGCCTGGTGCCGTTCCTCGACATGGCCTACCAGGGCTTCGCCAACGGCATCGCCGAAGATGGCGCCGTGGTGCTGCGCTTTGCCCAGGCCGGCGGCCCGCTGCTGGTGTCGAACTCGTTCTCGAAGTCGTTCTCGCTGTATGGCGAGCGCGTCGGCGCGCTGAGCGTGGTGGCATCGAGCGCGGAAGAAGCGTCGCGCCTGCTGTCGCAACTGAAGCGCGTGGTGCGCACCAACTACTCGAACCCGCCAGTGCACGGCGGCAAGGTCGTCGCCACCGTGCTGTCGACCCCGGAACTGCGCCAGCTGTGGGAAGAAGAGCTGGCCGGCATGCGCGTGCGCATCCGCGAAATGCGCAATGCCTTCGTTGAAAAACTGAAGGAAAAAGCGCCAGGCCACGACTTCGAATTCGTGCGCCAGCAAATCGGCATGTTCTCGTACTCCGGCCTGAGCAAAGAGCAAGTGGCATCGCTGCGCGAGCAGTCGATCTACGCCGTCGACACCGGTCGTATCTGCGTGGCAGCATTGAATTCGCGCAATATCGACATCGTCATTGACGCGATTGCCAAAGTGCTTTAAGATCTTGCTTCTTCGGCGCTGCTTGCAAGAGCAGCACCGAAGGCAGTAGAAAGTTGCAGAAGTCGTATTGAATAAGTCTTGCAAATACGAAATAAGCGACATATAATATTGCCTCTTTTCCCTGATAGCTCAGTTGGTAGAGCGACGGACTGTTAATCCGCAGGTCCCTGGTTCGAGTCCAGGTCGGGGAGCCAGAATTTGAAAGCCACGTTGAAAAACGTGGCTTTTTCATTTTCAGCGCTGCTTTTCACGGCAAGCATCTTTTACAGCCCTCAACCCGCTTTGCCGATTTGCGCTATCCTCTTTCTGAACGTTACGAGAAGGATAGCCACCATGACCTGCACCGCCGCCTTGCGCCATATCGTCCTGTGCGAATTCAACAGCGACATTACCCCCGCCAAACACGCCGAGCTGGTGTACGAATTTTCCCTGCTTAAAGACAGCGTACCCGGCGTGCTGAAATTCGAGTGGGGCGAAAACGTCAGCCCCGAGGGCCTCGACGACGGCTTCAGCGACTGCTTCACCCTGACCTTCGACGGCGCTGCCGCACGCGACGTCTACCTGACCCATCCGGCCCACCTGGCCTTTGTCGAACTGCTCAAACCGTGGCTGGCGCGGGTGCTGGTATTCGACTACCTCCCGCAGGAAGTGCCGGGCTGATTTACCTATGAAAAGCAGGGTAGGGCACCGCTGAAATTTTTCCAGGCAGAATCTGGACAGCTGAAAACCCGGCGTATATAATACGGCCTCACTTCCCTGATAGCTCAGTTGGTAGAGCGACGGACTGTTAATCCGCAGGTCCCTGGTTCGAGTCCAGGTCGGGGAGCCAGAACAAGCAGCAAAGCAAAAAAGCCCAGCCTTTACAGGTTGGGCTTTTTGCGTTTCATAATCCCGCTTAGTCGAGCGCATCGGCTTTAGTGTTGCCGCAACATGGGTACCTATTAGCCATGTGTTGCGCCGTTGCAAAAACCAAGCAAAGTGCGGGTACAATTCATAGAGCGTTAATTTGTTAACGCATCCTCGTCTATCCTGCGATACTTGTAAAAATCACATAGCGTTTCCATTGGTAATTTGATACTATCGTCTTTGTTAGCTGACAATAGCTGTTAGCGCCCATCTTCTACGTGCCTCGCAAAAGAATCAGCGTGAATGCTGAGCGTCAGATGTCAAAAATAAAGCGCCGATTGTAGGATGATGAACTTAGGCGGCAAGCAGGCTCAACATAAAGTCCCATTTAGCATTGACGAGTGGGAGCGTATCTTGGTGCGGCACTTTCTTGCAGTCGGTGTCGACGGCGACGCGACCGACATTCGCACCTTAGAAGTAAGTCCAGTTGCCCTCGCGCTTGCTTGCGGGATGGACGCAAGTTGCGCGGCTGAAGTCGAACAAGCGTTTCGCAATACCCTGTTGCGCAACCAGAACTATTTGTGTGATGTCTTGATGAAAGGCTCCTCCAAATATCCATCCCAAGACGTTCCCAACTGCTTTGTCCCGCTCGCGTTGACGCTCCTAGTCGCTGGTCTATTAGGTGGAGATGAGTATGAAAACGACCAGTTTCGCTCGAAGCTTGCCGCCTGGCTGAAGGTAAAGCACGCATTCAATAATCTTGCCGGCGTAAAACTGATGTGGGAAGAGCTTGCGTCGTGGCTGGATAAGCAATCGCTGGCGGGACGCCCAGTTAGACGGCTTGTCTTGCCGGAGCATCCCCGTAACTGGGTGCATATCGGCTATACACTGCGACTGTCGTTTCCCAACCGGACTGACGTCAGCACCGTGCGTCGCGTCCTTGCATCGACACCTATACAAGATCTGAACAAGCCAACGGCTGTTATCCACGCCTTTTGGAATTACTCAAATAAGAAAAGCTTTTCGGTTGGACTAAGCGAGGCCTTCGATAGTTTCAAGAGGGCATATTACTCGCAACGACGCGCGCTGGCTGACCATCGTTTCTGGGCCTTGATCAATCATGTTCGCTCCGGGGCTCAGTCCAAGAGCATGCCATTCGCGCAGATCGAGATTGCGCTGACGGTTGACGATGAGCGAGAGTTTAGCGTCGAACTCGAAGGCGACGTTGAGATTCGTCCTTATAAGACGTTGGCTGCTGCACTGGACGATCGGTTCGTTTTGAACAGCCCTAACCTAGGCACAAGCGTGGCACGCGGACTGATTTTTTTCAAACAAACAGGCATGGGTCGATGGACTGCGGAGCCGGACTTGGGGAAATGTCGAGGGCTGGTATTTGCCGCTTATCATAACAAGATCGCTTCGCGCACTCAAGGTCGCATGGGACGAGTCGATCGATATTTAGACTGGCGTCTGACCGTTGATCCAATTAGCGCCGAGAAGCTTCGCGACGAGCTCGTTCGGTGCGGATTGATGACAGGGGACGTAGGGCTATTTCGGCCCGCAGTATCAGATGGTGTCCGCGTCAATGGGGCTTGGCTTGGTCTTCCGGGTTTTCTGCCGCAGATCGCATCAGACACATCAGAGGTTCGCATTGTTTCCTGGACAGGCAAGCCCGAATTGACCATCTCGGCAGCCGACGGGCTTCGACTTGCAGCACAACACCCGCTCTCTGGAACGTGCGTAATCGAGCCGCGTCTTGCGGTAGGAGAGCGCGAGCCGCACTGGAGGCTGAATGTGCAGTTTGTCAATCATGCGGCGCCTCATTATGAACTGGGTGGCGCGAGACGCAGCCAACCACTGCTGGCCGACTGGGATCGTTTGGCCTTAGAATCCGGCAGAGAGGTGACCTGCCCCGCCCTGGATACACCTGCGTGGGGCCAGGCCGATGACGCCCTCGAATGGCTGCTTGAGGTAATCTATGCGAATGGTGCCAGTGGATGGGATGAGTCTAATATCGTTAGCTTGCTCAGGCGCTCTGATCAGGAGGCCGCTGCAGTACCGTGGCGCACGTTGAGAATGCTGCAAGACGGCGGCGTCATTGAGCCCAGGTTGCGGCGAGGATGGAAGGGCCGGGTATGGACGCTGTCGGCTCCACGCATCGTTAGCGTCGACAGCTCGGCCGGGCCTGTCGCACTTGCGGAAGGCGCGTTTTGCGTGCAAATGCTCGACGCCTTTGTTGTTGCCGCAAAGGCCATGGGCGCAACGCCCTTCCGCCATCCAGGCGCAGCGCGCTGGTCTGTACCGGTCGTAGGCGCGATTGGCGCAAATGCGGAACAATTGGCGCGTGTAATGCAGTGGGAGCATGTAGGTCGGCCGGAGACACCGAGAACCGCGCCTCTCGCATTGGCGGCAACAGAGCGGCGTGCGGAACATTACAGCGTGTCGGCCTCATGGTGTTGGCGCAACCGTCGTTTCCTTGGTGCCGGAGCGAATGATGCAGCCGTTAACCTGACGTTGCTTTCCCACCGCGCGGATACCGACCACGATGTGTATCGCGTGGAATCTAACGGTGCCCGCGCTCACTTCTTGTCCCGTTGTGCCGCAATCGTCGCCGCGCATGCCGCCGCTTCGGTACCCCTGTTCGCATTTGATGGACGACACTTGAATGTCACCGGTCGAGATGGCGCGCTCCCCGACGCCATTGGTCGTACACTGCGCAGGCGAACACTTGCGAGCGGTGGGTTTGACGACGGCGTCTACAGTTACCCGGCAACGAGTTTGGATGCCCGCTGGGTCGCTGCATTGTTGCCGGGATGCGTTTCAGGACTGACAGCCGAGGGCGCGCTCACGCCAGGCGCAGCGCTTTCTCGGGCCCGCCGCTCCCAGGGAGCGTTGCGCCCCCAATGGATTGATGGAAATTTGACACTTTAAGGTGAGTAAGGCGAACAACCATGGCAGTTAATAATTTGGTCTGGTACGCGGGGCGCTGCCTCAAGCGCGCAGAGCACGACAAAGGCGCGCAACTCGAAGCTGCGGTCCAACAGGTCGATGGCGTATGGCGGCCGATCGAAAATCGCAAGGCTCTGTTCAAGAGTATGGATAGCCTGGAGTGGCGCTCTACTGATACTCGGCATGTACGCCTGTTGGATTGGGTGGCTTTTACGCTTACACCGACAGGTATAAAGACAAAACCGTGGCAGGCAGGTCAGCATCGCCGTCTGTACCGGTATGCGGATTTTTCAACAGACGGCGGTCAGGACCAGGTGCACCGCCGCCTGACGACCGAAGGTATCAAATTGCCGCATTTAATCGGCGTATCGATTGTCCGCTGTGCAAACGATGAGGTACTTCTGCTCGACTTGAAACAGCAGGACGGTGCCGCGCATCTGGCGGGCACCCCCGGCAAAGTTCCCGCGTACCATTTCGACCCGGCATGCGTAGCGACGGTGACGACGGACGACGGCGATATCGAGTTATATGACTTGAACAATGCGCCCAACAAATTCACCTACGATTGGGCCAGCGATGATGCTTTTGCGCTACGCATTGCACGCGCCGCAGCGAGTGCCGGCGACGTGCACGCGCACAACCTTATTGCGTGGCTTGACGGGTTCGCAAAGCGGGGGCGATCGCTGACATCAGTTGATCCGTCCGATGTCATTGCAGCGAACGACGCCATTCGGGCTGGCAAAATGGCCAAGCGGCTTGCCGATGATCAGGAATTGCTTCGCAAGTTCATCGACGCGTTCACAGCGGACGAACGTATTAGCAGCGTCATCAGGTCGTGCGCTGCACAGATCGCTGAAGAGGAGCGGGATGCGGCGCGAAGTAGGGCCGGGAAGGCAGTCGCGGTGGAAATTGCGGCCCACCGTGAAAATATGCTGCAAGAACTTGAAAATGAGCTAGACAAGATCAAGCGGACGCAACTGTCTCAACTTGAGGAAGCTCGCAAGCAGCGTTTGAATGAACTCAAGGTCGAGCTCGACCACCGGCAGGTTGCTGAAGAAGAAATGCTGCGGTGCGGTTCCGGCGCGCGACGCGCCGCCATAGAGGCGGCTGTTCTGACCCTCGAAAACCAGCATGTCGCGCTTAGCGAGGAGGTGAAGCACCTGACGGCGGCGAAAGACGAGGTTCAACGCGCATTGACGCCGCTGCTTGCCGCAGCAAACGATGTCAACAGGTCGCTGGAGGCGCTTCGGCGCGAGGCAGACGATGTTCATACGGCATTGCTGGCAGAGCGGGCGACATTGACGGCGCTCGAGATGAAATATCCAACTCTGCACATGCCTGCCGGTGCCGCAATTGTATCGACAGCAAAGCTGGGCGAAAACATCGCAGTGTCCAAACTGTTGTCGACAGAGGGCAAGGAGCTCATGTTGCAGTTCGCCGCGCTTATGCTTGCGGGGGAGGTTCCGGTGTTATGCGGCCCAGGCGTGCTCGACTTTCTGTCGGTCGCCGAAATGATGCTTTCGGCTGGGCGCGCTATCCGGATAGAAGCGGACCCAACGATAATTACTTTTGAAGATCTCTGGGTGCGCCCTGGACTCGGCGTATCCACTAGGCTTGGATATGCACTACGCAGCGCCGTTGGCGCAGCGGACGAGCCGCGAACCAGTCTCGCTGTCATCGAGCGAGCGGAACGCTCGGGCGCTCGCTTCTGGTATCCATCGCTGTGCAACTGCGCGGAACAAGGTGATTTGCCACGACGTTTGCTGCTGTGCGCAACCGTTGAAGACTCAGGCTGCGACGAGGCGTCGGCGCTCTTCAACCACGCTGTGCGCCTGGATATCAGCGACGCGCTGGCCCCAAATGGAGAATTCGCTCTGGCGATGGCGAGAACGAATGCCTCCATACCGAAAGACGAGCTAGATCCGGGAGCTGCCCGTGCTGACACCACATTGGCTGTGGCCGATCTCATCAAGCATGTGAAGACGCTGGGCGCGGCCCGTAGCGTAAGAGCGCTACGCGTTCTTGCACAGGCGCGCGAGATGGACACCAACGCATCAGCGGCCATGTTCATCAAACTTTTCACGACTTCTAGCGGCACCGCCGCCATCTCTTTGCGGAGCGTTCTCAATGCTTGACCCGATTGGCGGTTTCAACCGTATCAAGGATTTTTTCATCTCCTATGTGGAGACCAGCTTTCGTATTTCCGATCCGGCTTCCGCTGCGGCGCGCCGCGCGTTGCTAAACTCGCTCGGTGCATTTACAACTGAACCATTTATTGAACCGGTGTTGCGCTACAAGAGCGACGACGTCAAGCTGGAGGACCTAGCCAGAAGGGCAGATGGCCCTCTTGCACCGTTGTCCGAGGAAGGTCGCCGGGCTTTTGCAGAACTTGCCCTGTCGGGCCTGTTTGAAGGTAAGCCCAGCAGCGGCGACATTCGCCGCGCTTCCAACTACGCGCCGTACCGCCATCAACTCGATATGCTTGAGCGTGGCGTGCGTCCGGGACATCCTGGCGTAGTCACGTCTGGCACCGGCTCCGGAAAGACTGAAAGCTTCATGTTGCCAGTGCTCGCTGCGATTGCAAACGAAGCTGTTAACTGGACAAGTCCCGACAGGAGCTACATGACCGAGCAGTGGTGGCGCAGTGCCACAGCTGATTGGTCGTTGGCGCGCGCTGGCGAACGCCGCCCTGCAGCCGTCCGCGCTTTGGTGCTCTACCCGATGAACGCGCTCGTTGAAGATCAAATGGTGCGCCTGCGCCGCACGCTTGACTCGGAAGAGGCGCGTGCGGTTATGACTGAGCGGTTTTCGGGAAACCGCGTATTCTTTGGACAGTACACGAGCGGCATCGAGGTGACTGGGCATCAAGCGCATCCAAGGCTCACCGGCGACACTGAGGAGAAAAAGCGACGAAAGCGGCGCCTTACGAAATTGCGCTCTACCTTGCAGCGCGCAGAACAGGACCAAAACGCGGCGCGTAAGCATGATTCGAGTGAAATGGAACGCTTTAACTTAGAGCGCGCGTTAGCTGATCAGGAAGGTCGCGATGCGCCAGGGGCTCCGGAGACAACTCGGTATATTTTTCCTGCCCTTGATGGTGGCGAGATGCTGTCCCGGTGGGACATGCAGGATACGCCTCCTGACCTGTTGATTACAAACGCGTCGATGCTTGGTGCAATGCTTTCGCGAGAGGTTGAAGACCCCATTTTCGAGCAAACGCGCGAGTGGCTGTTGACCAATGATGACGCCTATTTTTATCTGGTGTTCGACGAATTGCACCTTGTGCGCGGATCGGCCGGTACAGAGGTCTCGTTCCTGGCGAAAGCGCTCATTGAGAGGCTAGGTTTGGCGAACCCCAAGCACCGGTACAAACTGCGCATCCTTGCGTCATCCGCGTCGATGCCGATGGATGGCGACGATGGCCAGCGCTCTAGACAGTATTTGCGCGACATGTTCGCGCCATATGGCACGAGTGTTGCTGCGGGCGACCTAGGCAAAGACGACGCCGGCTTCTGGAAGACGTGCGTCGTCGAGGGTTCCCCGAACATTCCGAATTGGGACCAGGGAAAGCTCGATGCTGCACCGTTTGAGGCGCTGTTCAAGGCGGGGCTCGGCTCGCGCACGGATTTTATTGCCAAGCTGACTGGCACGCCAGAGCTCACTCATGCGCTCAAGGGAACTGCGTTAGCACTTGGAGTGGCTGACGAAGACGAGGGAAGGCTGGTCGTCAAGGTGGCCGAGGCAGCTGCCGCTGCGCTGACAAACGCCTGTCGTGAACAAAACAGGGTACGCGCTTCATCAGCCTCTGTCATCAGCGAACGGCTTTTTAAAGGTGACGTGCAAGACTTCGACGCGGCACTGCGAGGCTTGATGTTGGCGCGTGCCTTGCCGGAATCGAAAATTTGGAAAGTGCGTGTGGCACTCGATACGCCAGCATTCCGTGTACACACCTTCATCCGCAATATTGAAGGGCTGTTCGGCGCGCCGACGGCCACGAAAAACGGCATTGTCTTTGACGACCTGACGGTCGAAAGAGGACTGTCGCATGCACCGCCGCGTGCAAATCAGGCAAAAGGCAGAAGGCTGTTTGAGCTTTTGTATTGTGAAGCGTGCGGCGACATGCTGCTCGGCGGCCAGCGCGGTGAGCGTCGAATTATCTCTAAGTCGACCGAACTGCTGCCGTCATCGGGTAATCTGGAAAACCTTCCTGAACGTGCCGCCAACGACTACTACGACCGCATGACGTTCGAAGAGTTTGCAGTGTTTTGGCCGCGTCGTACCGCACCGATGCTTCCGGAATACGATTACGACGTGTGGCAGCCGGCACATCTAGACCCACATTCCGGCGTTGTTGTATGTGGTCTGGAGATCCCAGCGGGTAACGTTGGCGGCTATTTGTATTTTCAGACCGATAACGCCGTTAGTGCCGGTCGCAATGGTAACAATTCCAAGACAGAACCGAAGCGCGCAAAGTCTGCGCAGCCGTTTTGCTGCCCGAAATGTGGCACTGATTATTCGCGTAGACCGTCCTCAAGCCGCCAGCGTTCACCAATTCGTGCGTTCCGTACCGGTGTCTCAAAAGCATCCCAGCTAGTGGCAACCGAAATGTTTGAGCTACTGCACGCGGTCGGTGCCGAGCCTAAGGGCATCTGCTTCTCGGACAGTCGTCAGGATGCGGCTAATCAGGCGCTCAACATTGAGGAAATGCACTTGCGCGACTTGCGTCGGGAGGTTCTGGTAGCGGCTGCGCGAGCTCGTGTTGAGAGGCCAACAGGTGAACAACTCAGCGAGGAACAATACAAGGAAATGATGAGTCGCCTGTTACAAGCAAGCGATTACGATGGAATGGAGGATTTGTCTAAGCGGTTCGGTGGACAGCGCCAAGGCGATCAAGTTCGCGCATTGCGCAAAGTCGCGCTCAGAGATCTCCTGAACGGGGCCAATGGTGCAGGTGTGGGCGATATCGTTGCGGCATTCGTCAACATGGGCATCCATCCGTTTGACCGGTATGGACGCGCATTATACGGAGATCATCCGTGGCATAAACTGTTCTGTGAGGCCAATGGATCTGTTGAATATGCGAACAACTTGACTGGCGCAGCCCAGGCGGATCTGACGGCGAAAATTCTTAAACAGCAGTACGAGCTCAATGATGACGTGATTTTCGCTAATACGTTTTACTCGCTTGAGGAGACGGGCCTGGGATACCCATGTTTAAACTCTGGCGAAAGCCAAAACGCGATGGATGCCTGGCTGCGCGTGTTTGCCGGTGCCTACCGGATCAAGGACAACCATTTTGTCGAAGACGGCAAAGTGCGAGAGTGGGTGCAGGGTATTGATGTGCCGATTAAAAATCGCGTCAGAAAGATCGCCGATAAGGTGTTCCCGACAGACCCTATTGCAGGTCTGACGGACTTGCTACAGCGCTTTTCCCTGGCGGGACATAGATCAGGGTTGTTTAGCATCGAACACCTTTACATTAAGGTGGCAGACGAAAATGACCCTTACTGGCGGTGCCGCAACTGTGAACGCGTGCATTTGCACACCGGTTTCGGTTTGTGCACGCGCTGCGGCGAAGCGCTAGACAAGTCGCCGGTCGGTCGCGCCGGCGATCTGTGGACGACCAATTTCCTTGGAAAGCGGATCGTTCGCGGCGCGGCTGATGGTGTGCCACGTTTTCGCCTTCGAGTCGAAGAGCTCACTGGGCAAACAGAAGACTTCGCCGATAGACTACGTAAGTTCAAAGGCATCTTTGTAAATGGAGAAAGCGAAACTGAAAAACGCGCGAGCGCAATCGACATGCTCTCCGTTACCACTACGATGGAAGTCGGGATTGATATCGGTGCCCTGCAGTCGGTCTATCAGGCGAATATGCCACCGCAGCGGTTCAACTACCAGCAGCGCGTCGGACGTGCAGGCCGTCGAGCCCAGGCGTTCTCATTTGTCGTGACTTTCTGCCGCGGACGGTCGCACGATGCGTATTACTTTGCACATCCTCATGCCATTACCGGCGACGCGCCGCCCCCGCCATTTTTGGCCGTGGAACACGACCCCATCCCGATGCGGCTGCTGCGCAAAGCGTGGCTGCGTGCAGCATTCCAAAAATTGAGGGACGATTGTGCGAAAGCTAACAAGCCGTATCCAGGCGACGCGCTAACGCCGCCTGATGTCCACGGCGAGTATGTGACGACGCGCGATTATTACCATGATCCTGCTGCGCAGTGGTCTTTGCGCTTAAAGGCTGCGCTGGAGGCCACGCTCTCCGAACGCGACGCGTTCCTGAATGCGGCTGTGACGGGAGCACAGCGTAATCGATTACTCGCCAATGCGACACCGTCCAAGGTTATTGAGGAGATCGAGTCGCTGCGAGAATATGCTCTTGATGCAGATTATGGACTTGCGAAGTTCCTCGCCGAAGGGGGACTCTTCCCAATGTACGGCATGCCGACCCGCGTCAGGAATCTCTATCTCGGACTGCGTGAAGAGCGGGGC
This sequence comes from Janthinobacterium sp. 1L-D-8-B-C4, assembly GCF_057291295.1. Taxonomy (NCBI): domain Bacteria; kingdom Pseudomonadati; phylum Pseudomonadota; class Betaproteobacteria; order Burkholderiales; family Oxalobacteraceae; genus Janthinobacterium; species Janthinobacterium sp. 1L-D-8-B-C4. The sequence goes on from NZ_JBXAVX010000003.1 coordinate 187,332, forward strand.
GAAAAGAATGAGTACGCATGGTCGACAATGGATCGCGATCTGGACATGGCCGTGCTTGAGTATGCTCCAGGAAATTCCTTGGTGAAAGACAAGTTGCGGCACAAAGTGGTCGGATTTTCCAGCAACCTGACTGACCCCGTTTATCGTGGGACCTTGACTGCGCAAGCAGTGGGGCGCTGGTGGGAGACGCAATCTTACGTGGCGCTGTGCGCGTCCTGTGGGGCTGCCAAATTCACTGAGAATGAGCCAGATGGCGATGCTGCATGCGACGACTGCCAGACTATCCTGCCGAAGGATGTGTTTTCCCGTTACGTTACACCAGCGGCCTTCCGCACTGATTTCACTCCTTCTAACGAAGAGGAAACAACGCCACGACTATCGCAACGTACGGTGGCGACAGTACTGAAAGAAGGGATACCTGTTGACCAAGCGAACATGCGGATCTGGCGCGGGGCGGGTGCGACCATCTTACAACTGAACGATGGACCGATGGACGCCGACGGCGAGGCAACGCGCTTCCTTGTTGACGAGGCAGGGGACACGCGTGTTTCCATTCCGGGCTCTGGTGGGACATTGCGCTTGAAGGATGGGCAAGCTATTGAGGCCAATGTACGCCAAAAGAACCCTGCTAGATGGCCGCTGTCAGAACTGGGTCAGCAAGGCCTCTCCGTCGGTCTCGTAGCCCGCAAGGAAACGGATGCGGTGTATCTCGAATTGCGCGAGTTTGACCGGCGCCTCAACTTGGACTGCGTAGCCCGAAAAGGAGATCATTCAGACATCGCCGCGCGCGCTGCGGCCATTAGCGCCACGCAAATCCTTATACAGCGGGCGGCGCTTGAGCTTGACGTGTCGCCGGAAGAGTTTGTAGCGTTGGAGCCCCGACTGCGGGGCGGTAGGCCAATGCTGCAGATCGCTGACGCCCTGATCAATGGATCCGGTCTATGTCGCCGACTTGGTGAACCAAGTGTACCGGGTGGGCCCTCCTACATCGGACAGATCGTTGAGGCGATTTTGTCGCGCGATGATGCTTGGCCGCTTAAAGATTTTGTAGAGAAGCATCCACACGCCGTCCATCACCAGGACCAGTGCATGACGTCCTGCTACCGCTGTGTTCAACGGTTTGGCAACCGCAGCTATCACGGTTTGCTTGATTGGCGCCTAGGCCTTGCGTACTTGCGCGCGTTGGCCAACCCAGCCTACAGCTGCGGGCTCAATCCAAGTGAGGACGAGTTGCCTGAATTGGCCGGATGGCGAACGCGGGCGCACGCACTTGCCGAAGAAGTGGCGTTAATGCGGCCGAGTGCTATGCGAAGTGAAAAGTTGCCACATACTGGGCTGTCATGCATCGTTGAGCAGAGCGGCAAGGAGACTTGGCGCTATGTGGTGCTACACCCGCTCTGGAAAAAAGATCCGGAGGCGCTCAGGGCAATTTTGGGGAGGGACTACCAAGAAGGCATGATTCCTGTCGACACTTACAATCTTGAGCGGCGTCCACTTCGCGTCTTGGCGGATTTAAGAGAGCAGCGCGTCGGTTAACCAGAAAAGTTCTCAACTTAGTATTCTGAATTTAGTAAATCAGCGGCAGGCCGCACGGTCTAGGTGAAGTCTCTGATTCGAGGGGCAACGCTCATGAATACTATATTTTTTGCCTAAAAGCTTTTCCGGTATTTCGGATAAAATGATGCCCATGTCTATCTCTTTCATGTCGCCTGATCTTATGCTCCAAGACTGCTCCCCTGAGCAGTTGGATTCAGTTCAAAATGTTCTACCTGCGGCCGTCCCCAAGCAGTTGCTGTCCTACTTTGAATTTTTCGCCGGAAGCGGCCTCGTCGCGCAGGGTTTGAAAGGCATTTTCAATCCCGTTTGGGCTAACGATATCGACGCGAAGAAAGCCGCAGTCTACACCGCTAATCACTCAGGTAAACATTTCCATTTGGGATCGATCGCGGATGTGAAAGGGAGCGATCTTCCCGTGGCTCAGCTTGCGTGGGCGTCTTTCCCTTGCCAGGACCTTTCCCTTGCTGGACAAACCGGAGGTATTCATGGCAAGCGCAGTGGCCTAGTGTGGGAATGGCTCCGCGTTATCGATGAGATGCCCGAGCCGCCGCCGTTTTTGGTAGCTGAAAATGTTTTAGGGCTGGTTTCCTCCGGCGGCGGTGCCCACTACCGTACTCTGCATGAAGCGCTGGTTCAGCGAGGCTATAAGGTTGGAGCCATGGTGATTGACGCTGTCTACTTTGTGCCGCAGTCTAGACCACGTATCTTTGTAGTCGCCATCAAACGCGAGCTTTCTATTCCGCCTGAGCTCGAGCGCTCCACTCCTGCCTGGTGTCATCCGGAGGCGGTTCGCAAGGCTGCGGTGGGTCTCCCAGATTGGGTGTGGTGGGACTTACCCCAACCAACCGCGCGCGTCAAACCGCTGTCCGACATCATCGATTTCGAGGCGGCGTATTCGGATGCCAAAGTAGACGAGCGCAATCTTCGGTTGATATCGCCGAAGCAAACTGATTTTTTAAACGCGATCCCAGAACATGAGCTTGTCGTCGCGCCTGGCTATAAGCGGATGCGGGGAAGCAAGCAAGTGTTGGAGCTGCGCTTTGACAATGTAGCCGGCTGCCTTCGAACTCCAAGTGGCGGCAGTAGCCGCCAAGTTTTAGTCATTCGCGAGAATGGCAAGCTCCAAAGCCGATTGCTCACTGTGCGAGAAACAGCGCGCCTTATGGGCGCTCCAGATACCTATAAAATTCCTGGTAGCTACACCGACGGCTATAAGGCAATGGGTGACGCGGTGGCTGTACCCGTTGCTGAGTGGCTTGCGACCAAACTTCTTTTTCCTCTCGCGAACGCTAATACCCGTCAAACAAAACCTTGATTCAGTGGTTGCTGAAGTCAAAAATCGATTTCAAGTCAATGGTGTTGGCTTTCTTGGGGCCTCTGTTGGCCCCGACGCCAAAATGAACCAAGCGACCGATATCCGTTGACCCATTGAGATATGTGCAGCCGTCGCTCGAGTGCTACTTTCCGGAGCGAAGCCTGGGTCAGTCATAAGCGGCGCGATGGGTCAATTTAACGTCGCTGTCAATCATGCCTCGCATCTGCTTTGCGGCGACTTGCTGCTGAGTCCTTTCATCTACGCTGCTTCCCACTTATTCCTTTGATATTGTTCACGTGGTAATACTACATTAGCGAACAATTTATTTTTGTAGGATAATAACGAAACCAATTGTATTTGCTCAAATATGCTTCAACGCAAGTATTCAAGTCAACACAACAACATATTGCGGGAGTTCCATGCACGATTCCAACCCCTCCGATGCTTCTCCGCCGCGCATCACGCGCCGTCATGCCCTGATCGGGCTGGCGGCCTTGCTGGCGCAGGCCGGTTTCTGGAGTAATCCATTGTCGGCAGCCATGCCGGCTGGCGCGGCTGCTGCTAGCCCTGCGCCGGGCAGCATGCTGTTTTACACCTTGTCGCAGGCGATTACCGGCCATCAGGACTTGCGCGCGGAAACTGCCGCGCGCATCGAGCAGGCCATGCGGCTCAACGTGCCGGGCTTTGCGGCGCGATTGCCGGAGCTGGGCGCGCTGGTCAAAACCGGCCAGCCGGCCAAAGACTTGCTGGCGGCGGCCACCGCCATCGATGCTGGGCTGCGTGAGCTGGCGCTGGCCATCGTTGCCGCCTGGTACACGGGTACGGTGGCAGGCGATGCAGGCAGGGGCACGAAGTCCATCGTAGTAGCCTATGCCGAAGCGCTGATGTATCGCACCGTGGCCGATGGGCAAGTGGTGCCGACGTATTGCAATTATGGTCCGCTGTGGTGGCTGAAGGCGCCGCCGCCGGTGCGCGTGTCTGCGCCCGTTGCACCGAAACCGGTGCCCGCGCCGGCCACCACCGGCACCCCTGAACCAAAAGGCAAGCAAGCACAATGAAATCACCCCAATTCAAGAGTAATGGCGACGTCGTCGCCGATGTCGTCATCGTTGGCTCCGGCGTGGTTGGCGCGATGATGGCCGACCAGCTGGCCGCGCAGGGCCATTCCGTGATCATGCTGGAAGCGGGCCTGCGCATCGAGCGCGGCCAGGCGGTGGAGAACTGGCGCAACATGCCGTTCGAGAACCGCGTCGGTTCCGACTTCCAGGGACTGTATCCGCAGGCGGAAAACGCGCCGGCGCCGTTGTATTTTCCAAAAAATAACTATGTGGAACTGTCGGGCCCCAGCGGCAGCAGTTTCCAGCAGGGATACTTGCGCACCGTGGGTGGCACGACCTGGCACTGGGCCGCGTCGTGCTGGCGCCATTTGCCGTCGGACATGCGCATGAAAAGCGACTACGGGGTAGGGCGCGACTGGGCCATTTCCTACGATGAGCTGGAACCGTATTATTGCCGCGCCGAGCAGGAAATGGGCGTGGCCGGGCCCAACGATCCGAAGCTGCAGTCGCCCAGCGAGCGCAGCAAGCCTTACCCGATGGACATGGTGCCCTGGGGTTATGGCGACAAGCGCTTTGCCGAGGTGGTCAACCCGCACGGCTACCGTTCGGTGCCGATTCCGCAGGGCCGCTCGACGCGACCATGGCAGGGCCGTCCTACCTGCTGCGGCAATAACAATTGCCAGCCGATCTGCCCGATTGGCGCCATGTACAACGGCATTCACCATGTGGAGCGCGCCGAAATGAAGGGCGCCGGCGTGCTGGCCGAAGCGGTGGTCTACCGCATCGATACCGATCAGAACAACCGCGTCACGGCCGTGCACTGGTATGACGCCAAAAAACAGTCGCATATGGCGACCGGCAAGGCCTTCGTGATCGCCTGCAATGGCATCGAGACGCCGCGCCTGCTGCTGCTGGCGGCGAACAAAAACAATCCGAACGGCATTGCCAACAGTTCCGACCAGGTGGGCCGCAACATGATGGACCATTCGGGTTTCCACTGTACTTTTTTGGCCAACGAGCCGATCTGGACCGGACGTGGCCCGGCGCAAAGCAGCTGCCTGGTGGGGCCGCGCGACGGTGCTTTCCGCGCGCAGTATTCGGCCAACAAGATGATTTTGAATAACATCACGCGCGTCGGGCCTGCTACCCAGCAGTCGCTGAAGCTGGGCCTGGTCGGCAAGGACCTCGATGACGAGATCCGCCGCCGCGCCGCGTTTGGCGTCGACCTGTCGATCAGCCTGGAACCGTTGCCGGAGGCGCATAATCGCCTGACACTGAGCCGCACGCGCAAGGACCCGCTGGGCCTGGCATGCCCCGATATTTACTATGACGTGGGCGACTATGTGCGCAATGGCGCGAAGGCGGCGCATGCGCAGCTGGAACATATCGGCAAGCTGTTCGGCGCGGTGGAATTCAATATCACCAGCAGCCTGAACGCCAACAACCACATCATGGGCGGCGTGATCATGGGGTCGAATCGTGCCGACTCGGTGGTCGACGGCAACTGCCGCGCTCACGATCACGCCAACTTGTGGCTGCCCGGTGGCGGCGCGATGCCGTCGGCCAGCGTGGTGAACACGACCCTCAGCATGGCTGCGCTTGGCTTGCGCGCGGCCGACGATATAGCCCGTACCCTGGCGCGGGAGGCAGCATGATGCGCCGCTTATTGAGCGCTGCGGCGGTTTTGTTCGCCATGAGCTCGGCGCTGGCCGCGCCACCCGTTACCCTGACGCCGGACCGTCCCGCCACGCCGGCGCCCGCCGCCAATGGCCAGGATGCACGCCTGGAACGCGGCCGCTACCTGGCGATCGCCGCCGACTGCATGGCCTGCCATACGGCCGCCAGCGGCAAGCCGTATGCGGGTGGTTATGCCATCGACTCGCCCCTGGGCACGATCTACGCGACCAATATCACGCCCTCAAAAAAAGGCGGCATCGGCCATTACACGGAGGCCGACTTTGCCCGCGCGTTGCGCCAGGGCGTGCGCGCCGATGGCAGCCATCTGTATCCGGCCATGCCCTACACCAGCTATGCGCTGCTGTCGGACGCCGATGTGGGTGACCTGTATCACTATTTCATGCACGCGGTCAAACCGGTCGATGAGCCGGCACGCCAGACCAAATTGCCGTTCCCGTTCAATGTGCGCCTGTCGATGGCGGGCTGGAATGCCCTGTTCCTCGACGACAAGCGCTTCGTGCCCGATGCGGGCAGGAGCGCGCAGATCAACCGCGGCGCCTACCTGGCCGAAGGACTGGCCCACTGCAGCGCCTGCCATACGCCGCGCAATATGCTGATGGCTGAAGTGGGCAGCCAGCAACTGGCCGGCGCCAATCTTGGGTCGTGGCATGCGCCGAATATCACCTCGGACGCGATCAGCGGCATCGGCGGCTGGAGCGATGCGGAAATTGCCGCTTATCTGAAAACCGGCCACGTGGAAGGCAAGGGCCAGGCGGCTGGCGGCATGGCCGAAGCGATCCAGAACAGCCTGCAGTTCCTGCGCGACGACGACGTGGCCGCTATCGTGGCGTACCTGCGCACGGTGCCACCGGTACGCGCGCCGGGCCAGCAAAAGGCCGCTTACAGCTATGGCAGCGCCGTCAGCGAAGAAGCAGGCTTGCGCGGCATGGCCAGCTCCACCGAGCATCAGTCGCTCAATAGCGGCGCGGTGCTGTTCAGCGGTTACTGCGCCAGTTGCCACTCGGCCAGCGGCGCCGGCAGCACGGGCCAGGCGTATCCGGCCTTGTTCAATAACACGGCCACCGGCGCGGCCACGCCGGCCAACCTGGTATCGGCCATCCTGTTCGGCGTCGAGCGCAAGATCGGCAAGGAGGGCGAGGAAGTCGAAGCGTTCATGCCGCGCTTCGACCAGCGTTCATACGTGCAAGCCTTGACCGATGAGCAGATCGCCTCGATCGCCAACTACGTGCTGAAGCAGTATGGCAACCCGGCCGTGACGGTCACGCCGGCGTATGTGGCGCAGGCGCGCAGCGGTGGCGAAACGCCGCTGCTGGCCCGCCTGCCGCACTTTATCGTGCCAGTTGGCATTGCTGCCTTGCTGGCGCTGATTGCCTTGCTGGTCTGGCGGCGCGCGCGTCGTCAGAGCAAGCATTGAAGGCCCGGTTTTGAATTCTTGCCATAACTTGCAGTAAAATGCGGGATGAAAAATGGTTACGAGCAATCGTAGCCATTTTTTGTTCTTGCCTGGCCCGGGCCGCTCATTATTGCTCCAAGTGAAATCAACCATGTCGCATTCCCTGCATCACCAGTTCCTGCGCTTTGCCGCCGTCGGCGCTTCCGGCACGACCGTCCAATACGCCGTACTATGGGCCGGCGTGCAATGCTTCGGCATCGGCGCTGCGGCGGCAGCCTCGGGCGTAGGGTATATCCTGGGCTCGGTGGTCAACTATGTGCTCAATTACTTTTTCACCTTCAAGAGCGACAAGGGCCATGGCGAGGCGGCTGCCAAGTACTTCAGTTTGCTGGCCGTTGGCTGGTGCATCAATACCGGCCTGATGTGGTTCCTCGTGCATCAGCAGGGCTGGCATATCTGGCTGGCGCAGATACTGGCAACCGGCCTGGGCCTGGTGTGGAATTTTGCCGGCAGCCGCTGGTGGGCCTTCAAGCCTGCCGATGCGGCAGGTAAATAATCGTCTTTGCACAACAAAAACAATACAAGGGGTTACTCATGCAGTTCCTGGAACGCTATTTCAAACTGAAGGATAACGGCACCAATGTGCGCACCGAGCTGCTGGCCGGCCTGACCACATTTTTGACGATGGCCTACATTATTTTCGTCAACCCCAGCATTCTCGGCGACGCCGGCATGCCCAAGGACGCCGTGTTTGTCGCTACCTGCCTGGCCGCCGCCATCGGCACCCTGATCATGGGCCTGTACGCGAACTATCCGATCGCGCTGGCGCCGGGCATGGGCCTGAACGCGTATTTTTCGTACACGGTGGTCAAGGGCATGGGCATGAGCTGGGAAGTGGCGCTGGGCGCCGTCTTCATTTCCGGCTGCCTGTTCATCCTGGTCAGCCTGTTCAAGGTGCGCGAGCTGATCATCAACAGCATTCCGCCCGCGCTGCGCACGGCCATTACGGTCGGCATCGGCCTGTTCCTGGCGATCATTTCGCTCAAAAGCGCCGGCGTGGTGGTGTCGAATCCGGCCACCATCATCGCGCTGGGCGACCTGCACCAGCCGGCGCCGATCCTGGCCATCATCGGGTTTTTCATTATCGTCGCACTGGACCGTTTGAAAGTGCCGGGCGCCATCCTGATCGGCATCCTGGTGATCACGGTGTCGAGCTTTTTCTTTGGCGGCAACCACTTCAATGGCATCGTCTCGGCGCCGCCATCGCTGGAACCGACGCTGTTCAAGCTCGACATCATGGGCGCGCTGTCGGTCGGCATCGTCAACGTGGTGCTGGTGTTTTTCCTGGTTGAACTGTTCGACGCGACCGGCACCCTGATGGGCGTGGCCAACCGCGCCGGCCTGCTGAAAGACGGCAAGATGGAGCGCATGAACAAGGCGCTGCTGGCCGACAGCACGGCGATCGCCGCCGGCGCCTTTCTCGGCACCTCGAGCACCACCGCGTTTGTCGAAAGCGCGGCCGGCGTGCAAGCGGGCGGGCGCACCGGCCTGACTGCCGTCGCCGTGGCGCTGCTGTTCCTGGGCAGCCTGTTCTTTGCGCCGCTGGCCCATACCGTGCCGCCTTACGCCACCGCGCCGGCACTGCTGTACGTGGCCTGTTTGATGCTGCGCGAACTGACCTTCATCGACTGGGACGACAGCACCGAAAGCATCCCGGCGGCGATTACCGCGCTGATGATGCCGTTCACCTATTCGGTCGCCAGCGGCGTGGCCTTCGGCTTTATCACCTATGCGGTATTGAAACTGTTGACGGGCAAGGGCAAGCAGGTGTCGGTGGTGGCGTACATCATCGCCGCAATTTTCCTGTTCAAGTTCATCTACCTTGGCGCCGAGTAAGGGCGGGATTGTCGGTGCCGTGCAGATTGCTTCTGGACACAGGAAAAATCGGCGTATATAATACGGCCTCACTTCCCTGATAGCTCAGTTGGTAGAGCGACGGACTGTTAATCCGCAGGTCCCTGGTTCGAGTCCAGGTCGGGGAGCCAGAACAAGCAAGAAACGAAAAGCCCAGCCTTCACGGTTGGGCTTTTTGCGTTACAGGGTGTTGATGATGTCCTGCTGCAGCTTCTCGGGTTCGTCCTTGTGTATCTGATGGCCGGAGCGTTCAAACAGGAACAGGTTTTTCCTCGGTGCCTGCAGTTCGTCGAAATAGGCTTTGGTAATGCTGGCCGAAGTCTGGATATCGTTCTTGCCGACGAAAAAATAGACGGGGCAGTCCGCTTTCTTCAGGCTGTCGCGCAGATCGATCGTCATGACGTTCTTCCAGACTGGCGACCACGATACCGACCATTGCATGAACATCTTCTTGAATTCTTCCGTGCCGGCGGCCGCCATGCCATCCTTGTAGAAAAGCCATTTCCTCACGTAGAACAGGTCTTCATCGCTCTGGAATGCCGGGTTGACGCTGGCCAGTTCCTGGCTGGCGGCGGCATTATCCTTGAAGTGCGCTTTCAGGGTGCCCAGCAGTTCCAGCTCGCTGGCCCTCTGGCTGACGACAGGGTTGACGGCAAAATAGGCGTGCAGCAGTTCCGGGTGCTGTTTGACGATATGAAACCCCAGCACGTTGCCCCAGGAACTGCCGAGCAAATAGATTTTCTGCTGCTTCAATTGCCTGCGCAAGAAGGTGATGACCTGCAATGTGTCTTCCTGCATCAGTTCCACCGACGGCGGCACCGGCGATGGGTTTAGCTGCAAGGTTTTCCCTGCATCGCGCTGGTCCCATTGCACGATGGTAAAGCGGCTTTTCAGGATGGCGGTAAAGGCATCGGCGTTCCTGATCATCGAGCTGCCCGGGCCGCCCGATAAAAACAGCAGCACCGGCTTGCTGGCGTCATCGGTTTTTATCTCGATGAACTGCTTTATGCCGCCAATCTCGGGCGTGAACGATGTTTCCAGTTTCGCCGCGCTGGTGCTGGCAGGGGCTGCTTCCACGGTGCGCGCCTGGCAGGCGAGAAACGGCAGCAAGGCCGACAAGAGTAATGCGGGGAGGTGTTTTTTTATCATGGTGGTTCAGTCTAGCATGCTGCACATGGCACGCAAAAAACAGGGCCACGTGCTGCCACGTGGCCCTGTCGTTATTGCACACTTACCCTGGCATCAAGGATCGACCAGTACGTCGAAGCGGATATTGAGCGGGCTGTTCCAGGAAATGTCGACCCAGGCGCGGAAGCCTCCGTCATACGGGGCGATGTTGTACACCGCCATGCGCGCCGCGCCGATAAAGCGCTCCTGCGGGTTGGCGGCGTATTCGCTGATGTTGAGGAAGACGCGCGAATTGGCGCGCACGCTGGCCTGGGTGAAATTGACGTTCGCTTGAACGCCATTGGCGCGCCAGATGAAGTAGGTGGTGAACGAGCCGCTGTTGAGGTTTGCGCTTGCCTCCTGGCCGCCTGCGTCTTGTGCGGTTTGCCCTTCCTGCGGCATGTCGGTGGACTCCGGCTGCAGATTGCTGCCGGTAAGATTTTTTTCATGTGTATCCATGATGGTCTCCTGGTGGATGGATTGGACTGCGAGCCAGCCGGCTGTCGATTGGCGAGGTTCATTCTAGGCGCGCGCCGCCGGTGTGGCACCGCGAGGGCTGCCGCATATTTGCGTTGTGACAAACCTGTCGCAGATGCATTTTCCTGCTATCTATTTTTACGGCGATCACGAGCGTGGCGCATGCGTCGATGGCACAATGGACGGATCTTTTTTACCCTGATGCGCTGCCCATGCCGATATTGACGCTCAACCCCGGCCACGAGCTGTATTACGAATTGATCGATGGCGACCCGGCACGGCCGGTGCTGGTCTTCCTGCACGAGGGCCTGGGTTCCTGTGCCATGTGGAAGGATTTTCCTGCCCGGCTATGCCAGGCCACCGGCTGCCGCGGCCTGTTGTACGACCGGCTCGGTTATGGCCTGTCGTCGCCATTGACGGCGCCGCGCCGGCTGCACTATGTGCACGATTACGCACTCTACGAATTGCCGCAGGTGCTGGGGCGCCTGCTGCCGCAACAGGACCATATCGTGATCGGCCACTCGGATGGCGGCAGCATTGCGCTGATCCATGCCGCGCAGCAGCCGGCGCACTTGCGCGGCATTGTTACCGAGGCGGCCCATGTGTTTGTCGAAGCGGTGACGCTGGCCGGCATCCGCACGGCCAACGCCGCCTTTGACGCCGGCAAATTGCGTGGGCTGGCGAAATACCATGGCGACAAGACGCAGACCATTTTCAAGGCCTGGGCGGACACCTGGCTCAGTCATGGATTCCAGTTCTGGAATATCGAATACCTGCTGCCGTCGATCACCTGCCCGGCGCTGGTGATGCAGGGTAGCGCGGACCAGTACGGCAGTGCGGCCCAGGTCGACGCCATCGTGGCGAAAGCCTTGCAGGCGGTGCCGGCGATGATTGAGCAATGCGGCCATACGCCGCACCAGGAGCAGCCGCAGGCGGTGCTCGAACTGATGCGGGTTTTTCTGGAAGGACGCATCGCCGCCGCACGCTGAGCCGATCTCACTCTCAACCTCAATGGCAGGCCGGGTCGCTGTCCCAGCGGCCGGCGCAGATGCGCGCGCGGCACAGCATGCCTTCGATCAGGCCCAGCTGGCGGCAGCGCTGAAGCAGCCCGGGTGTGTCCTCGTCATCCTTGCGCAGCACTACGTCGCGCACCGGCTCGTTTCGCTGCCCATGGGCGACGATTGCCGCCAGCAAGGTCACGTCGCTGTCGCCGGCTGGTGCGCTTGGCCTGGGCTTGACGGGAACCGTGCGCGTGGCCGCCTGCCGGCCCGGCGCATGCCGCTTGTGCTGCACCGGCGCTGCGGCCTGTGGCGGGGCCGGCTCATTGATGATGGTGGCGGCGGCCGGCGGCGTTAGCGGCACCGCTTCGGGCGCTGGCACGGGCACTGGCGGCGCGTGGCGCTGCACCACCGCTGGTGCCGGCGCCGGCGCTTCCATCATGGCCTCGTAAGCCAGCCAGGCCAGCAGCAGCATCGTCATCCCCAGCACGGCGCCGACGATGGCCAGCCAGCCCGGCCGCCAGTGCAGCGCCGGCAGCCGGGTGGAAAACGGCGCGCTGCCGTGTTCCAGCTGCGACAGGATGCGGTTGTCATCGGCCATGCCGGCCCGTGCCAGCAGGTCCGGACCGCCTTTGCGGCCACCTTTGCTTGTGCTTGTCGCCAAAATAGTACCTCCGGAACTCGATCTGATTCGATCTCATTTGATAAAAGCCGCGCCCACCCGGCGCGCCCGCGCCTACGATTTGGCGATACCCGCTGGCAACCCTTGATGGAGTGTCCGATGCTGATCGCGCTGATCCTGATGTACTTCCTGCTCGCTTCGTTTGCCTGCTGGCTGCTGCTGTTTCCTTCCGGCCGCGCCATGCTGGTGCAGGCGATGGTCAACCTGGGCTGGCGCATGCACGGCCGCGCCCGCAAGCTGAACCAGGGCGGCGGCGCGCAATGGCGGCAAGCGCGGCATCGCACGGGCCATGGCGTGGCGCAGCTCTGGCAGTGGCTGCTGCGGCATCGCTGGCTGTCGCTCGGTGGTGCGCTGCTGATCGCCGCGCCGCCGCTGCTGGCCTGGCTGTCGAGCGACCGCATCGCCTTGCACGGCTACGCGGACCGGCGGTATGTGATCAACGACCAGGTCAGCGACCTGCTCAAGGGCGAGCAGCTGGCGCCGCCTCCCACCTTGCCGCCGCTGGTGTTTACCACTGCCGAAGTGACGCAGTTGCGCCCGTTGCTGGGCGGCGCCAGCCGCAACTGGCAGTTGCTGGACCAGGATTTTGAGCAGCGCCTGCTGCTGGTGTTCAAGATCATGAAGCAGATGCACGGCTATGACATGGTGCTGCTGGAAGGCTACCGCAGTCCGGCGCGGCAAGACCAGCTGGCCGCCGCCGGGCCGGGCGTGACCAACGCGAAGGCGTTTCAAAGTTATCACCAGTACGGCCTGGCCGCCGATTGCGCGTTCATGCATGAGGGAAAACTCATCATTTCCGAAAAAAATGCCTGGGCCATGCGCGGCTACCGTTTGTATGGCGTGACGGCCGAATCGGTGGGCCTGCATTGGGGCGGGCGCTGGGCCATGATGGACTTCGGCCATGCGGAACTGCGCCAGCGCGGCGTGCTGGGGAACTGACGGCCAGGGCCAGCGCGCCAGCCATTCTAGCCCGCTGCGGGCAGGGATTTTTCTGAGGCGAACTCATGCTTGCGCAGCGTCAAGCATGGCGCGGCGGACGTATTGGCCCGAGTCTGAATACTTGTTGAAAGTCAACAAAGCACGGCTTTTTTGCTGTCAGCATGGTGCGGTTCGCCCTTGCGGCGGCGCCCGTCTTGCCGGACCCAACCAGGACCCACCATGCTGCGACGAATCTGGAATTTCCTCACCGATAGCCGTCATCTGACCATTTTCGGCTTCGTGGCGCTGGCCTTGCTGCTCTACCTGGGAGCCGAAGTGCTGGAACTGGCGCTGGCCTGGGCGCTGGCCGTGCTGCTGCTCGCTGGCGTGATCTGGCTGGTACTGTGGCTGCTGCGCCGGCGCCGCGCACGCCGCGATGCGCAGGCGCTGGGCCAGGCCATCGTCAACCAGGCCGAGATCGCCGCCGCCAATGCGGCCCAGGCCGCTGCCCCCCAGCATGGCGAGACCGATGCCGTGCGCACGGGACTGCTGGCCGCCATCGAGACCATCAAGACTTCCAAGCTGGGCCGCAAGTCGGGCGCGGCGGCACTGTATGAACTGCCGTGGTACATGATCATCGGCAACCCCGCCGCCGGCAAGAGCAGCGCGATCCTGCATTCCGGCCTGCAGTTTCCGTTCGCCGACGGCAAGGTGGTGCAGGGCGTGGGCGGCACCCGCAATTGCGACTGGTTCTTTACCACCGACGGCATCGTGCTCGATACGGCCGGCCGCTATTCGGTGGTCGAAGAGCATCGTGGCGAGTGGTTCGGCTTTCTCGACCTGCTGAAAAAATACCGGCACAAGGCGCCCATCAACGGCATCATCATCGCTGTCAGCATCGCCGAACTGGGCGGCGACCCCGATGTCGGCATGCAGCTGGCGCGCAGCCTGCGCAAGCGGGTGCAGGACGTGATCGAGCGCCTGGAAGTGTTTGCGCCGCTGTACATCGTGTTTACCAAGGCCGACCTGATCGCCGGCTTCAGCGAGTTTTTTCTGGATGCCGAACGCAGCGAGCGCGAACGGGCCTGGGGCGCCACCATGCCGTATCAACGCAAGCTGCCGACGCCGGAACTGCTGGCGTTCTTCGATCAGAGTTTCGACGAGCTGCACGCCGGCCTGACGGAACTGAGCCTGGCCAATATGGCGCACCGCCAGCGCAAGACCATGCCGCCCGGGGTCTTCACCTTTCCGCTCGAGTTTGCCGCCATCAAGCCGGCGCTGCGCGCCTTTATCGCTACCCTGTTCGAGGAAAATCCGTTCCAGTTCCAGCCCGTGTTCCGCGGCTTCTACCTGACCAGCGCCTTGCAGGAAGGCGTGCCGGTCAGCGCCTCGTCGCAGCAGGTGGCGCGCCGTTTCGACCTGACGTACGCCCCGGCGCCGGTCGCCGCAGGCGTGCGCCAGCATGGCTATTTTCTGCTCGATCTGTTTCGCAAGGTGATCTTTGCCGACAAATACCTGGTGTCCAACTACGCCAGCCGGCACCGGCTGCGGTTCAAGTACGCGGTGTTTTTCACGGCCACCGTGCTGCTGGGCGCCTGCCTGGGTGGCTGGAGCTGGTCCTACCTGGGCAACCGCCAGCTGGTGGTCAATGTCGAGGCGGACATGAACAAGGTACTGCGCCTGCAGGAGCAGCGGCTGGACCTGCAATCGCGCCTGGAAGCGCTGGAGATCCTGCAGGACCGCATCGAGCAGCTTGATGCCTATCGGCACCACAGTCCATGGTCGCTGCGCCTGGGCCTGTACCAGGGCGAGCTGCTCGAACGCAAGCTGCGCGAGGAATATTTTGCCGGTGCGCGCCACGTCATGCTCGAACCGGTGACGGCCGCACTGGAAGGCTTGCTGGCCGAAATGAATGCCAATGCCGAGCAGCTGCAGCCGGCATCGCGCGCGCCGCAAGCGCCGGCGGCCGCGCCGCGCGGCCAGCCGTACCAGGCGGCCAGCGCCACCAATGTGGAAGACGCCTACAACGCCCTGAAAACCTATCTGATGCTGGCCGATAAAAGCCATGCCGAGAGCAGCCACCTGAACGACCAGATGGCGCGTTTCTGGCGCGGCTGGCTGGAAAACAACCGTGGCGCCATGCCGCGCGAGCAGATGATACGCAGCGCCGAAAGGCTGCTGACGTTTTACCTGGCGCAGGTGGCCGATCCATCGTGGCCGCGCATCGAGCAAAAGCTGGCGCTGGTCGACCAGGCGCGTGAAAACCTGCGCCGCGTGGTGCGCGGCATGCCGGCGCGCGAACGCGTGTATGCGGATGTCAAAGCGCGCGCCGCGACCCGCTTTCCCGGCGTGACGGTGGCGCGCATCGTCGGCGAAGCGGACCAGGGCCTGCTGCTGGGCAGCCACGCCGTCTCCGGCGCCTACACGCGCCAGGCCTGGGAAAAGTTCGTCGAAGGGGCGTTTCGCGAGGCCGCCAACGGCGAACTGCAAAGCGCCGACTGGGTGCTGAAAAGCGCCTCCACCGACGACCTGACCCTGGAAGGCAGCCCCGAACAGATCGAGAAAAACCTGGTGGAACTGTACAAGGCCGATTACGCGCGCGAATGGCAAAAGTTCGTGCAGGGCGTGGCGGTGGCCGACCTGAAAGGGTTTGATGGCGCGGTGCAGGCGATGAACCGCCTGGGCGACCCGCAATCGTCGCCGATCGCCAAGCTCCTGACCACGATTTACGAAGAAACCTCGTGGGACAACCCGGCCCTGCAGAACGCCCAGCTGCGCCAGGCCGAACGCGGCATCATCGCCTGGCTGAAAGACACTTTTTTGCGCCGCGCGCCGTCGCAGGTTACGTCGAACCCGGGCCTGAACGCGCAGATCGATCCGGCCCGGCTCGACAAGCCGATGGGGCCGATCGGGCGCGAATTTGCCGGCGTCGGCAAGCTGGTGGCCGCGAAAGAGAAGGATGCCTCCTTGATGCGCTCTTACCTTGAGGCGCTGTCAAAATTGCGCAGCCGCCTGAATCAATTGAAGAACCAGGGCGACGCCGGTCCCGGCGCCAAGCAGTTCATGCAGCAGACCTTGGAAGGGGGTGGTTCGGAACTGGCCGATACCCTGAAGCTGGTCGACGAGCAGATGCTGACCGGCATGAGCGACACGCAAAAGCAGGCGATCCGGCCGATCCTGGTGCGCCCGTTGATGCAGACCTTTGCCGTGATCGTGGCGCCGGCCGAACTGGAAGTGAACAAGACCTGGTCGGCCCAGGTGTACGAGCCGTTCCAGCGTTCGCTGGCGAACAAATATCCGTTTGCGCCAGGCGCCCGCATCGAGGCCAGCCATCTTGAAATCGGCCAGTTCTTCGGCCCCGAAGGCCTGGTGGCCAAATTCGTCACCACCGCGATGGGGCCGCTGGTGGTGCGGCGCGGCGACGTGCTGGCGCCGCGTACCTGGGCCGACATGGGCATCAGCCTGTCGCCGCAGATGGTGGCGCGCTTTCCGGGCTGGATCGCACCGCTGGGCGCCGGCGGCGCGGCGGCCACCTCCAGCGCGGCGCAGACCATCTTCCAGATACTGCCGTCGCCTGCGCCCGGCACGCTCGAATACACGGTGGAGATCGACGGCCAGCAGCTACGCTATCGCAATACGCCGGCCCAGTGGAGCAATATGGTGCATCCCGGCCAGGGTACGCCGGGCGCGCGAATCAGCGCCATCACTTTTGACGGGCGCACAGTGGAGCTGTTCAACGAGCCGGGCCAGTACGGCCTGAAGCGCATGATCGATGCGGCGGCCAAGAAGCGCAAGGACGGCGGCGTGTTCGAACTGCGCTGGTCGCGCGGCGAGGTAGCGGTGAACGTCGACCTGAAAATTACCAGCAGCCCGGAAACCTCGGGCGCTGCTGCCGCCACTGCGGTGCAGGAGCAGGGCTTTCGCGGCATGCAGCTGCCGGAAACCATCGTCGGCGCAGCGGCAGCGACACCTGCCGCTGCAACGGCGGTCGCGCTGGCGGGAGCGGCGCCATGACGGCCGTACCGCAAGCCGTGCGCCTCGCTTACTTTGGCAAGCTGCCCGCGCGCGGCGACTTCGTCAAGGCTTGCGACAACCACGCGCTGGTGCAGCTGCTCGACGACTGGCTGGCGCAGGTCATGAGCGCGCTGACGCTGGAGCCGCGCTGGAAGCTCAATTACGACGCGCTGGCGCCGCTGCGCTTTGCCTTTGTCGGCACGCGCAGCCGGCGCGCCATTGCCGGGCGCCTGGAGGCCAGTTGCGATGTGTCGCAGCGCCGCTTTCCCTTCATGGCGATGAGCGCGATCGAGGTGCCGGACGCCGGCGTGTTTGCCGCCTGCAGCCCGTTGGTGCTTGCGCCTTTGTGGCAGCGCCTCGACAGCCTGTGCGCGGGCCTGGTCTCGCCGGCCGATCCGGCGCAGGCGCTGCTGGCGCTGGCCGGCGAGGTAGTGCAGGTCAGCCCCGGCGACCCTGGCCACGCGGCACAGCTGTCAAGCTTCCTGCAGGCGCACACGCTGCACTCGCTGCAGGCGATGCTCGCTTCGCCGGTTTTTCCTGTCACGATGCGCGAACTGCTGCTGGGGTTGGGCATGCTGCTGCAGCCGGTACGGCAAAGCGGCCGCGTGCGGCTGGAAAAAAATCTGGTGCTGCCGCTGCCGGCCGACGCAAGCCAGCGCGAACTGGTGGCCAGCTTCTGGCTGCATCTGATCCTGCCGTTCCTGCAGCCGCTGGACTTTGAACTGGCGCTGTTCTTTGCCCAGCTGGACGAGGCGCCGGTGCTGCTGGTGGGCTTTTGCGGCGCCGATCCGCATGCGCTGCGCGCGCTGATCGACCCGCAGGCTGCGTGCGAACGGCTGATCGTGCTCGACCAGCTGGACTGGGTCGAGGACGCCCTGGCGCAGGAACCGGCGCTGCGCCAGTTGTCCGCCTGCCTGCAGCAGGAGCAGCTGTCGCTGCGCTCGGCCTGCGCGATGTTCAACGATACTTTTGCCTGAAGGATGGCGATGAAACCAATCACCCTGTTCCTGCTGCTGGCGGCAAGCTGCAACCTGCATGCGCAAACCCAGGCGCCGGCGCCCGCCTCGCCGCAACCTGGCCAGATTCTGGTGACCGGCACCGTGGCCGACGAAGCGTCCAAGGCGGCCGTGCTGGCGCGCCTGCGAGAATTGTATGGCGCCGAGCGGGTGGTCGACCAGGTGGCGGTGGGCGCCGTGGCGGTGCCGGCCAACTGGAACGCCCATGTGCAAAAACTGCTGGCGCCGAATTTGAAACTGATCACGCGCGGCCAGCTCGGCATCGACGGCAGCAGCGTCACCTTGCGCGGCGAAGTGGCCAACGAGGCGCAGCGCCAGCAGATCGCCAGCGACATCGCCACCAGCCTCAATCCCACCTACACCGTCAACAACGGCTTGCGCGTTGCCGCCGCCGAACAGGGTGTGCTCGATGCGGCGCTCGACAAGCGCATCATCGAATTCGACAGCGGCCAGGCCAGCATCACGCCAAACGGCCTGGCCATCCTCGACGAAATGGCCGCCGCCATGCAAAAGCTCAAGGGACGCAAGGTGGAAGTGATCGGCCATACCGACAATACCGGCCTGCGCGCCAGCAATGTGTCGCTGAGCCAGGCGCGTGCCGACGCCGTGCGCAGCTACCTGGCCAGCAAGGGCATCGCGCCGGATACCGTGATGACCTCGGGCCAGGGCCCGGACCGCCCGGTGGCCAGCAATGCGACGGTCGATGGCCGGGCCAGGAACCGGCGCATCGAGTTTCGTATCGCCCGGTGATTATGGCAAGGTGATGGTCAGATGCGCCGGCCGTGGCGCCAGCTTCACCAGGTCGGCGTAGGCCGCCAGCGTGGCCTGGGTATTGCGCGTCAGGTGGGCGCGCAGTCCCAGGTAGGCGCACAGCGCCAGCAGTGCGAAGATGCTGGTCAGGGTCCACAGCGGCACATCGCTGTGGCGCTTGTTGACCACCTGGTCCGGGCGCTCGGCGCGTGGCGCGAAGCCACGGCTCTTGCCCTTGATATGGGCGATCTCGTCGCCCAGCCGGGCCGTCAGGTAGCTGAGTTTCTCACCGCCGTCGATCGCATATTTTCCCTGGAAGCCCAGCAGCAGGCACATGTGGAAAACCTGCAGCGCCTGCACCCGCATGGCGCCCTTGCCGCGCAGCGCGTCGAGACGGTCGAAGAAATGTTCTCCGGCCAGCTGGTCGCCAAAGATCAGCAGCTGCAGCGGACGCCGTTCCCAGGGCTTGCGCAGGTCGAACGGCGAAGCGAGGATGATTTCGTCGACGGCGGCGCAGAACGCGTATTTGGCCGCGTCGATGTCGGCATCATCGGCGCGCATTTTTTTCGCTTCGCGCGTGTAGTCGGCCAGGAAGGTGTGGATGCGCTCCGTGAAGCCCTGTTCGTCACCGGGCGAGCAGCCGTTTTTGAGCAGGAACAGCATGTAGAAGCCTTCATGCATCAGGTCGACCAGGGCGCTGCCGGCATTTGCGGCGGCCGGGTTGGGGCCGCGCGGTCCCAGCAGCGAGGGCGCCGAGCGCCGTTCGATAAGCTGGCTCATGCCGTCACCACGACCAGTTCGAGCTGCAACTCGCGGATGCCTTCGGGCACATACACCGAGATCGATTGCGCCTTGAGCATCTGCTGGTACAGCGCACCACGGTTTTCAAGCGCAAAATAGTAGGTGTCGGGCCGCACGGGAATCGCCGCCGGCACTTGCGGCGCATGCGACAGTTTCACGCCCGGCATGGCCGTCAGCACGCAGTTTGCCACGTCGTCGGGTGCACCCACCTTCACGCGCAGCGGCACGATGTCGACCAGTTCGATGGCCGGCATGGCGGCGCGGATCGCCAGGTACAAGGTGGTGTGCTGGTCGATCTTGCCCGAGTCGAGCTTGCCCAGGTAGTAGGACGGCTTGTCTTCAGGCAGGGCGATGGAAAAGTATTTCGACGAGATGACGGTGTCGAGCAGCTCGCGGATAATGGCGTCAATGGCCGCAAAGCAGGCGCCTGGCTGCGCATGGTCGTAGGCGGGCAGGCTGGCCAGCGTATGGTGGCGCGCATAGCTGAGCAGGCCGCCGGCCAGCGACAGCAGCGCCTCGTACAGGCGTTCCGGGTGCAGCGCCGGGTGGCGCGCATAGTGCATCAGGGCGGCGGCGGCGGTGCTGGCCGTATGCAGCAGCCAGAACGACGACACGTCGCCCGAGCGGAATTCGATCACGTTGCGGCTCGGTTCGCGGTGGTGGCCGTGCAGCGCCGCCACCTTGGCCTGCAAGGCGTCAAGCAGGTGTTCGAGCAGGTCCTGCAGGCGCGGCGCGCCGGCGATCGACAGGCTGGGCGCCATGAATGACGGCACCGGCTCGAAGCCGCCCGTCACCGTGCGGCGCAGCGCGATCAGCGGCAGGCAGTCGTAGGAGCCGCGCGCTTCGTTGTCGGGAATCAGGCGCACGGCCTTTTTCAGGTAGGCCATGTCGGCCACGCTGCCGTCGGTAAACAGATCGGGCGTGGCGCGCATCGCGTGCGTGTAGCGCGTGGCGGGCGGCGCGGCGCTGGCGCCGGCTTGCGCCGTATAGTTCAGGCCTTCGCGGTTCAGCACCGGCAGGGCGGCGTAGAAGGTCACTTCCTGCAGCGCCGCCGGCAGTGCCGCCAGGTCGACCGGCGGCGGCAGGCTGTCGCCCCCGCTGCCGTCGCCGGTGGCATCGAACACTTCGCCATCACGGAAGATCGCCGACAGCGCCTGCAGGCGCAGGGTGCCGGTTTTCAGCGCATCGAGATCCCACTGCATGTGCGCCACGCCCCAGGCATACGGATGCAGCGCGCTGGCCGTCTGGTGCAGCCGCGTTTCATGATATTGATCCTGGCGCTGGAAGTGTTGCGCCCGCAAGAACAGGCCCTCTCCCCACAGGACTTTCGCTGTCATGGCCATGCCGTTCTCCTTGTGTCGATGGTGTGGTGTTGATGCGCTGGTTTGCATTATTCGCAGCGCGCGCTCGCCAGGTTCGCCTGCGTGCCGACGCTCAGTGCGCAGGCATGCAGGCCGATGGTGACGCCATCGCGTTCGGCGTCGGTGACGGCAAAGGTGGCGCGCCAGCGCTGCGCGGCGGGGGCGCGAAACAGCGCCACCACGCCGATAAAGGCGGCGTCGCGGCCGACTTTTTCCTGTATCTCGTAGCGCTGGCCCGGCACCAGCAGCACTTCCTGCACCGCGATCAGGTCGGCGCCCAGCAGCGCCTTTTCCCTGGCCGCATCCAGGAAACTGTCGTATGGCGCCTGCTCGAAGGTGGCGCTCTGGCGCAGCTTGTAGATGCGCGCCACCAGCGCCAGCGGCCGGCCCTGCGGATCGGTGTTCAGGCGTTGGCCCGCATGCAGGCGGATGCTGACATTGCGCGGCGGCTTTTGCGCTTCGGGCACCTCGGGTGCAGGCCTGGCCAGGCCCGCCATCTGCAGCGCCGCATTGGCCATGCCGCCGAGGGCGCCGCCAGCGCAACCGGACAGCGGCAGCAGCAATGGCAGCAACAGCAGCAATGGTGCACAAGCGGCGCGGCGCAGCGGCAGGGAAGGACACATGGCTGGCCTCTCAAAAAGTAAACGTGCGGAAATAATGCGTTGCCGCTATTTAAACGCATGGCACAGTTGGCCGTTTGCGCTGGCACAAAGACGATACCCGGACGTTGAAATGCCTGCGCCAGATCAGTCTTTATCGAGGTCGGTCGCACTGCTGAGTGGAACTTATTCTTTGCTGATCAAACTCAAACTGGCAAAAAATAGCGCGATCAATAATGGCCTCCACATGGCGTCGCCCATCTTTCCTAGCGGCAGCGTCCTTTACGTGAAGGAAACTCAAGATGAAGTCACGCATGCATCTGCCCCGCCTGGCCTGCCTGGCCGGCGCCCTCCTGCTGGCCGCCTGCACCACCCCGCCGCCGCCCGCACCCAAGCCGGCACCGGCGCCTACCCTGGCGCAAGTGCTGTCCGAGGCCGACGCAGCCGCGCGCGCCGGCCAGTACGACAAGGCCTATACCTTGCTGGAAAAAGGTGGCAGCGCCTACCCGGCCGACAAAGCACCGTGGCTGCAGCTGGCGCAGATGAAATTCGACCGCGGCCAGTATGGCGACGCCATCAGCCATGCGCTTGAAGCGCTCGAACGCGACCCCGGCGACAAGGTTGCCAACAGCATCGTCGCCGTCAGTGGCCTGCGCTTGTCGGGCAAGGCGCTGGCCGATTTGTCGCGACAAAACAATCTGAATGGCTCGTTGCGTTCGGAAACGCAGGAGCTGGCCAAGCTGCTGCGCGCCAGCATCGGCGAAGACGTGCTGGTGCCGCCGGCCCGGCGCCCGGCAGCGGCCGTCGGCAAGCGTACGGCCGGTACCGCCGCAGCATCGCCCGCACCGGCGCCGGCGCCGGCTGCAAAAGGCGCGGCCGATCCTTTCAGCGGCCTGAAATAAACCGCACTTTATCGGGCGCCCTGGCGGCGCCTCCCCATCGACTTTGCGAAGGAAACCCCATGGCCAAGCCTGACAGTGTCCAGAAGCGTTTGCAGCAGGTGCGCGCGCCGCGCGTGCAGATGACGTATGACGTCGAGATCGGCGACACGATAGAAAACAAGGAGCTGCCCTTCGTGGTCGGCGTGCTGGGCGACTTCGGCGGCGATTCCGAGCTTGAGAAACGGCGCCTGAAAGACCGCAAGTTCGTCGGTATCGACATGGACAACTTCGACGAAGTGCTGGGCAGCGTCGAGCCGGTGGCGCGCTTCCAGGTGCAGAACCGCCTGAGCGAGGACGGTGGCACCTTTCCGGTCGACCTGCGCTTTCGCGCCATGAGCGATTTCCGCCCCGAGTCGGTGGTGCAGCAGGTCGAGCCGCTGCGCCGCCTGCTCGAAGCGCGCACCAAGCTGGCCGACCTGCGCAACAAGCTGGCCGGCAATGACAAGCTGGAAGACCTGCTGACGGAAGTGCTGAACAACACCGACAGCCTGGCCGCCCTGCAACCGCAACGCGCCATCAAGGAGGATTGAGATGAATGCACAGGCAGAAATCCAGGCGTCGGCCACTTTTGCGGCGGCCGCATCGACCGATTTGCTCGACCAGATCGTCGAACAGAGCCGGGTCGCCAAGTCCGATGCCGAACATGCGCGCGCACGCGACCTGATCGCCGAATTGGTGGGTCAGGTGCTCGACGGCACGATGCTGATGTCGCACAGTTTGTCGGCCACGCTGGACGCGCGCGTGGCGCAGATCGACCAGCTGATCTCGGCACAATTGAGCGAAGTGATGCATACACCGGCCTTCCAGCAGCTGGAACAAAGCTGGACTGGCCTGCACTACCTGGTCGGCAATTCCGAAACCGGGACACGGCTGCAGATCCGCATGTTCAACGCCACCAAGCGCGAACTGGTGAAGGACTTCCAGTCGGCGCTGGAGTTCGACCAGAGCAGCATGTTCAAGAAGATCTACGAAGAAGAATTCGGCACCTTCGGCGGCGCGCCATTCGCGGCCATGCTGGGCGACTATGCCATCTCGCGCCAGCCCGAAGACATGTATTTCATCGAGCAGATGTCGCATATCGCCGCCGCCGCGCATGCGCCCTTCATCGCCTCGGCCGCGCCGGAGCTGTTTGGCCTGGAAACCTATGGCGACCTGGGCAAGCCGCGCGACCTGGCCAAGGTATTCGACACCATCGAATACGCCAAATGGAAGGCGTTTCGCGAGTCCGAAGATTCGCGCTACGTGGGCCTGACCTTGCCGCGCTTCCTGGGCCGCCTGCCGTTCAACCCGGTCGACGGCACCACCGTCGAAGGCTTCAATTTTGTCGAGGAAGTCGACGGCAGCGACCATCAGAAATACCTGTGGTGCAATGCGGCCTATGCGTTCGGCAGCAAGCTCACGCGCGCCTTTTCCGACTACGGCTGGTGCGCGGCGATCCGCGGCGTGGAAGGCGGTGGGCTGGTCGACGACCTGCCGACCCACACCTTCAAGACCGACGAGGGCGACGTGGCCCTGAAATGCCCGGCCGAAGTGGCGATCACCGACCGCCGTGAAAAGGAATTGTCGGACCTCGGCTTCATCTCGCTGGTCCATTGCAAGAACACCGCGTACGCGGCCTTCTTCGGCGCCCAGTCGACGCAGAAAAGCCGCAAGTACAACAGCGAGGCGGCCAACGCCAACGCGCTGCTGTCGTCGCAACTGCAGTACATCTTTGCCGTCTCGCGCATCGCGCACTACATGAAGGCCATGATGCGCGACAAGATCGGCAGCTTTTCGGCCGCCTCCAACGTCGAGGATTTCCTGAACCGCTGGCTGATGACGTACGTGCTGCTCGACGATAACGCCAGCCAGGAACAGAAGGCCCAGTTCCCGCTGCGCGAAGCGTCGGTGCAGGTGCACGAAGTGCCGGGGCGGCCCGGCGTGTACCGCGCTGTGTCGTTCCTGCGGCCCCATTTCCAGCTCGACGAGCTGTCCGTTTCGCTCCGACTGGTCGCGGAGTTGCCGAAGTCGACCAATTCCTGATTCATCCGATTTTTTGTTCAACCAGAGGAGCACACCATGGCAATCGATGTATATCTGCAGATAGACGGCATCAAGGGCGAGTCGACCGATGACAAGCACAAGGACTGGATCGAGTGCAAGTCGGTCAGCTGGAGCGTGGAGCAGCCCAAGTCGGCCACCGCCTCGACCGGCGGCGGCCACACGGCCGAACGCTGCGAGCACAAGGACATCGTCATCTCCAAGCTGTCCGACCTGTCTTCGCCGGTGCTGCTGCAGACCTGCTCGGCCGGCAAGACCATCCCGAAAGCGCGCTTCGAGTTCATGCGCGCCGATGGCCAGGGCGAGCGCGTCAAGTACTTTGAAATCGAGATCGAGAACGTGCTGATCGGTGCCGTCACGCCGAACGTGGAAGAAGGCGACATCCTGGGCGAACACGTCGGCTTCAAGTTCTCGAAAGTGAAGTGGAAATATACGCAGCAAAAGGTCACCGGCGGCGTCGGCGGCAATACCTCGGGCGGCTGGGACTTGGCGACCAACCGCGTGGTGTGATGGCGCGGCGTTGATTGCGCTTGCACGGCAGGCTCCGGAAAGTGCCTGCCGTGTTCTTTTCGGGAGACCCCATGCAAGCATTGTTGACCGAGATTACCCCCGGTTTCGTGCCGGGCCTGTTCGACCGCCTGATGGGTGAGGGTGCGGCCGGCGCCAGCGTGGCGCGCCTGTCGGTCGAGCAGTTGAAGGACGCGGTGGCGCGCGACCTCGAAGAGCTGCTCAATACACGCGTGGCCTTGCCGGCCGGCGCGCTCGACGGCTATCCGGCATGCGCCGCTTCGATCGTCAACTATGGCCTGATCGACTTTGCCGGCATGTGCCTGTCGAGCAGCGACGACCGCGCCCGCATCTGCGCCGCCCTGACAGCGGCCATCGAGCGCCACGAACCGCGCTTGCGCCATGTGCGTGCGCGCCTGGAGCGCGAGGCCGGTTCCATCAACCGCGTCAGCTTTGTCATCAGCGCCACGCTGGCCGTGGCGCACGCCAGTGAAGCCGTCAATTTCGACGCCGTGCTGCAGCCGTCGTCGCTGCGCTATTCGATCCACCGCAAGGGAGCCGCCGCATGAGCAACAACCTCAAGACCCTGATCGCCAAACTCAATGACACGGCGCGCACGGCCGCCACGCGCGCCGCCAGCATCTGCATGGGGCTGGGCCAGTATGAAGTCGATATCGAACATCTGTTCCTGGCGCTCCTGGAGCAGGAACGCAGCGATGTGGCGGTGGCCGCGCGCCGCAGCGACATCAGCATCACGGCGCTGGAAACGGATCTGCGCCGCGAGATCGGCAACTTCAAGACCGGCAATGCACGCACGCCCGTGTTTTCGCGCCATCTGCCGCTGCTGTTCGAACACGCGTGGCTGATCGCCTCGCTGGAAGCGGCGCAACCGGCGGCGATCCGCAGCCGGCACCTGCTGCTGGCCCTGCTGACGGAGCCGGAACTGTCGCAGCTGGCCTATCGCGGCTCGAAGCTGTTTGCGCGCTTCAGCGTCGAGCAGCTGAAACACCATCCCGACAAACTGACGGCCGGATCAACGGAAGAAGTCAGCGCCACGCCACAGCAACCCGAGGCGCCAGGCGACGCCGTCGCCACCCTGGCCAGCCAGACGCCGGCGCTGGACCAGTTCACCACCGACCTGACGCAACTGGCGCAGGACGGCAAGCTCGACCCCGTGATCGGGCGCGAAAGCGAGATCCGCCAGGCAGTCGACATCTTGCTGCGCCGGCGCCAGAACAACCCCATCCTGACCGGCGAGGCGGGTGTCGGCAAGACCGCCGTGGTCGAAGGCCTGGCCCTGCGCATCGCCACTGGCGACGTGCCCGAGGTGCTGCAGGGCGCGCATATCCACGCACTCGACATGGGCCTGCTGCAGGCTGGCGCCAGCGTCAAGGGCGAGTTTGAAAGCCGGCTGAAAAACGTCATCGACGAGGTGACGAAAAGTCCCTATCCGGTGATCCTGTTTATCGACGAGGCGCACACCATGATCGGCGCTGGCGGCCAGGCGGGCCAGAACGATGCGGCCAATTTGCTCAAACCGGCGCTGGCGCGCGGCGCCTTGCGCACTATCGCCGCCACCACCTGGAGCGAATACAAGAAGTATTTTGAAAAGGATGCGGCCCTGGCGCGCCGTTTTCAGGTGGTGAAAGTGGAAGAGCCGAGCGAGGAAATTGCCTGCGCCATGCTGCGCGCGATGGCGCCGCTGATGGAGCGCCATTTTCATATCCGCGTGCGCGATGAGGCCATTGTCGACGCCGTGCGCCTGTCGCACCGCTATATCAGCGGGCGCCAGCTGCCCGACAAGGCCGTCAGCGTGCTCGATACGGCCTGCGCCCAGGTCGCGCTGGGGCAAAGCGCGACGCCGGCGCAGCTGGAAAACGCCAGCCGCAAGCTCGAGCGCATCGGCGTTGAAATCGCCGCGCTGGAGCGCGAACAGGCGGGCGCCGAGCAGCCGGGCCAGGCCGCCACCGCGCGCCTGCGCCAACTGCAGGGCGAGGCCGAACAGGGCCGGCAAGCGATCGCCGCGCTGGCGCAGCGCTGGCAGGCGGAAAAATCGCTGGTGGCGAAAATTGCCGAATTGCGCGCCGGCCTGCAGCGCGAGCGGCCCGGCGAGGCGGGCGCTGGCGCCTTGCTGGCGCTGAAGGATGAACTGGCGGCGCTGCAAGGCGAGTCGCCGCTGGCACCGCTGGAAGTCGATGCGCAGGTGGTGGCGGGCATTGTCGCCGGCTGGACCGGCATCCCTCTGGGCAAAATGGTGAAGGACGAGATCCGCACGGTATTGACGCTGGACGCGGCCCTGCGCGAACGCGTGCTGGGCCAGGATCATGTGATGGACGCCGTGGCGCAGCGCGTGCGTACCGCGCGCGCCAACCTGGACGACCCGAACAAGCCGCAAGCCGTGTTTTTGTTTACCGGCCCGTCCGGCACCGGCAAGACCGAAACGGCGCTGGCGCTGGCCGATTTGCTGTATGGCGGCGAGCGCAAATTGATTACCCTGAACATGAGCGAATACCAGGAAGCGCACAGCGTAGCCGGCTTGAAAGGTTCACCGCCTGGTTACATCGGCTATGGCGAGGGCGGCGTGCTGACCGAGGCCGTGCGGCGCCAGCCCTACAGCGTGGTGCTGCTCGACGAAGCCGAAAAAGCCCATCCCGACGTGCTCGAGCTGTTTTTCCAGGTGTTCGACAAGGGCGTGCTCGATGATGCGGAAGGGCGCGAAATCGATTTTCGCAACACCATCATTATCGCCACCTCGAATCTGGGCTCCGGCGCGATGATGGCCGCTTGCCTGAACCAGCCGGCGGACAGCCTGCCCACGCCCGAAGCTTTGGCAGAACTGGTGCGCCCGCAACTGGTAAAACACTTCAAGCCGGCCTTTTTGGGACGCCTGAAGGTGCTGCCGTTCTACCCCTTGAACGACGCCGTTCTGGCCGAGATCATAGGCTTGAAACTGGCGCGCATCGGCGAGCGCATCGCGCGCAACCACCAGGCCCGCTTCAGCACTGACGAGGCGCTGGTCGAGGCAGTGCTGGCGCGCTGCACCGAAGTCGATTCGGGCGCGCGCAATGTCGACCAGATATTGAATGGCAGCGTGCTGCCCGAGATCGCCGTGGCGGTGCTGGCGCGCATGGCCGATGCGCTGCCGCTGTCCAGCATCCACGTGGGCGCCAGCGCCCAAGGTCAGTTCACCTACACTATCGACTAATCACGGGAGCGCACCATGTTCAACCTGGACCAATTGCTGCAGCCGGTCAGCCCGATCAAGCCCTGCGGCGACGACCTTACCTTCAGCCAGGAACTCGACGCCATTGCGCGGGCGCGCCAGCACGACGACCCCAGCCTGGACCAGGGCGAGTGGGTGGTGGCCCTGAAGGAAGCCGACTGGCCGTTTGTTGCCACCCGCTGCGAGCAGCTGATCGCCTCGCACAGCAAGGACTTGCGGGTGGCCGTCTGGCTGGCCGAGGCGCACGCCAAGACGCGCCATTTCCGTGGTCTGGGGGACGGCTTTGCGCTGCTCGCTGGCCTGTGCGAACGCTACTGGGATGGCTTGTATCCGCCGGTTGACGAGGGTGACCCGGAGCAGCGCATCGGCAACCTGTTCTGGCTGTTGACGCGCACGCCGCAACTGGTGCGCGAAGTGCCGCTGACCGACGGCGCCGACGGCCGCTTCTCGTTGCAGGACTTCGATGCGGCGCGCCAGCGCGCGGCGGCCAGTGCGCAAGCGCCGGACCAGGGCTGGGGCGAAGTGCGCCAGGAAGAGGGCGCGACCCTGGCGCAGATGGAGGCGGCGCGGCAGAAAAACACGCGCCAGTTCAGCGACGCCTTGCTGGCCGACGCACAGTACTGCATGCAGTCGCTGCTGGCGCTGGAACGCTGCGTCGACGCGCGTTTCGGCATCGATGGCCCGAGCTTTCGCGCCGCCCGCGAAGCGCTGGAAAACGCCATCCATTTCATCGCGCCCATGCCGCTGGGCGCCGAACTGGTGGCGGCGCTGCCGGGGGCGCCGGCAGCGCATGGCGCCGGCAACGTCGGCGCCATCGTGCAGCGCCAGCAGGCGCTGGCCCAGCTGCGCCAGGTGGCCGATTTTTTCCGCCGCACCGAGCCGCACAGCCCCGTGGCCTACCTGGCCGACAAGGCGGCCAGCTGGGGCGAAATGCCGCTGCACCTGTGGCTGCGCGCAGTCGTCAAGGACCAGGGCACCCTGGCCCAGCTCGACGAGATGCTGGGTAGCGATGGGGCGCAGGGATAAATGCGCATGACGCTGGCGGCGCAGTGGAACGGGCCTGGCGGCGGTGGCAAGCTACAATCGGCGCAACAAGTTACCTGGAGATCATCATGAAAAAACTGCTGCTGCCGCTGATGTTGCCATTGCTGTTGAGCGCACTGCTGGCCGGCTGCGTTGGCCGGCCTGACAATATTGTCCCGGTGACCAATTTCAATACCACCAAATACCTGGGCAAATGGTATGAAATCGCGCGCCTCGACCATTCCTTCGAACGCGGCCTGAGCCATGTGACGGCCGATTACAGCCTGCGCCAGGATGGCGGCCTGAAAGTGCTCAACCGCGGCTACAAGGATGCCGACGCCATCTGGAAAGAATCCGAAGGCAAGGCCTACTTTGTCGACAAGAAGGACGAAGGTTACTTGAAAGTGTCGTTTTTCGGCCCCTTCTATGGCTCCTACATCGTGTTCGACCTGGACCAGCAGGACTACAGCTATTCGATGATCAGCGGCCCCGACAAGTCGTATTTCTGGCTGCTGTCGCGCACGCCCACCATGGATCCGGCGCTGCAGAAGCGTCTGATCGATAAAGCGCAAACGCTCGGTTTTGATACCTCCAAACTGATTGTTGTGAAGCAGAACTGAGCCAGGTTTGGCGCTGTTGCTTTTTTGAATCTTCTTCCTTGCAATGCCTGTCCGATACGCTCACAATCAGTATCAGAACGCGCCGCGCCTGCGGACTACGCGTCGACCTTTTCAGATAGGGGACTGCATCATGAAAAACCTCAAGATCGGCGTACGTCTCGGTGGAGGTTTTGCCGCGGTACTGGCGTTGCTCACCACACTGACCGTGGTGGGCATCGTGCAGATGCAACATGCCAGCAGGCAGACCGATGAACTGGTCAACGTCAAGGTGCGCAACGAGCGCCTGATCGGTGAATGGGCCAAGGTGATCGAAGTCAATGCGGCACGCACGGCGGCGGCCTGGAAGGTCAGCGATCCCGAACACCAGAAGCAATTCGAAAAGGAGATGGCGGCCTCGTCCGCGCGTGCCACGGAAATCCAGGATGCGATTGGCAAGAGTCAGCTGAACGCGCAGGAACAAGCGCTGTACCAGGACGTGCTCGCTACCCGCAAGGCCTATACGGAAGTGCGCAAGAACGTGTTCAAGGCCAAGAATGCGGGCGACCTGGAACTGGGCAAGCGCTTGTACGAAGGCGAGATGGCCGCCAAGCGCGATACGTATCTGGCGGCGTTGGATAAATTGGCGAAACTCGAAGCGCAACTGCTCGACGTGACGGCCGGCGAGATCCGCGCCGGCTACGAAAACGGCCGCTTGCTGCTCGCTTCGCTTGGCGTGGCCGCCATCCTGCTCGGCATCGCCTGCGCCTACTGGATCACGCGCTCGATCACGCGTCCCATCACGCGCGCCGTGGAAGTGGCGCAAGCCGTGTCGACCGGCGACCTGACCAGCGACATCGTGGTCGACAGCAGCGACGAAACCGGGCAACTGATGCACGCGCTGAAAGACATGAACGACAAGCTGGTCAGCATC
Organism: Janthinobacterium sp. 1L-D-8-B-C4; assembly: GCF_057291295.1. Lineage (NCBI taxonomy): Bacteria > Pseudomonadati > Pseudomonadota > Betaproteobacteria > Burkholderiales > Oxalobacteraceae > Janthinobacterium > Janthinobacterium sp. 1L-D-8-B-C4. The sequence goes on from NZ_JBXAVX010000003.1 coordinate 218,314, forward strand.
GTCGGCCAGGTGCGCGCCAGCACCGATTCGATCGGCACCGCCTCGAGCGAAATTGCCGCCGGCAACCTGGATCTGTCCTCGCGCACCGAACAGCAGGCCAGCTCGCTCGAAGAGACGGCCTCGTCGATGGAAGAACTGACCTCCACCGTGAAACTCAATGCCGACAACGCGCGCAGCGCCAACCAGCTGGCCATCGACGCCTCGCAGATCGCCAGCCGTGGCGGCGCGGTGGTGTCGGAAGTGGTCAGCACCATGGGCTCGATCAACGACTCGTCGCGCAAGATCGTCGACATCATCAGCGTGATCGATGCGATTGCCTTCCAGACCAATATCCTGGCCCTGAATGCGGCGGTCGAAGCGGCGCGCGCAGGCGAGCAGGGCCGGGGCTTTGCCGTGGTGGCCAGCGAAGTGCGCAACCTGGCGCAGCGTTCCAGCCAGGCCGCAAAGGAAATCAAGGGCCTGATCGACGACTCCGTGCAAAAGGTCGAGGCCGGTTCGCAACTGGTGGACAAGGCTGGCCGCACCATGGACGAAATCGTGCAGAGCATCAGCCATGTGACGCAGATCATGAACCAGATCACCGACGCCAGCGAAGAGCAGCGCGCCGGCATCGAACAGGTCAACCAGGCCATCGGCCAGATGGACCAGGTGACCCAGCAAAACGCGGCGCTGGTGGAAGAAGCGGCGGCCGCCGCCGAATCGATGCAGGAACAGGCCTCGCGCCTGACCGACGTGGTAGGCCTGTTCAAGCTCGATGCCAGGCAGGTGACGCGCGCGGCGGCTGCCGCACCCGTGACAACGCGTCGTCCGATTGCCGTCGCGGCCGCCGGCAAGCCACGCAAGGCGGTGGCGGCCACCGCCGGCGACTGGGAAGAGTTTTAACTGACTTGACTACTGCCAGCAGGGTGGGGCGCTACAATCGCGGTCCTGATGTAATTGCACCCCACCATGACTTCCCTGACTGATCCCGTTTCTTCCCGACGCGTACACTGCGCTACCTGCCTGCGCGCGCAGTCCGGCTGCATTTGCCAGTGGGTGCGGCCGGTGCCGCACAAGGTCGAGATACTGCTGCTCCAGCATCCGCTGGAAGTGCACAACGCCAAGGGCAGCGCGCGCCTGCTGCACCTGAGCCTGCCTGGCAGCCGCCTGGTCGCCGGCGAATCTTTTGCTCCCGGGGAACTCGATGCGCTGCTGGCAGGCAAGCATAACGTCCTGTTGTATCCCGATACGCCGGGCGACCGCTCGCTGGGCATCGCGCCACCGCCGCCATTGGACGCTTCGCTGCTGGAGCCGGCCGGCTTGCGGCTGGTGGTACTGGACGCCACCTGGCGCAAGAGCCGCAAGATGCTGTACCTGAATCCCGTCCTGCAGCGGCTGCCGCGCCTGCCGCTGCACGATACGCCGCCGTCCCACTACCTGATCCGCAAGGCACATGCGCCCGACCAGTTGTCGACCCTGGAAGCGACTTGCTACGCGCTGATGCAGCTCGAAGATGAGGCCGCCCGTTTTGCGCCGCTGATCGCCGCATTTGACGGCTTTGTCGCGCAACAGTTGAGCTATATCACGGCATTTGATGCAAAAAGCGTGAGATAGACGCATCGCTGCCCTTGATCTTGCTGTGATAGCGGCATAGTATACTGTACGTATATACAGTTAATGGAGCCGTCCATGAAAGCAATCATCCCGCAGCACGACGACAGCTTTGACGGCCAGGTCATGCTGCCGCCGCAGTCGCTCAAGGCGCGCAAGGGGCGCGGCGCCGTCTCCAACCTGCAGGGCCGCTACGAGGTGCATGGGCGCGAGGGCTTCGATGATGGCTGGAGCGCACCCGTCGAAGAAGGCGAGGAGGCCGCTACGCCTTGGAAAACCCAGGTCAGCGACGAGCAGGCGCGCACCATCCTGTCGCGCAACACCTCGCCCGACCTGCCGTTCGGCGTCTCGCTCAATCCGTATCGCGGCTGCGAACACGGCTGCATCTACTGCTTCGCGCGCCCCACGCACAGCTACCTGGGCCTGTCGCCGGGGCTCGATTTCGAAAGCCGCATCTTCGCCAAGGTCAACGCGCCCGAACTGCTGCGGCGCGAGCTGGCCAAGGCATCGTATGTGCCCGAACCGATTGCGCTGGGCGTCAATACCGACGCCTACCAGCCCTGCGAGCGCGAACGGCAACTGACGCGGCGCGTGCTGGAAGTGCTGCACGAATGCGACCATCCGGTCGGCCTGATCACCAAGTCGTCCCTGATCGAGCGCGACATCGACCTGCTGGCGCCGATGGCGGCCCGGCACCTGGCCTCGGTGGCGATCACCCTTACCACGCTGGACCCGGCCATTTCGCGCACACTGGAGCCGCGCGCGGCCGCCCCGGCGCGGCGCCTGCGCACCATCCGCACCCTGACCGACGCCGGCATTCCGGTCGGCGTCAGCATCGCCCCCATCATCCCGTTCGTGACCGAACCGGAAATCGAACAATTGCTGGAAGCGGTGCGCGACGCCGGCGCCATCCACGCCCATTACGTGGTGCTGCGCCTGCCGTGGGAAGTCAACCCGCTGTTCCAGCAATGGCTGGAAGCGCATTTCCCCGAACGCGCCCAGCGCGTGATGAACCGCGTGCGCGAAATGCGCGGCGGCAAGGACTACGACAGCAGTTTTGGCGCCCGCATGCATGGCGAAGGCGTATGGGCCGACCTGATACGCCAGCGCTTCGAAAAAGCCGTGCACCGCCTGGGCCTGCATGGCAAGGGCGGCCGCTTCAGGCAGCTCGACAGCACGCAGTTCCGGCGTCCGCTGGTGGTGCCGCCGTTGGGGGGCAAGGGCAAGGGGGGTAATGCGGGGCAGCTGGATTTGTTTTGAGTGCGTGTTTTGAGTACGGCCTGGCCCTTGCATGCATCACTGAAAACTGCCGTTTCCACGTCGCTTCCCGCCACGCGATAACCACGCCGGCGGCAACCCCGCACAGGCCCGTGGCGATTGATTACCACCAATACTTCCTGCTGATATAATACTTTTAATCACGTTATAGACGAACTTCGCGCCCCCGGTGCTCACGCCATCATCCCGCACCGCAAGCCCAGCCCATGAGCGCCCTTTTTGACCACGAGATCATCGAACAGCTCCATAGCGGGCCGCGCTCGCTGGTCTGGCGCGCCAGGGCGCTTGACGGCACCGCGCTGATCGTCAAGGTGCCGAATCAGCCGTTTCCATCGTTTCAGCAGGTGGCGAACTTCAAGCGCGAGTATGCCAGCGCGCGCCGCTGCCGCCATCCTGGCGTGGTGCAGCCGCTGGCGCTGCGGCAGCATGGCGGGCGCTGGACCATGATCCAGGAAGACACGGGCGGCCAGGCGCTTGACCAGATGCTGCGCGCGCAGCTGGCGGCGCGCCAGGCGCCGTCGCAAAGCGCGCTGGCGCTGGACGATTTCTTCGACATCGCGCTGCAATTGTGCGCGGCGCTCGAAGCGGTCCACCTGCAGGGCATGATCCACAAGGACATCAATCCGGCCAACCTGGTCTGGAATGCCGATACGCGCGTGCTGCAGCTGATCGATTTTGGCGTGGCCTGCGAACTGGCGTCCGAACAGCAGGGCGCCGCCACTGCGCGGCATCTGGAAGGCACGCTGCGCTACATGGCGCCGGAACAGACCGGGCGCATGAACCGGCGGCTCGACCAGCGCGCCGACTTTTACGCGCTCGGCGTCACTTTTTACGAACTGCTGGCCGGCCAGGTGCCGTTCGAGGCGAGCGACGAGATGGAGCTGGTGCATTGCCATCTTGCGCGCAGCCCGGACTGGTCACACCCGGCGCTGGCCAGTCTGCCCGGCCAGCTCCTGCCGATCATCCAGCGCCTGCTGGAAAAAAATCCGGAGCAGCGCTACCAGAGCCTGCAAGGCCTGTGCAGCGACCTTGCCGCATGCCGCACGCCACTGGCGCAGCAGCCGCGCCAATTATCGTTTCATGACGCCCGCTTCCGTGTGCCAGCGACCCTGCATGGCCGCGACGATGCCGTTGCCAGCTTGCTGGCGGCGCTGGAGCGCAGCGCTGCGGGCGCGTGCGAGATGCTGCTGGTGGCGGGCGATTCGGGCATCGGCAAGTCAGCGGTGGTGCAGCAAATGCGCCGACCGGTGATCGCCAGTGGCGGTTATTTTTTGACCGGCAAGCTGGACCAGCTCCAGCGCGACGTGCCGTATGCGGCGCTGGTCCAGACTTTCCAGGCGCTGGTGCATCAGCTGCTTGGACAGCCTGCGGAAACGCTGCGGCAGTGGGCCGCCAAACTGCAGCTTGCCCTCGGCAGCGGCATGGGCGCGATGGTCGAACTGATACCGCAGCTGGCCCTGATTGTCGGCCCGGCCGACACGTCACCGGCAGCGACGCCGTCACAGGCCCAGCTGCGCCTGGACCGGCTGTTCCCCCGCTTCGTCGACGTGTTCGCCTCCGCAGGGCCGCCGCTGGTGCTGTTCCTCGATGACCTGCAATGGGCTGATGCGGCCACCTTGAGGATGCTCGAACTGCTGATGGTCTCCTGCGACAAAAGCCGCCTGCTGATCGTCGGTGCCTACCGTGCCAACGAAGTGGGCGCCGCGCATCCACTTGCCGCGCTGCGCAGCAAACTGCCAGGCCGCGGCGCCCGCGTGAGCACGCTGGCGCTGTGCGCCTTGAGCGAACCGCAAGTGGCGCAGATGGTCTCGGCCACAGTGCGCGTGGCGCTGAACGACTGCGCCACGCTGACTCGTATTTGCTACCGCAAGACCGCCGGCAATCCTTTTTTCCTCAGGCAGTTCCTCGCCGCGCTCCATGAGGATGGCCATCTGCGCTATCGGGCGGCCGGTGATTGCTGGGACTGGGACCTGCCGGCGATCGAGCAGGCCAGGTATACCGACAACGTGGTCGATGCGCTGCTGGAGAAAATCCGCCGCCTGCCGCAGGTGACGCAGCAACTGCTGCAACTGGCCGCATCGAGCGGCAACCGCTTCACCCTGGGCACCCTGGCGCTGGTGGTGGAGCGCACGCCACGGCACACGCAGCAAGCGCTGCGGCCGGCGCTCGATGCCGGCCTGGTCCAGCCGCTCGCTGGCGCCGGCGATGCCGGCACCGCTTACCGGTTCCTGCATGACAGGGTGCAGCAGGCAGCTTATCTGTCCCTTGATCCGCAGGCGCGCGCCGCCAATCATCTGCTGCTCGGCCGTCTGCTGCTGGCGCACACCAGCGAAGAACAGCACGATGGCAAGCTGTTTGACATCGTCGAGCAGCTTAACGCCGGCCGTGCGCTGATCGGTGGCGCGGCAGAGCGCTTGCAACTGGCGGCACTGAACCTGCGGGCCGGCGAGAAGGCCCGCCGCTCTGCCGCCTTCCAGGCCACGCTGGAGCACATGCGCACCGGCCTGGAATTGCTGCCAGACGACGCCTGGCACGGCGCTGCGGCTCTGTGGCTCGACCTGCAGCTGGGCGCGGCGGAAGCGAGCTATCTGTGTGGCCAGTTCGATGCCGCCGAAGCGATCCATGAGCTGGTGCGCGCGCAGCCCCTGGCGCCGCTGCTGCAGGTGCGCCGCATCGCGATCCAGGCGCACCAGTATCAATTGCAGGGCCGCCTGCTGGAAGCCATCGCGGTGCAGCGCGAGGCGCTGGCGCTGCTGGGCATGGAGATTCCGCACGAAGTGGCGCAGATGAAGGCGCGCTTCGATGAGATTTATTTTGATATCGGGCAGCTGCCTGGCGCCCACGCGCCCGACGCCTTGCTGGCGGCCGGCGACATGCTGGCGCCGGCCGACGTGGCCGCGATGCAGATGATGCACGGCCTGTGGATGGCCAGCTACTACGCCGGGCAACAGGATCTCAGCGCGCTGATGGTGGTGTCGATGACACGGCTGTCGATGCAGCGTGGCAGCAGCGATTTCAGCGCCATCGCGTATGTCGGCTACGCCATGATGACTGCGCTGTACCAGGGCGATGCGGCGCGCGGCCATGATTTCGGCGCCATGGCCTTGCTGCTGGCCAGGCGCCGTACCAATCTGCAGGCGCGTACCCAGACCTGCTTGATGTTCGCCGCGATGGCCAGCCACTGGACACAGCCGCTGCGCCATTCCGACGCCCTGTATGAAGAAGCCTTGGGCTGGGCGCTGGAAATCGGCGACTTCGTCCAGGTCGGCGTGGTGGCGGCCGTGCGCGCCACCGAGCGGCTGATCCTGGGCGACCATTTGCCGCATTTGCTGCTCGATATCGAGCAGGACATGGCCTTGATGCGCGCCAACGGCCAGCAGGCGATGGCCGATTGCTGCGTGGCCGGCGCGGTTGCGCCGATCAAGTGCCTGATGGGGCTGTCGCCGCGTCACGACAGCTACGACGATGCGGGTTTCAGCGAGGCCGGTTTTCTCGCACAATATGGTGATTCGAAGCTGTACCGCGCCTATTTTTTGCAAGGGAAGATACGCAACGCCTACCTGTTCGACAGTGCCGATGGCGAGGCGCTGGCCGCTCAACTGGGTAGCGTCATCGGCATCATGCGCGGTCAGGCCAAGGTGGTCGAGTCCAGCTTTTACGCCGCGCTGATCTGGCTGCGTGCCTTGCGGCGCGACCCCGCGCGCCCTGACGCGGCCGGGCTGCTGGCGCTGATCGAGCCGCTGCTGCACAGTCTTGCCACCTGGGCCAGACAAGGATCGGACACCAGCATCGCCAGGCATCTGCTGGCGCAGGCCGAGATGGCGCGCTACCGCAACGAACTGCAGCTTGCCACGCGCGGCTACCAGCAGGCAATCGACGCCGCCGGCCTGGCCGGTCAGGTGAACCTGCAAGCGCTGGGCAATGAATTGTGCGGTGAATGCTGGCTGGAGCAGGAGCAGCCGCGCGTGGCGGCCGTCTTCATGCTCGACGCCATCGCCCATTACGGCCAGTGGGGCGCCGAGGGCAAGGTGGCGCAGCTGCGCGCGCGCCACGCCGTGCCGCTGTCGAGGGCGCAGGCCCGCCATGCGCAGGGGCAGGCGCTTGGCGGCGCCCGCGTGCATGGCGGCTCCGCGCTCGACATGGTGTCGCTGCTGAAAGCGGCCACCATACTGTCGAACGAAGTTGGCTTGCGCAACGTGCTGACACGCCTGATTGCCATCGTCTGCGAAAACGCCGGGGCACAGGTGGCGCGCCTGCTGCTGCTGTCCGATGGCGCCTACCATGTCGAGGCCGAGATCGACGGCGATGCCATCACCGTGCTGCAATCGCGCCAGCTCGACCTCGATGCCGCCAGCGACCCGCAGTTCCCGCTGTCGCTGCTGCGCTACGTGATCCGCACCGGCATCGAAGTGATCGAAGACAGCGTCACCGGCATGTCGCGCTTTGCCGCCGACCCTTACGTGCGGCAGCGCCCGCGCGCCGTGATGTGCCTGCCGATCCGGCACGGCGGCCAGATCGACGGCATCCTGTACTTCGAGAACCTGCTGGCCGATGCCTCGTTCACGCACGAACGGGTCACCTTTTTGCGCATGCTCGGCGCGCAGGCGATGATCTCGATCGCCAGCGCCAGGCTGCATGACAGCCTCGAACGGCGGGTTGCCGAACGTACCGAACAGCTGGAGGACGCGAATCGCAAGCTGGCGACCCTGTCGATCACCGATGGCCTGACCGGCCTGGCCAACCGGCGCCATTTCGACGACGTGCTGCGCAGCGAACATGCGCGCTCGATGCGCGCCGGCCAGCCTTTGTCGCTCATCATGCTCGATGTCGATTACTTCAAGCGCTACAACGACCGCTACGGGCATCAGGCCGGTGACGCCTGCCTGATCCGCGTGGCGCAGGCGCTGGCCGGCCGCATGCGCCGCGCCAGCGACCTGACGGCGCGCTACGGCGGCGAAGAGTTTTCGATCGTGCTGCCCGACACCGATGCGCAGGAGGCGCGGCATATCGGCGAAGCGCTGCGCAGCGCCATCGAGCAGCTCGGCATCGTCCATGCCAGTGCGGATGCGGGACAGGTGACGATCAGCGTGGGCATCGCGGTCCAGCCGGCGCCGTGCGCCCTTGATCCCGACGCGCTGCTGCGCCTGGCCGATGCCGCGCTGTATGGCGCCAAGGATGCCGGACGCAACTGCGTGGTGGTGCGGGAACTGCTGCCCACCTGAGCGTCATCAGGTCTCGTGCGCCGCAAACCACTCGGCCAGGAAAGCGAGCATGGTGCGGCTGATCGCCCTCGGGTGGGCGCGCGACATATAGATCGCGTGGATGCCCATCGAGTGGGGCTGGTAAGCGGGCAGCAAGGCCACCAGCTGCCCGCTGGCGATCAGCGGCGCGGCGGAAAACACCGGTTGCAGCGAAATGCCCGCGCCTTCCACCGCAGCCTGCAGCAGCACCACCGATTCATTCGCGCTCAGGCTGCCGCTGACCGGCACGCTGACGGTGGCGCCCGCATGCTCGAAGTGCCACAGGCTCTTGCCGAAATAGGTGTACGTCAGGCAATCGTGGGTGGCCAGGTCGGCGGCCTGGCGTGGCGTGCCATGCTCGCGCAGGTAGGCGGGCGCGGCGCACACCACCGAGTGGCAAATGCCCAGCGGGCGCGCGATTACGCCGGGGTCGAGCTGGTTGGTAATGCGGATCGCCAGGTCGATTCTTTCCTCGACCAGGTTGACGGCGCGGTTGTCGATGCGCAGGTCGACCGCCGCCTGCCGGTGCTGTTTCAGGTAGGCGGCGATCGCCGCCGCCAGGGTCGCCTGCGCCAGCGACTGCGAGCAGGCGATGCGCAGGATACCGCTCGGCTCCTCGTCGCCGGTGTCGCCCACGCCGGGCATCTTGTCGGCCAGCGACAGCAGTTCCTGGCAGCGCAGCAAGGTGATGTCGCCGGCGGCCGTCAGGTTGATGCGGCGCGTTGTGCGGTGGAACAGGCGCGCGCCGGCCCAGGTTTCCATCTCCGCCAGATAGCGGGTGACCATCGCGCGCGACATGTCGAGCAGTTCGGCGGCGCCGCTCAGGCTGCCGCATTCGGCGATGGTGACGAACACTTTCGCGGCAACGATACGGTCCATGGCGCGCTTCCTTTCAAGATGTTATCTGCTCGATTCAAGCAACAATCCATTGCATTCTAAGCGATTTATCGAACAGGCCGACACGGCTACCATGCTGTTGTCGCCCGCTGTCCGGGCCTGAACTGTTCAAAGGAAACCACCATGCACCGCCGCCACCTGATCGCCACCCTGTTCGCCGTTGGCCTGTCCACCTTGCTGCCGGCCGCGCACGCCGCCACGCCCCTGCAACTGCAAGTCTACAATCCGGGCGACAAGGCGATCTTCCCGGTCAGCTCGGTGATCGTCAGCGGCGAACGCGAGGCGATCCTGGTCGACGCCCAGTTCCAGCACAACGATGCGCTGGCGCTGGTCAGGCAGATCAAGGACAGCGGCAAGACCTTGCGCACCGTGTATATCAGCCATAGCGACCCCGATTACTACTTCGGCCTGGACGTCATCCACGCCGCTTTTCCATCGGCAAAAATTGTCGCCACGCCGCAGACGGTGGCCGCCATCAAGGCCAATATGGACGCCAAGCTGGCCTATTGGGCGCCGATCATGAAAGACAATGCGCCACGCTCGCTGGTGCTGCCGCAAGTGCTGCACGCGGACCACCTGACGCTGGAAGGCAAGAGCATCGAGATCAAGGGCCTGAAAGGCGCCAGCCCCCAGCGCAGCTATCTGTGGATACCGTCGCTGAAAACCGTCGCCGGTGGCGTCGTCATCAGCAGTGGCATCCACGTGTGGGTGGCCGACACGCAAACGCCGCAATCGCGCGCCAACTGGCTCGCCACGCTGGACCAGATCGCCGCATTGAAGCCGCAAGCCATCGTGCCCGGCCACTACCTCGGCACGGCGCCAGCAGGCACGGCGGCGCTGGATTACACGCGCAACTACCTGCAGGCGTTCGAAACGGCGGCGGCATCAGCCAAGGATTCGGCCGCGCTGGTCAAGGCCATGAAGGCGGCATTCCCGCAGGCCGGTGAAAGCGCTTCGCTGGAACTGGGCGCGAAAGTCATCAAGGGAGAAATGACATGGCCGCAGTAAGCCTGCCGGTGCTGCATTATGTGTATGACCCGCTGTGCGGCTGGTGCTACGGCGCCGCGCCCCTGCTGGACGCCGCGCAGGCGATCGACGGCCTGGCCATCGTGCTGCATGGCGGCGGCATGATGAGCGGCGCCAACCGCCAGAGCGTGAACGACAATCTGCGCCGCCACGTGATGGCGCATGACCAGCGCATCGCCCAGGCGACCGGCCAGCCGTTCGGTGATGCGTATTTTGACGGCTTGCTGCGCGACAGCGGCGCCGTGTTCGATTCGACTCCACCGACCACCGCCATCCTGGCCGCGCAGCAGATCGCCGGCCTGGGCCTGGCCATGCTGCACCTGATCCAGCACGCCCATTATGTGCTGGGCCAGCGCGTCGCCGATGCCGCCGTGCTGGCGGGTCTGGCGCGGCAACTGGGGCTGGAAGCCGGCCTGTTTGCCGCGGCGTTAGCACGCCTGGCAGGCGCCGCCACCGAACAGCACGTCGCACACAGCCGCGCCTTGCTGGCACGCCTGGGCGGGCAGGGTTTTCCCACCCTGGCCATCGAATATACCGATGGCCGCATGGTACCGGTCGACTTGGGCAACTGGCTGGGCCGTACCGAAGCGTGGAGCGATTATCTGCGCCAGCAGTTGCCCGTGCAAACGGCGCCCGGCCAGGTGCGCGGTGGCCCGGCTTGCGGTACCGACGGCTGCGCGATCTAGCCGCCGCTGTTGTTTTCCGTTCCCCCGATATCGCTTGACAGTGCCTTGCAGGCCGTCTACAGTCCAATTAAATCAATAGGTCAGCTAATTGACCTTTATAACAATGGAGACGTAGATGAAACAACAAATCCTGGCCCTGGCCATCCTGTCGGCCTGCTCGAGCATGGCCGCCGCGCAATCGTCGGTCACCATGTACGGCATGGTCGACATGGGGGTGGTGCGCGAATCGGGCGGTGCGGCCGGTTCCGTCACCAAGCTCACCAGCGGCGTGGAAAACGGTTCGCGCATCGGCTTTCGCGGCACCGAAGACTTGGGTGGCGGCAACTCCGCCATCTTCCTGCTCGAATCGGGCTTCCAGGCCGATACCGGCGCGATGGGGCAGGGCGGCCTGCTGTTCGGCCGCCAGGCTTATGTCGGCCTGGCCGGCAACTGGGGCACGCTGACCCTGGGCCGCCAGTACGCACCGAACTACACCACCATGACGACCGTCGGCGACCCCTTCGTGGCGGGCCTGGCCGGCGTGTTTTCCAGCGTGTTTGCGAACTCCGGCGCGCGCATGAACAATGCCGTCAAATACGTCTCGCCCAAATTCAATGGCCTGAGCGGCGAAGTGGTGTACGGCGCCGGCGAAGTGGCGGGCGACAATTCCGCTTCCAGCGTGGCCGGCGCGGCACTGGCCTACAGCGCGGGCGCCTTCAATATGCGTGTCGGCTACCACCACCGCGACAACGACACTGCCACCCTGAAAAACCAGGACGCGGCGCGCAATACCCTGCTGGCCATGAATTACAACTGGAAGGTGGTCAAGGGCTTTTTCGCCTATGGCATCAACAAGGGCCTGAACAGCTCGCAACTGTCGAACCCGAACGCCTACGGCATGGCGGTGGCGGCGCGCCCGAGCACCGACAGCCGCGACCTGCTGGTCGGCGTCACGGTGCCTGTCGGCCCTGGCCGCCTGATCGCCTCGTATATCCACAAGGACGACCGCAGCACCTTCAACCAGGACGCCTCGCAGTACGCGATCGGCTACAGCTACCTGCTGTCGAAACGCACCGACCTGTACGCCGCCTACGGCAAGATCAGCAACGAAAACGGCGCTTCCTACACCGTCAATTCGGCCATCGACACCGGTTCCGGCAACCGTGCCTTCAACCTTGGCATGCGCCATTTGTTCTGACCGGAGGCCTGCGATGACGATTCTTTCCGCCACCTTGCGCCCCTGCGTGCAGCCGCTGGCCGACCCCACCTGGACGTTTGCCCGCGCCACCGTGCCGCAGCTCGATGGCTGGGTGCTGGTGCTGGAGGACGACAATGGCATGCGGGGCCTGGGCTATGCCCACGCCATCCCGGCCATTACCGGTTCGGGCGACACCGTGCGCGCCGCGCTGGAATTGCTGCTGCCGCACTTGATAGGCCGCGATCCGGCGGCGCTGCGCCAGATCATGCTTGACGTTGACGCGCGCCTGGCGTTCTCCAATTCTGCCAAGGCGGCCGTCGACATGGCGTTGCACGACTTGCTGGCGCGCCGCCTGAACGTGCCGCTGCACGTGCTGCTGGGCGGCGCCGTGCGCGAGAGCGTGCTCCAGGCGCGCATCCTGGCCATCAAGCCGCCTCTGGAAATGGCGGCAAACGCGGCAAGGCTGGCCGAACAGGGCTACCGCCAGCTGAAACTGAAACTCAGTGGCGACAGCGCGCTCGACGTGGCGCGCGTGGCCGAAGTGCGGGCGGCCGCTGGCGCGGCAGTCACGCTGACGCTTGACCCGAACCAGTCGTATCGCGTGAAACAGATGATGGCGGCGTTTGCGCGCATGGAAAAGCACGACATCGCATTGATCGAGCAGCCCTTGCCGGCGTCTGACCGGGCCGGCATGAAGCTGCTGACCGACACCTTGCCGGTGGCGATCGAGGCCGATGAAAGCGCCGTGACAGTGGCCGACGTGCTGGCGCTGGTCAGCGATCGCATGGTCGACGTGATCAACCTGAAAGTGACCAAGCTGGGCGGCCTGCGCAACTTCCTGGCGGCCGTGCAGATCTGCGAAACGGGCAACGTCGCCTGCCGCGTCGGCGCCACCTTCGGCCCGGCGCTGCTGCAGTCGGTTGCCCTGCAGGCCGCGTCCTGCGTCGCCAGCCTGCCGTATGGCTGCGAGCTGGCCGAGCACCTGCACTTGCGCGACGATCCGTTTACGCCACTGCCGGTGATCGGCGGCGAAATGAGCCTGCCATCCGGCCCGGGCTGTGGGGTGGACTATGTCTAGAAGAATGCTGTTGAAAGGGATGCTCATGCTCACCATCGGTGCTGCTTCATCAGCGCAGGCGGAGCGCAGCCGCGTGCTGCTGCAGGAGGGCGAAACGCGGATCGACGTGATTGTGGACGGCAGGGCAGACGGCGAGGGCGACGCCATCGTGTTGCTGCCCTCGTCGCAGCGCGGCAGCGATGATCTCGATGCGGTGGCCGAACAGCTGGCGGCGCGCGGCATGCGCGTGCTGCGCCCGCAGCCGCGCGGCTTTGGCGCCAGCCGGGGCGAGATGAAGGACCTGACCCTGCACGTGCTGGCGCAAGATGTCGCCACCATCATAGTCCAGCTCTGCGCCGGCCGCGCCATCGTCGCCGGCCACGCCTACGGCCACTATGTGGCGCGGGTGGCGGATCTCGACCATCCGCAACTGGTGCGCGGCGTGGTGATGCTGGCCTCGGCCAGCGCCAGCGCCGACGCCACGCTGCCCAAGGCGCTGGACGTCGCCGCCGACAGCGCCCAGCCAGAAGCATTGCGCCTCGATGCCCTGCGCCGCGCTTTTTTTGCGGCCGGCAACGATCCGCGCCCGTGGCTGGAAGGCTGGCAGCCGGAACTGGCGGCGCTGTACCGCAAGGCCGCCAAGACCCCCGCACGCTCGACGTGGTGGCCGGTCAGCCATGCGCCCGTGCTCGACCTGCAAGGCGAAGACGACCCCTGGCGCCCGCGCGCCAGCGCGTCGGAAGTGAAGGACGCGCTGAAGGAAAAGGCGACGGTGGTGGTGCTGCCGCATGCCAGCCATGCGCTGCCGGTGGAGCAGCCGGCGGCCGTCGCGAAAGCGATTGCCGATTGGGCGGCCAGCATTCCTCGTTAATCACGTCGGATTAGCGAGGCGCAGCCTCGCGTAATCCGACAACATTGTTGGCGCCGCGGGTGGTGTCGGATTACGCGCTATGCGCTAATCCGAACTACGTCCTTCGATGTATTTTTTACCGTCCCTGGAATGCCGGCGCACGCTTTTCCCTGAATGCCGCCTGCGCCTCTTTCGCGTCCTCCGTCAAGCCGATCGCCGCCGTCATGTCCTGCTCATACCGATACCCATCGCGCAGGCTCATGTCTTCGATGACGTTCATCGTGTGCTTGCCCATGCGCGTCGAGACCGGGCTCTTGGCGGCGATGGTGGCGGCCAGCGCCAGGGCGGCCGGCAGCAGTTCTTCCGGCGTGGTGCATTCCTCGACGATGCCGAGGCGGTACAGCTCTTCGCCGCCGACGCGGTAGCCGGTCAGGGCCATGCGGCGCAGGCGCGAGTGGCTGAACAGCCGCATCGCATGGCGGCAGCCGCCCAGGAGGCCCACGTCCACTTCCGGCAAGCCCAAGGACGCCTTGTTCGAGGCGATCAGGATGTCGGACGAGGCCACCATCGCCAGGCCGGAACCGAGCGCGGCGCCGTTGATGGCGGCAATCACGGGCTTGGTGCATTCGCGGATCGCATGGAAGCATTCGCGCGTGCGGCGCGAGTGGGCCATCAGGTCGCCCGGATGCCTGATGTTCTCGGCACGGCCTTTCAGATCGGCGCCGGCGCAAAACACCTTGCCGGCGCCGGTCAGCACCACGGCGCGGATCTCCGGCGTTTCCGAGATGATGTCGAGCGCCTGCGTCAACTCATCGTTCAGGATGCGCGTCAGCGCGTTGACGGGTGGGCTGTCCAGCGTCAGCACGGCCACATGGCCGTCGATGCGCACGTTCAGCTGGGTGTAGTTATCCATGTTGTACATGTCAGTTTCCTTGGTTCAGGTGTCGAAGCCGTACAGCGCGGCCGGATTGTCGACCAGGATGGTGTGGCGAATGGCCGCATCGGGCACCCACTCGGCAAACAGGTCGAGCAGCTGGCCGGCGTCCGGCGACTGCTCGCCCATGCGCACGAAAGGCCAGTCCGAACCCCACAGCAATCGCTGCGGATTGGCCGCCACCAGCGCCTCGTGGAACGGTTTCAGGTCGGTATAATCGGGCGCCATTTTCGACACGCGGCACAGCGACAGCTTGATCCAGATATCGCCAGCTTCCAGCGCCTTCAATACATATTGAAACGCCGGATCATCGACGCCGCGCTCTGTCTTCAAACAGGCCATATGGTCAAGCACCAGCGGTACGCCGTTGGCCAGCAGCGGCGGCAGCAAGCGTGCGTAATCGTCGAGCGGCGCCCACAGCTGCGCGTGCAGGCCGATGGCTTTCATCTGCGGCGCCATCGCCAGCAGCTGGTCGACACCGACGCTGCCCAGGTAAGGCTGGCCCTGCGGGTCGCGCACTTCGACGAAGCGCAGGCCGCGGATGCCGCCGTCATGCAGCTGCTGCAGGTGTTCGGGCGTGGCATCGCTGCCGGCCACGCCGATGCCGCGCAGGCGGCCATGGCTGGCGGCGATCGCATCGAGCATCGGTTTGGCATCGCTGCCATACGGTGCCGGCTGCACCAGCACGCCGCGCGCGGCGCCCAGGATGTCCAGCATGGCCAGGTGCAGCGGGGCCGGCGCCAGCGGCGGCGCGTAGCTCGATGGATGGGCCAGCGGGAACTGCTCGTAGGGGCCAAACACGTGGGCGTGCGTGTCGCAGGCGCCGGGCGGCAAGGGCTGGCGTGGCGGATTGGGCCGGCGCGGCGTGACGGTCTCGAATGGCGTGTTCATGCTTGCGCCTGCGGCAGTTCGGTCAGCACGCCGTCTTCGTTGCCGTCCACCGGATGCAGCGGCAGCGGTGTATCGATGTCGGGCAGCGGAATATGGTGGGCGTTCAGGGTCATCGCCACCATCGAGTAGTAGCCGATGATGGCCGTCAGTTCCACCGTGCCGGCTTCGCCGAACAGGGCCAGCACTTCCTGGTAGGCCGCTTCGCCAACCATGCCGCGCTGCAGCAGCTGGCGCGCGTATTCGTACACGGCGCCGTCCTTGATATCGTCAAAGAGCGGCGGCGCCGCCACCAGCAGCGCGTCGATGATGGACTGCGGCAGGCCGGCGTCCTGCGCGGCGGCGGCGTGGATATGCCATTCGAGCTGGCTGTTCCAGCGCCGCGCGGCGACCAGGATCGCCAGTTCGCTGGCGCGTGGCGAGATGCTGGTGCCAAAGCGCAGCAGGGCGCCCATTTTCTGCCAGCGGTCGGCAAGCTCGGGGTTGTGCAGGGCGGCGCGCAGCGGCCCGACCAGGCGCGCGCGCGGGCCCTTGATGATGTCCTGGTAGACCCGCAGCTGTTCTGCGTTCATGGTCTCCGGGGTAGGAAAGGAAATGCGTGTCATAAATTCTGGATCCTTGTGTTGGGCTGCGACGTCAGATTACGCCGTCGTTTTTCCATTGCGCGATGCGCTGTTCGTCAAAGCCGAGACCGGACAGCACTTCCTGCGTGTGCTCGCCCAGCAGTGGCGCGGCGCGCTCGAACACCAGTTCGGCCTGCGTGAAGCGCATCGGGCTGCGGATCTGCGGCACCGTGCCGGCGGTCGGGTGCGGCAGGTCGATGCGCATCTTGCGGTGCTTGACCTGTTCGTCTTCCAGCACCTGGGCGATGGTGTTGATCGGGCTGCACGGCACGCCCGCTTCGTCGAGCAGCGCGACCCAGGCTTGCATCGGCTTTTGCAGGAACAGTTCGGCCATCTGCGGCAGCAAGGTGGCCTGGTTGCGCACGCGCGCGCCGTTGCTGGCGTAGCGTTCGTCGCTGACCCATTGTTCGCAGCCGGCCACCTGGCAGAACTTGGCAAACTGCGAGTCGTTACCGACCACCAGCACGATATGTCCGTCGGCGCAGGCAAATACGTCCTGCGGCTGGATGTTCGGATGCTTGTTGCCGGTACGCTTCGGCGTTTTCCCCGACACCAGGTAGTTCATGCCCTGGTTGGCGATCGAGCCAACCATCACGTCCAGCATGCCGATGTCGATATAGTCGCCCAGGCCCGATTCGCTGCGGCGCGCCAGCGCGGCCAGCACCGCCACCGAGGTGTACATGCCGGTCATCAGGTCGACGATGGGCACGCCCACTTTTTGCGGGCCGCCGCCGGGCAGGTCGTCGCGCTCGCCCGTCACGCTCATCAGGCCGCCCATGGCCTGGATCATGAAGTCGTAGGCGGCGTTGTCCGCCTTTGGGCCACCCTGGCCAAAGCCGGTGACGGAGCAGTAGATCAGGCGCGGGTTGATTTCCTTCAGGCTGGCGTAATCGAGGCCGAACTTGGCCAGGGTGCCCACCTTGTAGTTTTCCAGCAGGATGTCCGACTGCAGCGCCAGCGCGCGCACGATCTGCTGGCCTTCGCTGGTATTGAGGTCGACCGTGACCGAGCGCTTGCCGCGGTTGGCGGACAGGTAGTAGCCCGATTCGCGCGTCTCGTTGCCGTCCTGGTCTTTCAGGAACGGCGGGCCCCAGCTGCGCGTGTCGTCGCCGACTTTCGGCCGTTCGACCTTGATCACGTCGGCGCCGAGATCGGCCAGGACCTGGCCCGACCACGGGCCGGCCAGGATGCGGCTCAGATCGAGCACTTTGATATGGGATAGTGGACCAGCCATGGAAAACTCCTGTATTGGGGGTGTGCGGCGGGCGGTATCGCCCGGCCGTTAAGAATCAGGTTTGCGCGTCGTCGGGCGCGGTGGCGATCACGGACGGGCGCTGCTCGAACACGGCGTGCCAGGCCGCCAGCACAGGGCGCGTGGCGCGCCAGCCCAGGTCCGGAAAACGGTAGTCGATATACGACAGCATGCAGCCGACGCTGACGTGGCCGATGTCGAAACCGTCCTGTGCCAGCGCGCCGGCTTCCTGCTCCAGGCGATCGAGCGAGCCATTGATCTTCAGCGAGAACGCGGCCAGCCACTCGGGCAGCTGCTGCACGGTGGTTTTCATGCGTTCCTGGCGCCACAGCAGCAGCACCGCCAGCATGCCGTCGGCCAGTGCCTGGCGGCGCAGGGCCAGCCAGCGGGTGGGGCCGGCCGGCGGGAAGAACGGCGCGCCGTCGTGCAGGCCGTCCAGGTATTCGCAAATCACGGGGGAGTCGTACAGGGGCTGGCCGTCATCGAGCACCAGCGTGGGGATCTGGCTCAGGGGATTATCGGCCAGGATGACGGGATTCGGCGTGGCCATCGCGGCCACCGAGCGTACATAATCGACGCGCGCTTCGAGGCCGGTTTCCTTGAGCAGGACGGTGACCTTGCGGACAAACGGCGATCTTGGGGACCAGTGAAGTTTCATGCCATTCCTTTTCAGTGTAGAAAAGCGATGGCCTCGACCATCACTTCAGTTTAATGTCGAGGCGAACCACGTCGCCCCGGTAAATTCCTTGTCCGACAAACACCAGGCAGCCGTCGCGGTCGACCGCCGAGCGGGCCACGTGGGCCACCGGCGCGTTCAGCGGCAGCTGCAGCAGCGCGGCCAGGTCCGGATCGGCCGAACCCAGGGTCAGCGTCTGGTGCGCCTCGGCGATTTCCAGCCCCGGCAACTCGCGCAGGATGCGCATCGAGGTCTTGGTCTCGAACGACTCCGGCGCGATGCGCTCGCACAGGCGCTCGTCGATATACACGTCGCCCAGGTAATACGGTTTGCCGTTGCGCCAGTGGCGCCGCCGCCAGTGCTGGTAGAACGGCGCCATGCTGCCGACCATCGGATCGGGCGGCGCCGGCGCCAGCCGCTGGCGCTGCGTCAAAATTTCAATCGTCACGCCATCGGGCGCAATCAGCTGGCCCGACCAGTCCGACGCCACTTCGCACCAGAACTGTTCCTGCGGCTTGCCGATCACGAACGTGCCCTTGGCGCGGTAGCGGGCGATCAGCTTTTCTTCCTCCAGCAAATCGAGCGCCTGGCGTACCGTGGCGCGCGCCACCTGGCACTCGGCCGCCAGTTCATCGACGGTCGGGATCTGCTGTCCTACCTGCCACTGTCCCGATTCCACGCGGCGCCGGAACAGGCTGGCCAGCTGCACATAGCGCGACGCCGCGCTGCGGCTGAAATCGATGGCGCCGGCTGCGCCGCCGGTGCCGGGTATTGGGGCTGCTTTCATCAAACTCTCTCAAAGGGGATAACACAGTGTTGTTATTATGACCCAATCAGTTGATGAACCAGCTTTTTGAACTATCGGACCGTTTTCCTGTCAGGCGCCCTGGAATTGCGGCGTGCGTTTTTCCAGGAAAGCGCGCATGCCTTCCTGCTGGTCCTCGGTATCGAACAACAGCTGGAAAGCCTTGCGCTCGAGCAGCAGCGCGCTTTCCAGTGGCGCGTCCTGGCCTTGCTGCACCACTTCGCGGATCGCGCGCACCGCCAGCGGCGGCATGGCGGCAATCGTGGTGGCCAGCGCCAGCGCGCGTGCCAGTGCCTCGCCATCCGGGCACAGTTCCGACACCATCCCGCAGGCGAATGCCTGGCTCGCGGTAATCGCTTCGCCGGTCAGCATCATGCGCAGCGCCTGGTATTTGCCGATGGTGCGCAGCAAGCGCTGCGTGCCGCCGGCGCCGGGCATGATGCCGACGCGGATTTCCGGCTGGCCGAAGCGCGCGCCTTCGGCGGCCACGATCAGGTCGCAGGCCAGCGCCAGTTCGCAACCGCCGCCCAGCGCATAGCCTTCGACCGCCGCGATCAGCGGTTTGCCGCTGTGGCGCAGGGTGGTGAACACCTGGTCGGTGGCGTTCAGGGTATGGCTGGTGGGCGTCATGTCCAGCATCTCGTCGATATCGGTGCCGGCGACAAAATAGCTGCCGGCGCCGGTCAGCACGATCACCTTGACGGCATCGTCCGCGCCCAGTGCCAGCACGAAGTCGGTCAACAGGCGTTTGACTTCCAGGTTCAGCGCATTGCGGCGCGCGGGGCGATCGATGGTGATGACGGCCACGCCCGGCGCGGCGATCGAAAAACTGACGGGTGCCTGGATCATAGTGCCTGCTCCCGGTAAAACGGCTGGCCGGTCAGCGCGCGGCGCGCCAGCAAGGGCGAGCTGCGATAGCGTTCTTCGCCATAGCTTGCCGTCAGGTTGGCCAGCACGCGCTGCAGTACGGCGGGGCCGATCGTGTCGGCCCAGGCCAGCGGCCCGCGCGGATAATTGACGCCATTGACCATCGCCAGGTCGGTATCCTGCACGCTGGCGATGCCTTGCTGGACCACCTCGGCCGCTTCGTTGGCCAGCATGGCCACGGTGCGCATCACCACCATGCCGGGCGCGTCGTCGATCACGATCACCTGCTTGCCCAGTGCCTGGAAAAAGCCCGTGACAGCAGCCAGCGCGCCGGCTGGCGCCTGGTCGGCGCAGGCAATCGCAATGGTGGTCGCTTTCGCATAATCGAGCGCCAGGTCGAACAGCACGGCCACATCGGCGTCAGCGTCGGCAGCGTAACGGGCGGTGGCGCTGCGGCCATCGCTCAAGGCCACGGCATGGCCGGCGATGCGCAGCAGGCCGGGGCCGGCAACGAAATTGACCGCGATGCCGGCCGCTTGCGCCAGCGCGGCCAGCGGCGCCGCCACGCCGAGGTCGCCCTCGACCACGATGGCGGCGGGCGCCGCTTCAAACGCGGCAACCGGCACGGCCGGGTTGACCGCATCAGCGCCATACTGGTAAAAACCGCTGCCGGTTTTCTTGCCCAGCCAGCCCGCGTCGACCAGTTCTTTTTGCTGCAAGGACGGGGTGTAGCGCGCGTCGCTGTACAGCGCGTCGTAGACCGAGCGGGTGACGGCGTAATTGACGTCGTGGCCGATCAGGTCCATCAGCTCGAAGGCGCCCATGCGAAAGCCGCCGCTGCCGCGCAGGATGGCGTCGATCGCCGTCACATCGGCCGCGCGTTCGGTCAGCAGGCGCAGCGCCTCGCCGTAAAACGGACGGGCCACGCGGTTGACGATAAAGCCCGGCGTCGAAGCGCAGCGCACCGGCACCTTGCCCCACGCCAGCGCGGTGGCGAACAGGGTGTCGGCCACGGCCTGCGCGGTGACCTTGCCACTGACGATTTCCACCAGCGGCAGCACGGGAGCGGGGTTGAAGAAGTGCAGGCCGGCCACCTGTTGCGGGCGCTGCAGGCGGGCCGCAATCGCGGTCACCGACAGCGACGAGGTATTGCTGGCGATAATGGCGTTCGGCGCCAGCAGCGCCTCGACCTCGGCCAGTACCTTGGCCTTGATGTCGATGTTTTCCACGATCGCTTCGATCACCAGCGCCGCCTTGGCCAGGTCGGCCAGGTGGGCGCCGCGCTGCAGCCGCGCCAGACGGTCGAGGCGGGTGGCTTCGTCGATCTTGCCCTTGGCCTGCAGGCGCTGGTAGGCGTCGGCGATCGAGGCGATGCCGCGATCGAGCGCGGCCGGCGCCGCGTCGTGCAGCACCACGTGGTGGCCGGCGTTCAGCGCCACCTGGACGATGCCGCTGCCCATGGCGCCGGCGCCGATCACGCCGATCAAATCAGTTGCTTGTAATGCGCTCATATCTTCTTCGCTTGATGTTTGAAATTATTTCGCGGCGGCCGGCTTGACCAGCGCTTCGGGCTTGACGCCGATCAGCAGGGTCACGGCGCCGAACAGCATCAGGGCGGCAAAGTAGTACTGGCCCATCGCCAGGCTGCCGGTGGTGGACGACAGCCAGCCCACCAGCATCGGGCTGAACACGCTGCCCAGGCCCGCAAAGGTGCTCAGGAGGGCGATGCCGCCGGCGGCCGCCTTGCCGCTCAGGAAGGACGATGGCAGGGTCCAGAATGGTCCCGTCAAACCCAGCGTACCGGCGGTGGCCAGGGTCAGCATCAGCAGCGACAGCGGCACGTTGCCCTGTACCGAAGGCAGGCTGGCCCAGCCGATGGCGGCGCAGAAGGCCGGGATGGCCACGTGCCAGCGGCGTTCGCCGGTGCGGTCGGAATGGCGGGCGTTCAGGTACTGCACGATCAGCGCGATCAGGAACGGAATCACGGACAAAATCCCGATGGTCATCACGTTGTCGATGCCGGACTTGCGGATGATGGTCGGCAGCCAGAAGAACACGCCGCCTGTGCTGACCAGCACCGCGATGCCCATGCCGGACAGCCAGTACAGTTTCGGATCGCGGATGGCGTCCATGTAGGAGTGTTCACCGCCGTTTTTCTTGACGCTGACGCTTTTTGCCAGGTCTTCCGTGATGATGTTTTTCTGCGCCGGCGTCAGCCATTTTGCCGAGGCAGGGCCGTCCTGCAGGTAGAAGTACGCCACCAGGCCGAGGGCACATGCCGGCAAGCCTTCGATGATGAACATCCACTGCCAGCCTTTCATGCCGGCCACGCCTTCGAAGGTGTGCATCAGCCAGCCGGACAGCGGGCCGCCAAGCATGCCGGCCAGCGGAATCGAGGCGGTAAACAGGGCGTTGAAGCGCGCGCGGCGGTTCAAGGGCACCCAGTAGGTGAGATACAGCAGCATGCCGGGGAACATGCCCGCTTCGGCCGCGCCCAGCAGGAAACGCATCACATAGAAATGGGTCGAGGTCTGCATGAAGGCCATGCCGGCCGAGAACACGCCCCACAGCAGCATGATGCGCAGCAGGGTCTGGCGCACGCCGTTCTTGTGCAGCACCATGTTGCTGGGGACTTCGAACAGGATATAGCCCACATAGAAAATGCCGGCGCCGATGCCGTAGATGGCGTCGTTGAAACCGAGGTCGGTGATGAAATGCAGTTTGGCGAAACCGATATTGGCGCGGTCGATAAAGGCCACGATATAGCACAACATCAGGAACGGCATGATGCGCCACAGGACCTTGCGGTAGACCGCATTGGCCTCCAGGTCGCGCGCGCTGGTATCGGAGACCGGCTGCGCGTGCGCGTTCCGGACTGTATCGGCTGTAGTCATTGGTATCTCCAGGGTCTGGTTTTTATTTTTATCATGATGGGGGCGGCCGTGAACAGAGGGTTCGATGGCACGCCGGCAAAAACGCTGAAAGTATTATAGGTCAGTTTTATGACCTTTATGCGGAAAATTTTTAGCGTGATGGTTTTTTGCACTTAGAGCCTATCCCAGTAGGGAGCGTCTTCTGCTTGCAGCTCATCGGGAGCGCGGACAAGGCGTGAGGAGGCCGCATGGCGAGCCATGCAACGACGATCAACGCAGTCCCCGCTTCTGATGGGCGCCAGCAGGGGGCGTATTCATCTACTGGGATAGACTCTCAGTCCGTTTGCGCCAGTTGCGCCAGATGCTGCTCGATCGCAAACACATGCGCATCAACCTTGCCCAGTTCGCGCAGCGCGCTGGCCAGGTGCAGCAGGTACTCGCTGTTCGGGCCGCTGGGGCCGCTGGACCTGGCGATCTGGCGCGCGATGTCCAGTTCCGGGGCGGCGCCGAGAAAGGCCGCGTTTTCCTCGTTGGCGATGTAGACCAGGCCTTCGGTGGCACCGCCATCGTCAAAGGTGATGGCCGTGGCCAGGCGCAGATAGCCGTTCTTTTCGCGGTGGTCCAGGTGGGCGAACACTTCCGGCGTGATCAGGTAGGCCATGCCGTCGCAGATGGCGCCGGCCTGCGGCACGATGGTCGCCACGCGGCCGGGCGCCAGCGGCGTGCCGCGGTGGTCGTGCGAGCCCTGCCAGAAGCGCCGGGTCCAGCCGGCGATGCTGGCCGGGCGCCGTTCGATAAACGGAAAATCGGCCTTGTAGATCAGCGAGCCATAGCCGAACAGCCAGACTTCGCGGTGGCCGTCGAAGTGCTTCATGCGCTGGTTGATGGCGATGGTGGCGGCGTCGATGTCCGACAGGTCGGTGATGGCAGGCTGGCTCATGGTGGTAGAGGCATGGGGATGATCCGCGATTATACGGGCGCCGCCCCCGCGCCGCTGCCGAGGTTCCATTCGTGCGTCTCGACGAACCTGAACAGAAAGGCCATGAAGCTTTCGGCCGCCGGCGACAGCGAGCGGCCGGTTTTGGTGTAGACGAAAAAGCGCCGCGTCAGTTCCGGTTCGTGCAGGGTGCGCATCTGCAGTTTATATAATTTCACCATCGGTTCCGCATAAGGCAAACAGGCCGTCACACCCAGGTTGGCGCTGACCATGGCCAGCGCGGTGGTCATGAAGGTCACTTCGTTATACGGGTTCAGCGACTGCTCGCGAAACGCGCCGTGCATGTCGCGCAGCAGCCGCTCGGTGAACTGGCCCTGCAGCGAAATGAACGGGTAGTCGCCGACGTCGGCCCAGGTGATTTTTTCCTTGTGCCGCAGCGGATGCTGTTCGGGAAACACCAGCACGAAAGGCATTTCGAACAGCACTTGCGCGGCGATTTCCGCCGTCGGATCGCGTTCGGGGCCGATGCCGAAATCGACTTCGCCGCTGAACACGCGGCCCGGTACATTCTCCACCGGGCAGTCGACCAGGCGCAACTGCACCTCCGGGTGCGCCTGGCGGTAGGCGGCGATTACTTCGGGCAGCAGGGTGCACGACATCATCTGCGGCGCGGCGATGCGCACCATGCCGGTCTTCAGGGCCTTGCGCTGGGCGATGCCGGCCATGGCGCCGTCGAGATCCTCGATCATCTTTTCAAACAGCGGATACAGTTCGCGGCCGATCTCGGACAATTGCGTCTTGCGCGTGCTGCGCTCGACCACGCGCACCCCCAAAATGTTTTCCAGTTCCTTGATCAGGCCGCTCAGGGCCGACTGGGTGACATGCAGGTATTCGGCGGCCAGGGTAAAGCTGCCGGTCTTGGCAAGGGCGACAAGGGCGCGCATCTGGCGCAGGCTGGGACTCATGAGGTAATCCGATAAATCAAACAATAAATATTGTTTGCATGATAGACCCAAGAAGATTCTAATGGTGAAAAACCTCGCACAAGGACACCACCATGAAACTCGCCACCCTCAAGAACGCCAGCCGCGACGGCGCGCTGATCCTCGTCAGCCGCGACCTGCGCCAGTACCTGCCGGTACCGGCCATCGCCGCCACCCTGCAAGCCGCGCTCGACGACTGGGATGCCATCGCGCCGCAACTGGAGCTGGCGTATGCAAGCCTGAACGCCGGCCAGGCGCCAGGCGCCCAGCCGTTCGACCAGGCCCTCTGCCATTCGCCGCTGCCGCGCGCCTACCAGTGGGCCGACGGCTCGGCCTATATCAACCACGTCGAGCTGGTGCGCAAGGCGCGCAACGCCGACGTTCCCGCGTCGTTCTACACCGATCCGCTGATGTACCAGGGCGGTTCGGACAGTTTCATCGGCCCGCGCGATCCCGTCTATGCCTTGTCGGAAGAGTGGGGCATCGACCTGGAGGCGGAAGTGGCGGTGATCACCGGTGATGTCGCCATGGGCGCCGGCGTGATTGAGGCGGCTGCGGCGATACGCTTGGTGATGCTGGTCAACGATGTCTCGCTGCGCAACCTGATTCCGGGCGAGCTGGCGAAAGGCTTCGGCTTCTTCCAGTCGAAGGCAGCCAGCGCATTTTCACCGGTTGCCGTCACGCCGGACGAATTGGGCGGCGACTGGCAGGGCAGCAAGCTGCACCTGCCGCTGCTGGTGGAACTGAACGGCCAGCCGTTCGGCAAACCGAATGCGGGCGAGGACATGACCTTCAGTTTTGCGCAACTGGTGGCGCATGCGGCAAAAACGCGCGAACTGGCCGCCGGCACCATTGTTGGCTCGGGTACGGTATCGAACAAGCAGGGCAATCTGTTCGGTTCCAGTATTCAGAACGGCGGCGTCGGCTACTGCTGCCTGGCCGAAGTGCGCATGTATGAAACCATCGAACACGGCGCGCCAAAAACGGGCTTCCTGAAATTTGGCGACACGGTCAAGATCGAGATGCGCGACGCTGCCGGCGCCAGCATCTTCGGCAGCATCGAGCAGGGCGTGGCCCACTACGGCGAAAAATCCTGATGAAGCTCTATACCTATTTCCGCAGCTCGGCCGCCTACCGCGTGCGAATCGCGCTCAATCTCAAGGGCCAGGACTACGAAGCGGTGCCGGTGCACCTGCTGCGCAGCGGCGGCGAGCAACTGGCCGACGCCTATCGCAAGGTCAACCCGTCGGCGCTGGTACCCACGCTGGAAGACGATAACGGCGTGGTGATCGGCCAGTCGCTGGCCATCCTCGAATACCTGGAAGAGACGCGTCCCAACCCGCCGCTGCTGCCTGGCGACGCGGCCGGGCGCGCCCACGTGCGTGCGCTGGCCTTGACCCTGGTGGCCGACACCCACCCTCTGGGCAACCTGCGCGTGCTTAAATATATCAAAGGGGAACTGGGGCAGAGCGAAGAAGCCAAGCTGGCCTGGCAGCAGCACTGGCTGCGCGAAGGACTAGTCACGTTCGACGCGATGCTGGCCCGCGCCGGCAACACGGGCCCATACTGCCATGGCGATACGCCGACCCTGGCCGACTGCTGCCTGGTGCCGCACCTGTTCAGCGCGCGGCGCTTCGAGGTCGACCTGGCGCCGTTTCCGGCGCTGGCGCGCATCGATGCGGCGTGCGCGCAGTTGCCTGCGTTCCAGCTGGCACATCCTTCGCGCCAGCCCGACGCGGAATAGTCAGGACCACTCGACACAATTGCGCCCGCCGTGCCTTGGACGTTACAGAAAGCGCGCCGCCAGGCGGTTTTCCGTGATGGGTGGGCCAGTTCGTCGGTCATGCCGCGCCGTGACACCGATCATGTTTATTTTGATAATTTGACAGCTTTATTTGTATTATTCCAGTCACTGTCAGGATTGAGCATTCTGCAAGGTTCACGCCGCCTTCAGTTACAATTTCGCTTTTATCCAGGGCGGCCACCAGCCCGCCAGCCGGGACTCGCCTGGCAGAAGTTCGAGGAATATGCATATCAATAACGTTGAAGAATTGAAGGCCTGGATCGCCGCCGGCGGCGTGCCCGATTACCTGTACTTCTGGGGGCATACGCCGGCCCAGGCGCAGCTGGCCGACAAGAGCTGCCTGAGCCAGTGGTTTCCGTCGCCGTTCAGCCTGGCCGGCGTGTGCTATGCCACGGCCGAGCATTACATGATGGCGCAAAAAGCCGCCCTGTTTGGCGATACGCAGGTGCAGGCGCGCATCGTGGCGGCCGAGCGGCCATCGGAAGTGAAAAAACTGGGCCGCGAAGTGGCCAACTTCGACGCCAGGGTATGGGAGGCGGCGCGCGCCGGCATTGTCTTTGACGGCAATTACGCCAAGTTCTCGCAAAAGCCGGCGCTGCGCAAGTTCTTGCTGGCCACCGGCGAGCGCATCATCGTTGAAGCCAGCCCGGTCGACCGTATCTGGGGCGTGGGCCTGGCGTCGGACAACGCCCGCATCGCCGACCCGGCCACCTGGGACGGCCTGAACCTGCTGGGATTCGCGCTGATGAAGGTGCGCGCCGTGCTGCGCGGCTAGGTCTGCTGTTACATACACACTGTGGTTTTCCTGCTTGCACCGCGCCTGGCGCGGCGGGCAGGACCTCGCCCACCTTCGGGAAATGGGGGCCTCTCTGACAAACCTGTGCGGATTTGCTATACTTGACTAATTCATTCAACTACTCAGGGTTTGAGTAGTTGAAAAGCCGCAATATTTTAACCGAGTTGAACCGAGGATGTATGCGTCTGACTACAAAAGGCCGTTTTGCCGTGACCGCGATGATCGATCTTGCCCTGCGCCAGGGCAAGGGACCGGTCACGCTGTCGGGCATCAGCCAGCGCCAGTCGATTTCCCTGTCCTACCTGGAACAGCTGTTTGGCAAGCTGCGCCGCCATGAGATCGTCGAATCGATCCGTGGCCCGGGTGGCGGCTACAGCCTGGCGCGCCGCGCCGACAAGGTGACGGTGGCCGACATTATCATCGCCGTCGACGAGCCGCTGGACGCTACCCAGTGCGGTGGCAAGGAGCACTGCCACGGCGCTGACGCGGCCACCGGCGCACGCTGCATGACGCACGAGCTGTGGTCCACCCTGAATGAAAAAATGGTCGATTATCTGGATTCTGTGTCGCTGCAGGACCTGGTTGACCAGCAGAGACAAAAGAACGCCGAACAAAGCGTGATGGTGATGCACCGTAATCACGCCACCCTCGGATAAGAATACCAAAATACTAGTTGCTGATCGCATGGAGTTATTGATGAACGCCCCAGAAAAAAACGCAGGCCAGGTGCACTTTGAAACGGCACCGCATTTCCCGATCTACATGGACTACTCGGCCACCACGCCGATCGATCCACGCGTGGCCGACAAGATGATTCCCTACCTGCGCGAGCAGTTCGGCAATCCGGCCTCGCGCAGCCACATGTATGGCTGGACCGCAGAAAAGGCCGTGGAAGAAGCGCGCGGCCATGTCGCCGCGCTGGTCAATGCCGACCCACGCGAAATCATCTGGACCTCGGGCGCCACGGAAAGCAACAACCTGGCGCTCAAGGGCGCGGCGCAGTTCTACAAAACCAAGGGCAAGCACATCATCACGGTGAAAACCGAGCACAAATCGGTACTCGACACGGTGCGCGAACTGGAACGCATCGGCTTCGAGGCGACCTATCTGGAACCGCAGGACAACGGCCTGATCACGGTCGAGCAGCTGGCCGCCGCCGTGCGTCCGGACACCATCCTGGTATCGGTCATGCTGGTCAACAATGAAATCGGCGTGATCCAGCCGATCGACGAGATCGGCGTGTTCTGCCGCTCGAAAGGCATCATCTTCCATTGCGACGCCGCGCAAGCGACCGGCAAGGTGGTGATCGACCTGCAAAAGACCAAGGTCGACCTGATGACCTTTACCGCGCACAAAACCTACGGCCCGAAAGGCGTGGGCGCGCTGTACGTCTGCCGCAAGCCGCGCGTGCGCCTGGAAGCACAGATGCACGGTGGCGGCCATGAGCGCGGCCTGCGTTCGGGCACCTTGCCGACCCACCAGATCGTCGGCATGGGCGAATCGTTCCGCATCGCCAAGGAAGAAATGGATGTCGAGATTGGCCGCATCAAGGCCTTGCGCGACCGCCTGGCCACCGGCCTGCAGGAAATCGAGGAAGTCTATATCAACGGCGACATGGATCACCGCGTGCCGCACAACCTGAACGTCAGCTTCAACTACGTCGAAGGCGAGTCGCTGATCATGGCGATCAAGGATATCGCCGTGTCGTCCGGTTCGGCCTGCACTTCGGCCAGCCTGGAGCCATCGTACGTGCTGCGCGCCCTAGGCCGCAGCGACGAGCTGGCGCACAGCTCGATCCGTTTCACCATCGGCCGTTTCTCGACCGAAGCCGACATCGACTTCGCCGTCAACCTGCTGAAATCGAAAGTGCACAAGCTGCGCGAACTGTCGCCGCTGTGGGACATGTTCAAGGATGGCATCGACATTAACTCCATCCAATGGGCAGCCCACTAAAAGTACCTGTTAAACCTACTGCGCGTCGCGATTTGCGGCCTGCGATGCTCACTGTGCTCAAGCACAGTTCCGCTTCTCGGCCAC
Organism: Janthinobacterium sp. 1L-D-8-B-C4; assembly: GCF_057291295.1. NCBI lineage: Bacteria > Pseudomonadati > Pseudomonadota > Betaproteobacteria > Burkholderiales > Oxalobacteraceae > Janthinobacterium > Janthinobacterium sp. 1L-D-8-B-C4. The sequence goes on from NZ_JBXAVX010000003.1 coordinate 247,590, forward strand.
AACTCACTTCCGCTCGCTACGGTTTTCCAGGCACTTTACTAATCTGACCCCATTTGGGGCCGGCAAGAATATTTAAGGAGCATCAAAATGGCTTACTCGGACAAAGTACTCGATCATTACGAAAATCCACGCAACGTGGGCGCCTTTGACAAGGGTGATGAAACCATCGGCACCGGCATGGTGGGCGCGCCTGCTTGCGGCGACGTGATGAAGCTGCAGATCAAGGTCGGCGCCGATGGCCTGATCGAAGATGCGAAATTCAAGACCTATGGCTGCGGTTCGGCCATCGCTTCGAGCTCGCTGGTGACCGAATGGGTCAAGGGCAAGACGCTGGATCAGGCCCTGTCGATCAAGAACACCCAGATCGCCGAAGAACTGGCGCTGCCACCGGTGAAAATCCACTGCTCGATCCTGGCCGAAGACGCCATCAAGGCGGCGGTATTGGATTACAAGACCCGTCACCCAGCGGCAGCTTAATTACGTTGGCATCGCGCCCGCGCCGTCAAGGCCGGGCGCCTGCGGAGAGATACATGATTACACTGACCGAAAAAGCGGCAAAGCACATCAACCGTTATATCGAACGCCGCGGCAAGGGCATGGGCCTGCGTTTCGGCGTGCGCACCACCGGCTGCTCGGGCCTGGCCTACAAGCTTGAATATGTCGATGAAGTGGCGGACGAAGACAGCGTGTTCGAATCGCACGGCGTGAAAGTGTTCGTCGACCCGAAAAGCCTGCCGTACATCGACGGCACGGAACTCGATTTCGCGCGCGAAGGCCTGAACGAAGGCTTCAAGTTTCACAACCCGAACGAAAAAGACGCCTGCGGCTGCGGCGAGAGTTTCCGCATCTAAGAAGCAAGCATGATCCCCGGTCGGTGCGCTGTACTCATCGATTGAGGTACAGCGACCACCGACACACTATGCAAAACCACTTCGAATTATTCCAGTTGCCGCCGCAATTCGCGCTCGACCAGGCAGCGCTCGACAGCGCCTACCGCGATGTGCAGGGCAAGGTCCACCCGGACCGCTTCATCAACGCCAGCAGCGCCGAAAAGCGGGTGGCGATGCAATGGGCCACGCGCGCCAACGAAGCCTACCAGACCTTGAAAAGCCCGCAAAAACGCGCCCAATACCTGTGCGAATTGAACGGCGTCGACTTGCAGACGGAGTCGAACACAGCCATGCCTGTCAGTTTCCTGATGCAGCAGATGGAGTGGCGCGAAGAGCTGGGAGAAGCGCGTGCCGGCAAGGACGCCGATGCGCTTGACGCGCTCGACCGCCAGCTGCGCGGCGAACGCAAGACGCTGCTGGCGCAAGTAGGCGCCCAGCTCGATGCGGCCGACTACGTGAACGCCGCGCAAAGCGTGCGCGCGCTGATGTTCCTCGACAAATTCGGCGAAGAAGTCCGCTTCGCATTCGAGGCACTGGAAGCCTGAGCAGCGTGAGTTTTGCGCGCGCTTTATAATGCGCGCTACAGTATCTGCGGCACCACGCAAACTATCATCGAGGCACGAATACCATGGCACTTCTGCAAATTTCCGAACCAGGCATGTCGACCGCGCCGCACCAGCACCGCCTGGCCGTCGGCATCGACCTGGGCACCACCAATTCCCTGGTCGCCACCGTGCGCAACAGCATTCCCGAAGTGCTCAACGACGAAGACGGCCATGCGCTGCTGCCGTCGGTGGTGCGCTACCTGCCGAACGGCCACGCCAATATCGGCTACAAGGCCATGGCCGCGCAGACCACCGATCCGAAGAACACCATCGTCTCGGTCAAGCGCTTCATGGGCCGCGGCCTGGCCGACATCGCCTATGCGGAAAACCTGCCCTACGATTTCCAGGACACGCCTGGCATGGTGCAGCTGAAAACCGTGGCCGGCGTGAAAAGCCCGGTTGAAATCTCGGCGCAGATTCTGGCCACCCTGCGCCAGCGCGCAGAAGATTCGCTGGGTGACGACCTGGTCGGCGCCGTGATCACCGTGCCCGCGTATTTTGACGATGCCCAGCGCCAGGCCACCAAGGATGCGGCGCAGCTGGCCGGCATCAATGTGCTGCGCCTCTTGAGCGAGCCGACCGCGGCCGCCATCGCGTATGGCCTCGACAGCGCTTCCGAAGGCGTGTACGCCGTGTATGACCTCGGCGGCGGCACCTTCGATATCTCGATTCTGAAACTCTCCAAGGGCGTGTTCGAAGTGCTGTCTACCGGCGGCGATTCGGCCCTCGGCGGCGACGATTTCGACCGCCGCCTGTTCTGCTGGATCAGCGAGCAGGCCAAGCTGGCGCCGCTGTCCGACGAAGACACGGCGATCCTGATGGTCAAGGCGCGCGAGGTCAAGGAACTGCTGTCGACCAAGGCGGAAACCAGCATCGACGCGGTGCTGAACTCGGGCGAGGAAGTTCACCTGCGCATCAAGGCACAGGACTTTGCCGCCATGACGCAGCACCTGGTGGTCAAGACCATGAACGCCATCAAGAAGGCCTTGCGCGACGCGAACGTGGACGCAGACGATGTCGACGGCGTTGTGATGGTCGGCGGCGCCACGCGCATGCCGCACGTGCAGCGTGTTGTCAGCGAATTTTTCCATACTATCCCGCACGCCAATATCGACCCCGATAAAGTGGTGGCGCTGGGCGCGGCGATCCAGGCCAATTTGCTGGCCGGCAACCGCGCCGCCGGCGATGACTGGCTGCTGCTGGACGTGATCCCGCTGTCGCTGGGCATCGAGACCATGGGCGGCCTGGTGGAAAAAATCATCCCGCGCAATTCGACCATACCGTGCGCGCGGGCGCAGGAATTCACGACATTCAAGGATGGCCAGACGGCGCTGGCCGTGCATGTGCTGCAGGGCGAGCGCGAACTGGTCACCGATTGCCGTTCGCTGGCGCGTTTTGAATTGCGCGGCATTCCGCCGATGGTGGCGGGCGCCGCGCGCATCCGCATTACCTACCAGGTCGACGCGGACGGCTTGCTGTCGGTGTCGGCGCGCGAACTGCGCTCGGGCGTTGAAGCGTCGATCAGCGTCAAGCCGGCCTATGGCCTGGCCGACGACGAGATCGCGCGCATGCTGCAGGATTCCTACACCTCGGCTGATGTCGACATGGTGGCGCGCGCGCTGCGCGAAGAGCAGGTCGAAGCCGAGCGCATCGTGCTGGCCACCCAGTCGGCGCTCGATGAAGACGGCGGCCTGCTCGACTCGCTTGAACGCGCCACGGTCGACAGTTTGATCGCGCAGGTGCGCACGGCGATTGTGGACTCGCAAACCGGCGCCGTCGATCACCAAGTGCTGAAACGCGTGATCGAGGCATTGGCCGACGGCACCGAGGAATTTGCCGCGCGCCGCATGGATCGCAGCGTGCGCAGCGCGCTGACCGGAAAAACGCTCGACCAGGTCGCGTAACAACTATTGAACAGCGCGGCGGCAAGATGCGCCGCGCGCCGAATGACAGACTGAAAGAAGACACCATGCCACAAATCGTTATCCTGCCGCACGCCAAGCTTTGCCCTGACGGTGCCGTGATCGAAGCCCCTGCCGGCAAGTCCATCTGCGACATCCTGCTGGAAAACGATATCGACATCGAGCACGCCTGCGAAAAGTCGTGCGCCTGCACCACCTGCCATGTGCTGGTGCGCGAAGGGATCGAGTCGCTGAACGAAGCGACCGAACTGGAAGAAGACATGTTGGACAAGGCCTGGGGCCTGGAAGCGGTCTCGCGCCTGTCGTGCCAGTCCATCGTGGCCGAGGCCGATCTCGTCGTCGAGATCCCGAAATACACGATCAACCAGGTCAGCGAAGGCAGCCACTAATATGGCCACTTCGATGAGATGGTCCGACATCACGGCGATCGCCGAAGCGTTGTTCGACGCGCATCCCGATATCGATCCTTTGACCGTGCGTTTCACCGACCTGCATAACTGGGTCGTGAACCTGGACGGCTTCGACGACGACCACACGCGCGGCGGCGAAAAAGCCCTCGAAGCGATCCAGATGGCGTGGATCGATGAAGCGCGCTAAGGGCGCGGCACCCGCTGCCGCCAAGGGTGCTGACACGGCAGCCGCCGCGCCGAAAGACGTGATCACGGCCGCCAGCAACATGCCCGAAATCAAGGACGGCCAGTCGATCGCCTTGCTGCAGGAACTGCACATCCTCACGCGCGACGGCAAGATGAACCAGGACAGCCGCCGCAAGCTGAAACAGGTGTACCACCTGACGCAGTTCATCGAGCCGCTGCTGCGTGAAGTGCAGCTCGACCATCCGGGTGTTTCCCTGGTCGATCATGGCGCCGGCAAGTCGTATCTCGGCTTCATTTTGTACGACCTGTTCTTCAAGAACGGCAACGACGGCTCGCATATCTACGGCATCGAAACGCGCGAGGAACTGGTGCAGCGCTCGCAAGAGCTGGCCGCCAGATTCAAGTTCCCCGGCATGTCGTTCCTGCCGCTGTCGGTGGCCGAGTCGACCGAGTCGAGCCTGCTGCCCAAGCAGATCGATATCGTCACGGCGCTGCATGCCTGCAATACCGCCACCGATGACGCGATTCACTTCGCCTTGAAAAAGAAGGCGAAATTCATGGTGCTGGTGCCGTGCTGCCAGGCGGAAGTGGCATCCGTGCTGAAGAAGAACAAGGGCAAGACCCTGGGCAAGAACGTGCTGACGGAGTTGTGGCGCCATCCGCTGCATACGCGCGAATTCGGCAGCCAGATCACCAACGTGCTGCGCTGTCTGCAACTGGAAGCGCATGGCTACCAGGTCAGCGTGACCGAACTGGTGGGCTGGGAGCATTCGATGAAGAACGAGCTGATCATCGCCAGCTACAAGAACCTGCCGCGCCAGCGCCCCACCGAACGCCTGCAGGAAGTGCTGCAGACGCTGGGCCTTGAAGAAATGGGCCACCGTTTCTTTGCCGAGGAACTGGCCAGGGCCACGGCGTAACCCTGCCGAAAAGCCGGGGTCGGACCCTCAGGGTCCGACCCCGGTATTTAACGGGTCGATTACAATACCTGCTTTTCCTCCTTCCGCACCTCCCATGACCACACCACTCGATATGCCCACCGTCCGCCTGGCCAAGCGCCTGGCCGAAGACTTGCCCTGTTCGCGCCGCGAGGCCGAGCTGTATATCGAGGGCGGCTGGGTCACGGTCGATGGCGAACTGGTGGAAGAAGCCGGCGCGCGCGTGGCCGACAAGCAGGAAGTGGTGCTGTTGCCGAACGCCACGCTCGATGAAATGCCGCCCGTGACGATCCTGCTGCACAAGCCGGCCGGGATCAATGGCGGCGTCGGCAGCGACGGCAAGCCGGCCCTCAGCTGCCTGCATCCCGAAGAAATCTTCACGCCCGATAACGTTGCGCCCAGCTCGATCACGCGCTTTTTGAAACGCCATCTGATCGGTCTGACGGTGACGAATCCGCTGGAAACCATGGCCTCGGGCCTGCTGGTATTTACCCAGGATTTCCGCGTCGCCCGCAAACTGGTCGATGAAGCGAAAACGGTGGAGCAGGAATTCATCGTCGAAGTTTCCGGCCAGATTGCCGAGGGTGGCCTGGCGCTGCTCAATCACGGCCTGCCGTTCAATGGCAAGCCTTTGCCGCCGATGAAGGTCAGCTGGCAGAACGAAACAAGGCTGCGCTTTGCCCTCAAAAACGTGCAGCCGGGCCAGCTGGCCCATATGTGCCGCATGGTGGGCCTGGAAGTGGTGGGCATCAAGCGCCTGCGCATCGGCCGCATCTCGATGGGCGCCATGCCATCCGGTCAATGGCGTTACTTGCAGGGCTACGAACGCTTTTAAGCCGGCTGCTGCGGCAGATGGCTTTCCGCAAAGCTCTTCCATAGCCGCTCGGCGATGCGCAGGGCGATGGCGTCGGCCTTTTCCTGCAGCGCAGGATTGCCCATGCTTTCGGTGGTGGCAAAGAACAGTGTCAGCCAGCGGCGGAACATGCATGGCGTCAGGTTTTCCATCTGCGCATGCTGCGCCAGCGGCTTGCCATGGTAGCGCATGGTGCCGCGCAAGAGGCCTGACCAGAAGTCGACCAGGGTCGCCAGATGCTGGTCCCAATCCTGGACTTCACGGCCAAATACGGGGCCTAGCATGGCGTCTTCGCGGGCGGCCGCATAAAACGTGTGGACGAGTCGCGCGACTTCTTCTTCGGTGCAGATTTCCGTGCGCGATGTGAGGATATGAACGTGGGGTGGGGGAGCGGTTTTCATGGCATGCCATGATGGCAGAGCCGCCCCGTGTGCTTCAATGATCCAGGTCAAGCGCTTGCAAATAGCGGTTCAGGCAGCCGCTTTCTTGCTTTTCTTGACGGGCGCCGGCAATTGCACGATGCGCGTGCCCAGCAGTTTGTCGTGCAAAAACTGGCCATTGCCGGTAAACAGCGCGGTGGCGGACCATGCCAGCATGCCGATGCCGACCGCCGACAGGGCCTGCCAGTGCTGCAGGTCCAGTACATACGACACCAGGATGCCGGGCAGCAGCCACATCCATGCCAGCACATAGCGGTACGCGGCCACACGCAGCGGCACATGGGCCTGGCCGGGCAGCACCACTTTCAGGCGCCAGGTTTTCATCGCCAGGGTTTGTCCTTCGCGGCTCCATTGATGAATGAAATAGGCGCCCATTACCAGGAAGGCAAGGCACTGGCGCAGGTGTTCGGTGAGCGGCGTATGCGAACCCTGCACGGCCAGTTCAAAGATCAAAAAAGGCAGGAAAAGCACGGCCAGCGCCAGCAACGATTCATACACCATCGAGATCAGGCGCCGCTTGATGGTGGGGATGGTGGTCGAGGCGGCGCTGTTATCGGGCATAGTCGGGCAAGGGGTCAGGCAAAGGATTGGGCGTGGCGGTCGAAGGCGTGGACGGCGGAGCTGGCGGCTGGCTGGCCGGCGCGGCAGGGGCTGGCACGGCTGGCGCGACGATGACGGCGGGCGGACGGATATCGGGCTTGACAACAGGGATCTTGGCGGGCACGGCTTCGGCTGCGAGCTTTTTCTTCTGGTCTTCCGGCAATTGCTGGTACTGCTCCCACTGCGCCGACTTTTGACCGGGATCAATTTTCTTGGCGCGCACATAGTTTTCGCGCACCGTGCGGCGCTGTGCGGGCGTGAGCTTGATCCAGTCGCGCATGCGTTCGTGTACGCGCGCCTGCTCGTCAGGGCTCATGGTGGCAAAGCGATTGGCCATGTCGAGCCACTTCTGCTTGCGCGGCGCGTCGAGCGTGTTCCATTCGCCGGCCAGTGGCTGCAAGGCCGCCTGCTGGGCGCGCGACAGATTGGCCCACTGCGACTTGCCGGCTGCCGGCTTTGCCTGCGCTGCGGCCGGCTTTGCGGCAGGCACGGCCGTGACGGCGGGTGCGGCCGGCAGGGCGTCCTGGTTGGCATACACCCAGGACGCGCCTGCCAGCACGCAGACGGCCAGGCCTGCGCCGCCGATCATCCAGCTTTTGCGTGCCTTGCTTGCGTTGGCGTCAGCCATTATTGCGCGCTTTTCGTCAGGTAGGCGTTGAAGCCGTGGTCCATATAGGCCGACAGCGGCAATTCGTCCGACAGCACGGCGGCGTCCAGTTCGGCCAGTTCGGCGATCTGCTGTTCCTGCTCGAACTGGTAAATGCCGACGCCGCCCAACACCAATACCAGCAGTGGAACGACCACGCTCATGCGGCCCAGCCATGACAGCGGCTCGGCAAACAGATGGGTCGTGATACCGGCCAGCACGTTCTGCCGCGCCACCACGCGCGCCGGCGCATCAGCCTTCTTGCGCGCCATGGCCGCCTTGCGGGCGGCCGCCAGGCGCTCGGTGGTCGAGTCCGGCAGGTCGTCGAGCTTTTCGTTGAGCGCGTGGCGCACTTTGTAAGCGAAATTGAGGTCGTCGGTATTCATAATTGTATTCCCTTGGCTTTCAGCGATTCGGCGAGCGCGTGGGTAGCTCTTGAACAATGTGTTTTCACGCTGCCTTCGGAGCAACCCATCGCCAGTGCCGTTTCAGCCACGTCCATATCCTGCCAATAACGCATGAGGAAGGCTTCGCGTTGACGCGCGGGCAGCTTTTGTACCTCTTCATCAATCAAATCAAGCATTTGCGCGCGTTCGACCTGATCGGCCGAAGATTCTGCGGCGCTCGAGCCCTGTTCCGATGCATACGTCTCCAGTATATCAAAGTCCTCATGCTCGTCGCCCGCTGGTTTCATGCCTGAAAACAGGCTGACCCAGGTGTTGCGCACCTTTTCGCGGCGGAAGTAATCGAGGATGGTCGTTTGCAGGATGCGCTGGAACAGCATCGGCAGTTCGGCCGCCGGTTTGTCGCCGTATTTTTCGGCCAGCTTGATCATCGCGTCCTGCACGATGTCGAGCGCGGATTCTTCCTTGCGTACGGCATAGGCGGCCTGCTTGAAGGCGCGCCGCTCCACATGTTCGAGAAAATCGGATAGTTCTTTGTCTGTTGCCATGCGGTAAGGAGCGAGCCGGTGGCTGCGTGGGCTGTGGGGGGAGGTGCCTGCATTGTGCAAACTGAGCGCATGCTAGCAAAAAATGTGCATTTCCGCATGATTTTTGCACCGCGGGCGCGCAAATATCGGCTTTGGAATACTTTTTCCTTGACCATCATGGTGCGACGCGATAACGTATGGGACGCTTTGAACACCCCAAAGCTCTATGGTCAAGTTGCAACTGGCACACAACGCCACCAGCGACAAGACGCGCTTTCATTTGTAGGCAGTTTGTTCTAACCCGCGCCACAAGCGCGAGCGGTTCGTACAGTCGCCACAGAAACTCCGGCCAAACGAGTTGCGTTAAGCGTTGTTTTGCAAGGTATCTATGGGTGCCCAAAGAAATGTCGTGACCGCATGAAAAGGGAAGCAGGAAGACTGTAGCGTCAGGCGTACCTCGTCAGGAAAGAACATCCGATCAATCTCCAATGGACCTTGAAAGGAATGTTTCATGAATACCGAAGCAAGAGGATCTGCCTCGGGACCGGCCATCGGTCCCATCACCGGCGCGGAAATCGTCGTGCGCTGTCTGGCTGAAGAAGGCGTCGAGCACGTCTTTGGTTACCCGGGCGGAGCCGTACTGTATATCTACGACGCCATCTTCCAGCAAAACAAATTCCAGCATATCCTGGTACGCCACGAGCAGGCCGCCGTGCACGCCGCCGACGCCTATTCGCGCAGCTCCAACAAAGTCGGTGTGGCCATTGTCACGTCCGGCCCCGGAGTGACCAATGCCGTCACCGGCCTGTCGACCGCTTACATGGATTCCATCCCGATGGTCGTCATTTCCGGCCAGGTGCCGAGCCATGCGATCGGCCAGGATGCGTTCCAGGAATGCGACACCGTGGGCATCACCCGCCCCGTGGTCAAGCACAACTTCCTCGTCAAGGACGTGAAAGACCTGGCTGCGACGATCAAGAAAGCGTTCTTTATTGCCCGCACCGGCCGTCCCGGCCCCGTGCTGGTCGATATCCCGAAGGATATCAGCATGCACAAGTGCAATTTCGACTATCCGAAGGAAGTCGAGATGCGCTCCTACCGTCCGGTCGACAAGGGCCATTCGGGCCAGATCCGCAAGGCCGTGCAGCTGCTGCTGCAAGCCGAACGTCCGATGATCTACACCGGTGGCGGCGTGATCCTGGCGCATGCGGCGCCCGAACTGAACAAGCTGGTCGACCGCCTCGGTTTCCCGTGCACCAACACCCTGATGGGCCTGGGCGGCTACCGTGCATCGAGCGAGCAGTTTGTCGGCATGCCGGGCATGCACGGCACCTACGAAGCGAACATGGCGATGCAGAACTGCGACGTGCTGATCGCCATCGGCGCGCGTTTCGATGACCGCGTGATCGGCAACCCGAAACACTTCGCCTCGCATCCGCGCAAGATCATTCATGTCGACATCGATCCGTCGTCGATCTCCAAGCGCGTGAAAGTCGATATCCCCATCGTTGGCAACGTCAAGGATGTGCTGATCGAATTCCTGGCGCAACTGGACGCGGCCGAAGCCAAGCCGAATGTCAGTGCATTGAGCAACTGGTGGAAGCAGATCGCCGAATGGCGTGGCCGCGACTGCCTGAAATACCCGACTTCCGACCTGGTGATCAAGCCGCAATCGGTGGTGGAAAAAGTGTTCCAGATCACCAAGGGCGACGCCTTCATCACGTCCGACGTGGGCCAGCACCAGATGTGGGCCGCGCAATACTACCGCTTCGACAAGCCGCGCCGCTGGATCAATTCCGGTGGCCTGGGCACCATGGGTGTCGGCTTGCCGTACGCCATGGGCGTGCAGATGGCCAATCCGGACGCCACCGTTGCCTGCATCACCGGCGAAGGCTCGATCCAGATGTGCATCCAGGAGCTCGCCACGTGCAAGCAGTATCACCTGACGCCGAAGATCATCATGCTCAACAACCGTTTCCTCGGCATGGTGCGCCAGTGGCAGGAAATCGATTACGGCTCGCGCTATTCTGAGTCCTACATGGATTCGCTGCCCGACTTTGAAAAGCTGGCCGAGGCCTATGGCCACGTCGGCATGAAAATTGAAAAACCGGGCGACGTCGACGGCGCCCTGAAAGAGGCGTTCGCGATGAAAGACCGGCTGGTGTTCATGAACTTCATTACCGACCAGTCCGAAAACGTGTGGCCGATGGTGAAAGCCGGCAAAGGCTTGTCCGAAATGATGCTCGGCTCGGAGGACCTGTAACCATGCGCCATATTATTTCTGTCTTGCTGGAAAACGAAGCCGGCGCCCTGTCGCGCGTGGTGGGCCTGTTCTCGGCCCGTGGCTACAACATTGAAACGCTGACCGTGGCGCCGACCGAAGACGCAACGCTGTCGCGCATGACGATAGTCACCAGCGGCTCGGACGACATCATCGAGCAGATCACCAAGCACCTGAACCGCCTGATCGAGGTGGTCAAGGTGGTGGACCTGACTGAAGGCCAGCATATCGAACGCGAGCTGATGCTGATCAAGGTAAGAGCCGTCGGCAAGGAGCGCGAGGAAATGAAGCGCACCGCCGATATCTTCCGCGGCCGCATCATCGACGTGACCGAAAAGACCTACACGATCGAGCTGACGGGCAACAAGGTCAAGCTCGACGCGTTCATCGATTCGATCGATCGCGCCTCGATCCTGGAAACCGTCCGTACCGGCGGCTCGGGCATCGGCCGCGGCGAGCGCATCCTCAAAGTATAAAAAATTGCAGCACGCGGCCCCGGCCGCACTCCCATACAACGCAGTTAATTAAATTAAATAGGAAATACCATGAAAGTTTTTTACGACAAAGACGCCGACCTCTCCTTGATCAAAGGTAAAAACGTTGCCATCATCGGCTACGGTTCGCAAGGCCATGCCCACGCGCAAAACCTGAACGATTCGGGCGTCAACGTCACCGTCGGCCTGCGCAAGGGCGGCGCTTCGTGGAACAAGGTCGAGCAAGCCGGCCTGAAAGTGGCGGAAGTCAATGAGGCAGTGAAAGCTGCCGACGTCATCATGATCTTGCTGCCGGATGAAAACATCGCCCAGGTCTACAACGAAAACATCGCCCCGCACGCCAAGGAAGGCGCGGTACTGGCCTTTGCCCACGGCTTCAACGTGCACTACGGCCAGGTCGTGCCACGCGCCGACCTCGATGTGATCATGATCGCGCCGAAAGCGCCGGGCCACACCGTGCGCGCCACCTACACCCAGGGTGGCGGCGTGCCGCACCTGATCGCCGTCTACCAGGACAAATCGGGCGTGGCCCGCGATATCGCCCTGTCGTACGCGTCGGCCAACGGCGGCGGCCGTGCCGGCATTATCGAAACGAACTTCCGCGAAGAAACCGAAACCGATCTGTTCGGTGAGCAGGCGGTGTTGTGCGGCGGCGCCGTGGAACTGATCAAGGCTGGCTTCGAAACCCTGACCGAAGCTGGTTACGCTCCGGAAATGGCGTACTTCGAGTGCCTGCACGAACTGAAACTGATCGTCGACCTGATCTATGAAGGCGGTATCGCCAACATGAACTACTCGATCTCGAACAACGCCGAATACGGCGAATACGTGACCGGCCCGAAAGTGGTCACCTCGGCCACCAAGGACGCCATGCGCCAGTGCCTGAAAGACATCCAGACCGGCGAATACGCGAAGAGCTTCATCCTGGAAAACAAGGCCGGCGCACCGACCCTGATCTCGCGCCGCCGTTTGACGTCCGAGCACCAGATCGAAGAAGTCGGCGCCAAGCTGCGCGCCATGATGCCTTGGATCGCCAAGAACAAGATGGTCGACCAGTCGAAGAACTAAGCAGTCTGTTGCACAGCAAAGCCGGCGCAAGCCGGCTTTTTTTGTGCGTACTGCACCGCATATTGGCGATCCGCTACAATCAGTGCCATTCAAAATACCGGTTGAGCCATGCTTGTTTTTTCTAAAGTTTTCGTTGGAAACCTTCATCTCGTCAAGCGCCCTGTGGTGTTGGCCATCAGTTGCTGGTTTCTGATCTTCGGTTCGCTGTCGTCGCTGGTGACGGCCTGGCTGGGCCGCAACGATCCCGCCATGCTGGCGTGGATGGCGCGCAGCGCGATTCCCGTCGAGGCGCAATACGCGATTTTGCTGGCCAGCCTGGGCATCACCCTGGCAACTGCGGTGGCCATGCTGCAAAGGCATCGTGGCGCGCGCATGATCTACGTGGCGTGGGGCGTGATCGACATCGCCATCAGCCTGGCAACCGTGCCCGACAAAACCGTCGTCCTGCCTGGCACACTCACATTTGCAGTGATTTGCGCCGTCCTGTTCAGTCCGAAATCGAATGCCTGGTTTTCGCCGCGCAAGGCAGCCAATGATGCCTCGATGATGGCGGCCTGAGCACGACTGTTTTTCGTGCGCACGCTTTTGGTGCGTTTGCTGTAGAATTCCGCCCTTCCTTTGCAGTTGCGCTCGCAACTGCATCTGTTTCGGTTTCTGCCGACCGCAACGCGCATTACCGCTCCAGGCGAGCACGCCAGGCTCTTTTAAACGCCGCCTGCGCAACCCGAGGTATTCACATGACTGACCGTTTGACCGCCACAGTGCCTGTTTCAGGCCCTGCTGCTACTTCCATTTCGCAACGCTTTCCGCTGGCCGCCTTGCTGGCGCTGGCGATGACCAGCTTTATCGCCATCCTGGCCGAAACCCTGCCGGCCGGCTTGCTGCCGCAGATTGCTCAAGGCCTCGGCATATCCGAAGTCATGACCGGCCAGCTCGTCACGGTATTTGCGATCGGCTCGATCCTGACGGCGATTCCGCTGACCGCCATGACCAGCGGCTGGCGCCGCCGCAAGGTGCTGTTGCTGGCCGTCGTCGGCTTCCTGGTGTTCAATACCGCCACCGCGCTGGCGCCCAATTACATGGTGGCGCTGGTTTCACGCTTCCTGGCCGGCATGGCCGCCGGGCTGGCCTGGGGATTGATGGCCGGCTACGCGCGGCGCATGGTCAGCGTGGCGCAGCAGGGCAGGGCGATGGCGGTCGCCATGATCGGCACGCCGCTGGCCCTGTCGCTGGGCGTGCCGCTGGGCACCTTGATGGGTGGCGTGCTGGGCTGGCGCAGCATCTTTGGCATCATGTCCGGCCTGGCGATCATCCTGGTGGCGTGGATACTGGTGGCCGTGCCCGATTATCCGGGCCAGAAGAGCGGCGAGCGCCTGAGCATCCGCCAGGTCTTCATGACGCCGGGCGTGCGGCCCATCCTGGCGGTGATCGTTGCCTGGATGCTGGCGCATAACATTCTGTACACCTATATCGCACCGTTCCTGGCGCCGTCGGGACTGCGCGCGCGTATTGACCTGGTGCTGCTGGTGTATGGCGTGGGTTCGCTGGCCGGCATCTGGCTGATCAGCAGGCTGATCGACCGCTGGCTGCGCAAGCTGGTGCTGGGCAGCATCGGTGCGTTTGCGCTGGTCGTGGTGGCGCTGGGCATCGGCATGGACAGCCCTGCTGTCATTTATATCAGCATGGCGGTCTGGGGCGTGACCTTTGGCGGCGCCGGCACCTTGTTGCAGACGGCTTCTGCGGACGCGGCGGGCGATGGCATGGATGTGGCGCAGGCGATGGTGGCCACCATCTGGAACGTGGCGATTGCCGGCGGCGGGATGGTGGGCGGCATGCTGCTCGACGCCCATGGCGTGACGGCGTTCCCATGGGTGATGCTGGGCCTGCTGCTGGCGGCGCTGGCGACCGCCTGCATGGCGCGCCGCAGCTTCAAGCCGGGCCGTCGCACGGGTGGGGTTGTTGCAGGCCACTAAAGTGTGTCCGGATGTGAGCAGCGGAGACAAAGTGTGACGATTTGTTAATTTGCGCCACGGCAAATTTGTGGACGTTAGAATCAGGCTAGTTCAATAAGCAACAGGGCTATACAGACCCTGTTTGCAGCCAACCACCGAGGAGTCGTACCCATGATCAAATCCGTACTTGTTGCCGCCGCAGCCACCGTTGCCCTTTCCGCCCAGGCGCAAACCTTGCCGACTACCGGCACCCTGGTGGTCGTGCCCGCCTTTGGCGAGGTCAGGCATGCCAATGACCAGGTGGTCGCCACCCTGGCCATCGAAGAGCAGGACAAGGACAAGGCCGCCGCCGCCTCGCGCGTCAACCAGAAGATGAACAAGGGCGTCGCCATCGTCAAGCAGGCCGATCCGTCGGCGGTGCTGAAATCGTACGGCTATTACACCTATCCCGTGTATCCGGAAGACCGTCCGCTGCCAGCCGGCGCCGTGGCCAAGCCGCGCGTGCCGACCGCCTGGCGCGTCGGCCAGTACCTGGAAGTGACGACCGCCAACCTGGCCAGCCTGCCGAAAACCGTGTCGGCCGCCCAGGGCGTGCTGACCCTGAACGGCCTGAACTTCGGCCTGAAGCCGGAAACCATCCGTTTGCTCGACGACCAGCGCATTGCCGCCACGTATAAAAACCTCAACGAGCGCATCGCCTCGATCGCGCGCGCCATGGGTCGCAACGTGTCGGACGCCGTGCTCGATACGGTGGACTTCGAAGGCTCCGGTAATTACGCTGGCGAAAGCCGCGCCGCCGCCCCCGCGCCGATGATGATGCGCAGCAAGATGGCCGATGATGGCCAGGTGGCCGAACCAAGCTTCGAGCCGGGCGAAACCACGCTCGACATGCGCCTGGTGGGCAAGGTGAAGTTCAAATAATTTCGGCATGGCGATATTGGCGACAAAGTAAATATTTCCACGTTAGAATGACTTACTAAAAAATCATGGGGCTATTTGGCCCCATGATTGTTTTTGCCGCCACCATTTGAAAGGGTTTTTCATGACTGTCCTGAAATCGCTGCTGTTTGCCGCGACTGTGTCCACCGCTGTTACCGTCCACGCGCAAGGCCTGCCCACCGCCGGCACCCTGGTGGTGGTGCCTGCCAGTGGCGAAGTGGTGCATGTGAATGACCAGGTGATCATTACCCTGGCGATCGAGGAGCAGGACAAGGACAAGGCGGCGGCCGCCTCGCGCGTGAACCAGAAGATGAACCAGGGCGTGGCCATCGTGAAAAAGGCCGATCCGCAGGCCGTGCTGAAAACCCAGGGCTATTACACCTATGCCGTGTACCCGGAAGCGACGCCCTTGCCGGCCGGCAGCGTGGCCAAACCAAGGCTGCCAACCGGCTGGCGCGTGGGCCAGTATTTGCAGGTGAAAACCACCAACCTGGCCGCCTTGCCGAAAACGGTGGCGGCGGCGCAGGCGGTATTGACCCTGAACCGCCTGAACTTTGGCCTGGCGCCCGAGACTATCCGCAAGCTCGACGATGAACGCATCGTGGCCGCCTATAAAAACCTGAACCAGCGCGTGACGTCGATTGCCGGCACCATGGGCCGCAATGTCAATGACGCGGTGATCGAGACCATCGATTTCGAAGGCTCGGGCAATTATGCGCAGCGCCTCAATGTCACGGGCTCGGCCAATCTGCGCGCCGCGCCGAAAAGCGAGGGCGTGCAGGTGGAAGAGCCGAACTTTGAGCCGGGTGAAACCAGTTTGAGCCTGGGCCTGGTGGCAAAGGTGAAATTCAAGTAAAGCCTGCTGGCGCAGCACGGCTTTTCTTTGGCCTTGTCTCCTCTATAATGGCAATACCGGCGCACCGAAGCAGGTGCGCCTTTCGGTTCCGATTACCCTGCAGCACACAAGAAATGGATCAACATGGCAAACTTCCCCCGTCGTCGAGGCAAGAACGGCAACCCGGCAACATCGAAGGCATCGCGCTTCAGTAAATTCGTGCGGGTGCCACCGGCCGATGGCGCAGGCAAGAAAACCTTGCGCCGCCGTGGTATTTACCTGTTGCCGAATGCCTTTACGACGGCGGCCCTGTTCTGCGGTTTCTACGCCATCGTGATGGCCATGAACCAGAAATTCGAACATGCGGCGTGGGCCATCTTTATCGCCATGATCCTTGACGGCCTCGATGGCCGCATCGCGCGCCTGACCAATACCCAGAGCGAGTTCGGCGCCCAGTACGACAGCCTGTCCGACATGGTGTCGTTCGGCGCCGCGCCGGCGCTGGTAATCTATGAATGGTCGCTGCGAGGCATGGGCAAACTCGGCTGGCTGGCCGCCTTCGTGTATTGCGCCGGCGCCGCGCTGCGCCTGGCCCGCTTCAACACGAATATCGCGGTAGTCGACAAGCGCTTCTTCCAGGGCTTGCCCAGCCCGGCGGCGGCAGCCATGGTGGCCGGCTTTATCCTGATGATGAATGACCTGCAGTTTGCAGGCAATCAACTGGCCTGGGTCTCGTGGGCGATTGCCCTGTTCGCTGGCCTGACGATGGTTACCAATGTGCCGTTCTACAGTTTCAAGGACGTCAACTTCCGCAAGTCGGTACCGTTCATCGTGGTGTTCCTGCTGGCGCTGTTCTTCGCGCTGATCTCGATCGATCCGCCGAAAGTGCTGTTCCCGATCTTTGTTGCGTATGGCCTGTCAGGCTATGCCGTGTTCTTCTGGCGCATGGCCAAGGGCAAGCCGGTCAGCATTGTGCAGACCGATCACGAGCATTAATGCGGACGGTGGGCGCTGGCTCACCGTCCGACCCATCGCTTGATACAGGCGCCCATGCTTCTGGCATCGCGGCGCCTGTTTCTTATTTGCGCAAAGGCATATCGCTGCCGTAGCGTATGGACACTTTATTGACTGTGCCGCCTGCACAATTTTCATCAAGGTCAATCGCGACCTTGGAAAGATTGCCGGCCGTATCCAGGGCGAAATCAAGGACCCGGAAGTTGCCGTTGGAAGACGAGCAGCTGTACTCGCCGAGATAGCGGCCGCTGACGCCATCGCTGTTGCCTGTTCCAAAAGAGGCGGACAGTCCCGCCTGCCAGCGTAGCGTGCCAGGCAATCCCAGCAAGAGTCGCTGCATGGTCTTGGTCGACCCAATATCGATGGCATTGATGTCGGCGACATATCGCGCATAGGGAGGCGCGGCGGTGGCGGCATTGCTGTCAATTGTCACCTTGCCATTGCCGCTACTGTAGCTGAAGACCAGTGCTGTCGACAGGTCTGTCAGGACATCGATACTGAATTGCTGTTTGTCTGTCTCATTCGCAGCATTGCTTACCGTCAATTCGATGACCGCCACACCTTTGGCCGGGGCGGCGGTCGACAAGGTCAGGCGCGCGGCGGCGGGATTGGCGATGGTCAGCGCTGGTCCGGATAGTTGTCGCCATTGCAGGCTGCTGACGGGGCTGCCATTGGCCGATGATTTGCTGGCATCAACGGTCAGTGTCGCGCCAGGACCGAGCAATAAAGCGGGGCTATCCAGCATGTCGATGCTGGCGCTGATGGTGCGCTTCACTTTGACTTCGACCGTGCCGAACGGGGTAGACAGCCCATTGCCTGCGTTGTCGCGTACCGAATCCGGCGCCATGCGATCGAACACCAGGTTATAGGTGGCGCCCGCCTTCAACTGGCTGGCCGGCTTGACTGTCAGCATTGCGCCATTCTGGCTGACAATGCCTGGAATGCTGACAAAACCGCTGCCGACCTCGCGGAACTGTGCGTCACGCAGCAATGGCGTTCCCAGAGTGCGGGTATAAGTCCATGTCAGGGCGCCGTTGGGCGCCATATTGGCCGTATCCGGCTCAATCAAGACCTTGAAGCTGGCGGGCAGATCGGGCTTGGTGGTATAGGAGGCGAGGCTGGCGTTTTGCGCCAGCCAGGAGCCACTGCTCCACAAATAGCCCGTGCCCGACGAGGGCAGGGAGGTGACGACCGTGTCGCCTAACAGCACATTGAAGTTGTTCATGGCCGGATTGGGATTGACACGCAAGCTTGCCTTGCTGTTGCCGGCTCCTGTCACCGTCAGCTCCCCTGCGTCGGGCAGCGTGTCAAACCAGGAGCGCAATGGCGTCGTCGTGCTGACATCAATGCTGCCGCCCAGAAGATTGCTGGCCAGCCGGTAACGCATGCTGGTGGTGGCGCGCGCCGTATCGATGCGTAGCTCATGCTGGGCATCGAGCGCCGTGATGATGTCGGTTTTGGTGACGGCGCCATCTGTATACACCATGTTAAAGGCCTGCACGTCGGAAGAGACGCGCAGCAGCTTCGACACTTCACCGCTGGCATAGTCAAAGCGCAGGCTGCCGCCAAGTTCTTCACGCGGTATCGACGTATGGTCGCCAAAGCCGGGCGAGAAACTCAGGGTGCCGCTCAGCTGCTGGCCATTGGCTGGCGTGGCAAATGTTGCACTCATGGTGCCGTCGACAATCCCGTCAAGTTCCTTTGAGTAGCAATAAGCGTAGGTAACAACGAGCTTGTCGCCCGCGCTGACGCGGGCGTTGCCATCGTTGTCGCTGAAAATGATGGTTTGGGAGCCGTTGCTGCCGCAGGGCTTTGTCAGGGAGCTGCTGGAAGTTGCCGTCGCCGCCAGATCGATGGTCATCTGCGCCGCGGCCAGCGCTATCGCGGCGTTGCTGAATGCCAGCACGCTTGCCGCCTCGGCATTATTTGCCGTTATTGACAGCGCCGTCTGAGCACTGCTGGCCGGCGGCGTCACCACCACCGGTGGCGTGACGGGAGATTGTGCTTCGCCCCCACCGCCACCGCCACAGGCGCTCAACAGGGAGGCCAGCAGGACGGTGAGAGTAAAGCTGATGTGGGCAGGGCCATGCGAGCGGCGCTGCAGGTGCTGGTGATGCGGCATATGCTTCCTTGTATGCAATGTGAATGGCGGACTTTCATGTCAAACCGCCGCAAGTTCCTGGTCGAACGAGTAATTGTCGATTGGAAACTTACATTTTGTCACATATGTAAACAAGGCAACAGTATGTATTACCAGAAAAACCTTCTTTCCTCCTTGTCCGGATCTGGCCCATTCATCATCTGGCGCACGATGCCGGCCTGGTCGAAATGCACGTGCATCATCGAATCCCACACGCCGGACTCCTTGTAGCGGTACGACCATACGTAGAGCTTGGGTAGTGCCAGGTACGATTTCTCGGTTGGCCGGCCCAGCAGGTGCAGCACATCCTCCTGGGTCGAGACGCCGATCTTCACGCGCGCAAAGCCCGGCGCATCCAATACCTGTTCGTAGGAAATCAAACGCTGGTCGGGGCCGAAGCGGGCCATCCATGTGCTCTGGCCATACGGCCCGGTGGCGTATTCGAGTTCCGGGCCGTCGGGCAACTGGTAGATATTGGTCGGTGGACCCAGGCGCGCTTCGATGGCGGCGCGCGATTCGCCCGGCTGTGGCGGCGGCCCACCCATATTGGCGCAGGCTGCCAGCGCCAGGGGTAGTAGAAGCGTTGCTATTTTGAATGCTTTTTTCATGGTTCGACTCCGAAAGACCGGAAAATCCTATCATGCACCGAGAAAAGCGCGCACGACTGGATACAGGCAGGCGTTTTTCCGATATACTTGCGCGTCTGGTTTGAGCTCAAGCCAGTTTTTTTAATCGTAGTTCACGGTGGATAGGGTTCAGACTCTGTGCACCGCATGTGAAAGGTTTATCATGACAGTAGAGAACATCAACAAAGCCGCTATCATCGCGGACAACGCACGTGGTCAAAACGACACCGGCTCCCCTGAAGTGCAAGTTGCACTGCTGACCGCTCGTATCAACGAACTGAACGGCCACTTCAAAGCCCACTCGAAAGATCACCACTCCCGCCGCGGCCTGATCATGATGGTCAACCGTCGCAAGAGCCTGTTGTCCTACCTGAAGGCCAAAGACGCTACCCGTTATCGTGACCTGATCGCTAAACTTGGTCTGCGCAAGTAATTTTTGCCGTACAAGGTTTATACAGAAATGCCTGCGCCAGTTCGCTGTCGCGGGCATTTTGTCATTTGAAATTCCGAATTTATTCCCGTAGATACAGTATTCTATGCGGATGACCATGTTTTAAAAGCAAAATAGCAAAGGCGGCAAGTGTGACTCCGCCGCCTGTGGTGAGGTGAACGACAGCCCCTGAAAATCTGTCGGCAAATAGAAAAGGGATACCCCATGTTTAATAAAGTTACGAAAACCTTCCAGTACGGTCAACATCAAGTGACCCTGGAAACCGGCGAGATCGCACGCCAGGCATCCGGCGCAGTGCTGGTGTCGATCGAAGATACCGTCGTGCTGGCAACCGTGGTGGCACGCAAAGATGCCAAGCCAGGCCAGGATTTCTTCCCTTTGACAGTAGATTATGTTGAGAAAACTTACGCTGCCGGTAAAATCCCGGGCGGTTTTTTCAAGCGTGAAGGCCGTCCTTCCGAAAAAGAAACCCTGACGTCGCGCCTGATCGACCGTCCTATCCGTCCTTTGTTCCCTGAAGGCTACCTGAATGAAGTGCAAGTCATCATTCACGTGCTGTCGGTCAACCCGGAAATCGATCCGGACATCGCCGCCATGATCGGTGCCTCGGCCGCCCTGTGCGTGTCGGGCGTGCCATTCAACGGCCCGATCGGCGCCGCGCGCGTCGGCTACGCCAACGGCCAGTACATCCTCAATCCGACGGTGCAGCAGCTGAAAACCTCGGAAATGGACCTGGTTGTCGCCGGTACCGAAACGGCCGTGCTGATGGTCGAATCGGAAGCGAAACAGCTGTCCGAAGAAATCATGCTGGGCGCCGTGGTGTTTGGCCATGACCAGATGAAAGTTGTCATCGACGCGATCCACGAGCTGGTGCGTGACGGCGGCAAGCCGGAAGTCGAATGGGCGCCTGCGCCGAAAAACGAAGCACTGATCGCACGCGTGGCCCATTTCGCCAGCGCCAAGATCAATGATGCGTATCAGACCAAGGACAAGCAAGAACGTACCGCCAAGCTGAAATCGGCTACTTCTTCAGTGATCGCCGAGCTGACGGCCGAAGCGGCTGCCAACGGCGGCGCATCGATCGACAGCGCTGAAGTCAACAACATCCTGTTCGACATCGAAGCGAAAATCGTCCGCACCCAGATCCTGGACGGCGAGCCACGCATCGACGGCCGCGACACACGCACCGTGCGTCCGATCTCGATCCGCACCAGCGTGCTGCCACGCACCCACGGTTCCGCATTGTTTACTCGCGGCGAAACCCAGGCGCTGGTCGTGGCAACGCTGGGCACCGCCCGCGACAGCCAGAAGATCGATGCGCTGATGGGCGAATTTACCGATTCGTTCATGCTGCATTACAACATGCCTCCGTTCGCCACCGGCGAAACCGGCCGTGTCGGCACCCCTAAACGCCGCGAAATCGGCCATGGCCGCCTGGCCAAGCGCGCGCTGATCGCCGCCTTGCCAGCCGCCGAAGAGTTCAGCTACTCGGTGCGCCTGGTGTCGGAAATCACCGAATCGAATGGTTCCTCGTCGATGGCATCGGTGTGCGGCGGCTGCCTGGCACTGATGGACGCTGGCGTGCCGATGAAAGAGCACGTGGCCGGTATCGCCATGGGCCTGATCAAGGAAGGCGGCAAGTTTGCCGTGCTGTCCGACATCCTGGGCGACGAAGATCACCTGGGCGACATGGACTTCAAGGTAGCCGGTACCCGCAACGGTATCACCGCGCTGCAGATGGACATCAAGATCATGGGCATCACCAAGGAAATCATGCAAGTGGCGCTGGCGCAAGCCAAGGAAGGCCGCGAGCATATCCTGGGCGAAATGCAAAAAGCCATGCCGCACGTGAAAACCGAACTGTCCGATTTCGCACCGCGCCTGATCACCATCAAGATCAACCCGGAAAAAATCCGTGACGTGATCGGCAAGGGCGGCGCCGTGATTCGCGCGCTGACCGAAGAGACCGGCACCCAGATCGACATCAGCGACGAAGGCGTGGTCACCATCGCTTCGGTCGACGCTGCTGCCGGCCAGGAAGCCAAGCGCCGCATCGAAGAGCTGACCGCCTCGGTCGAAGTGGGCAAGACCTACGAAGGCACCGTGTTGAAACTGCTGGACTTCGGCGCCATCGTGCAAGTCATGCCAGGCAAGGACGGCCTGCTGCACATCTCGCAGATCGCCAACGAGCGCGTCAATGCCGTCGCCGACTACCTGAAAGAAGGCCAGCTGGTCCGCGTCAAGGTGTTGGAAACCGACGACCGCGGCCGTTTGAAACTGTCGATGAAAGCTGCCGAAGGCGAAGCGCCAGCAGCGTAATAGTCAGTATCAAATATAGTATCAAGCAGCGCCGGGCTAGCCCGGCAAGCTTGTCAAAACCGCCAGCGCGCAAGCCCTGGCGGTTTTTTTATCGTTATTTTTGTTGTTTCACGGTAATCGAGAGTCGGTATTTCTTGACGGCAAAATAGTAATCGCTGACGATGGCGCATCCCCTTTGATTTCCTTTTTATTGGATGCCCCATGTTGTCCTCCCTCAAGGCGCGCTTGATCGCGATCGCCGTTTCCATCGTCGTGCTGGCCATGCTGGCTGTCGCCATCGCCAACTTTTTCACCACCCGCAGTAGTACCCTGGCCGCGCTCGATACGCAGATGTTGCAGCTGTCGCACAGCCATGCAGCCGCGATTGGGGAATGGCTGCGCGCCAAGCAGGCCGTGGTGGGATCGATGAAGCTCGGTGCGCAAGACGCCGATCCGTTGCCATCGCTGAAAGCTGCCGAGCAGGCCGGCATGTTCGACATGGCCTATATCGGCTTTGCCGACAAGCATGCCGTCTTCTCGCAGGAACGCAAGCGCGCGGCCGACTATGATCCCACGGCGCGCCCCTGGTACAAGCTCGCAGCCGATGCGGGCACCCCTGTCATCACGGCGCCATATATCGCCGCGAGCACCGGCAAGCTGGTGGTGACGTTTGCCGAAGCACTTGGTGGCAAGGGCAGCGTGACGGGCGTGCTGGCCGCCGACGTGATGATGGACATGGTGGTGCAGAACGTCGCCTCGATCAAGCCGACGCCAGCGAGCTACGCCTTTCTGGTCGATGGCGGCGGCAAGATCATTGCCCATCCGGACGGCAAGCTGACCCTCAAACCCTTGTCCGACCTTGACAGCAAACTGACGGCGCAGGCGCTGGCCGATATCGAAAAGAGCGGCGATGGCGCCGATATTCGCCTGGGCGAGCGCGACGGCATCTTGCATGTCAGTAAAGTGCCCGGCAGCGACTGGCTGCTGGCGACCGTGCTGGACCGCGCCGAAGCGACACAGGCGCTGTCGGCCATGTTGCGCGCCTCGGCATTGACGGCCTTGCTGGTGCTGATTCTGGCCGCCAGCGTGCTGGCCGTGATGGTGGCGCGCGCCTTGCGCCGCCTGGGCCTGGTGCGCGACGCGCTCGATGCGATCGCCACCGGCGACGGCGACCTGACCAGCCGCCTCGATGCCACTGGCACGGACGAGCTGGCGCAGATCGCCAAGGCCTTCAACCTGTTCGTGGAAAAGATCGCCACCGTGCTGGTGCAGATCCGCAGCATCAGCGCCCTGGTGCGCAGCGAGTCGGCCGATATCGCGGCCGGCAATGCCGACCTGTCGTCGCGCACGGAAGCGCAGGCCGGCGCACTGGAAGAAACCGCCAGCTCGATGGATGAACTCACTTCCACCGTGAAGCAGAATGCGGAAAACGCGCATGCGGCCAATGAGCTGGCCGTGTCCGCTTCGCAAGTGGCCGCCAAGGGCGGCGCGGTGGTACAGCAGGTGGTGGGCACCATGGCCGGCATCCAGGAAAGCTCGCGCAAGATCGTCGATATTATCGGCGTGATCGACGGCATCGCTTTCCAGACCAATATCCTGGCGCTGAATGCGGCCGTGGAAGCGGCGCGCGCCGGCGAGCAGGGCCGTGGCTTTGCGGTGGTGGCCTCGGAAGTACGCAATCTGGCGCAACGCTCGGCCGGGGCGGCAAAGGAGATCAAGGAGCTGATCGGCGATTCGGTTGAAAAAGTCGGCGCCGGGGGGCGCCTGGTCGATGAAGCGGGCCAGACCATGAGCCAGGTGGTAGCGTCGGTGCAGCAACTGGCCGCCATCATGAGCGAGATCACGGTGGCCAGCCGCGAGCAGAGCGCCGGCATCGGCGAGATCAATACGGCCGTCACGCACATGGACACCATGACGCAGCAAAATGCGGCGCTGGTGGAGCAGGCGGCCGCTGCCGCCGAAAGCCTGCAGGAGCAGGCGGTCGATCTGGCGCAGGCGGTCGGCATGTTCCGCCTGGGCGATACGGTCGCTGCCACGCCAGTGCCGCCTGTCGTCAGGGCGCGTCCCGCCGTGGCCAAGGTATTGCCTGCCGCCCGTGCAGCGAAACCCCTGAAGGCGTCGAAACCTGCCGCCGACGAATGGGAAGAGTTCTGATGTAGATCGAATGTTTGCGCGCTCTTGGCTTTTGCGCGCTCATCGGCGATTTTGTCCGGCCATGCCGCCAAAATTGCAGTTCGTCGCAATCGGCGTGTCTGGCGCAGGCGGTATGGCTATAGTGATCACATACCGCAACCAATGCCAGACACCCCGAGGAGATCAACATGAACGTCGCCAAACACATGGAAGCCATCGTCATCGCCGCCGCCGTCCTGCTCGGCGCCAGCTGCTACCCCACCGCGCCTGCGCCCACCTTGCAAGTGGCGCATTCGAGCATGCAATCCACCTCCGCCGCCAACGTGCCTGACGCGCATATCGTGCAGGTCAAGGCCAAGCGCCTCACGGCTATTGAAAAAGCCTTCTTCGCATAAGTGATTGCCAGCAATATTTGCCGCTGCTAGAGTGGCCGCTTGCCGTCGCACATAAAAACAAGATACCGAGGAATACGATGAAAAAAACCCTGCACTTTGCGCTGGCTTTCCTGGCCACCTTTGGCCTGCTGCGCGGCGTGTCCGCCGAACCGCGAACCCTGGAAATGCGCACCGTCGATGCGCGCGTGGTGCGTGTCAAGCTCGATGGCGTGATGGAAGTACGCATACGCCAGGGCAATGTCGCGTCGCTGAGCATCACGGCCGACAAGCGCTATATCGCCGACATCAGCACGGCGCAAAGCGGCGACACATTGCATATCGAAACGGAAGTGCGTGGCTTCAAGCTCAATCCGGGCTCGATCCGCGCCGACCTGGTCTTGCCCAATCTGCGCGAAGTCAGCTCGGAAGGCTTCGGCAGCACCGACGTGTCCGGTTTTACGGGTGACGAGCTGACCTTGTCGCTGGAAGGGGCGGGCAGCGTGAAAGTGGTGGGCGACTACCGTAAATTGCGCGCCACCCTCGGTGGCGTGGGCAGCATGCAACTGTGGATCGGCAATAACGACAAGGCCGAACTCGACCTGCAAGGGGCCGGTTCGGTGGTGCTGGGCGGGCACGGAAGGGTGCTCAAGGCGTCCCTGGGCGGCCTGGGCAGCTTGAATGCGCAACAATTCGAGACCGATGCGGTCAATCTGGACTTGAGCGGCCTGGGCAACGCGATTGTCAATGCCCGCAGCAATGCCAAGCTGAGCCTGAGCGGACTCGGTTCGGTAGTGGTGTATGGCAAGCCGGCCAACCGCGATGTCAGCGTCGACGGCCTTGGCAAAGTCAGCTGGAAATAATAAGGAAATAATAAGCAGACTGCGCCGCGCTGCGCAGCCAGGACAAGAAAAAAGCAGTCAGACCCCATCCCATTCCGATGAAAAAACTGATCATTACACTACTCGTGCTGCTGGCTTTCCAGCAGAGCGCACGGGCCGGCTTTACCGAAGGCGCCAGTGCCTACAACAACAAGAATTATGCCCTGGCTTACAAGGAGATTTTACCGCTTGCCAAGACCGGCAGTGCGGACGCCCAGCATTTGCTGGGCCTGATGTATTACATGGGCCGCGGCTTGCCGCAAGACTATAAACAGGCCATGTTCTGGCACCGCAAGGCGGCCGACCAGGGCAAGGCCGATGCGCAATATGTGGTCGGCGCCATGTATTATACGGGCAACGCGGTGTTGCAGGATCACAAGCAGGCCGTGGTCTGGTTTCGCAAGGCGGCCGAGCAGAACCATGCCGAAGCGCAACAGGTGCTGGGCCTGATGTACCGCTATCAAATGGGCGGGGTGCAGCAGGACAACGTGATCGCCTACATGCTGTGGAACCTGGCTGCGGCCAACGGGTCTGCCAACGCGGCCGACCAGCGTGCCGCCGTGGTGCGCAAGATGACGCACGAGCAGGTGGAGGAAGGGCAGGCGCTGTCGGCGAAATGGAAGCCCGGCACGCCCTTGCCGCGCACCTCGAAAACCGGCGCAGAATAGGCGCGCCTGGCCTAAGTCGCTTCGTGGACCGGTGTCTGCAAGGCGCGCAAGCTTGGCGTACAATCGCACTTTCCCTTTGAAAGAGCCTTGCCATGCGCGCAGTTGAAATCAGCCAGCCCGGCCCCTCCGATGTCCTGAAAATCGCCGAACGGCCGCAGCCGCAATGGAAGGCCGGCGAATTGCTGATCAAGGTGCACGCGGCCGGCATCAACCGCCCTGACGTGCTGCAGCGCCTGGGCAAATACGCGCCTCCTGCCGGCGCCTCCAACCTGCCCGGCCTGGAAGTGGCGGGCGAGATCGTCGATGGCGATTTTGCCGGTACCGCTTTCAAGGTGGGCGACCTGGTCTGCGCGCTGGTGCAGGGCGGCGGCTATGCCGAATATTGCGCCGCACCGGCTGGCCAGTGCCTGCCGCTGCCGAAAGGCTTGACGGCGTTGGAGGGCGCGTCCTTGCCGGAAAACTTCTTTACCGTCTGGAGCAATGTGTTCGACCGCTGCGCGCTGTCCGGCAGCGATACCTTGCTGGTGCAAGGTGGCAGCTCGGGTATCGGCGTGGCGGCGATCCAGTTGGCCAGCGCGCTGGGCCACCGCGTGTTCGCCACGGCAGGCAGCGATGAAAAAGCGCGCGCCTGCGAGGCACTGGGCGCCGAGCGCGGCATCAATTACCGTACCGAAGATTTCGTTGCCGTCGTCAAGGAGCTCACCGGCGGCAAAGGCGTTGACGTGATCCTCGACATGGTCGGTGGCGACTACCTGCCGCGCGAGATCGCCTGCCTGGCCGACGATGGCCGTATCGGCCTGATCGCGGTGCAGGGCGGTACGAAAGCCGAGCTGGACCTGGGCACCTTGCTGCGCCGCCGCCTGACGGTGACCGGTTCGACCTTGCGTCCGCGGTCTGTGGAATTCAAGGCTGCCGTGGCGCGTCATTTGCGCGAGACCGTCTGGCCGCTGATCGAAGCGGGCAAGATCAAGCCGGTGATCTATAAAACCTTCCCATTGGACAAGGCCAACGAGGCGCATGCACTGATGGAAGCGAGCACCCACATCGGCAAGATCATGTTGCAAGTTGCTTGAAAGCAGCAGCTGGCGGTTTGACCGCCAACAGAGGTAGCGTTAGAATGACGGGTTATTAAAATTTAGGCTACTATGCGTCGCAAACTCGTCGTCGGAAATTGGAAAATGAACGGCAGTCGCACCTCGAACGCGGTGTTATTGTCTGAAATAGTTGCTGGTTTGGCCGCCGATGGCGCCGCCAGCGCTGTCTGTGTGCCAGCGCCTTACCTGGCGCAGTGCCAGGCGCAATTGACAGGCTCAGCTTTGGCCTGGGGCGCGCAGGATGTTTCCGCGCACGCCAGCGGCGCCTACACCGGAGAAGTCTCGTTAGCCATGCTGCAGGATTTTGCCAGCAGCTACGTGATCCTGGGGCACTCCGAGCGCCGCGCCTACCATGGCGAGACCGACGCGCAAGTGGCGGCCAAGACGGTTGCCGCGCTGGCGGCGGGCATCACGCCCATCGTCTGCGTCGGCGAGCATCTCGACGAGCGCGAAGCAGGGCAGACCGACGCCGTGGTGGCCAAACAATTGAATGCGGTGCTCGAAGCGATTCAAGCGGACGACGTGGCGAAACTGATACTGGCTTACGAGCCGGTCTGGGCGATTGGCACGGGCAAGACGGCCACGCCGCAAATGGCGCAGGAAGTGCACCAGTTATTGCGCGGCCATCTGGCGGCAAAGAATGCGGTAGCGGCCGCCGGCGTGCAGATCCTGTACGGCGGCAGCATGAAGCCGGAGAACGCAAAAGAATTGATGGCAATGCCGGATATCGATGGCGGTCTGATCGGTGGGGCGGCATTGAAGGCGGCGGATTTCCTGGCGATTATTCACGCCGCTGATTGAATTACTTTAAACTAAGAATGGAATTGCAATGAACATGATGTTCAATCTGGTAGTCGTGGTACAGGTAGTGTCCGCTTTGTCGATTATTGCGCTGGTATTGCTGCAGCATGGCAAGGGCGCCGACATGGGCGCCGCATTCGGTTCCGGCGCGTCCGGCAGCCTGTTCGGTGCCACGGGTTCGTCGAACTTCATGTCGAAGTCGACCGGCGTGGCCGCCGCCATCTTTTTCGGCGCCACCCTGGCGCTGTCGCTGATGGCCAACCAGCGCGCAACCACAGTGGGCGGCGGCGTGATGGACAAGGTTGTCAAGCCGGTGCCAGTGACCGGCGCTGGCGCCATTCCTGGTGCCGCTCCGGCCGCGCCAGTGGCGCCGTCGACAGGCGTGCCAGCGGCAACCGTGCCGGCTGCGCCAGCTGCCGAAACGCCGGCAAACACGATTCCAAAATAATTTGGCGTGCTGGTCGAGAGTAATTCTCATTACGGGCAGAATATTGCTCAATGTTTTAGCAGTGCGGTAGGAAAAAGCAGTACAGAGTCATTAGCTGTAAAAATTTATCGTTTTTAATCCGTATTTAATGCATTTGTGTATTAACTTTGACAGTAAAGCGGAGTAGAATACGGGCCTTACCGCCGACGTGGTGAAATTGGTAGACACGCTATCTTGAGGGGGTAGTGGCGAAAGCTGTACGAGTTCGAGTCTCGTCGTCGGCACCAGAAATCAGAAGCCAGCAACGGCGCACGAGCCATGGCTCGTTCAAAGTTGCTGGCTTTTTTTACGAGGATGTGTCGTTCGATCCTGATCGTAGCCCTGATTGGGATCGTGCGTTAGATACGCTGCAAATCATCGCGGCGTCCTCATTTAACCGATCGTTCAATATAAGCTCATCAAATCGTGAACCTCGAAAATTACTTCCCCGTCCTGCTGTTTATTATTGTCGGCCTTGGTGTCGGCATCGCGCCCCAGGTCCTGGGCCGCATCCTGGGTCCTCACCGGCCTGACGCAGCAAAACTCTCCCCGTACGAATGTGGTTTCGAAGCATTCGAAGACGCGCGCATGAAATTTGATGTGCGCTACTATCTGGTTGCAATCCTGTTTATTTTGTTCGATCTGGAAACGGCATTCTTTTTCCCATGGGGCGTGGCAATGCGCGACCTGGGCTGGGCCGGTTTCGTCACGATGATGGTGTTTATCGCCGAATTCGTGGTCGGATTTTGGTACATTTGGAAGAAAGGTGCCCTTGACTGGGAATAAGCCATGGCTATTGAAGGCGTATTAAGCGAAGGTTTCATCACCACCTCGGCCGACAAGCTGATCAACTGGGCGCGTACCGGGTCGATGTTCCCGATGACGTTCGGTCTGGCCTGCTGTGCGGTCGAAATGATGCACGTGGGCGCAGCCCGCTACGACATGGACCGCTTCGGCGTCGTGTTCCGTCCATCGCCGCGTCAGTCCGACGTGATGATTGTTGCAGGCACCTTGTGCAACAAGATGGCACCGGCACTGCGCAAGGTCTACGACCAGATGGCCGAGCCGCGCTGGGTCATCTCGATGGGTTCCTGCGCCAATGGCGGCGGGTACTACCACTATTCGTATTCCGTGGTGCGTGGTTGCGACCGCATCGTTCCCGTTGACGTGTATGTGCCCGGCTGCCCTCCGACAGCTGAAGCGCTGCTGTACGGCATCATGCAACTGCAGAACAAGATCAAGCGTACCAGCACGATCGCACGCTAACCGGGCCGCTTCAGATTATGACAACACATTTAGAAGTATTGCAAAACGCCCTCGGCACTGCCCTGGGCGAACGCGTCAGCACCAGCGTTGCGCTGGGCGAAGTCACGCTGGTCGTCAAGGCCGAGGACTACCTGGCCGTGATGCAGACCTTGCGCGACGATCCGACCCTGCATTTCGAGCAAATGCTCGACCTGTGCGGCGTCGACTACCTGACCTATGGCGACGGCACCTGGACCGGGCTGCGTTACGCGGCCGTTTCGCATTTGCTGTCGGTCAAGCACAACTGGCGCGTGCGCGTGCGCGTGTTCGCGCCCGACGACGAGATGCCGCTGCTGCCATCGGTGGTGAACATCTGGCGTTCGGTCAACTGGTACGAGCGCGAAGCGTTTGATCTTTTGGGCATTCTGTTCGAAGGCCATAACGACTTGCGCCGCATCCTGACCGACTATGGTTTCATTGGCCATCCGTTCCGCAAGGACTTCCCGGTTTCCGGTTATGTCGAGATGCGCTACGACCCGGAACAGAAACGCGTGATTTACCAGCCCGTGACGATCGAGCCGCGGGAAAACGTGCCGCGCGTGATCCGCGAAGAACATTACGGGATGAAATAATGGCTGAGATTAAGAATTACACCCTGAACTTTGGGCCACAGCACCCGGCCGCGCACGGTGTGCTGCGTCTGGTGCTCGAGCTCGATGGCGAAGTCATCCAGCGTGCCGACCCTCATATCGGCCTGCTGCACCGCGCCACCGAAAAATTGGCCGAACAGAAGACCTACCTGCAATCGGTGCCGTACATGGACCGTCTCGACTATGTGTCGATGATGTGCAACGAGCACGCCTACGTGATGGCGATCGAGAAGCTGCTGGGCCTGGAAGTGCCGCTGCGCGCCCAATATATCCGCGTGATGTTCGACGAGATCACCCGCGTGCTGAACCACCTGATGTGGCTCGGCGCGCACGCGCTCGACGTCGGCGCCATGGGCCCGTTCCTGTATTGTTTCCGCGACCGCGAAGACCTGTTCGACTGCTACGAAGCGGTGTCGGGCGCGCGCATGCACGCGGCATACTACCGTCCGGGCGGCGTGTACCGCGACCTGCCGGATGCAATGCCGCAGCACAAGGCCTCGATCATCCGCAACGCCAAGGCGATTGCCAAGCTGAACGAAAACCGCCAGGGCTCCCTGCTGGACTTCATCGAAGACTTCACGCGCCGTTTCCCGACTTACGTCGACGAATACGAAACCTTGCTGACCGATAACCGTATCTGGAAACAGCGTACCGTCGGCATCGGCGTGGTCTCGCCCGAAGATGCGCTGGCAATGGGCTTTACCGGCGCCATGCTGCGTGGCTCGGGCGTGCAGTGGGACTTGCGCAAGCAGCAGCCGTACGAAGTGTACGACCTGATGGACTTCGACATTCCTGTGGGCACCAACGGCGATTGCTACGACCGCTATCTGGTGCGCGTGGAAGAGCTGCGCCAGTCGAACCGCATCATCAAGCAGTGCGTCGAGTGGCTGCGCAACAATCCGGGTCCTGTCATGACCAGCAACCGCAAGGTGGCGCCTCCGGGCCGCGTCGACATGAAGACCAACATGGAATCGTTGATTCACCACTTCAAGCTGTTTACCGAAGGATTCCACGTACCGCCGGGCGAAGCCTACAGCGCGGTCGAACATCCGAAAGGCGAGTTCGGCATTTACCTGGTGTCCGACGGCGCCAACAAGCCGTATCGCATGAAACTGCGCGCACCCGACTATGCCCATTTGCAGTCGCTCGACGAAATGGCGCGTGGACACATGATTGCCGACGCCGTGACCATCATCGGTACGCAAGACATCGTGTTCGGCAGTATTGACCGCTAAGAGGCAAAAAGTATGTTGTTATCAGAGCAGTGCTATAAAAAGATTGACCGCGAGCTGGCCAAGTATCCGGGCGACCAGCGCCAGTCGGCCGTGATGGCTGCGCTGGCCCACGCCCAGGATGAACTGGGCTGGCTGGCGCCGGAAACCATGAAGGAACTGGCCGACTATATCGGCATGCCGGCGATTGCCGTGCAGGAAGTGGCAACGTTCTACAATATGTACAACGTGAGACCGGTCGGCAAGCACAAGATCACCGTGTGCACCAACCTGCCATGCGCCTTGTCGGGCGGCGTGCGCGCTGCGGAATACCTGAAGCAGAAACTGGGCATCGATTTCCGCGAAACCACCCCGGACGGCCAGTTCACGCTGGTCGAAGGCGAGTGCATGGGCGCTTGCGGCGATGCGCCTGTCTTGCTGGTCAGTAATAAAACCATGTGCAGCTGGATGTCGAACGAGAAGATCGACGCCATGCTGGAGGAACTCAAGAAATGACGTCACTCCACAACCGCCATATCGATCCATTGATCCTGAAGGATCTGGATGGCAAGAACTGGCATTTGCAAGATTATGTGAACCGCGGCGGCTATTCGGCCCTGCGCCGCATTCTGGAAGAGAAGATCACGCCGGAACAGATCATCGCCGACCTCAAGGCTTCGTCCTTGCGCGGCCGTGGCGGCGCGGGTTTCCCGACCGGCCTGAAGTGGAGCTTCATGCCGCGCCAGTTCCCGGGCCAGAAATACCTCGTCTGCAATACAGATGAAGGCGAGCCGGGCACTTTCAAGGACCGCGACATCATTCGTTACAATCCCCATGCCCTGATCGAAGGCATGGCCATCGGCGCTTACGCGATGGGCATCACCGTCGGCTACAACTATATCCACGGCGAGATCTGGGCCGAATACGCGCGTTTCGAAGAAGCGCTGGAAGAGGCGCGCGCCGCCGGTTTCTTGGGCGACAAGATCATGGGCAGCGAGTTCTCGTTCCAGTTGCATGCGCACCATGGTTATGGCGCCTACATCTGCGGCGAAGAAACCGCGCTGCTCGAGTCCCTGGAAGGCAAGAAAGGCCAGCCGCGCTTCAAGCCGCCTTTCCCGGCCTCGTTTGGCCTGTACGGCAAGCCGACCACCATCAACAACACGGAAACCTTTGCGGCCGTGCCGTTCGTGCTGAACATCGGTCCGGAGAAATACCTGGCGATGGGCAAGCCGAACAACGGTGGCTCGAAGATCTTCTCGATCTCGGGCGACGTGGAATTGCCGGGCAACTACGAAGTGCCGCTGGGCACGCCGTTTGCCAAACTGCTGGAACTGGCAGGCGGCATGCGTGGTGGCAAAAAGATCAAGGCCGTGATTCCTGGCGGCTCGTCCGCGCCGGTGATCCGCGGCGACATCATGATGCAGACCGACCTGGACTACGACTCGATCGCCAAAGCCGGCTCGATGTTGGGTTCGGGTGCCGTCATCGTGATGGACGAAACACGCTGCATGGTCAAGGCGCTGGAACGCCTGTCCTACTTCTACTTTGAGGAATCGTGCGGCCAGTGTACGCCTTGCCGTGAAGGCACAGGCTGGATGTACCGCATGGTGCATCGCATCGAGCAGGGGCAGGGTCGTCCAGACGACCTGGACATGCTCAACTCGATCGCCGACAACATCCAGGGCCGCACCATTTGCGCGCTGGGCGATGCGGCTGCCATGCCGGTACGGGCCTTCATTAAGAATTTCCGTGAAGAATTTGAATATCATATCGAGCACAAGCATTGCTTAGTGCCCGCATATATCTAAGCTGCGTCAGGTAACGATCACCATGGTTGAAATCGAAATAGACGGCAAAAAAGTCGAAGTCCCTGCTGGTAGCATGGTGATGGACGCCGCCAACAAATTGGGAACCTACATTCCGCACTTCTGCTATCACAAGAAATTGTCGATCGCAGCGAACTGCCGCATGTGCCTGGTCGAAGTGGAAAAGGCTCCAAAGCCTTTGCCCGCTTGCGCGACCCCGGTCAGTGCCGGCATGATCGTGCGCTCCGCCAGCGATAAAGCTGTGCAGGCGCAAAAGTCGGTCATGGAATTCCTGTTGATTAACCACCCGCTCGATTGCCCTATCTGCGATCAGGGCGGCGAATGCCAGTTGCAGGATCTGGCAGTCGGCTACGGCAAGAGCGAATCGCGCTACAAGGAAGACAAGCGCGTCGTGAAACCGAAGGAAGCCGGCCCGCTGGTCTCGATGCAAGAGATGGCGCGCTGCATCCAGTGCACCCGCTGCGTACGCTTTGGCCAGGAAGTGGCCGGCGTGATGGAGCTGGGCATGATCGGCCGCGGCGAACACTCGGAAATCGTGTCCTTCGTGGGCCAGACGGTCGACTCCGAACTGTCGGGCAACATGATCGATCTGTGCCCGGTCGGCGCCTTGACCTCGAAGCCGTTCCGCTACAGCGCCCGTACCTGGGAACTGTCGCGCCGCAAATCGGTCAGCCCGCATGACGGCCTGGGCGCCAACCTGATCGTGCAAGTGAAAGCTGGCAAGGTCAAGCGCGTACTGCCGCTGGAAAACGAAGCCGTCAACGAATGCTGGATCTCGGACAAGGACCGTTTCTCGTATGAAGCGCTGGACAGTTCCGAACGCCTGACCTCGCCAATGCTGAAGCAGGGCAACGAGTGGAAAGAAGTCGATTGGCAAACCGCGCTGGAATACGTGGCGCACGGCCTGAAAAACATCAAGCATGAACATGGCGCTGACGCCATCGCCGCGCTGGCCACGCCGCACTCGACCGTGGAAGAACTGGTACTGCTGCAAAAAGTCGTCAACGGCCTCGGTTCCGAGCACGTCGACTTCCGCCTGCGCCAGACCGACTTCGCGCTCGACGCGAGCGTGAAACCTTGGCTGGGCATGCCGATCAACGAATTTGGCCAGATCAAGCGCGCCTTCGTCATCGGCTCGTTCCTGCGCAAGGACCACCCGTTGCTGGCCACGCGTTTGCGCGCCTCCGTCAAGGGCGGTGCCAAGCTGTCGATCCTGCACGCGTCCGACGACGAGCAGCTGATCAATATCGCCAACAAGATGATTCTAGCGCCAAGTGATTGGCTGGCTGCCTTGTCGGAAGTGGTGGTTGCGGTGGCGAAAGCCAAAGAAGTTGCAGCTCCTGCCGGTTTCGATGCCGTCAACGCATCCGATGTGGCCGTCAATATCGCCGCCAGCCTGATGGCCGGCGACCATGGCGCCATCCTGCTGGGCAATGCGGCAACGCAGCACCCGCAAGCGTCGCAGCTGCACGCTGCCGCGCAATGGATCGCCGAACAGACTGGCGCTACCCTGGGTTACCTGACGGAAGCGGCCAACACGGTCGGCGCGCACCTGGTTGCCAAGCCGCGCACGAATGTGCAAGCCGCATTTGCCGCACCGAAAAAAGCCTACGTGCTGCTGCACGCCGAGCCGGAACTCGATGCCGCCAATCCACAGGCGGCCCGCGCCGCACTCGACAGCGCCGACATGGTCGTTGCCATGTCCGCCTTCAAGCACGGCATGGATTACGCCGACGTGTTGTTGCCGATCGCGCCGTTCGCCGAAACCTCGGGTACGTTCGTGAACTGCGAAGGCCGCGCGCAAAGCTTCAATGGCACCGTGAAACCGCTGGCCGAAACCCGCCCGGCCTGGAAAGTGCTGCGCGTCCTGGGCAATATCCTCGGCCTGCCAGGTTTCGACTACGACACTTCGGAAGCGATCCGCGACGAAGCGTTTGGCGTCGGCGTGACCGACCTGTCGGCACAGCTGAACAACATCGCCAAGAACGCACCGCAAGCGGCTTCGTACGCACCGGCTTCGCCTGCACTGCAGCGCATCGCCGACGTGCCGATCTACTTTGCCGACGCACTGGTACGCCGCTCCGAACCGTTGCTGCGCACGGCCGACGGCGCCACGCCGCAAGCCCATCTGTCGGCCGAACTGGCTGGCAAGCTGGGCATCAAGGCCGGCGACAAGGTCAAGGTCGCGCAAGGCGCGGGCAGTGCCATCCTGGTGGCCGCGATTCATGCCGGCCTGCCAGCCAATGTGGTGAAAGTGTCGGCGGCGCATGCCTCGACCGCCCAGCTTGGCGGCATGTTCGGTGACATCACCGTAGAAAAAGCAGAGGGGAACATCTGATGGCGCTGCCTGAATTCGTAAACGTCATCAATACCGGCGGGCAGAACCTGCTGGGCGTGACCTGGCCGTTCTTCTGGACCCTGATCAAGATCCTGTGCGTGCTGCTGCCGCTGATGGGCCTGGTTGCTTACGCCACCTTGTGGGAGCGCAAGCTGATCGGCTGGATCCAGATCCGCGTCGGCCCGAACCGCGTCGGGCCTCTGGGCCTGCTGCAGCCGATCGCCGATGCGCTGAAACTCTTGTTCAAAGAGATCATCATCCCGTCCAAGGCCGCCAAGGGCCTGTTCGTGATCGGTCCGATCATGACCATCATGCCGGCCCTGGCCGCCTGGTCGGTGGTGCCGTTCGGCCCGGAAGCGGTGCTGGCCAATGTCAACGCCGGCTTGCTGCTGCTGCTGGCGATTACCTCGATGGAAGTCTACGGCATCATCATCGCCGGCTGGGCCTCGAACTCGAAGTACTCGTTCATGGGCGCCATGCGCGCTTCGGCACAGATGATCTCGTATGAAATCCCGATGGGTTTCGTGATGGTGATCGTGCTGATGGTGTCGGGCAGCCTGAACTTCATCGACATCGTCGGCGGCCAGCAGATCGGCTACTTCGCTGAAAAAGGCGTGAACTTCCTCTCGTGGAACTGGCTGCCGCTGCTGCCGATGTTCGTCATCTACCTGGTCTCGGGCCTGGCCGAAGCGAACCGCCACCCGTTCGACGTGGTCGAAGGTGAGTCGGAGATCGTGGCCGGTCACATGGTTGAATATTCGGGCATGGCCTACGCCATGTTCATGCTGGCCGAATACGCCAACATGATCCTGATCGGCGCTTTGGCATCGATCATGTTCCTGGGCGGCTGGTCCGCACCGTTTGCCTTCCTCGAATTCTGGGGCGGTTTCGGCGGCTTCTTCTGGCTGTTTGCAAAAACCTTCTTTATCGTCTCGCTGTTCGTCTGGGTGCGTGGTACTTTCCCCCGCTACCGTTATGACCAGATCATGCGCCTCGGTTGGAAAGTGTTTATCCCGTTGACGCTGGTCTACCTGGTCTTCGTCGCTGCCTGGATGCAGACATCCTGGAATATTTGGAAGTAAGAGAGTGCATACGAATGGATAAGGTAAAAGATTTTTTCAGCAGTCTCCTGTTAGGCGAGCTGATCAAGGGCATGGCGCTGACCGGCAAGTACATGTTTTCGCGCAAGATCACGGTGCAGTTCCCGGAAGAGAAGACACCGATCTCGCCGCGTTTCCGTGGCTTGCACGCGCTGCGCCGCTACCCGAACGGCGAGGAACGTTGCATCGCCTGCAAACTGTGCGAAGCGGTTTGCCCGGCGATGGCCATCACGATCGAATCGGAACAGCGTGACGACGGTTCGCGCCGTACCACGCGCTACGATATCGATTTGACCAAGTGCATCTTCTGCGGTTTCTGCGAAGAATCCTGCCCGGTCGATTCGATCGTCGAAACGCACGTGCTGGAATACCACGGCGAGAAACGCGGCGATTTGTATTACACGAAAGAGATGTTGCTGGCCGTGGGTGATCGTTATGAAAACGAAATCGCCGCCGCACGTGCCGCCGACGCACCTTATCGCTGATGGATGCGCCGCAGCCAGTGGCTGCGGCGCGCCCCTCGTTCATCTGTACGTCTATTGGGTTTTTTATGGACTTTAAAACAATTTTGTTTTACGCCTTCTCGCTGATCTTGATTCTGGCAGCGACGCGCGTCATCACGGCCCGTAATCCGGTCCACGCAGTACTGTTCCTGGTGCTGTCCTTCTTTTCCGCAGCAGGCATCTGGATGCTGCTGCAAGCTGAATTCCTGGCCATCGTGCTGGTGTTGGTGTATGTCGGCGCCGTGATGGTGCTGTTCCTGTTCGTGGTCATGATGCTCGATATCAATATCGACCGCATGCGCGAAGGTTTCTGGGGCTACCTGCCTTTGTCGGTAACGGTGGGTGTGATCATCGTGCTGGAAATGGCCGCCGTGCTGTGGCATGGTTTCCGCAATTTCTCGCCGAGCATCGCACCGGCCAACATCAACCTGGGCGGCACCAAGGAACTGGGCCTGCTGATCTACACCCAGTATGTGTTTGCGTTTGAAATCGCCGCCGTGGTGCTGCTGGTGGCGATCGTTGCCGCAGTTGCACTGACGTTGCGCAAGCGCAAGGACACCAAGCATTTTGCTCCTGGCGATGCGGTACGCGTCAAGCGCAATGATCGCCTGAAGATCATCAAGATGGATCCGGTCGTCGAGCGTCCTGCGGCGCCGGAAGTTAAGGAGACACCATGACACTTACGCTCACACATTTTTTGGTCCTGGGCGCGATCCTGTTCGCAATCTCGATCGTCGGTATTTTCCTGAACCGCAAGAACATCATCGTATTGCTGATGGCAATCGAATTGATGCTGCTGGCGGTGAACATGAACTTCATCGCGTTTTCCCATTTCCTGGGTGACGCGGCCGGTCAGATCTTCGTTTTCTTCATCCTGACGGTTGCTGCCGCTGAGTCGGCTATCGGTCTGGCTATTCTGGTGGTGATGTTCCGTAATCTGGATACCATCAACGTCGAAGACCTGGACAGCCTCAAAGGCTGATGTTTTTCAGACTCGATCTCTCGAATAATAACGATTAAGGTTCATCATGGCGGGGCAACTCCTCAACCCTAACCTCCTTCTTGCCGTACCGCTGGCGCCGCTGGCCGGTGCCGCGATTGCAGGTTTGCTTGGCACCCAGTTCCTGGGTAATTTGGTCGGTCGCAAGACGTCGCATACCGCGACGATCCTGGGCGTACTGATCGCGTTCATCCTGTCCGTGCAGACGCTGCTGGCAGTGATGGACGGCGCGACATTCAATGGCACGATCTATAACTGGATGACGATCGGCACCCTGAAGATGGAAGTGGGCTTCCAGATCGATTCGCTGTCGGCGATGATGATGTGCGTGGTCACCTTTGTCTCGCTGATGGTGCACATTTACACGATCGGCTACATGAAGGACGACGAAGGCTACAACCGCTTCTTCGCCTACATCTCGCTG
Organism: Janthinobacterium sp. 1L-D-8-B-C4; assembly: GCF_057291295.1. Lineage (NCBI taxonomy): Bacteria > Pseudomonadati > Pseudomonadota > Betaproteobacteria > Burkholderiales > Oxalobacteraceae > Janthinobacterium > Janthinobacterium sp. 1L-D-8-B-C4. The sequence goes on from NZ_JBXAVX010000003.1 coordinate 286,820, forward strand.
TTCACGTTCTCGATGCTGATGCTGGTGATGGCAAACAACTTCCTGCAACTGTTCTTCGGTTGGGAAGCCGTGGGCCTGGTGTCTTACCTGCTGATCGGTTTCTGGTACCAGCGTCCGACCGCCATCGTGGCCAACATGAAGGCCTTCCTGGTCAACCGCGTGGGCGACTTCGGCTTTATCCTGGGCATCGGCCTGCTGCTGGCTAACGCCCACACCATGAATTACCAGGAAGTGTTCGCGCAAAAAGATGCGTTGGCACAGATGACCATGCTTGGTAGCGACTGGCCGTTGCTGACCGTTGCCTGCATCTGCCTGTTTATCGGCGCGATGGGCAAGTCGGCGCAGTTCCCGCTGCACGTGTGGCTGCCTGACTCGATGGAAGGTCCTACCCCGATCTCGGCACTGATCCACGCCGCAACCATGGTAACGGCCGGCATCTTCATGGTCTCGCGCATGTCGCCGCTGTTCGAATTGTCCGACACCGCCTTGTCCTTTATCCTGGTGATCGGTTCGATCACGGCGCTGTTCATGGGTTTCCTGGGCATTATCCAGAACGACATCAAGCGCGTGGTTGCTTACTCGACCCTGTCGCAGCTCGGCTACATGACGGTCGCGCTCGGCTCGTCCGCCTACTCGGTAGCCGTGTTCCACCTGATGACGCACGCATTCTTCAAGGCACTGCTGTTCCTGGGCGCCGGTTCCGTGATCATCGGCATGCACCATGACCAGGACATCCGCAACATGGGTGGCCTGCGCAAATACATGCCGATCACCTGGATCACCTCGCTGATCGGTTCGCTGGCCCTGATCGGTACGCCACTGTTCTCGGGTTTCTACTCGAAAGACAGCATTATCGAAGCGGTCGAAGCAACCCATATCTGGGGCGCGGGCTTTGCCCAGTTCGCCGTGCTGGCTGGTGTGTTCGTCACTGCCTTCTACTCGTTCCGCATGTATTTCCTGGTCTTCCATGGCAAGGAACGTTTCGGCCAGGCGCATGCGCATGGTCACGATGATCACCATGCACCGAAGGCTGCCCACGGCGCCCACGGCGATGCGCATGACGACCATCATGAAGAAGAGGAAGAAGACGACCACGCCCACCACGGTCTGGAGCCTGGCCAGAAGCCGCATGAATCGCCATTCGTGGTCTGGTTCCCGCTGGTGATGCTGGCAATTCCTTCGGCCATCATCGGCTACCTGACCATCGGCCCGATGCTGCATGGCGACTTCTTCAAGGGCGTGATCTTTGTCGGCGAAAACCATCCTGCAATGGAAGAGTTGTCGCACGAGTTCCACGGTGCGATGGCAATGGCGCTGCACGGCTTGTCGACCGCGCCGTTCTGGCTGGCCCTGTCCGGTGTTGTTGCCGCTTACTACTGCTATATGGTCAACCCGCGCGTACCAGCCTGGTTCTTTGCCAAGTTCCACGCGATCCACACCCTGCTGGACAACAAGTACTACATGGACAAGTTCAATGAAGTCGTGTTTGCCGGCGGCGCCCGCGTGTTGGGCAATGGCCTGTGGAACTTCGGTGACAAGAAGCTCATCGACGGTCTGCTGGTCAATGGCAGCGCCAAGGTGGTTGGCTGGATCTCGTCGCTGTCGCGTGTGTTGCAGACGGGTTACATCTACCACTACGCGTTCGTGATGATCCTCGGCGTGCTGGCCGCCCTGATCTATTTCCTGCCATTCTGGCCCGCTAAGTAAGCTGACCTGATAAAAGAATACTGAGAACCATGATGCAGTCTACGATTTCTACACTACCTCCTTACCTGAGTCTGTCGATCTGGGTGCCGATCATTTGCGGCGTCCTGGTCCTGGCTCTCGGCCGTGACAGCAAAGCGGGTTTTACCCGCTGGCTGTCGCTGGCTGGCGCGGTGCTCAGCATGCTGTGCACCTTGCCGCTGATCCAGCACTTCGACAATGCCGCGCACGGCATGCAGTTCGTTGAAAAAGCACCATGGATTGACACTTTCAATATCTGGTACTCGCTCGGTATCGACGGCCTGTCGCTGTGGTTCGTGCCGCTGACCGCTTTCATCACGGTCATCGTGGTGATCTCGGCCTGGCAAGTGATCGAGAAGCGTATCGCCCAGTACATGGGTGCCTTCCTGATCCTGTCGGGCCTGATGATCGGCGTGTTCTGCGCCATGGACGGCCTGCTGTTCTACTTCTTCTTTGAAGCAACCCTGATCCCGATGTACATCATCATCGGTATCTGGGGCGGTTCGAACCGCGTGTACGCGTCGTTCAAGTTCTTCCTGTACACCTTCTTCGGTTCGCTGCTGACCCTGGTCGCCATCATCTACCTGCGCTCGAAGACCGGTACCTTCGACATCCTCGAATGGCATGCCTTCAAGCTGTCGATGCGCGAACAGATCTTCATCTTCATCGCCTTCCTGATGGCGTTTGCCGTCAAAGTGCCGATGTTCCCGGTCCACACCTGGCTGCCGGATGTCCACGTCGAAGCGCCTACCGGCGGTTCGGCCGTGCTGGCCGCCATCATGCTGAAACTGGGCGCCTACGGCTTCCTGCGTTTTTCGCTGCCGATCACGCCGGACGCCAGCCACTACCTGTCGGGCTTCATGATCGCGCTGTCGCTGATCGCCGTGATCTACGTCGGCCTGGTCGCTCTGGTACAGACCGACATGAAAAAACTGGTCGCCTATTCGTCGATCGCCCACATGGGTTTCGTCACCCTGGGCTTCTTCATGTTCAACGACATCTCGGTGCAGGGCGGTATCGTGCAGATGGTGTCGCACGGCTTTATTTCCGGCGCGATGTTCCTGTGCATCGGCGTGCTGTACGACCGCATGCATACCCGTAACATCGCCGACTACGGTGGCGTGGTGAACCGCATGCCGAAATTTGCCGCCTTCTTCGTGTTGTTCTCGATGGCCAACTGCGGCTTGCCGGCAACCTCCGGTTTCGTCGGCGAGTTCATGGTGATCCTGGGCGCGGTGCAGTTCAATTTCTGGATCGGTTTGCTGGCTGCAACGGCGTTGATCTGGGGCGCGGCATACTCGCTGTGGATGGCCAAGCGCGTGGTGTTCGGCAAGATCAAGAACAAGCATGTGGCAGAACTGACCGACATCAACAAACGTGAATTCTTCATGCTTGCCGTGCTGGCCATCGCCGTGCTCGTGATGGGTCTGTATCCAGCCCCGTTCACCGACACGATGCAAACGTCGGTGACGGACCTGCTGCAGCATGTCGCCACCAGCAAGTTGCCTTAAATACGAAGATCAATATGATGAATAATGCACCTAACCTGGTCCCGCTGTACGCGGAGATCTTTCTGCTGATCGCCACTTCGGCGATCCTGCTGATCGACATGTTCTTGCCTGCGGCGAAGCGTTCGATCACTTATGCGCTGTCGCTGCTGACCCTGGCCGGCTGCGCCTTGCTGACCGTGGGCGACTTTACCGCTGGCACCACCGTCTACACGTTCCACAACATGTTCGTGTCGGACCCGATGTCGAACTTGCTGAAACTGTTCTCGTATGGCGCCGTTGCCATGACGCTGATCTACTCGCGCAGCTATGCCACCGACCGCACCATGCTGTCAGGTAACCTGGGCGGCGAGTTCTACGTGCTGGCCCTGTTCGCACTGCTGGGCCAGATGATCATGATCTCGGCCAACAGCTTCCTGATCATCTACCTGGGTCTGGAACTGATGTCGCTGTCGCTGTACGCACTGATCGCGCTGCGCCGTGACAACGCCAAGGCCACCGAAGCGGCGATGAAATACTTCATCCTCGGTGCGCTGGCCTCCGGCTTCATGTTGTACGGTATCTCGATGCTGTACGGCGCGACCGGCACGCTGGACCTGAACGCGGTACGCGCCATCCTGGAAACACACAAGGAAAACCACACCATCATGGTCTTCGGCCTGGTGTTCCTGGTTGCCGGCCTGGCCTTCAAACTGGGCGTGGTGCCATTCCACATGTGGGTGCCTGACGTCTATCAGGGTTCGCCGACGGCCGTGACCCTGCTGCTGGGCGCGGCGCCAAAACTGGCGGCGTTCGCCATCTGCCTGCGCTTGCTGGGCGAAGGCCTTCTGCCACTGGCACGCGACTGGCAGCAAATGCTGATGATCCTGGCCGTGCTGTCGCTGGCGATCGGTAACTTCACGGCGATTGCGCAGACCAACCTGAAGCGCATGCTGGCGTACTCGACCATCGCGCAAATGGGCTTCGTGCTGCTTGGCCTGATGTCGGGTACCTTCACCGAAGAGACCGGCGTGCTGAACGCCACCGGCGCTGCCACCGCCTACGGCGCGGCCATGTACTACGTCGTCACCTATGTGTTCACCACGCTGGGTACCTTCGGCGTGATCATGCTGCTGGCCCGCAATGGCTTCGAGGCGGAAGAACTGGCCGACTTCAAGGGCCTGGGCAAACGCAGCCCGATCTTCGCATTGGTGATGACCCTGTTCATGTTCTCGCTGGCCGGCGTGCCGCCGCTGATGGGCTTCATGGCCAAGTACTCGGTGCTGGCCGCCGTGCTGGGCACGGGCCAGATCTGGCTGACCATCGTTGCCGTGCTGTTCTCGCTGATCGGCGCTTTCTACTACCTGCGTGTGGTGAAAATGATGTGGTTCGACGAGCCGACCGACAGCCACGCGCTGGTGGTGCATGGCGACATGCGCATCGTGCTGGCCGCCAACGGCGCCATGGTGCTGGTACTGGGCGTGCTGCCACAGAGCATCCTGGCTGCCTGTGCTACAGCAATTTCCAAAACGCTGGTGTCGTAAGACATGGATGCCACGGTATCGAGCTGGCTGGTGATTGCCATGGGCATCCTGGCAGCCAACCTGCCGTTCTTTAACGATAAGCTGTTTGCCGCCGTGCCGTTGAAGCACGCGGCGCCAGTCGACGGCAAGGGTTGGCGCAAGCCGCTGGCGCTGCGCCTGCTGGAGATGGTGATACTGTACTTCATCGTCGGCAGCGTGGCCTTCATGCTCGAAGCGCGCCTGGGCAATGCTTTTCCGCAAACCTGGGAGTTCTATGCCATTACCGGCTGCTTGTTCCTGGTGCTGGCCTTCCCGGGCTTCGTGGCACGCTACCTGCGCAAACGCCGCTAAAAACTACTCCGAAAGCGGCGCCTCTGGCGCCGTTTTTTATTGAAAAAAAGGAAATTTATGGACACGAATCTGACTGAAACCAAAGTCGACGGCGAGACCGTCTTCACCGGTGGTTTCCTGCAGGTGCAGCGCGACCATGTCAGCCTGCCTGATGGCAAGATCGCCACGCGCGAATATATCCTGCACCCGGGCGCCGTGGTGATCCTGCCGCTGCTCGACGATGGCACGGTGCTGATGGAGCGCCAGTTCCGCTATCCGCTGGGCAAAGTGTTTATCGAATTCCCGGCCGGCAAGATCGACGCGGGCGAGGAACACCTGGCCTGCGCCCGGCGCGAACTGCTGGAAGAGACCGGCTATACGGCCAGCGACTGGCACTTTGTCTCGACCATCCATAACGCGATTGCCTATTCGGACGAGCACCTCGAACTGTTCCTGGCGCGCGGCCTGGTGGCCGGCGAGCGCCAGCTTGACGAAGGCGAATTCCTGGAAACCTTTACGGCCACCGTGCCGCAATTGCTGGACTGGGTCAAGGACGGCACGATTACCGACGTGAAAACCGTGATCGGCATCTTCTGGCTCGAGAAAATCACCAGCGGCGCCTGGCAGCCGGCCTGAGCGTTGGAGTAAATTCCTCATGCGCGCGCCGGTTATGCTGACCTTGCTGCTGGCCACTGGTGGTGCGCAGGCCGCCGCGCGCACGCCGTTCCAGGTCCGCTGCGAAGACACCATCAGCAAGACGGTGTCGGTACTGACGGCGCAGCAGAATGGTTACTCCATCGACACCCATCTGCCATACCGCGCGCTGACCGCCATGAAGGGCGTGGCGCGCAGCAATGCTTTTGTATTGGGCCTGACCAAGACCGATTCGCAAGTGAAAATCGCGCTGGCCGGCCCGATGCTGCTCGATCCCGCCAGCGGCTACGAATGCGTGGCGCCGCAGATCGGCGTCAGCCTGACCTATGCGCCGGTGATCATCTATATCGGTCGTGAATTTCCGCCCGGTACCTGCGCGTATGATGAGATACTGAAACACGAGCTGCGGCATATGAAAACCTATATGGACCATTTGCCGCGCGTGGAAAAAACCGTGCGCGCCGCGCTGGCCAAACGGTTCGAAGCGCGGCCGCTGTATGCGCCGCGCGGCACCGCCAAGGCGGCGCTGGCGCGCGAGATCGACACAGGCTGGCTGCCGTATATCAAGGCAGAAATGCGCAAGGTGGAAACCCTGCAGGCGGCCATCGATTCGCCACAGGAATATGCGCGCCTCAGCAAAGCCTGCAATGGCGAAATCCAGAATATACTGGCCGGCAAGGCGCCGGCTGGCAAGTAAAGAAAGTCCTATGAACCAACCAGTAATGACCAAGCGCCATATTGCGCTGATCCCCGCCGCCGGCGTGGGCGCGCGCATGGCCGCCGGCAGCCCCAAGCAATACCTGAGCATCGCCGGCAAGCCCATGCTGCGCCACGCGCTCGACGCCTTTTTATCGAGTCCGCTGATCGACCATACCTATGTGGTGGTCAGCGCGGACGATGGCTGGATCGACAGCGTGATACCCGCGCACGGCGTCACGGTGCTGCGCTGCGGCGGCGCGACCCGCATGGACAGCATCCTGAACGGCCTGCACGCGCTGCAAGACGTGCTGCAGGATATGGATCAGGTGCTGGTACACGATGCGGCCCGGCCCGGCCTGACGCCTGCGTTGATCGCCAAACTGATCACCGAGGTGGGCGAGCATGCGGCCGGTGGCCTGCTGGCCTTGCCGGTGGTCGACACCGTCAAGCGGGCCGGGCAGGGCAGTCTTTCGGCCGTCACTGTGCCGCGCGACGGCCTGTGGCTGGCACAGACGCCACAAATGTTTTCCTACGCGCTGCTGCGCCGCGCCCTGTCGGAAGCACCCGACCCGCAAGCGATTACAGACGACGCGTCCGCCATCGAGGCGCTGGGCCTGACGCCAAAGCTGGTCGAAGGCCATCCCTGCAACCTGAAGGTGACCCTGCCGCGCGATATACAAACGGCAGAGATGTACCTCGCCAACCCCGATTTCGTTTCCTGAACAGAAAGACCGCATGACCACCACCACCACTCCCGTTTTACCGTTCCGTATCGGCCAGGGCTACGACTGCCACGCGCTGGTGGAAAACCGCGACCTGATTATCGGCGGCGTGAAGATCCCGCATCACCTGGGCCTCTTGGGCCACTCCGACGCCGACGTGCTGCTGCACGCGATCACCGACGCCATCTTTGGCGCGGCGGCCTTGGGCGATATCGGCCGCCACTTCCCCGACACCGACGTGCAGTTCAAGGGCGCCGATTCGCGCACCCTGCTGCGCGAGGCCGTGTTGCGCGTGAAGGCCGCCGGCTATGTGATCGGCAATATCGACGCCACCATCATCGCCCAGCGCCCGAAGATGGCGCCGCATATCGGCGCCATGTGCGCCAATGTGGCGGCAGACTTGGGTGTTACCGTCGGCCAGGTCAACATCAAGGCCAAGACCAATGAAAAGCTCGGCTACCTGGGGCGCGAGGAGGGGATTGCGGCCGAGGCGGTGGCGCTGTTGCTGCCCGGCAGGTCGGACTAGCGGCAAAGCCGCGTAATCCGGCAGCACCACCCATCATCTGCGGCAAGTCAATAAACCAGGCAATACAACGCTTTGCCGGCCCGCCGCCTTGTACTAAGGTGAGTGGGCGGGATGCGTCACGCCTTCCCGGCCACGTGACGAAGCCAGCCTGCACACCCAGCCGCGCTGCGCCAGGGAGCAGCCATGAAAAAAGAAGAAGAGCCTGCATACACCTTTGCGCAGGTGCTTGCTTGGGAAATGGCGATGCTGGCGCCGGAGCCCGGTAGCGCGGCCAGTGCGGCGAACCAGTTGGATCGCGAAGCGCCTGTGCCGCTTGCCGACGACGACGGCGCATCGTCATCGCTGCAGCTGGAACGGTTGTACCGCGCGGCTGCACGGCAGCAACTGGCGGGCCTGGCCTTGTCCGGTGGCGGCATTCGCAGCGCCACCTTCAATCTTGGCGTGTTGCAGGCGCTGGCCGACCTGGGTCTGCTCAGCAAGTTCGATTATCTGTCGACGGTGTCCGGCGGCGGCTATATCGGTGGCTGGCTGAGCAAATGGATACACGCCACGCCGGGCGGTGTCGAGGAAGTTGAAAAGCTGCTGCGTAGTAGCGGCGAAGGCCCCACACCGAGAGCCGAGCCCAGGGAAGTACAATTCCTGCGCAAGTACAGCAACTACCTGACGCCCAGAATCGGCATGTTCAGCGCCGATACATGGACCCTGATCGGCACCTATGTCCGCAACACGCTGCTGAACATGATCATGCTGGTCACCACGATGTCGCTGCTGTTCCTGGCGCCACGCTTCCTTCTGCTGCTGGTCACGGACTTGCGCCGGGCGTGTTGCGAATGGGTGCTGTGGACCGCCCTGGCGATCTTCCTGCTCAGCGTGGCCAGCATGGCGCTCAATGTTTCACTGAAAGGGCCGGCGCTCAAAAAATATGCGCGCATGCAAAAACAGAGCTGGATACTGTGGACGGTGTGCCTGCCGTTGATGCTGGCCGCATTCTTCGGCAGTATCGCCTTTGTTACGCATCACAGCGGCATGAATGCTTTTGTCGGGGATTTGCAGTCATTCAATTATCGTGCCCTATGGCTGCTGGCGCCCGGAACGGTTTATTTCCTTGTCTGGGCGGCAGGGTGGGGCGCTGCCCAGTATCTGAACCAGCGCGCGGCCAACCCCGCCGGGACGCAGGCCAGCCCTGTGCCTCCCGGCCGGCGATGGTGGCAGACGGCCCGCGAGGCATTTGGCCACCTTGCCTTCGCGATCGGCGCGCTGGCGGCGGGCACGCTGCTGATGATCTGGGTCTGCCACCTGGCCGGCGATGCCGCGATGGCGAGCTTGTCCGATGTGCATCTGGTGACGTTCGGCCTGCCGGCCATGCTGGTCCTGTTTGGCCTTGTCATGACGCTGATGATAGGCTTGATTGGCCGGCTGTACAGTGATGCGAGCCGCGAATGGTGGGCCAGGCAAGGCGCCTGGACCATGATACTGGCGGCCGGCTGGCTGCTGGCCTGCGCTTCCACTTTTTATTTGCCGGCCCTGCTGGCGTGGGCGTTTGACAGCTACACCACCACGGCCGCCCTGAGTGCGGCGGGCACCAGCCTGCTGACCTACCTCGGCCTGCGCTCAGGCGGCAGCAGGGCGACTGGCGACCCGGGCAACAGGGGGCGGCTGGAGCTGGTGGCCAAGCTTGCTCCCTACGCCTTCAGCATCCTGTTTGTCGGCTTGCTGACCATGGGCCTGATGGCAGTGGCGGCGCAGGGCTTGCCGTCTATCGACTACCCGGCGTCGCTGGATGAATTTCAGCGCTTGCCGCGGTTTTTCGGCGGCCATACGCTGGTGAACCAGGCGATCGCGCCCGGCAACCTTGCGCTGATGATGTCGGCGTGCCTGCTGTCGGCGTTGCTGCTCGGCTGTCGACTCGATATCAATAAATTTTCACTGTACATGATGTACCGCTTGCGCCTTGCGCGGGCCTATTTCGGCGCCTCGAACAAGGACCGCATGCCGCATCCGTTTACCGGCTTCGATCCGCTAGACGACGTCGCGCTGCATGACTTGCTGTACCCGCAAGCCGCCACGGCCAATCCCGGCGCGGTCCCCCAGCCGCCCGGGCCGGTGCCCAAGCCTTACCATATCTTCAATGCCGCCATCAATCTGGTGCAGGGCCAGGAGCTGGCGTGGCAAACGCGCAAGGCCGCCAATTTTTTCTTCAGCCCCGCCTACTGCGGCTTCGAGCTGCCGGGCTTGGCCGCAGGCTGTGGCGGCTTCCGGCCAACCCGCTACTATGCGTCAAGTGCTGTTGCCGGCGATGATCTCGACAACGGCATCAAGCTCGGTACCGCCGTGGCCGTGTCTGGCGCCGCCGCCAGCCCGAACATGGGCTACCATTCTTCGCCGCCGCTGAGTTTCCTGATGACCCTGTTCAATCTGCGCCTGGGCCGCTGGTCGCCGAATCCGGCCAGGAAAAGCTGGACCCGCTCGTCGCCGCGAATCGGCCTGGCCAGTATCGTCAAGGAGCTGTTCGGCCTGACCAATGCCGGCTCCCAGTTCATCTACCTGTCCGATGGCGGGCATTTCGAAAACCTGGGCCTGTATGAACTGGTGCGCCGCCGCTGCCAGTTGATCGTGGTGGTCGATGCGAGTTGCGACGACAATCACAGTTTCGATGACCTGGGCAATGCCATCCGCAAGTGCCTGACGGATTTCAACGTGCCGATCACGCTTGAAATCGGCGGCATCCAGAGCAAGGTTGCCGGCGCGGCGACGGGCAGCAGCTATGTCACGGGGCGCATTCATTATCACCAGGCCGACGGCGGCGACCAGCAAGGCGTGCTGCTGTATCTGAAGCCGGTACTGACCGGCGGCGAGAACGCCGATGTCTTCAATTACAGCAAGCTTCATCCGGAGTTTCCACATGAGTCGACGGCCGACCAGTGGTTCGATGAAAACCAGTTCGACAGCTACCGCAGCCTCGGGCGCCATATCGCCACGCGCGCGCTGGGGCCTGCCACCGGCGCGGCAACCAGGGCCGGCCTGGCTGGCGACACGTCCAGCTTCGTCACCCGCCTTGGCAACGCCCTGGCGTCAGCGCCGCCCGCGCCACGCCGCAGCGCACGCCGGCGCCAGGGTACGGCCAAGTCACGGCTGCGTGGCAAAAAAGTGCTGCTAGGAAGCCAGGCGCGGCACGGCAAGGCACAGCACCGCCCTTAACCCCGGCCGGTTGTCTTCCAGCCGCAAGATGCCGCCATGCAGTTGCGCCACCGCCGACACCAGCGCCAGGCCCAGCCCGACGCCGGGCGTGCCGCGGCTGCTGTCGCTGCGGTAGAAGCGTTCCACCACGCGCGCGCGTTCGCCTTCGGGCACGCCGGGGCCGTTGTCGGCCACCGTCAGTTCGATATCGAGTTCGCTTGCGCGGCGCGCGCCGATCGCGATATGGCCGTGGGCCGGCGCATATTTCAGGGCGTTTTCCACCAGGTTGCCCAAGGCCTGCGCCAGCAGCAGCGGGTCGCCCACGGTGTGCAGCATGCCCTGCGGCAGAAAGGTCAGGCTGACGTCGTTCAGCTCGGCCACCGGCAGGTAAAACTCCGTCACTTCGGCCGCCAGCCTGGCCAGGTCGACCGGCACGAAGCCGCCGCGGCGCGTGCCGCTGTCGATTTCGGCCAGGCGCAGCAGGGCGTTGAAGATCGCCATCACGCGGTCGACGTCGTTGATGGCGGCGTCGATCTCGGCATAGGTCTCGGCTGCGGGCGGGCGCGTGACGGACAATTCTTCCAGCCGCGCGCGCAGCTCCGACAGCGGCGTGCGCAGGTCGTGGGCAATCGCGTTCGACACGTCCTGCACGCTGTGCACCAGGTGTTCGATCTGGTCCAGCATGCCGTTCACGGTATGGGTCAGCATTTCCAGCTCGTCGCCCTGGTGCGGCGTGGGCAGTCGCTGCGTCAGCTTGCCGGCGATAATCGCGGCGGTGGTCTGGCTGATGCTGTCGACCTTGCGCAGCAGCACGCGCCGGATCAAGAGGGCGCCCAGCACGGCCACCAGCAGCACTGCGCAAGCGCAGCCGAGCAGGCCGCGCACGAACAGCTTTTCCAGTTTTTCAAAACGGTTGAGATTGCTGGCCAGCAGCAGCCGGTAGCCGCCGGGCAGCACCGTGTGCGTCAGCTCGACCCGGCGTTCGATGCCGTCGACCAGCAAGGTGGCAGCGCAGGGGCTGGTATGGCTGGGTGCGCCCGTCGGCCAGGCATCGAGGTTGCCGGCCAGCTTGACGCCGTTCGGCGCCAGGAACAGCATCAGCCGGCCCACGCCCTGGTAGGTGCCGCTGGTCTGCGCTTCGATCGCCACCGACAATGCACCCGGGCCATTGCTGGCAAACAGTTTCGACAGGCGCTCGGTATCGCTTTGCAGCAGTTCCGTGCGCACCTCCTGGACATTGGTTTTCCAGGCGTACCACAGCGGGCCGGCAAACATCGCCAGCACCAGCAGGCTGACGGCGACGTAGCCGGTGGCGATGGTGCGCGCGGAAAAGCCGGGTACGCGCAGCAGCGAAAACGCCTTAGGCATGGTCGCTCAGCATGTAGCCGGCGCTGCGCACGGTGCGCAGCAGCTGGGTCGGAAAGCCGGCGTCGATCTTCTGGCGCAGCTTGCTGATATGCACGTCGATCACATTGGTCTGCGGATCGAAATGGTAGTCCCATACATTTTCCAGCAGCATGGTGCGCGTGACGATCTGGTTGGCATGGCGCAGCAGGTATTCCAATAGCTTGAATTCGCGCGGCTGCAAGGTCAGCTGCTTGCCGTCGCGCACCACCTTGTGCGTCAGCAGGTCAATCGACAGCCCGCCCAGGGCGAGACTGGTCTCCACGCTTTTTTCCTGCGAGCGGCGCAGCAGCGCGTCCAGCCGAGCCAGCAACTCGCCAAACGCAAACGGCTTGATCAGGTAATCGTCGCCGCCGCTTTTCAGGCCACGGATGCGCTCGTCCACGCCATCGAGCGCGCTCAAGATCAGGATCGGCACGCGGTTACCGCTCTTGCGCAGGGTTTCCACGATGGCGAGGCCATCGATGCCGCCGGGCAGCATGCGGTCCATGATGATGGCGTCGTAGGTGGCGCTGACGGCGTGGTACATGCCGTCGCGGCCGTTGTCGGCATGGTCGACCGTGTGCCCGGCCTCGCCCAGTCCCTTGATGACGAAACGCGAGACGCGCTCATTGTCTTCCACTAATAATAATTTCACTGCCAGCCTCGTCTTGATTCAGGTCGCGCCATGTTCGCGCCAGCCGCCACCGAGCGCTCGGTACAGTTCCAGCAGGCTGTTCCAGCGGTTCAGGCGCGCCGCAACAAGGGCGATCTGCGCATTGTACAGGTCAGTCTTGGCGTTCAGCACGCTCAGATAATCGTCGACGCCGTTGTCGTAGCGCAGCTCGGCCAGCGCCAGGCGGCGCTGCTGGGTGTCGCTGTAGGCCTGCCGCGCCGCCAGTTCTGCCTCATAGGTGCCACGCGCGGCCAGGCCGTCGGCCACTTCGCGAAACGCCGTTTGCACGCTCTTTTGATATTGCGCGACGCCGATATCTTTCCCTATGCGCGCCGCATCGAGGTTGGCCTGGTTGGCGCCGCCGTCGAACAGCGGCAGCAGCAATTGCGGCGCGAACGACCAGGCGCCGGAGCCGGCATTGAACAACTGGCCCAGGCTGGAACTGGCTGTGCCGGCCGTGGCCGTCAGCGAAATACGTGGGAAGAATGCGGCGCGCGCGGCGCCTATGCGGGCGTTCTCGGCGCGCAGCAGCGCTTCGGCCTGCTGCACATCGGGCCGGCGCAGCAGCAGGTCCGACGGCAGGCCGGCCGGAATATCGGCCATCAAGGCCAGTTCGCGCAGCGGCACCGGTGGCGCCAGGTCGGCCGGCAACTGCTGGCCCAACAGCAGCACCAGCGCATTTTTTGCCTGTGCCTGCTGGCGCGTCAATGACGCCTGGTTGGCCTGCGCCTGCTGCACCACGCCTTGCGCCAGGGTGGCGTCGAGTTCCGATCCGGTGCCGGTGTCATAGCGCAGCTTGGCGATGCGGTACGATTCGCGCGCCGCCGTTTGCGTGTCGATGCTGACCGCCAGCTGCTCGCCAAACGCCAGCATCGACAGGTATTGCTCGCTGACCTGGGCCACCAGCACGATCTGCGCCGCCTGGCGCGCATGGCCGGTGGCCAGGTATTGTTCACGCGCCAAATCGTCAAGTGCATTCAGGCGGCCAAAAAAGTCGAGCTCCCACGAGGCCGACAGGCCGGCGCTGCGGTTGTAGCTGACGCCATGGTTGCGATTCGCGTCATCGGTGCTGGACGAATTGTTCTTGCTGTTGCTGCCAGAGGCCGCCAGGCCCACTTGCGGCACCAGGGCCGCTTGCTGCAGCCGCAGCTGGGCGCGCGCCTGCTCGACCCGCAGCATCGCCACGCGCAGGTCGCGGTTATTGTCGAGCGCGATGCGCACCAGGCGGCGCAGGCTGTCGTCGCCTAAAAATTCGGACCAGCCGGTATCGAACGCCGACCGGGCAGCGGTCGGCGCCTCGGCTGCGTAGGCCGCGCCGACAGGGTAGGCGGCGGGCGCCGCCTCAGGGCGCTGATACGGTTCCTGCAGCGCGCAGCCGGCCAGGGCCAGCGCCCCGGCTGCCGCCAATACGGTTTTCAGACTGGTCATCAGTGCGCTCCTTCGACGGCGGCCGCTGGCGTGGCGGCAGGCTGTTTCACCTTGCCGGCCACCAGCACATAAAACAACGGAATCATATAGGTGGCCAAAAAGGTCGCGCTCAGCATGCCGCCGATCACGCCGATGCCGAGCGCCTTCTGGCTCGCTGCGCCGGCGCCGGAGGCCAGCGCCAGCGGCAGCACGCCCAGCACAAAAGCCATCGAGGTCATGATGATCGGGCGCAGCCGCAGCTTGGCCGCTTCCATGGCGGCGGCCAGCGGCGTTGCGCCATGCTGCTGCAGTTCGCGTGCGAACTCGACAATCAGAATCGCGTTCTTGGCCGACAGGCCGATGGTGGTCAGCAAGCCGACCTGGAAGTACACGTCGTTGGACATGCCGAACAGGCTGGCGGCTCCCAAAGCCCCCAGCACGCCGATCGGCACCACCAGGATCACCGAGACCGGCACCGACCAGCTTTCATACAGCGCGGCCAGGCTCAGGAACACCACCAGGATCGACAGCGCATACAGCAGCGGCGCCTGGGCACCGGCTTTCGATTCCTGCAGGGAAATGCCGCTCCATTCGTAGCCTATGCCTTGCGGCAGTTGCTGCGCCAGCCGCTCCATCGCGGCCATCGCCTGGCCGGTGCTCTTGCCGGCGGCCGGTTTGCCGAGGATCTCGGCCGCTTCGACACCGTTATAACGCTGCATGGCGGGCGAGCCCCAGGCCCATTCGGCCGTGGCAAATGCGGAGAACGGCACCATGTCGCCCTGCTTGTTACGCACATGCAGCAGCTTGATATCGTCCGGGTTCATGCGGAACGGCGCATCGGCCTGCACGTAGACGCGCTTGATGCGGTTGTCGGTGTCAAAGAAGTTGTTGATGTATTTCGAGCCCCAGGCGGTGGAAAAAGTCTGGTCCACTTCGCTCAGCGACACGCCCAGCGCTGCTGCTTTTTCATGGTCGATATTGATTTTATAGGTCGGATTGTCGGCCTGGCCGGTGAAACGCACCTGCATCAGGTCCGGGTCCTGGCGGGCCAGTTCCAGCAACTGGTCGCGCGCCTTGGCCAGCGCCGCGTGGCCCAGGTTGCCGCGGTCCTGCAGCTGGAACGAGAAGCCCGAAGCGGAACCCAGGCCTCGGATCGGCGGCGGCTCGATCGGCGTGATCAGCGCGCCCTGGTAGTTGCCATAGCGGGCGGCGATGCGCGCGCCGAGGGCCGAGACGGCCAGCCTGGCGTCCTTGCGCGCGCCCCAGGGTTTGAGCTGCACGAACAATCGGCCCAGGTTCTGGCCGCGCCCGTTCGAGTTGGCGCCATTGATCATCAGGGTGGCGTCGACCATCGACGCCTCGTCTTTGAGCAAATAGCTGCTGATTTCATCGAGCACGGCGCCGGTGCGCTCGAGCGTGCTGCCGGCCGGGGTCTGCACCTGCACGAACATATAGCCCTGGTCTTCGTTCGGCAGGAAGCCGCCCGGCAGGCGCATGAACAGCCACAGCACCACGCCGATCAGTGCCGCATACATCAGCAGCCAGCGGCCACGGTTGCGCACGATGCCGGCCACGCCGCCCAGGTAGCCATCGCGGCGCGCATCGAACGCGCGGTTGAACCAGCCGAAGAAACCTTTTTTGTCGGCATGGCCGGGATCGGGGCGCTTCAAGACCATCGCGCACAGCGCCGGCGTCAGTGTCAATGCGACGAATACCGACAGCAGCATCGAGGCCACCACCGTCAAGGAAAACTCGCGGTAGATGGCGCCCACCGTGCCGCTGGAAAACGCCACCGGCACGAATACGGCGCACAGCACCAGGGCCACGCCGATCAGCGCGCTGCTGATCTGGCCCATGGCTTTCTGCGTCGCTTCGAACGGCGCCAGGCCGTCTTCATGCATCACGCGCTCGACGTTTTCCACCACCACGATGGCGTCATCGACCAAGAGGCCGATCGCCAGCACCAGGCCGAACATCGACAGGGTATTGATGGTAAAACCCATCGCCGACATCACGCCGAAGGTCCCCAGCAGCACCACCGGCACCGTGATCGACGGGATCAATGTGGCGCGCACGTTTTGCAGGAACAAATACATCACCAGGAACACCAGGATGATGCCTTCGATCAGGGTCTTCACCACTTCATGGATCGACACTTCGATAAATGGCGTGACATCGTTCGGATACACCACGCGCAGGCCGCGCGGAAAGTAGGGCGCCAGCTCGATCAGGCGCGCCCGCACGGCTTCGGCGGTGGCCAGCGCATTGGCGCCCGGCGCCAGCTGGATGCCCAGGCCCGAGGCGCTCTTGCCGCTGTAGCGCACGTCGACGTTGTAGTTTTCGGGTCCCAGCGCAATGCGCGCCACGTCTGCCAGGCGCACCCTGGCGCCGTCGGGCAAGACTTTCAGCAGGATGCGGCCGAACTGCTCCGGCGTGCGCAGCAGTGTGGCCTGGGTGATGGTGGCGCTCAGCATCTGGCCCGGCACCGACGGCGAACCGCCGAGCTGGCCGCCCGAGATCTGCACGTTCTGCGTCTGGATCGCCTGGTTCACGTCGAGCGGTGTCAGCGCATAGCTGGTCAGCTTCACCGGGTCGAGCCAGACGCGCATCGCGTACTGGGTGCCGAACAGATTCATGCTGCCCACGCCGGGAATCCGGCTCAGCGGGTCCTGGATATTCGAGGCCACGTAGTTCGAGATGTCGAACTTGCTCATGCTGTTGTCGTCCGACACGAAGCCGGCCACCATCAGGAAGTCGCTGGTCGACTTGGTCACGCGCAGGCCCGACTGCTGTACTTCGGCCGGCAGGCGCGAGGTGGCCGATTGCAATTTGTTCTGTACCTGTACCTGGGCGATATCGGGGTCGGTGCCCGGCGCGAACGTCAATGTGGTGGTCGACTGGCCCGTGTCGTCGCTGGTGGACGACATGTACAGCAGGTTGTCGATTGCGCTCATCTGCTGCTCGATGACCTGGATCACCGTGTTTTGCAGGGTTTCGGCGGAAGCACCGGGGAAGGTGGCGGCGATCTGCACCACCGGTGGCGAGACGGGCGGGAACTGTTCCACCGGCAGCTTGAAGACGGCGATGCCGCCGGCCAGCATGATGATCAGGGACAGGACGATGGCGAAGATGGGGCGGCGGATAAAGAAATGGGACATGCGGCCGGCCTCAGTTCTGTGCCACGGCGGCAGCCGGGGTTTCTGCCAGTACCTTGACGGCGCCGCCGGGCTTGAGCTTCTGGATGCCGCTGACGATCACGCGCTCGCCGTCTTTCAGGCCGCTTTCCACCAGCCACTGGCCGCGCAGGAGGGTGGTGGCGACCACCGTGCGCTGCTGCGCCTTGCCAGCGGTGTCGACCAGCATCACCGTCGCTTCGCCTTGCGGGTTGCGCGTGATGGCCGGCGCCGGCACCAGCATGGCGCCTTCGCGCACGCCCTGTTTCACTTCGGCGCGCACGAACATGCCCGGCAACAGCAAATGCCGGGGATTCGGAAAGCGCGCGCGCAGGGTCACCGAACCGGTGGCCTGGTTGACCGTCACGCCGGAAAACTCCAGCGTGCCGCGCTCGGCGTAGCTGCTGCCGTCTTCCAGCTTCAGGGTCACGCTGGCCTGCTCCTTGCCGCCACTTTTGAGGCTGCCTTCGGTCAGCTGGCGGCGCAGGGCCAGGCCCTCGGCGCTCGACTGCTGCAAGTCCACATACATCGGGTCGATCTGCTGCACCGTGGTCAGCAAGGTGGCGGCGCCGCCCTGCACGTAGGCGCCTTGCGTCACTTGCGACACGCTCGAGCGCCCGGCGATCGGCGCCGTCACATTGGTGTAGGCCAGGTTGATGCCGGCGCTGGTGACGGCTGCTTTCGCTGCGGCCACGTCGGCGGCCGCCTGCAGTTGCGCCGCCAGTGCGTTGTCATACGCCTGCTTGCTGACGGCATTGCCCTTGATCAGCACCTGATAACGTTCCAGCTGCGCATTGTTGCTGACCAGGTTGGCCTGTGCGCGCTGCAGCTGCGCCTCGGCGCTGGCCAGGGTAGCGCGGTAGGGCGCGGCGTCGATCTGGTACAGCGCCTGGCCGGCGCGCACGTCCGCGCCTTCCGTAAAGCTGCGTTTGAGCACCACGCCATCGACCCGTGCACGCACTTCGGCGATCAAAAACGGCGCCGTGCGCCCCGGCAATTCGACGCTGAGCGGCACCGCGCCATGGCGCACCGTCAGCACGGATACTTCCGGCGTGACGCTTGCGGCAGGTTTGGGGGCAGGGCTGCAGGCGGCCAGGGCCAGCAGGCAAAGAGGGGCGTAGGGATGCAGGCGGAGCAGGGAGGGCATGTGACGGTTCCAATAAGGCGGGCGCGGTGGATTGTTGCGATGCACTATGCCAGCGCGCCGCTTACGCCAGCCTTTGCGGAAGATTAAATTTTTTTAATGTTGGGTTATGCTTGCATGACCAGGCTGTACGCTTGCCATCCATGTCACGACTTCAGGAGAAAACCATGTCCCATTTTCGTTCTTTGCGCGCCACGGCGATTGCCGCCGCCATGCTGGCGATGAGCTTGCCGGCCCACGCCGAACTGGCCGCCAGCGGCGAGCCGCCAGCCGCCAAACAAGGTTGGAAGGCGGTTACGGTGGCCGAAGGCGTGCGCCAGCCGTGGGGCATTGCCTGGCTCGGCGACGGCCGCGCGCTGGTCACCAGCAAAGAGGGAACCTTGCATATCCTGAACGGCCAGAAATTCGACCAGGTGGCGCTTGAAGGCATGCCGCCGATTTTCACGGGCGGGCAGGGCGGCCTGCTCGATATCGTGCTGCACCCGCAGGATGCGGCCAAGCCCAATCCGCGCGTCTACATGACGGTGTCGACCGGCACCAGCGAGGCCAATCGCACGACCCTGGTGCAGGGCGTGTTCGATGGCAAGAAGGTGGGCGGCATCAAGACCTTGTTCAAGGTCTCGACCGACAAGAGCGGCGGCCAGCATTTCGGCTCGCGCCTGCTGTGGCTGCCTGACGGCACCTTGCTGATGAGCGTGGCCGACGGCGGCAACCCGCCGCTGCGCATCGGTGACCGGCTGGCGCGCGAGCAAGCGCAAAACCCGGCCACCCACCTGGGCTCGATACTGCGCCTGACCGACGAAGGCAAGCCGGCGCCCGGCAATCCGCTGGCGGCCAAGGGCGCCCTGCCGGAAATCTGGTCGATGGGGCATCGCAATATCCAGGGCCTGGCGCGCGATCCGGTCTCGGGCCGCATCTGGGCCACCGAACACGGGCCTTACGGCGGCGACGAGCTGAACCTGGTGGTGGCCGGCGGTAATTACGGCTGGCCCTTGCAGACCTATGGCGCCGACTATAAAACCCATGAACCGGTCGGCAAGCACGAAGTGGCCGGCATGATCAATCCGAGCGTGGCCTGGGTGCCGTCGCCGGCGCCATCGGGCCTGGCCGTCTATTCGGGCGACAAGATCCCGGCCTGGCGCGGCAGCGTTTTCAGCGGCGGCCTGGCGGCCAAGGATATCCGCCGCGTGGCGCTCGATGCAGCTGGCAAGGTGACTGGCCAGGACCGCCTGGCGATTGGCGAACGCGTGCGTGACGTGAAGCAGGGGCCGGACGGCTATCTGTATGCGCTGACGGACGAGAGCAACGGCAAGCTGCTGCGCATCATTGCGCAATAAACCAGTCAACAAAGGCGCCGTCGTGCTTTAAGATGGCGCCTTTGTTCAGGAAGAGTGATCCATGGCCCGTGATACGTATGCATACCGGCAAGTCGCCGTTGAATCGCGCGAGATTCTGGGCAAAGTGGAACTGCGCCCGGTGCCGGGCCAAGCTTTTTCGCCCGAGCTGGCGGTGCAATGCTCGCGCCGCCTGGCGGACCTGCAGCGCTACCCGCTGGGCAGCCGGTTTTTATTGTCGGCCAAGCTGACCGACCGCCTCGGCGGCACGCCTTATCTGTATGCCTGGCATGGCGACGCCGACGTGCCGATGACGCCGGCCGAAGTGAAAAAATTCCTTGGTGAATTCAGGCGCGGACGCATCTGACGCTGGCCATGACTATGAGCTGGCCGAAATGGTTTTTGCCAGGTCGCTTGGCGCCTTGCGCCGCCAGGCCGCCGTCAGCGCTGCCGCCAGCATGTCCAGTTCAGCGTCTGCCAGGCGCACCGTGATGCCGGCCAGGCGCTCGCCCCACAGCAGCTTTTCGCAGCCGACCGGCGAGATGACGGTAGCGATATGCGCCGCTTCCGCATCGAGCAGCACATTGATATGCTCATCGTCGGGCAGGGTGGCGAAGATCTTGCCGCCGACGCGAAAGGCCGGGCGATCGTGGTGCTCTTCCTCGGTGGTATCGGGAAATGACAATGCCAGATAGCGTAGTTCTTCCAGGTCGACCATTTCCTCTTTCTCCCTCATCGCACAGACAGTAACGTATCTGCATTTTGCCATGTTGCCTCGCCGCGTGGGGCCGGCATGCAAGAAAAGAATGTGGCGTCTGCGCGACATCCTGGCCGCCTCACTCAAGGCGCTTCACCATGCCGCAAGCCGCATTTTTCCTTGCTGCCTGGTATTTCGTTGATTATCATAATAATATTTTTGATGGCAAAAAGAAAAATTCTTTGCATTTGAGAATTTTCAGCTACAATAGCCTCATTGTCTTGCCTGACCCGTCAATCGTTTGATCCTGTTCTGGAAACCCGACCCTTTTCCAGGACGCTTGTGGCGCAATCGCGCTGCCGCAAGTCCGCCTTCTGCGCGGGTTTCATGCCACCGGCCGCTCATCCCTGCAGTTTGCAGCGCACCGCCGACACGCCTCAATGCAGCGTGAATTCAGCTCTAAGCGCTCCCATGCTTTTAAAACTGGATATATCATGAAAAACTTGCCAAAATTTGCTTTGTCCCTGATCGCCGTCGCCGCTTTTGCCCACGCAAACGCCAGCACCATCACGGTTTCCACCGGCTTTTCCACCGCCGGCGCGCAGAAAACCGCTGCCGACTACAAAACCGTGGTCGATACCGCTGTCGCCAAGCCTTCGCTGGGCTATGGCAGCAAGACCGTTGCCAGCTACAACGCCCTCGATAACAGCAGCCTGTTCGGCAGCTCGACGAACATCGCGTTTCGTTCAACCATCGATTTCGGCGTGACCGCCGCCCAGGCCGGCAGTTGGAGCTTTCGCACCGGCGTCGACTTCTCGCAAGGCGGCGCCTTGTTCCTGGACGGCGTGGCGCTGGACGTCGGCACCAATGACATGTGGTGGAACGGCAACTACAACAACAGCAATGGCTTCCTGAGCGGCGGCAGCACCGTGGCCGCTGGCAACCACACCTTGAGCATCTATGGCCTGGAAAGCTGCTGCGACGGCTTCCAGCAAGCCCAGTTCAAAGCTGGCAGCAGCAGCTACGCCAGCTTCAGTTCCACCGACGGCCTGGCCTCGGTCTCGGCCGTGCCGGAACCATCGACCTACGCCATGCTGCTCATTGGCCTCGGCCTGCTGGCCTTTACGGGCCGGCGCAGCGTGCAGGCGGTCAAGTTCCAGGCCTAAGCTGCCTCGACAGCAGTAAAAAAGCCCGCTGGCGCAATACCGCGCCAGCGGGCTTTTTATTGCGCGCACGGTTTATTCGCCGCTGTCGTCCTCGCTGTCCTCATCGCCGCTGCCACTCTTGCCGCGTTCGGCATCGACGCCTTTTTGCAACGCCTGCGCATCCTTGAACAGCGACTCGGTCGTATGGTCGGGACTGACGCGCAGCACCGGCGGATACAGCACCGACATATACAGTTCGTCGGACAGGCGGCCACTGAGTTGCAGATTGCTCAAAAGAATCAACGTCGAACCGATGATGGCCAGCACCACGCCCGTCAGCGCGAAGCGGCGCGGGTGCTGCGGCTTGATGGTCCACAGGTGGAAGAAGATCATGGCGCAGACGATGACGATGAACATATGGCGTCCGTAGCGCGTCAGCGATTCGAGCGACAGCGCATAGGCCACCATGCTGCTGGCCAGTTCCCACACCTCCATCGCCACCAGGCCGCAGCCGATGATGAACACATGGCGCCCGAAACGCGCCGTCTGGCCGAACAGGCGGTTGGCCACGGCCCAGATCGCCGCCCAGGCCAGGCCGCCGGCCACCGCGTAGGCGATGATCATCAGGTAGGAAATCGGCTCGAAATCTTCCGCATCGCCCAGCCAGTTGGCAAAAGCGGCCGAGACGGCGATCATGGCCAGCCCGGCCACGGCCGGGCGCAGGCCTTCCCAACCATGCATGGTGGTGTCGCTGCGTTCGGGCGCCACCGGCTGGTCGGCGCCGCGCACGCGCAGCCGTGTGTGGCCCAGGCGCACCACGGTGTCGCTGTCCATGGCCACGGCCGGCTGGCGCCTGCCCTGGTGGATCACGCCGTTATGGCTGCCCAGGTCGCGCAGCAGCAGGCCGCCCTCGCCGTCGTCCTCGACGATCGCGTGCTCGGCGGCGGTATGCGCATCGTCGAGGATGAAGTCGTTGTTGTAGCCGCGGCCGATGCGGATCGGCAGGGATTCCAGGCGCTGGCGCTGCTGCACTTCGCCATTGGCGGCCAGGGTTTCGATGTAGTAGGGCGCTCTCATGGCTTGACCGCCCGTGTGTTTGATGGCGCGCGGCTCAGCGCTTCAAGGAAGGTGCGCGTCACGCGCAGGCCGTTGGCATACGATACGCCGCGCGCGTCGATGCGGCTTTGCAGGTTCATCAGTGGCTCATCGGTGCTGGCGGCCAGCAGGGCAAAATCATACAGGCCGGGAAATTTGCGGTAGGCGCGCACGCACATGACGGCGCGCAGCGGCAAGGTGGCGTTCTTGACGAACTGCTCGGTGCAATGCGGCCCCGTCAGGTGGGCGCTCTTGTAGTTGCCGAAACTTTCGTTCTTGAACGAGGTACTGGCCAGTTCGGCAAAGCGCAAGGCGCCCAGTTCGCTGCTGCGCAAGAACTCGTGGCGCATCGATACCTGCCCCGTTTGCAGGGCGCCGGAAATGAAGATGGCCGACTCCATCGCGCAGCTGGTGTTGTCGATCGTATAGGGCTTGTCGGCCTTCACGTTCGAACGGCCCCAGCAGCGCATCTGTTCCGATTCGCGCACCGGCACCCGGTACGGCCCCATGGCTTTCAGGCTCAGCGGTGTTGCCAGCAGGCGCGCCAGCATGGAGTCCTGATGCGCCAGCAATTGCGCGGTGACTACCGGCTTGAAGTCCTTCGGCGGCTTGACCAGGCGCGCTGCCTGCTCCAGCAACTGCTGGGCGTAGCGGGCCGGCACCAGGAAGCTGACCAGTTCGCCGTCCAGGCGTTTCGACACATTGATGCCGGCCACGTCGCCGCTGGCCGTCACGCTGGGCCCACCGCTCATGCCGGAATTGATCGGGCCCGTAAACATCAGCTGGTCGTAGAAGCTGCGGGTCACCACGCCGTTGTAGGCACCTTCGGAAATGGCAAAGCCCAGGTCCAGCGGATTGCCCATCGAATACAGGTACTGGCCTTGCGTCAGGGTGGCCAGTTGCGCCGGCATCTTGAAAAAGCCGGTGCCGTGGCGATTCACGCGAATCACGGCCAGGTCGTGCAGCACGTCGACTGCCAGCAATTCGACGTTGCCGCGCTGGCCGGCCGTGTCCACCCATTCGCCGACATAGGTGTCGGGGTCGAGCGCGAATTGCGACACCACGTGGTAATTGGTGACCACCAGGTCGCCCGTGCCGATCAAAAAGCCCGAACCGACCGACGACTGCGTACGGCCGTTTTTCAGCAGCACGCGCACTTGCAATATGTCGGCACGCGCGGCCGTGTACAGCTTTTGCGCGGCCGACGATGGCGGCGGCAGGGCGGCGTGCTCGGTGGCGGCCGGTGCTGCCGTGGCGAGCGGCGGTTTGACGGGGGAGGCTGGCGCCGCAGCGGCGGCAGGGGGAGCGGCAGGGGCCGGGGCGGCGTGCGCGCCGGCGGCGGCAGACAAGCCGGCGAGCAACAAGGCAGTGTTAAATAATTTCATGCATCCTTGGGGCGTGAAGAAAGCAGGTGGCGCGCCAGGCGCCACGCGCCCGGCCCGCGTGGCAAAACTTACAGGGCGCCGTCTTCCAGCGCTGGCGCTTCGGCCGGTGTCATCATGTGGCCAAGCTTGCTTTCCTTGGTGTTCAGGTAATGCTGGTTGAAGGCATTGCGGTTGACCAGCAGCGGCACCCGCTCGGCCACCGTCACGCCCAGCGCTTCCATCGCCGCGATCTTGCGCGGATTGTTGGTCATCAGGCGCAGACTATGGATGCCGAACTGTTCGAACATCGGCTTGCACAAGGTGTAGTTGCGGGCATCGGCCTTGAAGCCCAGCTGTTCATTGGCCTGCACCGTATCGGCGCCTGCTTCCTGCAGGCGATAGGCGCGGATCTTGTTGATCAGGCCGATGCCGCGTCCTTCCTGGCGCAGATACAGCAAGATGCCGCGGCCTTCCTCGGCGATGCGTTTGAGCGCGCCTTCGAGCTGGGCGCCGCAATCGCAGCGCTGCGAAAACAGTACGTCGCCGGTCAGGCATTCGGAATGCACGCGCGCCAGCACCGGTTCGCCGTCGCCGACATTGCCCAGCACCATGGCCAGGTGTTCCTTGCCGGTGGCGTGTTCGACAAAGGCGTGCAGGGTGAACTGGGCCCACGGCGTTGGCAGTGCACAGGAAGTCGTGTAATCCAATTCGCCTGTCGCCAGGATGTCCGCGCCGCTTTGCATGGTTGTGCTCATATAAGTAAGTGTAAAAATAAAAGGCGCGCCGCACCACTCCGGTGCCGGCGCGCCTTGCCATCATACCAAAAAGCGGGAAAACGGTTTCCGTCGCTGTTATTTGGTTGATGCAATGCCTGGTTATCTCCCTGTACTTAGGGACGCGATGGCCATTTGCAAGGAGCGCTGCTCACTTCACGCTGGCGGTAGCTTTTGCAAAGCCGCGCTCGACCAGCAACAGCATGCCGCCAAAGATGGACAGGTTTTTCAGGAAGTTGGTCAGTTGATCCTGGTAGTGGGCGGCGTCGGCAGCCCAGAATGCGTGGAACACCAGCGTGGTCGGGATCAGGAACAAGGCCAGCGCCAGGGCCGCCCAGCGTGCTTGCCAGCCAGTAATCAACAGCAGGCCGCCGCCCACTTCCAGCGCGATCACGCCGGCCAGCAGCACAGTGGCGAAGGGCAGGCCCATGCTGCTCATGTAGCCGGCGACACCGGCATAGCCGCCGATTTTCAGCAGGCCGGAGACAAAGAAGAGCACGCCAAGCGCGGCGCGGCCAGCAGGGTACAGCAGGGCGGTATTGTTTTTCATGATGAGATCCAGGTTCTTCTTATTTTTGAGGGGGCTGGCTGTAGCGGGCCAGTGGCAGGCGCGCTACAACCGGTTCAACGACATCGTTTTAGTAAGGCAGGTCGAATAGCAGGAATTCCGCATCTTCGGCGTGGTCCAGCGTTACTTTGGCTTCCTGCGTCAGTTTCAGCGCATCGCCGGCTTTCAACGGCGTGCCATTGACCACCAGGCTGCCGCGGATCAGGTGCACATAGGCGCTGCGGCCTTCGTCTAGCACATGTTCCAGCGCATCGCCTTCCTGCATGATGCTGGCGTAGATCGAGGCGTTCTGGTGGATCAGCACCGAACCCTGGCGACCGTCGGAAGAGGCAACCAGGCGCAGCTTGCCCTGTTTGGTTTCCGGCGAAAAATGTTTCTCTTCGTAGCTAGGGGCGATGCCCGTCACGTTCGGCTGTATCCAGATCTGCAGGAAGTGCAGGCCGTCCGTTTGCGAGTGGTTGAACTCGCTGTGACGCACGCCGCTGCCGGCGCTCATGCGCTGTACATCGCCGTAGTGCAGCACCGAACCGGTGCCCATGCTGTCCTTGTGTTCCAGCGCGCCGTCAAGCACATACGAGATGATTTCCATGTCGCGGTGGCCGTGGGTGCCAAAACCCTGGCCCGGCGTGACGCGGTCTTCATTAATTACCAGCAAAGGACCAAAGCCCATGTGTTTCGGATCATGGTAGCTGCCGAAGGAAAAGCTGTGGTGGGAATTGAGCCAGCCGTGGTTTGCTGCGCCGCGTTCTTCGCTATGACGGATTTGTAACATGGTAAGGCTCCATTTCTTGACAGGTTAATGTGCGATAATTTCGAAGGACCGTTGCCCCTGTTGCCGGGCTTTCTTTGTCTTTCGTGATGCGATGAAGAGAGTATAGGCCTGCTATCGCAGAAAGAAAAACGGAAAAATTACCGCTCTATGATCGAAAAAATCGAATGCTAAGACTCAGCCTGGAAGCCCTGCAAATTGTCGACGCCATCGACCGCCGTGGCTCGTTCTCGTCGGCCGGCAAGGAGCTGCACAAGGTACCTTCGACCATCTCCTATACAGTCGCCAAGCTTGAAGACGACCTGGGCGTGCAGGTATTCCAGCGCAATGGCCCGAAAGTGATGCTGACGGCGGCCGGCCAGGAACTGCTGAAAGAAGGGCGCTACCTGCTGAAAGCCGCGCAGGACCTGGAACACCGCGTGCGGCGCGTCGCTTCGGGCTGGGAAACGGAACTGGCGATCGGCCTCGATTCGGTGTTTTCCGCGCTGGCGCTGGCTGGCGATATCGCCGCCTTTTATGAGGTGGCGCAGCAGACGCGCCTGCGCCTGGTGCAGGAGACCTTGTCCGGCACCTGGGAGGCGCTGCTGGAACGCCGGGTTGATTTGCTGGTGGGCGCGCCCGGCGACGGCCCGCCCGGTGGCGGTTATATCGCCCAGCCGCTGGGCATGCTTGACTTCGTGTTTGCGGTGGCGCCCACGCACCCGCTGGCCGCCATCGACCGGCCGCTGACGCGCGGCGACCTGCAGCATCACCGCGCCGTGGTGGTGGCCGATTCGGCGCGCCAGCTGGCGCCGCGCACGGTGGGGCTGCTGCTGGGGCAAGATGCCCTCACGGTCCCCAGCATGCAAGTCAAGTTCGACTACCAACTGCTGGGCCTGGGCTTCGGCTTTTTGCCGGGCCCCTGCGCGCGCGCCGCCATCGCGCGCGGCCTGCTGGTGGAAAAGGCGGTGGAAGAGCCCAAGCCGGCCGAGACGTTCTACCTGGCCTGGCGCGTGGGCGAAGACGGCGCGGCCTTGCGCTGGTGGATGGCGCGCATGCGCGAGCCGGAACTGTTCGCCCGCCTGATGCGCTATTTGCCCGGCGATCCACCGTTGCCGTCTGCTTGACCTACGGCATGGGCGCGCCGCTTTCATTCTGTGATACCGCAAAATGTTGACATAGGCCAACAATTTCAGGTTACTATATTCGCAGCATTTTGCGCCAAACTCCAAGCCCGATCACGGGATTTTGATGATGACATTCCCTGTAGAGCCCACTTTATGCCTTCCACCGTGTGCTGTCGTGCGGAGGCGCCGTGCTTGAGGCGAGGGTTGCGCAGTGTTTGCGCCTGAGCCATGAAGCGCAGCAGCAGGGCGGTTTGCAACTGGCCGCCACCTTGGCCCAGTTGCAAGGTGAACTGGAACAATTGCGCGGCGCCAGCCGGCCCTTGCTGCGCCTGACACCGGCCGACGCCTTGCTGGAAATCGACCTCGACGGTTATCTGATCGGCTGGAACCATGGCGCCGACCAGATGTTCGGCTATGCCGAGCTCGAAGCGCTGGGCCAGCACATCCTGTTCCTGTACCCGCCCGACGAGGTGCAGGCAAGCCCGGTGGAACTGCTGCCGGCACAAGCCGAAACGCCGGTCGATGTGCTGCGCCGCAAGAAGTCGGGCGTGCTGACCTGGCTGCGCATGCAGCGCCACGCCATTCTCGACCAGTCCGGCAAGACCTGCGGCACGGCCGTGCGGCTGTCGATGCTGGCCGAACCGCTGCCCGATATTGACAAGGTGAAATTGCACGCGCGCATCATCGAAGACAGCGAGCAGGGCGTGCTGATCACCGACGCCGACGAGCGCATCGTTTCCGTCAACAGTTCCTTCAGCCGCATTACCGGCTATTCGCCGTCCGAAGCGATCGGCCGTACGCCGGACCTGCTGCGCTCGGGCGTGCACGATGCCGAGTTCCGCGCCAAGGTGCGCGCCGCCATGCGCGGCCACGGTTCCTGGCGCGGCGAAATCGTTGGCCGGCGCAAGAATGGCGAACTGTTTCCGCAAGCGGTGACGATCAGCGTGGTGCGCAACGAATACGGCGAAATCAGCCATGTGTTTTCGCTGTTTTCCGATATCTCGGTGCACAAGGACGCCGAGGCGCGCATGCAGCGCATGGCCAATTACGATACCCTGACCGGCCTGCCCAACCGCTGCCTGCTGAACCAGCTGGTGGTGCAGGGCCTGGCCGAAGCGAAGCGCCAGGAAACCCATGGCGCGCTGATGGTGATCGACATCAGCCGGATCGGCTCGATCAGCGACACGCTGGGCCACGAAGTGGGCGACCAGCTGGTCATCGCCATCGGCCAGCTGTTCCGTGGCGCGCTGCGCGATGCCGATATCCTGGCGCGCGTCGACAACAGCAAGTTCGTCGTCGCGCTATTGCATATCGAAAAGCGCGAGCATGCGGCGAATGTGGCGCAAAAGCTGCTGAACCTGCTTGAAGCGCCGATCCGCATCGACAGCCACGCCTTGTACGTGGGCGCCAGCATCGGCATTACCGTGTATCCGGAAGACGGCATGGACGCGCCGGCGCTGTTCCGCTTTGCCGACGTGGCCGTGGCGAAAGCGGCGCAAACCATCGAGCCGACCTTTTTGTTTTATCGCGAAGACATGAACCGCCGCGCCAAGGAGCATCTGCGCCTGGAAAGCGAAATGCGCCTGGCACTGGGCGACCAGGAACTGGAACTGCATTACCAGCCGAAAGTGAGCCTCTCCAGCGGACAGATTGTCGGCGCGGAAGCCTTGCTGCGCTGGAAGCATCCGCTGCGCGGCATGGTCTCGCCGGGCGTCTTTATTCCGGTCGCCGAGGAAACCAGCCTGATCCTGGAACTGGGTACTTGGGTGCTTGATGAAGCCTGCCGCCAGATTCGCGAATGGGAAGACCGGGGCCTGCATATGCCGGTGATCGCCGTCAACCTGTCGGCGCGCCAGTTCGATGCCCACTTGCCGGCACGCGTGGCGGCCGTGCTGGAGCGCTACCAGGTGCGGCCCGACCAGATCATGCTGGAAATTACCGAAAGCCTGTTGATGCGCGGCGCCGACAAGGTGATCGAGATCATGAATGAGCTGGTGGCGATGGGCCTGGCGCTGGCGCTGGACGACTTCGGCACCGGCTATTCCAGCCTGGCCTACCTGAAGAAATTCCCCATCAGCACGCTCAAGATCGACCGCGCCTTCGTGATCGGCTTGCCCTACGAGGAAAACGACTGCGCGATTGCGCGCGCCATCGTCACCATGGCCCAGCAATTGCGCCAGGAAATCGTCGCCGAAGGCGTGGAAACGCCGGAGCAGATGCGCTTTTTGCGCAGCCTGGGCTGCGACCAGCTGCAAGGCTATCTGTTCAGCCCGGCTGTCACGGCAGGCGAGTTCGAAATCATGCTCGATGAAGGCAAGCATTTGCATCTGGAAGAGATGATGTAGTGAAGTCGATACCACGCCATGTTCAGCTTGCCCGCCGGCTTGTTTGCGCTCGGCAGCATCGACTCAGCCCAGCCTGACCTTTTCCAGCAGGTAGTCAAGCATCACGCGCACGCGCGCCGGCACTTGCTGGCCTGGCCCGACAAAGACGGCGTGGACGGTTTCCTTGTCGCCCGGGTTGAAGTCTTCCAGCAGTGGCAGCAGCAAGCCCCGGTCGATATCGGGCTGCACATGCAGGCGTGAAAAGCGTCCCAGGCCCATGCCGGCCAGCACCAGCTGGCGCATGCTGTCGCCGTCGCTGATGTGCGTATTGCCCTGCGGCGCGATCTGCAGCATGCCGCCTGCGCCATCGAGAAACGGCCAGGTCTCGTTCTGGCAGCGGAAATTGAAGGCCAGCAGATTATGCTTTTTTAACTCATCCACCGTGTGCGGCATGCCGTGGCGCGCCAGGTAAGCGGACGAGGCCACCACCACCATCGTGTCCTCGCCCAATTTGCGCGCCACCAGGTTCGATTCCTTCAGCTTGCCGGTACGTATCGCGATATCGGTGCGGTCTTCGAGCAGGTCGACGACCGCGTCGCTGACCATCACATCGAGCACGATGTCGGGATAGCGCTGCGCAAATTCGGGCAGGATCGGCAGCAGATGGCGCACGCCGAACGGCACGAAGCAGTTGATGCGCAGGCGCCCACGCGGCGCCGCGCCTTGCGCCGCTTCGCGCTCGGCGCCATCGATATCGTCGAGGATGCGCTTGCTTTGCACGTAAAACGCGTCACCTTCCGGCGTGGTGTGCAGCTGGCGCGTGCTGCGCTGGAGCAAGCGCGCACCGAGCCGGGCTTCCAGGCGATTGACCAGCTTGCTGACGGCTGATGGCGTCAGCGCCAGCTTGTGCGCCGCAGCCGTGAAGCCACCCGCTTCCACCACCGTGACAAACACGGCCATTTCAAACGACCGATTGATATCTTGCCTGGACATTATGGAATCCATTTCATAGGTGTTTCGATTATGGAAGTCTATATCAAAAGTGTTCCGGCCTTTACACTGGCAAGCCTGAATCGACCACCGGACCTTTCCATGACTACCTCTTCCCCTGTTGCCAGCAAGATGCCACCCGGCGTACTGTCGCTGGCGGTCGGCGCCTTTGCCATCGGCGTGACCGAATTCATTGTCGTCGGCATCCTGCCGGCGATTGCAAAGGATTTGCGCATACCCATCGAATCGGCCGGCTCGCTGGTCAGCCTGTACGCGCTGGCGCTGGCCATCGGTACGCCGCTACTGGTGATCGGCCTGTCGCGCTTGCCGCGCAAGCTGGCGTTGCTGGGGCTGATGACGGTGTTTTTAGCTGGCAATTTGCTGGCGGCGCTGTCGCATACCTTCGAACTGTTATTGGCCGGCAGGGTCATCACCGCCATCGCGCATGGCACTTTTTTTGCCATCGGCGCCACGGTGGCGGCGAACCTGGTGCCGAAAGCCCAGGCGGGCAGGGCAATTTCCGTGATGTTTGCCGGCCTGACCCTGGCGATGGTGGTCGGCGTGCCGCTCGGCAGTTTCCTCGGTAACCTGATGGGCTGGCGCTTGCCGTTCTTTGCCGTGGCGCTACTCGCCGCGTTGGGGCTGGGAGCGATGGCGCACTGGCTGCCGGCAAGCCTGGCGTACGGGGCGGGCGGCAAGGCTGCCACGCAACTGGCGGCGCTGGGCAGCGGACCCATCCTTACCATGATGGCGGTCACCGTGTTCGGTTTCGGCAGCAGTTTTGCCGCGTTTACCTTCATCACGCCGATATTGACCGACATTACCGGCTTTTCCGCCAACATGGCCAGCGCCTTGCTGATCGTGTTTGGCGCCGCCACCTTTGCAGGGAACCTGGGCGGCGGTTATCTGACCAGCCATTACGGCTGGCAAAAAGCGCTGCGCCTGATGCTGTTGCTGCTGGCGGCCACGCAAGTCGGCGTGGCGCTGGCGATCAGCTCGCAGTTCCTGATGGTGGTGATGCTGTTTGTCTGGGGTGTGTTCGCCTTCGGCCTGTCCCCGGCGCTGCAGGCCGGCATGCTGGAAACGGCCGAGCGCCATACGCCCAAGGCCGTCGATTTTGCTTCCGGCCTGAATATTTCGGCTTTCAACCTGGGTATTTCGCTCGGCTCCATGCTCGGCGCGCTGATGGTGTCGCGCCAGCTGATGGCGTTGTCACCTTGGGCCGGCGTGGCCGCATCGCTGCTGGCGCTGCTGCCGCTGGCGTGGCTGGCGCGCCGGAACCGGGCGCTGCAACTGGCGCGTTGAGCCAGTCTTCATTCGGCACCGAGCGCCGCATGCCATGCGGCATAAGGTGTATTGACGACCATCTTCCGGTTGTAGTCGGGAGCGCCGTCGCTCCACCACACGGCACCGCGCTCGCCCAGCGCATGCTTGGCCTCGTCGACAGCTGCGCGTGCGCCGTGCTCTGCCTCCTTGTCGCCTGTCTTCAGGGCCGCGCCGACCTGCCGGCGCGCCGCCATCAGTTGCTTGACCAGCTTGTCTCTTTCCTCGGGCGCCAGTTGCGGGTTGCTCATGCGCCATAGCCGGCCCCTGACCACGAAATAGCGGCCGTCGGGCGTGGCGGGATGTTGGGCAGAGGAGGGCATCGGCTGGTTCAGCCCTCGCTGTCGAAAATGCAGGTGAGGGTGGTGACGCCGTCTTCGGTGCCGGCGGTCAATACGCCCAGCTTGGCCATGCGGCCGTATTCCTTGCCATCCTTGCCCAGCTTGAGCTTGGCTGCCTTGACGGCCTGGGCGATGCTGACGCCGGGTAAAAAGGCGCGATAGGTTTGCTCGCCGCCGTCCCTGGCGATGGCGATGCGCTGTGTCGTCAAGCCGAACACTTGCAGCGTCACCGGCAGGGCCACCGGGGCCGTGCCTTGCGAACTGTTCCAGCCGGCGCTGACCAGCGCCTGCTCGGCCAGTTGGAACTGCTGGTCGATGCGGTTGCAGGACAGCGCCGCTTCCAGCAGCGGTTTCGCCCTGGTCCACTGCGCCGTGTTGCCGTTTGCCGCGCCGGCTGGCGCAACCGTTGCTGCCAGCAGGAGCGCGGTTGCGCTGACGCCGAGAAATTTTTGCATGATCATGATGGGATGCCCGGGCAGGGGTCGTGTTATCAATGCAAAAATTCTAATGCAACATCTGGACACGCGCCGCCCGATAGACAAGGCGGCGCACGCTGACGGCTTACAGGTCGAACTGCGCCGACAGCAGCAAGGTGCGCGCTGCTGCCGCCGTGCTGACGGTCAGCAGGGTGCTGCTCGACAGCCAGTAGTTCTTGTTGAACAGGTTCTCCACGCTGACGCGCAAGGCCACCGGCTTGCCCATGATGGTGGTGCGGTAGCGCGCGCCGGCATCGACCCGTGTCCACGACGGCATATCGAGCGTGTTGGCCACATCGTAAGGCGTGGCGGCGGTATGGATGGCGCGCGCATTGACGCTCAGGCCGCTCACACCCGGCACGTCCCAGTCGGCGCCCAGGTTGAGCGTGTATTTGGGCACGCCGATCGCATCCTTGCCCTGGTTGACCGCGCCGGCCGAGCGTTTCAGCGTGGCGTCGTAGACGGTGGCGCTGGCCATCAGGCGCAGGTTGCGCATGGCTTCGCCGACGGCGGACAGTTCCAGGCCACGGTTGCGCTGGGTGCCGTCCATGCTGTAGATATTGGTGACCTGGTCGGTGATGGCGTTCGGCCGGTCGATCTGGAACACCGACACGCCCGTCATGACCTGATTGTGTTCCATCTTCACGCCCAGTTCGTACTGTTTTGACTTGAACGGCGCGAACACCTCGCCCGCATTGGCGGTGGTGGCCGGCGCTGACGAGCCGCGCGTCAGGCCCGAGGTGAAGTTGCCGTACAACGAGACATTCGGCAGCGCCCGCACCACCACGCCGGCGATCGGCGAGATGGCGCTTTCGCTGTACGAACTGGTGACCGCGCCGGCGGCGCTGAAGTTTTGCGCTTGCACCTTTTGCTGGCGCAGGCCGCCTGTCAGCATGACGCGGCCGTCGGCAAACGATACGGTATCGGTCAGCGACATGCTGGTCAGCTGCGTTTCTGAGGTCTTGGTCGGCGACAGGCGCTCGCCGCTGACCTGGTACACGGGCACCGGCGCATAGATATTCGAGTCTAGCCGGGTACTGGCGGGCGCCGCCAGGTAGAAGCTGCCCGCTTCCTGTTCCAGGCGCGACGCCGAAAGCGACAGCAGATGTTTCACGCCCAACGTGTTGAAGCGTGCGCGGGCACCCACTTCGCCGGTCTTGCTGCGCGCTGCGGCGTCGTACCAGGCGCTGCTGACGCGCAGGTTGCCCAGTTCATCCATGCCGTCCGCGCCGCGCGCCGACGGAAAGTCCTGCTCGCTGGCGCCATAGTGGTAGCCGGCCGCGGCGTACAGCATGATCTGCGACGACAGGTCGTATTCCAGGCGCGAGGCGATGGTGGCGTCGCGCAGCGCCAGGTCGGCGCCGGCATACACGGCGCGGTGGCCGGAAGGCGCTTTCGGCAAGCGGGTAATACCGGGCCGGAAGCCCGTTTGCGCGCGGAAGTTGTCGGTATCTTCGCGCTGGGCGTAGCTGTCGACCGACCAGCGCAGGGCGTCGGAACGGTAGTCCAGCGCCAGCGCCACCAGGCCGAATTCCTGCTTGCCGCCGTCGATATTGGTGTCGCCCTTGCGGTAGGCGCCATTGAAGCGCACGCCCCAGGCCTGGTCCGGACCGAAGCGGCGGCCGACGTCCAGGTAGCCGCCCAGCAGGGCCGCGCTTTCATAGGTGGCTGTGAGGCTGGTGATGGGTTCATCCCTGGCGCGCTTGGTAACGACATTGATATTGCCGCCGATGCTGCCATTCGGGCTGATGCCATACATCAGGGTGCCTGGCCCCTTGAGCACTTCGACGCGCTCCATGAAGGCGGTCGGCATGCGGTTCGACGAGGTCAGGCCGTACAGGCCGTTCAGTCCCACGTCGCCGCTGGTGACGTTGAAGCCGCGGATCTGGAAGTCTTCGCTGAAGCCGCCGGTCGAGGTCATGGTGCGTACCGATGCCTCGTTGACGACCACGTCGGCCAGGGTGCGCGCCTGCTGGTCTTCAAGGATGCGGGCGGTGTAATTGGTGGTGCTGAACGGCGTATCCATCACGTCGGCAAAGCCCAGCACGCCCAGGCCGCCGGCGCGCGCCACTCTTCCGCCCGCCAGGTCGTTGCCGTTCCGCGCGCCGGTGATCACCACGCGGTCGATGGACGAGGTGTCGGCCGTACTGGTGACCACCAGTTCCGGCATGGCGCCGGCCTGGGTGGCGATCGCCTTGCGTAGCGCATAGGCGCCGTTCGGCTGGGCCACGGCTTCCAGCCCGCTGCCTTCAAGCAAGGCGGCCAGGCCCTGCTGCGCGGTATAGTCGCCGTTCAGGCCGCCGCTGGTCTTGCCGGCGGTCAGCTTGCCGTCGATGGCCAGCAGGATGCCGGTGCTGCTGGCAAAGCGGTTCAGCGCGCTGTCGAGCGTGCCTGCGGCGATCTCGACATGGCGCCGGGCTTCTGCCGGCGACTGGGCCAGCGTTGCGCCAGCGCCCATCGACAATGCGGCGAACAAAACGGCCTGGGCCATGCGGCGCAGGGGGTACGGTGACATTGGGTGCGGCATGCAGGTGGTCCTTTTCAGTTCAAGATAGGGGTGATACTTGATATCCCGTATGAAAAGAAAAAAGTGCTACTGCTTTTGCCTGTTTTTTTCGATGGCCTGCACGGTGACCCAGTAGCGGGTCCGGTAGCGCACCTGTACCGGCAGCGCCTGCACCAGGGCGGCCAGCACCTTGTCGGTGTCGCCCAGCGGGTAGATGCCCGAGACCAGCTGGTCCGCCACGGCCGGATCGCAATCAATCACGCCGGGCCGATGGCGCGCCAGTTCGGCCAGGAAATCTTGCAGGCGCATCTGTTCGGCTTCCAGTTCGCCGGCCAGCCAGGCCGGCTCAAGAAGTGCCAGCGGTTGGGCCTGCCCGGCCAGCTGCGCGCTCAGGCGCAGTTGGCTGCCTGCCGCCAGGCGCTGCAACGCTGCCGGGTGCAGGCGTGGCCGCACTTCCACCACACCCTCATAGACTTGCACCTGCGTATGTTCGCCATGCTGGCAGACCACGAAACGCGTGCCCAGCGCGCGCGCCGTGCCGTGCGCCGTGTGGACCACGAAAGGGCGGTAGGGCACGCCGTGATCCTTGCCGGTGGTGATCATGATTTCGCCGCGATGCAGGTTGATGCGGCGCTGGCCGGCATCGAA
This sequence comes from Janthinobacterium sp. 1L-D-8-B-C4, assembly GCF_057291295.1. Classification (NCBI taxonomy): domain Bacteria; kingdom Pseudomonadati; phylum Pseudomonadota; class Betaproteobacteria; order Burkholderiales; family Oxalobacteraceae; genus Janthinobacterium; species Janthinobacterium sp. 1L-D-8-B-C4. The sequence goes on from NZ_JBXAVX010000003.1 coordinate 322,905, forward strand.
GCGCACGTCGAGCGCGGTGGCGGTATTCATGGCAATGCGGCTGCCGTCGGCCAGCACGATGTCGCGCCGTTCGCCGGTGGCGGTGCTGTATTGCGCCGTCATGGCATGCCAGCTTTCGGTCTCGCGCACGGCCTGCAACGCCGCGCCGCCGCCGCACAGCAGCGCCAGGCCGCGCAGCACCGCGCGCCGGCTGGTGCGCCGGGAAGCGGCGCGCAGCACCGGGCCGGCGGTTTTGGCGGGCACGCTGCGCAGGCGCTGCTGCATCTGCTGCACCGCCTGCCAGGCCTGTTCATGCGCGGCCGACGCCTGGCGCCAGCGATTCAAAGCCTGCCGTTCTTCGTTTGTCGCTTCGCCGGACCACATTGTCACCAGCCAGGCCAGGGCCTGCTGATGCAGTTCGGACGACGCGCTGTCGGTGGCGCCGTTCAATCAGGCAGCCATCACGGCAAAGCAGGCCTGCGCGGCCTGCAACATGTATTTGCGCACCGAGGCAACCGACACTTCCAGCTGCTGCGCGATCGCGCTGTAGGTCAGGCCATCGAACTGCGACAGCAGGAACGCTTCGCGCACCCGCAGCGGCAGGCGGTCGAGGGCGGCGTCGAGCTGGCACAGGGTTTCAAGCATGATGGTGCGCTCTTCCACGGAAGGCAGATGGGCCGGCGGCAGGTGCTGCAGCGCTTCCATGTAAGCATGTTCAAGGCGGCGCCGCCGGTACAGGTCCACCACCAGGTGCTTGGCGATGCGCACCAGGTAGGCGCGCGACTGTTCGGCCTGCTCGGGCATCCGGCCCGTGACCAGCACGCGCACATAGGTATCCTGGGCCACGTCGGCGGCGTCGAAGGCGTTGCCCAGTTTGCCGCGCAACCAGCCCAATAGCCAGCCGTGGTTCTGGCTGACCATGTCGGTAAGAAGAGCGGAGGCCGTGCCTGCAGTCATGGTAAATAGTTGATTGAGAATTATTCTCATTATTGTAGCAAACTCCACCGTGCCGCGCTACTGCCCGCTACCGCAGGCTACAATGCGCGATCCGCACGCAACGTGCCTTCCCCACAGGACTTCCATGACCCGCGCCATTCTCGACGAAACCCAGATCCATCCCGCCGCCCGTGCCTCGATAGGCGGCAAGCATGGCGACATCGTGCGCGAAGTGCAGGCGGCGATTGCCGCGCAGCAGGTGGTGGTGGTCGGCATGGCGCTCAATCCGTTTCCGCGCAAGGCGCGCAAGATCCTCGACGTGCTGGGAACGCCCTATACGTATTTGCAGTACGGCAGCTACCTGAGCCAGTGGCATCGCCGCAACGCGCTCAAGATGTGGAGCGGCTGGCCGACTTTCCCGATGGTGTTCGTCAACGGCGTGCTGGTCGGCGGCGCCAGCGAGTTGCAGGCGCTGGTGACGTCAGGCGAGCTGTCCACCATGCTGGCGAAAAAAGTGCGCCAGTTTTAATCTGCGTGACAATGCGTGACAATCATGCGCGTCATCATTGCTTATAGTTCAGCTTTTCATGCCGCAAGGCGAAAGGCGAACCATGGCAAATGACGAGGGCGTGCAAGGCAGGACGGGCAAGGGCTTGATGGTGGCATGCGCGCTGCTGTGCGTGGCGGCGGTGGCGCTGGCGGCAAGCTGGCAGGCCGGCGCGCTGGCGTTCCAGTCCAATTTCACGGCGCTGGTGCCGGGCATCTTCGGCTCCATGCTGCTGGTGGCCCTGTTTGTCGAGCGCATGATCGAAGTATTCGTGTCCTTGTGGGCGCCGCCCGAGGTCGCCGCGCACCAGCAGGCGATCACCTACTGGCAGGCCCAGCGTGGCCGCCTGAAGCGCCGCGTCAGCGATCTGCTGGCCGAACTCAACGGCACGCCTGACCCGCTGGACGACCGCAAGACCGCCATCACCACCGCGCTGGACGATGCGCGCCAGCAAATCGAGCAAGCGGACCTGAACGTTGACGCCGAGGAAAAAGCCTTGCTGCCGTACACCGTGGCAACCATCAAGGCCACCACCTTGGTCGGCCTGGCGCTGGGCATGATCACCTCGGCCGTGGGCTTTCGCTTCCTGTCCCAGATCATGGTGCTGACGCCGATTTCGGCATCCGGCCTGCCGCTGTCGGTGCAGGACCAGTACAGCGCTTTTATTGCCGTCGATGTGGTGCTGACAGGCGCCGTGCTGGCCGGCGGCAGCAAGCTGGTGCACCAGATCTTCGGCGTCTACGAAGCCTATGCCACGGCACTGGCCAAGGCGGCGCAGGCGAAAAGCGTGGCCTCTTCCAGCTAATCGTATTTGCGTTTCCAGCCCGGCGGACGTAGCGGATCGAGCAGGCCGCGCAAGTCGTTGTGATCGAGCTCGTACATCAGCGCAATCAAACTGCCCAGTTCGCCCGAGGGGAAACCCTCGCGCGCGAACCAGCCCAGGTAGTGGCCGGGCAGGTCGGCCAGCAGCCGTCCCTGATACTTTCCATATGGCATTTCGCGCGTCAGCAGCAGCGCCAGTTTGTCTGAATTCATCAGCGTATTTTATCAGATTCGGTAATTGTTGATATCGGCGCAAGTATCTTCTGCCCGGCGAGGTATTTTTCGAAACAAAGAAAACTCCGATACTGCGTGCTATCAACTTTATCGGAGTTTTCCATGTTCAATATCCCCATTGCCCTGCTGGCGCTGACCATCAGCGCCTTTGCCATCGGCACCACCGAGTTCGTCATTGTCGGTCTGCTGCCGACCATCGCGCAGGACCTGGGCGTGAACCTGCCGTCGGCTGGCTTGCTGGTCAGCCTGTATGCGCTCGGCGTGGCCATCGGCGCGCCGGTGCTCACCGCACTGACCGGCAAGGTGCCGCGCAAGACTTTGCTGCTGACCCTGATGGTGCTGTTCACGCTAGGCAACTTGCTGGCCTGGAAAGCGCCCGGCTATGAAACGCTGGTGATCGCCCGCATCCTGACCGGCCTGGCGCACGGCGTGTTTTTCTCAATCGGCTCGACGATTGCCACCTCGCTGGTGCCGAAAGAAAAAGCCGCCAGTGCGATCGCCATCATGTTTACCGGCCTGACCGTGGCGCTGGTCACCGGCGTGCCGCTGGGTACCTTTATCGGCCAGCACTTCGGCTGGCGCGAAACTTTCCTGGCCGTCTCCGCGCTGGGCCTGGTCGCCTTTATCGGCAGCCTGCTGTACGTGCCTTCCACCATCGCGCACAGCAAACCGGCATCCCTGCTGCAACAGGTGCAGGTACTGGGCCAGCCGCGCTTGCTGCTGGTGTACGCCATGACGGCGGTCGGCTACGGCGGCTCGTTCATTGCCTTTACCTATCTGGCGCCGATCCTGCAGCAAGTCGCCGGCTTGGGCGCCAGCGCCGTGGGACTGGTGATGCTGGTGTATGGCGTGTCGGTCGCGTTCGGCAATATCTGGGGCGGCAAGCTGGCCGACCAGCGCGGTCCGGTGCAGGCCCTGAAACTGATCTTTTTGCTGCTCGCCCTTGTATTGCTGCTGCTGACCTTTACCGCGCCGCACCCGATTCTGGTGATCATCACCGTGCTGCTGTGGGGTGCGGTTGCCTTCGGTAATGTGGCTGGCCTGCAAGTGTATGTGGTGCAGCAAGCGGAACACTTCACGCCGCGCGCCGTCGATGTCGCCTCGGGCCTGAATATCGCCGCCTTCAACCTGGGCATTGCCGGTGGCGCCTGGGGTGGCGGCCTGATCGTCGAACACCTGGGCCTGGTCCATACCGGCTGGATCGGTGCGCTGGTGGTGCTGGGGGCGTTCGGCCTGACGGCGTGGAGTGGCCGGCTCGATCGTTTGCATCCGATATCGGTAGGGGTGGCTGGCGAAAAATTGCTGCATGCCACACGTCATTAAGACAGCGTAAACTCCGGCTCTCCGTCTCTTCCGAATTTTTGCATGGGCAGGTCATCAAGTTGAAATATTACTTGTTTATCATCCGGCCTCGTATTCAAGCTGGTCTGTCCCACGATATTTATTTATAACGGAAGAAACAAAAAATGTCGAATTATGCTCCTGAGTCTACCCGTCGTCGCCTGTTGCAACTGTTTGCCGGCGCCCCCATGCTGCCTCTGGCCGGCCTGACCGGCGTCAGCGCCTTCCTGTCCGGTTGTGGCGGCAGCTCAAATAACGACCTGCCTCCGGTGACCACGCCAGGCACGGGCACCGGCACCCCGGTTGCGACGTTTACCACGGCGGAATTCACCGGCATGGCTGCGCCAGCGGCCAGCGCGCCTGCCGCGCTGGCCACCACCACCGTCGGCTCGAAGCTCAAGGTCAATTTCAGCGATGGCAGCAGCAACAGCTACAACCTGGCTTACCAGCCGTTCTTCCTGACCGGTGACCGCGTGCCGGACGGCAAGGGCGGCAGCGTGATCGCGGGCGGCTACTTCGACATCAAGAACCAGCCCATCATCGACAGTTCGGTGCCAGGCAGGGAGCGCCAGTTCTTCTCGGACTCGCCGGACGGCAGCTCGATGTTGACGGTCGCCAACGCCACCGTGACCGGCGTCAAGGGCAAGCCGGTGTTTGCCGTGGTGCAGTTTGAATACAACTCGCTGAACCAGGCCGGCGCATCCACCTACGGCACCTTGCCGTCGCCGATCGCCGTGCTGACCTTGGACCAGGACCAGACCACCGGCAAGCTGTCGATGGTGAAATACCATAACGTCGATACCTCGTCGGTCAAAGGCCTGTGGATTACCTGCGGCGCCAGCCTGTCGCCATGGAACACCCACCTGTCGAGCGAAGAGTACGAACCCGATGCCTTCGACCAGGGCTTGGGCGGCCAGACCCTGGCCGTGCTCAAACAGTTCAGCACGAACGTGTTCGGCAATGCCACCACCGCCAATCCGTATGACTACGGCCACCTGCCAGAGGTCTCCGTCAACCCGGACGGCACCGGCAGCATCAAGAAGCACTACTGCCTGGGCCGCTACTCGCGCGAACTGGTGCAGGTCATGCCCGACCAGCGCACCATCCTCGGCGGCGACGATTACACCAATGGCGGCCTGTTCATGTTCGTGGCCGACAAGGCCGCCGACCTGGCGGCAGGCGGCACCTTGTACGTCGCCAAATACACCAGCCAGCTGACCGAGACCACCACCGGCAAGCTGCAATGGGTCAAGCTCGGCCATGCGACGCACGCCGAGATCAAGGCGCTGGTCGACGGCGGCATCAAGGCCACCGACATCATGGATTCGACCCTGACCGATCCGAACGACACCAGCTACACGAAGATCGTGCTGAACAAGAAAACCGCCTGGGTCCGCGTCAAGGCCGGCCAGGAAAAAGCCGCCGCCTTTCTGGAAACCCACCGTTACGCAGCCCTCAAGGGCGGCAGCATGGCCTTTACCAAGAACGAAGGCACGACGGTCAACGCCAAGGACAAGATTGCCTATTCGGCGTATGCCAATATCCAGGATTCGATGGTCGAAGGCGGCTCGGGGTACGTCGCCGGCAACAACGTCAAGTTCAAGAAGCTGGTGGCGGGCGCCGTGGTCTCGCACAAGCTGGCCGGCGGCCAGAAGGACGACACCGGCGCCGCCATCGACAGCGAATGGGTGCCGAGCGAATCGAGCGTGCTGATCGCCGGCGAAGACATCGCCGGCGACGCCTTGGGCAATACCGCCAACCCGGACAAGATCGCCAGCCCCGACAACCTGAAGTTCTCGGAAAAACTGCGCACCCTGTTTATCGGCGAGGACAGCGGCAACCACCTGAACAACTTCCTGTGGGGTTACAACGTCGACACCAAGAAGCTGGAACGCCTGCTGTCGTGCCCGGCCGGCGCGGAATCGACCGGCCTGCATGCGGTTGACGAGATCAATGGCTGGACCTACGTGATGAGCAACTTCCAGCACCCAGGCGACGAATGGAACCGCTTCCCGACGCTGCCATCGGCGCTGAAGGACCAGATCAACATCATGATCAACACCAACTACAACAACAAGTTCAGTGGCGCGGTCGGCTACCTGACGGCGGAGCTGTCGCAGATTAAACTGTCGAAATAAGCTGCTGCATCTGATGCCGAGGTGAACCGGCAGGGCAACTAAAAAGCGCCCGTCTTCGCAAGGAGGCGGGCGCTTTGTTGTATATTCACGCCCCTGTTCATCTTTGCCGCCGGCCCCCATGTCCCCCGCCATCCTGTTCTCCGTCGTCCTCGCCTACTTCCTGATCCTTCTCGGCGTGGCCTGGCGCACCTCGCGCCATGCCACCAATGACAGTTTTTTTATCGGGAACAAGGACAGCAACTGGATGCTGGTCGCCTTCGGCATGGTCGGCACCACCTTGACCGGCGTGACGTTTATCAGCGTGCCGGGGGCGGTGGGGCGTGACGGGTTTGGCTATGTGCAGCTGATGATCGGCTATGTACTCGGTTACCTGGCGATCACGTTTATTCTGCTGCCGCTGTATTACCGGCTGCAGCTCACTTCCATCTATCGCTACCTGGAGTTGCGGCTGGGGCGGCGCTCGTACCAGAGCGGGGCGGCGTTCTTTATCCTGTCTCGTTTGCTGGGGGCGACGGCGCGGCTGTATTTGGTGGTCAATATCCTGCAGGCGACCATCCTTGACAGCTTTGGCGTGCCGTTCTGGCTGACTGCGTCCGTGGTGCTGCTGCTGATTTTGCTGTATACATACGAGGGTGGCGTGAAGACCATCGTCTGGACCGATACCCTGCAGACGGCCTGCATGCTGGCCGGACTGGTGATCTGCAGCGTGTTCCTGCTGCGCGAGATGGATATTTCCGTGATCGACAGCCTGGAGCGCATGCGCGCGCAGGGGCTGGCGCGCATGTTCACCCTGGATCCGGACAGCCCGGCCTTCGTATGGAAGCATATCGTGGCCGGCATGTTCATCACGATTGCGATGACCGGCATGGACCAGGAGATGATGCAGAAGAATATCTCGGTGCGCACCTTGCGGGACTCGCAAAAGAACATGTTGAGCCTGACGGTGGTGCTGACCGGCGTGCTGCTGCTGTTTTTGTTCTTGGGCGGCCTGCTGCATCTGTATGCGCCGCTGGCCGGCGTTACGGCGACCGGCGACAAGCTGTTCCCGGCGGTGGTGCTGGGGCATTTTCCGGCGGCGGTACAGCTGATCTTTTTCATTGCGCTCATTTCCGCGCTGTTCCCCAGCGTCGACGGCGCGCTGACGGCGCTGACAGCCACCTTTTGCATCGATATTTTGGGCCTGCAGCGCCGGCAGGACTTGAATCCGGCCATGCAGATGCGCTGGCGCCGCCGCGTGCACCTGGCTTTTACTGCCCTGTTCCTGCTGCTGATCATGGCTTTCAAATGGATCGATAGCCCCAGCATGATAGGGGTGATTCTGAAGCTGGCCAGCTATACCTACGGGCCGCTGCTGGGTCTCTTTGCGTTTGGCCTGTTGAGCCGGCGCGGCGTGCGCGACCGCTGGGTGCCTGTGGTGGCGCTGGCCGGACCGCTGCTGTGCGCACTGATCGAGCAGGAGCAATCGCTGCTGTTTGCGCATTACCGCATCGGCCTGGAACTGCTGATACTGAACGGCGTCCTGGTGCTGGCCGGGCTGTTCCTGATTTCCACGCCGGCGCAAAAGGGCGGGGCGCAGTTGTCAAAACAGGACTATTGATACGGATTTCAGTTATATTGATTTTTTTCAGCTCACCCTCTACGGAGCATCAATCAATGTCACTGAACCCGTTTCCTCCGCTGCGCCGCGGTTTTGGCGCCTTCTGGCGCGCGCTCGACGCCACGCGCCGCGCCGTTTTCAATCTGATTTTCCTGCTGATCGTGATCGCCATCCTGATCGCCATCTTTGGCGGCGGCGCCAAGCCCCTGCAGGAAAAGACCACGCTGGTGCTGGACCTGCAAGGTCCGTTGGTGGAAGAGGTGCCGGGCGGCGTGCGCGAAGCGGTGCTGGCCAATGTCAGCGGCGACGTGAAAAAAACCGTGCAGCTGCGCGATGTGCTGGCGGTGCTCGATACGGCCGCCAAGGACAAGAATGTGGGCGCGATGGTGCTGCTGCTCGATGAGCTCGAAGGCGGCGGCCTGGCGTCCTTGCGCGAAGTGGGGGCCGGCATTGAACGCTTCCGCGCCAGCGGCAAGAAGGTCACGGCCTGGGGTTCGAGCTACAACCAGCGCCAGTACCTGCTGGCCTCGAAAGCCGACGAGGTATTCGTCCATCCGATGGGCGGCGTGATGATCGAAGGCTTTGGCCGCTACCGCAATTACTACCGCGACGCGCTCGACAAGGTCGGCGTGACGGTCAACCTGCTCAAAGTGGGCACCTACAAAAGCTTTGCCGAGCCGTTTATCGCCAACGGCCCGTCGGACGCGGCGGCCGAAGCGGACCGCTACCTGAACAACGGCCTGTGGACCACCTACACCACCGACGTGGAAAAAGCCCGCAAGCTGCCGGCCGGCGCCATCATGGCCGCGATCGACAACCTGCCGCAACTGCTGGAAGCGACCGGCGGCGATATCGCCAAGGCCTCCTTGAACGCGAAGCTGGTCGACGGCCTGAAAACGCGCGATGAGATCCGCAAGCTGATGATGGAGCGCGGCGCGAAAGACGCGGACGGCAACAACTTCCGCCAGGTCGGCTACAGCGACTACCTGGCCCGCCTGCACCCGGCGATGGTCGGCGACGCCGTCGGCGTGGTGATCGCCTCCGGCGAAATCGGCGACGGCGTGGCGCCGGCCGGCTCGATCGGCGGCCTGTCCACCTCGCGCCTGATCCGCCAGGCGCGCGAAGACAAGGCCATCAAGGCGGTGGTGCTGCGCATCGATTCGCCCGGCGGCAGCGCGTTTGGCTCGGAGCTGATCCGCCGCGAACTGGAGCTGACACGCGCCGCCGGTAAACCAGTGGTGGTCTCGATGGGCAACGTGGCCGCCTCGGGTGGCTACTGGATCAGCACTTCGTCCGATGAAGTGATTGCCGATGCGGCCACCATTACCGGTTCGATCGGCGTGTTCGCGATCTTGCCGACGGCCGAAAAAGTCATCGACAAGCTGGGCATCCACACGGCCGGCGCGCCGACCACCTGGCTGGCCGACGCCGGCAACCCGCTGCGCCCGCTCGACCCGCGCTTCGCGCAAGTGATACAGGGTTCGATCAACCATGTGTACGGCGACTTCATCAATATCGCCGCCAAGGCGCGCAAGACCACGCCCGAGAAAATCAACGAAGTGGCGCAGGGCCGCGTGTGGACCGGCCTGCAGGCCAAGGACCGCAACCTGGTCGACCGCATCGGCAGCTACCGCGATGCGCTGGCTTCGGCTGCCAAGCGGGCCAACCTGGGCGCCGACTACCGCGTGGCGTATATCGAGCGCGAAACGTCGACCGTCGACCGCGTGATCGGCATGTTTGGCGCCAGGGCGATGGCCTCGCTGGGCCTTGGCGAACACGTGAAACTGGGCCTGGCTGCCACCGGCCTGCCACCCCAGGCGGCGCTGGGCATCGCCAGCGACCTTAGCTGGCTCTCCGGTATCACCAGCGAACGCAAGCCGTTCATGGCGCTGACGCATTGCCTGTGCACCGATCCGATGGGTAGTAAATAAGACGTATCCTCATCTGTGTCTTACCTCAAGCCGGCTTTGTCCGGCTTGTTTTTATTGGGCGTCTGTAAAGGCGGGTAAAGGCCGCCGGAGATTTGTAGCGAATTTGTATCTGCCTGCACATTGCCGGCGCAGCTGCGTACCGCCTTGAAAGCCTGATGCCTGCTGATATTGCAGGGTGCAGCGCGGCCTGTTTTCAGGCGCAATTGTTTCAGACAGAAATGAAACAGTTACATGACTATGCTAGAGTCCTCGCTCGATGGAGAACGATGTTTTTTCAGCTGATTTTCAGCTCTTGATTCCCCGTTAATCTTGTAAAAAATACCCGAAAAACCAGCGCCTGCCAGAGTGAACCGACTCGGTGCGCGCTCAAAAACTACGCCGTGCCAGCGGCTCATAAAAGGATAAGCGATGGATACGCAGATAACCCCAACCCCCGCGCGGCGCAGCCGCCGTTCCAGGATCGTCGGTACGGTGATTGCCCTGGCCGTGATGGCCGCCCTCGGTGGCGGCGCATGGTATCTGACGCATTCGGGCGCCAGCGCGCCGGGCGGCGCCGGCGCCATGGGCCCCGGCGGGCCTGGTGGTCCTGGCGGTCCTGGCGGTGCGCGCCGCGGCGGTCCGTCGACCACCGTCGGCGTGGCCACGGCCGTCAAGTCCGATCTGCCGGTAGTCCTCGACGCGCTCGGCACCGTCACCGCAGCGTCGACCGTGACGGTGCGCCCGCAGGTGTCGGGCATCCTGAAGGAGCTCAAGTTCAAGGAGGGCGCGATGGTCAAGGCCGGCCAGGTGGTGGCGCTGATCGACCCGGCGCAATTCGAGATGGCCCTGATGCAGGCGTCCGGCCAGCGCCAGCGCGACGAAGCGCAGCTGGAAAACGCGCGCCTGACCCTGAAGCGCTACCAGACCCTGCTGGGCCAGGATTCGATCGCGCGCCAGGACGTCGATACGCAGGCCGCGCTGGTCAAGCAGCTCGAAGGCACCGTGATGACCGACCGCGCCGCCGAAGGCACGGCCAGGCTGAACCTCGGCTACACCAAGGTGGTCTCGCCGATCAGCGGCCGGGCCGGCCTGAAGGTGGTCGATATCGGCAACCTGGTCAGCACCAGCGACGCCGGCGGCGTGGTGGTGATCACCCAGCTGTCGCCGATCGACGTGCAGTTCGCCATCCCGCAGGACAAGGTGCAGACCATCCAGGAACGCCAGGCGCAGAATGTCGCGCTGCCGGCGCTGGCGCTGGACCGCACGCGCAGCATCACGCTCGACAAGGGCAGCCTGACGGCGCTCGACAACCAGGTCGACGTGCAGACCGGCACCGTGCGCGCCAAGGCCCGCTACGCGAACGACAAGATGGCGCTGTTCCCCAGCCAGTTCGTCAATGTGCGCCTGGAGATGGGCAATATCACGGGCGCCGTGCTGGTGCCCGTCACCGCGCTGCGCCACAGTAACAACGGCGACTTTGTCTACGTGCTGAAAGAGGACAAGACCGTCACCGTGCGCATCGTCACGCGAGGCCAGGCCACCACCGACATGGTGGAAATCCGCGCCGGCCTGGAAGCGGGCGAGAAGGTCATCACCGAAGGCGCCGACCGCCTGAAGGAAGGCGCGAAAGTCACCCTGGCCGGCGACAAGCCAGCCGGCCAGGGCCAGGGCGCGCGTGGCGCGAGTGGCGAACACCGCCAGCGCCGCCAGCACGCTGACGGTGCTGCAGGTGCCGCAGGTGCGCCAGCATCGTCTGCACCGGCAGCATCTGCGCCGGCGACCGCGCCGGCCGCCACGCCAGCGAAGGGTGCGGCGCAATGAGTCCATCGACCCCGTTCATCAAGCGGCCGGTCGCCACCGCGCTGCTGATGCTGGCCATCGTGCTGGCCGGGATGGTGGGCTTCAAGTTCCTGCCGCTGGCGGCCTTGCCGCAGGTTGATTTCCCGACCATCCAAGTGCAGACGCTGTATCCGGGCGCCAGCCCCGAAGTCATGGGCCAGACGGTCACCGCGCCGCTTGAGCGCCAGTTCGGCCAGATGGCCGGCCTGCAGCGCATGAGTTCGACCAGCGCGGCCGGCGTCTCCATCATCACGCTGCAGTTCACCCTGGGCCAGACCCTGGACGTGGCCGAGCAGGAAGTGCAGGCTGCGATCAATGCCGGCGGTTCCCTGCTGCCGACCGATTTGCCGGCGCCACCGGTCTACGCCAAGGTCAACCCGGCCGACGCGCCGGTGCTGACCCTGGCCATTACCTCTGACACGATGCCGCTGACGCAGGTGCAAAATATCGTCAACACGCGCCTGGCGCTGAAGATCAGCCAGGTCAATGGCGTGGGCCTGGTGTCGCTGTCGGGCGGCCAGCGCCCGGCCGTGCGCATCCAGGGCGATACCAAGCTGCTGGCCTCGTATGGCCTGGGCCTGGACAGCCTGCGTACCGCGATTGCGGCCGCCAATGTCAACAGCGCCAAGGGCAGTTTCGACGGCCCGTCGCGCTCGTTTACGATCAACGCCAACGACCAGCTGGTCACGGCCGAAGACTACAAGCGCCTGATCATCACCTATAAAAACGGCGCCCCGGTGCGCCTGCTTGATGTGGCCAACGTGGTCGACAGCGCCGAAAACACGCGCCTGGGCGCCTGGGCCGGCAAGCAGCCAGCCATCATCCTCAACGTGCAGCGCCAGCCCGGCGCCAACGTGATCAAGACGGTCGACGCCATCAAGGCGCTGTTGCCCGAGCTGCAAACGAGCTTGCCTGCGGCCATGAAGCTCGACGTGCTGAGCGACCGCACCACGGGCATCCGCGCCTCGGTCGAACACGTGGAACTCGAACTGCTCGCCTCCGTGCTGCTGGTGGTGCTGGTGATCTTCGCCTTTTTGCACAGCCTGCGCGCCACCGTGATCGCCAGCCTGTCGGTGCCGATCTCGCTGATCGGCGCCTGTGGCGTGATGTATTTGCTCGGCTACAGCCTGAACAACCTGTCGCTGATGGCGCTGACGATCGCCACCGGCTTTGTTGTCGATGACGCCATCGTCATGATCGAGAACATCGCGCGCTATATCGAAGAGGGCGAAACGCCGATGGCCGCCGCGCTGAAGGGCGCCTCGCAGATCGGCTTTACCATTATCTCGCTGACGGTTTCGCTGATCGCCGTGCTGATTCCGCTGCTGTTCATGGGCGACGTGGTAGGGCGTTTGTTCCGCGAATTCGCCATGACCCTGGCGATTACCATCCTGATTTCCGCCGTGGTGTCGCTCACGTTGGTGCCGATGATGTCGGCGCGCTGGCTGAAAAGCCATGCCGATGAAAAGATCGGTGCCACCGGCCAGCGTATCCAGGCTTTCCTCGACCGCGTGATTGTGCGCTACGACCATGCGCTGGTGTGGGTCCTGAAGCGTCAGGGCTTGACCCTGCTGGTGGCGCTGGCCACCCTGATCCTGACGGTGATCTTGTACATGACGATCCCCAAGGGGCTGTTCCCGACGCAGGACACGGGACAGCTGCAGGCGCGCATCGAAACCTCGCAAGCCGTCTCGTATGAACGCATGGCCAGCCTGCAGCAGGCGGCCGCCAGCGCCATTCTGGAAGACCCGGACGTCGAAACCTTGAGTTCCCTGGTCGGCGTCGATGCGGCCAACAACACCATGCTCCACACGGGCAGCATGCTGATCAACCTGAAGCGATCGAGGAGCGACAGCCAGGACGACATCATGGACCGCCTGCGCAACCGCGTGGGCAAGGTGGCCGGCGTCACGCTGTATTTGCAGCCGACGCAGGATCTCACCATCGATGCCGAATCGGGCCCGACGCAATACCGCGTCTCGCTCGAAGGCGCGAACACCGCCATCGTTACCGAGTGGGCCAACAAGCTGGCCGCGCGCATGCGTGAAAAGTCGCAGCTGCGCAACGTCACCACCGACGCCGGCGCCACCGGCGCTGCCGTCAACGTGGCAATCGACCGCGACAGCGCGGCGCGCATGTCGGTCACCACTGCCACCGTCGACGACGCGCTGTACAACGCCTTTGGCCAGCGCATCATCTCGACGATTTTCACCGAGACCAACCAGTACCGCGTGATTCTCGAAGCGCAGCCCGGCATCGTCACCACGCCGGCCGACCTGGGCGACCTGCAGGTACGCACCGGTTCGGGCAAGTCGACGCCGCTGTCGGCGTTTGCGACGATTACCGAAAAGCAGTCGCCGCTGCAGATCACGCACGTGGCGCAGTACCCGGCCACCACGCTTGGTTTCGATACCACCAAGGGCGTGGCGCTGGGCAGCGCGGTCGATGCGATCCGCGCGGCGGCGCACGACATCGCCTTGCCCGCCTCGGTGACGATGACCTTTTTGGGCGCCGCCGGCGCGTACGAAAACTCGCTGTCGAACCAGCTGTGGCTGATCCTGGCCGCCGTGGTGTGCGTGTATATCGTGCTGGGCGTGCTGTACGAAAGCTATATCCACCCGCTGACGATTTTGTCGACCCTGCCTTCGGCCGGCGTCGGCGCGCTGCTGGCGCTGATGTTGTCGGGCCAGGACCTGGGCGTGATCGGCATTATCGGCATCATCCTCTTGATCGGCATCGTGAAAAAGAACGCCATCATGATGATCGACTTTGCCATCGAGGCCGAGCGCGACGAAGGCAAGAGTCCGCAGGAAGCGATCCACCAGGCGGCGTTGCTGCGCTTCCGGCCGATTTTGATGACCACCCTGGCGGCGCTGTTTGCGGCCGTGCCGCTGATGCTGGGCTGGGGCGAAGGCGCCGAGTTGCGCCGTCCGCTGGGCCTGGCGATTTTTGGTGGCCTGATCGTCAGCCAGGTGCTGACCCTGTTTACCACGCCGGTGATCTACCTGGGCTTTGACCGCCTGGGCCGCCGTTTTGCCGGCAAGCGCAAGGATGGCGTCAATCTGGACAAGCCGGGTGACCAGCCGCCGGCAGGGAGCGCCGCGTGAATCTGTCCGAACCCTTCGTCAAGCGGCCCATTGCCACGGTGCTGCTGACCATCGGCATCGCGCTGGCGGGCATCGGCGCGTTTTTCGTGCTGCCCGTCTCGCCGCTGCCGCAGGTCGATTATCCGACTATTTCGGTCAGCGCCAGCCTGCCTGGCGCCAGCCCGGACACCATGGCCTCTTCGGTGGCCACGCCGCTTGAGCGGCGCCTGGGCGTGATCTCGGGCGTGAACGAAATGACCTCGTCGTCAAGCACCGGCTCGGCGCGCATCAACCTGCAGTTCGACCTGAACCGCAAGATCGATGCGGCCGCACGCGAAGTGCAGGCGGCGATTGCCGCCTCGCGCGTTGACCTGCCGGCCACCTTGCGCAGCAATCCGACCTACCGCAAGGCCAATCCGTCCGATGCGCCGGTGATCATCCTGGCGCTGACCTCGAAGACGCGCACGCCGGGCCAGATCTATGACGCGGTGTCAAACCTGGTGCAGCAGAAAGTGGCGCAAGTGAAGGGCGTGGGCGACGTGGAACTTGGTGGCGGTTCGCTGCCGGCGGTGCGCGTGGAACTGCTGCCGTACCAGCTCAACCACTATGCCGTATCGATGGAAGACGTGCGCGCCGCGATCCAGGCCAGCAACGCGAATCGCCCGAAAGGCGCGGTCACCGGCGACGAACGCAGCCTGCAGATTTATTCGGGCGCCAGCTCCGCCTCGGGCGGGCGCAGCGCTGCCGACTACCGCAGCCTGGTGGTAGCCTGGCGCGACGGCGCCGCGATCCGCCTCGATGAAGTGGCCGAAGTGCAGGACGGCGTCGAGAACAACAATACCCTGGGCCTGTTCAATGGCGACCCGGCCGTGATCGTGCTGATCACGCGCCAGCCCGGCGCCAACGTGATCGCCACGGTCGACGGCGTGCGCGCGCTGCTACCGCAACTGCAGGCGCAGCTGCCCGGCGACATCAAGCTGCAGGTGGCGTCCGACAGCACCAATTCGATCCGCTCCTCGCTGCACGAGATCGAGTTCACCTTGATCCTGTCGATCGTGCTGGTGGTGCTGGTGGTCAGTGCCTTTTTGCGCAGCGTGCGCGCCACCATCATTCCGGCGGTGGCCACGATTGTGTCGCTCTTGGGCACCTTCGGCGTGATGTACATGCTGGGCTTTTCGCTCAACAACCTGTCGCTGATGGCGCTGACGGTGGCCACCGGCTTTGTTGTCGATGACGCAATCGTGGTGCTGGAAAACACCCAGCGCCATATCGAAGCCGGCATGGACCGCTTCAAGGCGGCGCTGCTCGGTGCGCGCGAAGTCGGCTTTACCGTGCTGTCGATCAGCCTGTCGCTGGTGGCGGTCTTCATTCCGCTGCTGTTCATGGGCGGCCAGGTGGGACGTTTGTTCCGCGAGTTTGCCGTGACCCTGTCGGCGGCGGTAATGATTTCGCTGGTCATTTCCTTGACCACCACGCCGATGATGTGCGCCTGGCTGCTGAAAAGCGGCGAGCAGCACAAGCAGCCGGGCGCCATCGCGCGCTGGTTCGAACGCGGTTTCGACAAGCTGCTGAAGGGCTATGAACATTGCCTGGACTGGGCCTTGTCGAGCGCCGCGCTGGTGATGACGATTCTGGTGTTCGTGGTCGGCCTGAACGTGTACCTGTTCGCGGCCGCGCCCAAGGGTTTTTTCCCGCAGCAGGACACCGGCCAGATCAACGGCGGCATGCGCGCCGACCAGAGCATCTCGTTCCAGGCCATGCAGGGCAAGCTGCGTGAACTGGTCAATATCATCAAGGACGATCCGGCAGTGGCCACCGTGGTGGGCTTTACGGGCGGCGGCAGGGCGGGCGGCGGCTTCATGTTCATCGACTTGAAACCGGCGTCGCAGCGCACCGACAAGGGCCAGGCGGTGATCGCCCGCCTGCGCCCGCAACTGGCCAAGGTGACCGGCATTTCGCTGTTCCTGAACCCGGTGCAGGACCTGCGCATGGGCGGCAGGTCGAGCAATTCGACCTACCAGTACACCCTGATCAGCGACAACCAGGCCGACCTGAAGAAATGGGCGGCGAAGCTGGCCGACCAGATGAAGTCGCAGCCGGCCCTGATCGACGTCGATACCGACCAGGCGGAAAATGGCGTGGAGACCTTTGTCTCGATCGACAAGGACCGCGCCACCGAACTGGGGGTGCAGGTGCGCGACATCGACAATGCGCTGTACAACAGCTTCGGCCAGCGTCAGGTGGCCACCATCTACGATGAGCTGAACCAGTACCACGTGATCATGGAAGTGGCGCCGCGCTATGCGCAAAGCCCGGAGGCGTTGCGCTCGGTGTATGTGCCGGCCTCGAATGCGGCCGCGACAACCACTACCACCTCGGCCGTGACTTCGGCGGTCACCGCCACCACCTCGAACACCACGGCCGCGCGCGATCCGTCGAGTGGCACGGCGCTGTCGACCACCCTGGCGACGATGGTGCCGCTGTCGTCGTTCAGCAGCTTTGCCGAAAGTTCGACGGCCACCTCGATCAACCACCAGGGCGGCGAGCTGGCCACTACCGTGTCGTTCAACCTGTCCGATGGCTATACGCTCGGCGACGGCCAGGCGGCCGTGGCGCAGGCCGAGTCCGAAATCGGCATGCCGGTCAATGTGCGTGGCAGTTTCCAGGGGTCGGCCAAGAGCGCCCAAGACAGCAACAAGGAGCAGCCGCTGCTGATCCTGGCGGCCATTGTGGTGATCTATATCGTGCTGGGCATTCTGTACGAAAGCCTGATACATCCGATTACCGTGCTGTCGACCCTGCCGTCGGCCGGCGTCGGCGCGGTGCTGGCGCTGCTGATGTTCCGCATGGAGTTTTCCATCATCGCCCTGATCGGCGTGTTCCTGTTGATCGGCATCGTCAAGAAAAATGCTATATTAATCATCGACTTCGCGCTGGAGGCCGAGCGTTCGCGCGGGCTGACAGCGATCGAGGCGGTGCGCGAGGCCTGTTTGCTGCGTTTCCGCCCGATCCTGATGACGACGCTGGCGGCGGCCCTGGGCGCCTTGCCGCTGGCGATCGGCTTTGGCGAGGGGTCCGAGCTACGCCAGCCCTTGGGGGTCGCCATTATCGGCGGCCTGATTGCCAGCCAGTTGTTGACCTTGCTGACCACCCCGGTGGTCTACATCCTGCTCGACAAACTGCGCACGCGCAGCGCCGACGAGCAGCAATTGAGCCGCATTCCTGGGCCAGATAACCCGAGCACACAATCATGAGTCAAGTAAAACATCGTACGTTCTTTGTTCCCGCACGCCTGCCGTTGCACGCTCTGGCGCTGGCCGCTTTTGCCTTGCTGGCTGGCTGCGCCGTCAGCCCCGTGTATGAAGTGCCAGCGACTGCCGCGCCGCTGGCGTTCAAGGAGGCGGCTGGCTGGCAGCCTGCCGCGCCGGCCGACACCCTCGAGCGCGGCCCCTGGTGGACCCTGTTCGGCGACACGCAGTTGAACCAGCTGGCCGCCAGCATCGACATCTCGAACCAGAACGTGGCCGCCGCCGTCGCCTCGTATGAGCAGGCGCGCGCGCTGGTGCGCGAACAGCGCGCCTCGCTGTTCCCCAGCGTCAGTTTGACCGGCAGCGGCACGCGTTCGGGCGGTGGCGGCGAGCAGCAGACCAGCAACAACTACCGGGCCGCGCTGGGCGCCTCGTGGGAGCCCGATATCTGGGGCCGCCTGCGCGCCGGCGTGACCAGCGCCGACGCTTCCGCGCAAGCGTCCGCCGCCGACCTGGCCGCGGCGCGCCTGTCGGCGCAGGGCGAGCTGGCCATCAATTATTTTTCGCTGCGCCAGAGCGATGCGCAGATCGCATTGCTCACGTCCACCATCGAAGGCTACCAGCGCGTGCTCGACATCACGCGCAACCGCTTCAGTGCCGGCATTGCGGCGAAATCGGACTTGCTGCAGGCGCAGACGCAGCTGGCCAATGCGCAGATCGACCTGTCCAGCCAGGTGCGCGCGCGGGCCCAGCTAGAACATGCGATCGCGATTCTGCTGGGCCGCGCGCCGTCCGATTTTGCGCTTGCCGTGGCGCCGTGGACCATCACCGTGCCTGAGGTTCCCGTGGGCGTGCCGTCGACCTTGCTGCAGCGCCGGCCCGATATCGCCGCCGCCGAACGCCGCGTGGCGCTGGCCAATGAGCAGATCGGCATTGCCCGCTCGGCCTATTACCCGAGCCTGAACCTGACCGGGTCGTACGGCTCCGGCGCCAGCAAAGTGGGCGACCTGTTCAACGCTTCGTCGAGCCTGTGGTCGCTGGGCCTGTCGGCCGCGCAGACCGTGTTCAACGCGGGCGCCACCACCGCCAGCGTGGATGCGGCCAGGGCCGGCCATGAAGCAGCCGTGGCGCGCTACCGCCAGACGGTGCTGACGGCTTTTGGCACGGTCGAAGACCAGTTGTCGGCCACGCGTGCGCTGGCCGAACAGATCGACCTGCGCCGCCAGGCGTCCGCGGCCGCCGATGAAGTGGAGCAGCAGATGCTGAACCGCTACAACGCCGGCCAGGTCGGCTATACCGACGTGGTGACGGCGCAGGTCACGGCCCTGTCGGCGCGGCGCCAGCTGGTGCAGGCGCAGGCCGACCGCCAGACCACGGCGGTGGCGCTGATCCAGGCGCTGGGGGGCGGCTGGCAGGCCCCGGCGCCACAGTAAAACTGGCGATGCTGGCGCCGCTTTGTGTGGCGCCCGATTCACCTGATCCAGGCGTATGTGGCGCAAGAATGGGGTGATAGAATGCAAGATTATTAATTGCCGGCCGTGGCATTGCCGTGGCGGCTATCTTGCAGACGATGATAACCAGCAAACGCAGTAAAGCCAGGGCCGACAGTCTGCCTACCGTGGTTGAGCCGTCCTTCATCACTTTTCCCGTGGTGGCCATCGGCGCCTCGGCCGGCGGACTCGATCCGATTGTCGCTTTCCTGTCGCAGGTGCCGCAGGAAAGCGGGCTGGCTTTTGTCGTCATCCAGCATCTCGATCCTACGCAAAAAGCCATGCTGCCGGAATTGCTGCAGCGCGCCACCAGCATTCCGGTCACGGAAATCACGCACCAGATGCAATTGCGGGCCGATCATATTTATGTGATCCCTTCGAATGCCGACCTGGGCCTGTCGAGGAGCCGCTTCGTGCTCAGCGAACCGCTGCAGCCACGCGGCCACCGCCTGCCGATCGACATGTTTTTCGAAGAGCTGGCGTCCGAAGTGGGCGAACTGGCTGTCGGCGTGGTGTTTTCCGGCATGGGCAGCGATGGCACGCGTGGCACGCAGGCGATCAAGCAGGTCGGCGGCCTGACCCTGGCCCAGCATCCCGATACGGCCAAGTTCGACATGATGCCGCAAAGCGCCATTGCAGCCGAGGCGGTGGACCTGGTCGATTATCCGGAAAAAATGCCGGAAAAGATCATCAACTATCTGTTTCGCAGCAGCTTTTTGAGCTTGCCCGGACGCGAGCCGAACGGGCGCAATTCGCTGCACGAAATCGTCAGCCTGCTGTCCGAGCACACTGGCAACAGTTTTACCGACTACAAGATCAATACCGTGCTGCGGCGCATCGAACGGCGCATGAGCTTGTACCAGATCACCTCGATGGACGCCTATGTGCCGTATTTGCGCGACAACCCGGGCGAGATCGATTTATTATTCAAGGAATTGCTGATCGGCGTGACGAGCTTTTTCCGTGATCAGAAAGTGTGGGAATACCTGAAGATGGTGGCCTTGCCGCAATTGTTGGCGGCAAATCCTGACGGGCGCGCCTTCAAGGCCTGGATTCCGGCCTGCTCGACGGGCGAGGAAGCCTATTCTTTGGCGATGGTGTTCCATGAGGTGGTGGCCAGCATCAATCCGCCCTCGAAATACAGCCTGCAGATCTTCGCCACCGACCTGTCGGCCGACGCCATCGACCGCGCGCGCCAGGGGCGTTTTCCCGACAGTATCAGCAGCGACGTGTCGGCCGAGCGCATGCAGCGGTTTTTCGTGCCGGACAAGAACGATTACTGTATCAAAAAAGAGATACGCAACATGATCATTTTTGCCCAGCAAAACATCATTTCGGATCCGCCATTTACCAAGCTCGACATTCTATGCTGCCGCAACCTGCTGATCTACCTGAACGCCAAGCTGCAGCAGCGTCTGATCCCGCTGTTTCACTATGCGCTGAACCGCGACGGCCTTTTGCTGCTGGGCAGCGCCGATACGCCTGGCCACTTCTCCGAGCTGTTCGCCCCCCTGACCACCTCGACCCGGCTGTATCGCCGCCTCGACAACCTGGCGCGCCAGCGCTTGCCAACGTATTTCCCGACCAAGGTGTCGTTGGCCTCCCCCCCTACAACCAGCGACACGAGAGAAGCCAGCATGCCCGGAAAGATACAATCCCATGTAGAGCAGTTATTGCTCCAGAAATATTCACCGGCGGCAGCGTTGCTGAACCAGGACGGCGATATCCTGTTTATCAATGGCCGTACGGGGGCCTTCCTGGAGCCGGCGGCCGGCAAGGCCAACTGGAATATTCACGCCATGGCGCGCGATGGTTTGCGCTATGAGTTGCCTGGCCTGATCAAGCAGGCGTTGCAAAGCGAAGGGGTGGTGCGCCTGAAGGGGCTGGTGGTCAAGGACCATGCGGGCCAGTCGCTGGGCGTGGATCTGACGGCCGAAGCGCTGAGCCAGCCTGAATCGCTCAGTGGCATGGTATTCATTACCTTTTCCAGCGTGCCATTGGTGGCCGAAGCGCGCCGTGGCAGGTCGCCCAATCCCAAGGTGCTGGAACTGGAGCAACAACTGGCGCAGGCGCGCAATGAAATCCAGGCCGTGCGCGACGAAATGCAGACCTCGCGCGAAGAGCTGAAGTCGGCCAATGAAGAATTGCAGTCGACCAATGAAGAGCTGCAATCGACCAACGAGGAACTGACCACGTCAAAAGAAGAGATGCAGTCGCTGAACGAAGAACTGTACACCGTCAATGCCGAGCTGCAGTCCAAGGTGGACGACCTGTCGCTGGTCAACAGCGACATGAAGAACCTGCTCAACAGCACCGATATTGCCACCATTTTCCTCGACAGCGCCTTGCGCATCCGCCGCTTCACGGCGCCAGCCACGCAAATCTACAAGCTGATCCAGACCGACCTGCGCCGTCCGCTCAGCGATATCGTCAACGACCTCGACTACCCCGGCCTGGAAGGCGATGCGCTGGAAGTGATACGCAGCCTGGTGTTTTCCGAGCGCCAGGTACCGACCAAGACCGGGCGCTGGTACAACGTGCGCATCATGCCTTACCGCACCATCGACAACGTGATCGACGGCGTGGTGGTGACCTTCATTAACATTACCGAATCGAAGTTGCTGGAAGCCCAGTTGCGCCAGATGCAGTCCGGTAGCGCGGCCGACAAGGAGCCCGGCGGGAGCGTACCGTGAGCAAGCCGGGCAAGGTCAGCGACGACGACCCGTTCAGCGTGCGCATGCGCGACCAGGCCGAGCAACTGGCGGCGCAGGCGCCGTTGCTGCGGCCGTTGTCGAACGAAGACATGCTGCGCCAGCTGCACGAACTGCAGGTCAGCCAGATCGAACTGCAGATGCAGAACACCGCCCTGGCCGAACTGGAGCAACTGCGCAGCGAAACTGAAAGCAGCCGCGACCGGTACGCCCAGCTTTACGAAGAGGCACCGGTCAGCTATTTTTCCCTGAGCCGTGATGGCGTGATCACGCGCGCCAACGTCGCTGCCAGCAATTTGCTGCGGCGCGAGAAACAGCATTTGCTGGCGCGGCGCTTCGAGCAATTCATTGCACCCGAGGCGCAAGGCGGTTTCCGCTGCTTTCTCGACGCCGTCTTCGACAGCGGTACGCGCCAGGTGTTCGAAGCGCCGCTGTTCCGGCGCGAAGGCGGCGCAGTCGCTGATTTCGTGCGCATCGAAGCCAATCTTGATGCGGGCAGCGCCAGCGTGCGCATGCTGGTGACCGACCTCGGTGACGAACTGGCGCGCGAATCGGCCCTGCGGCGCGCCTTTGTTATCCTCGATACCATCCGCGAAGGCGTGATGGTGACCGACGGCAGCAACCGCATCATTTCCGTCAACCCCGCTTTCACCGCCATTACCGGCTACCTGGCCGAGGAAGCGATCGGACGCGATCCTTCTTTTCTTGGCGCCGGCACCCACCAGCCACAGTTCTATGCGGCCATGTGGGACAGCCTGCGCCGCGACGGCAGCTGGTATGGTGAACTGGTTAACCGGCGCAAGAATGGCGAACGCTTCGTCGAGTCGCTGTCGATCACGCCGATGCGCGCCCAGGACGGCGCCACCACCCATTTCGTCGGTGTGTTTTCCGATATCACCGAGCGCAAGCTGGCCGAAGCGTCCTTGCGCGAACTGCATCGCGAGCTCGACCAGCGCGTAATCGACCGTACTGCCGAACTGTTGCGCGCCAACCAGCATTTGCAGCAGGAAGTGCACCAGCGCGAACTGGCGCAGCAAGCCTTGCGCGACGCCGAACGTTTTTTCCATGCCACCATCGATTCCTTGTCCGACCGGGTGCTGGTGCTGGACCAGCACGGCACCCTGGTGCATGCCAACCAGGCCTGCATGCAGTTTTCCGGCCATGCGCCGGGCGAGTTGCCGTACTTGCAGTTTTGCGAGAACGATCCGCGCTGGCAACGTGGCGCCGGGCGCGAGCTCGCTGCCGGCATCCGCACGGTGATCGCCGGTGACGCCGATGCCTTTGCGCTCGAATACGAATTCATCACGCAGACCGGTGCACACTGGTCGCTGGCCAAGGTCAGCCGCTTTCGCGGCGAGGGTCCGCTGCGTGTGGTGGTGGCGCATACCGACATCACCGAACGCAAGCTGATGGACAGTGCGCTGCGCCAGTCGCATGCGCAGATGCGCCAGCTGGCGCTGCACCTGGAAACGGTCAAGGAAGACGAGCGCAAGCGTATTTCACGCGATATCCACGACGAGCTGGGGCAAAACCTGCTGGCGCTGCACATCGATATTTCCATGCTCAGCGCGCGCACGCAAAACGCGCATCCGCGCCTGCATGGCCGCGTTGCGGCGGTGCTGGACAATATCGACAAGACGATCAAAAGCGTGCGCGGGATCATGAACGAATTGCGGCCGATGGCACTGGACCTGGGGCTGCAGGCAGCCATCGAATGGCAGGTGGGTGACTTTCGCAAGCGTAGCGGCATTGCCTGCCAGTTGCAGATCCGCGACGAAGCGCTGTTTGCCGCCATCGGCAGCCAGATCGAGATTGCACTGTTTCGCATCGTGCAAGAAGCGCTCAGCAACGTCATGCGCCATGCCCAGGCCAGTGCGGTCGAACTGGAATTTCATTCGGACGCGCGCGCCTTGTATGTGAGCATCAGCGACAACGGTGTCGGTATTACCGCCCAGCAGCAGCGCAAGAAGCAGTGTTTCGGCCTGATCGGCATCCGCGAACGGGTGCGCGCGCTCGACGGCCAGCTCGAGATCGGCGCGCCGCCGTCGGGAAGCGGCTGCCGCCTGTGGCTGCAAGTGCCGCTGCAGGTGCCGCACACGGGAATGGGATGATGTAAAAAATACAGTGAAGTAATTTTTTGCCGACTCATGCCCTCTGGACAGGCTATACTTTCGCCTGCTTTTTATGGAGGGCATACCTTGTTCAAGACTATCGTGTTACCAGTCGCCCTGATGGGCGCGTTCGCCGGCGTACAAGCCGACGAAGGGCAGTGGCAACCACACCAACTGCCGCAGCTGAAAGCCGAACTCAAACGCGTCGGCATCGAGATCCCTGCTGAAAAGCTGGCCGATTTGAGCAAGCATCCGATGAGCGCCATCGTCTCGCTGGGTGGCTGTTCGGCCGCCTTTGTATCGAACGCCGGCCTGGTGGTGACGAACCACCATTGCGCCTATGGCGCGGTGCAGCGCAATTCGACCCCCGAACACAATTACATCACCGATGGCTTCCTGGCCAAGACCCGCGCGGCCGAGCTGCCGGGCGGCCCGAACAGCCTGGTGTATGTCACCGACAAGGTGGAAAACGTCAGCGACCGCGTGCTGAAAGGCCTGACGGCGCAAATGAGTGGCCGCGAACGCCATGAGGCAGTGGAAAAACGCGTCAAGGACCTGATCGCCGAATGCGAGACCGACAAGATGTACCGCTGCTCGGTGCCTGCCTTCCACCGCGGCCTCGAGTACTACCGCATCCGCCAGATGATGATACGCGACGTGCGCCTGGTGTACGCGCCGTCGGACAAGATCGGCAACTTCGGCGGCGACATCGATAACTACGAATGGCCGCGCCACACGGGCGACTATTCGTTCCTGCGCGCCTACGTCGGCAAGGACGGTCGCCCGGCCGATCCGTCGCCGGACAACGTGCCGTACCAGTCGAAGGACTTCCTGGTGGTATCGGCCGAAGGCATCAAGAACGGCGACGGCATCCTGCTGGCCGGCTATCCGGGACGCACCAGCCGCTACAAGCTGCCTTCCGAAATCCGCTATGCGCGCGATTCGGCCTTCCCGCTCAAAGTCAGCGAACTGCAGGCGGATCTCGCCGTGATGGCCGACGCCACCAAGGGTGACGCCGCCGCCGCCGTGCGCTACGCCAGCGTCGTCAAAAGCATCAACAACGTGCTGAAGAAAACCCAGGGCCTGCTCGACGGTTTCGCGCGCAAGGACATCGCCGCGATCAAGGACGTACAGGATGCCGACTTCCGCGCATGGTACGCCAAGCAGCCGAACGTTTCGCCGACCTTGCTGGCCGAGCTGGACGCGGCGATCGCCAGCGACATGGCCTTGAGCGACGAAGAGTTTGCCTGGTCGGTGGCTACCAACAGCGATTTGCTGAAAAGTGCGCGCTCGCTGTACCGCTACGCGCAGGAAGCGAAAAAGCCGGACGCCGAGCGTGAATCGGGCTACCAGCAGCGCGACCTGGCCTTTATCAAGGCCCGCCTGGCGCGCCTGGAACAGTCGTACGTCAACAAGGTCGACCAGGCGCGCTTTGAAGCGGGCCTGAAGCGCTATGCCGCGCTGGCCGCGAAGAGCCATCCGCAAGGCCTGGACGCGCTGCTGCCGGCGCCAAGCGCGGTGGCCGCCCTGTACACGAAGACGCAACTGGCCGACACCGCCAAGCGCCTGGCCTGGCTGGAAAAAGACCAGGCGGCGTTCGAACAGTCCGACGACGCCTTCGTGCAACTGGCCATCAAACTGCAGCCGGTGGCCGCTTCGCTGGAAGAGCGTCGCAAGGAAATCGACGGCAACCTCGAACGCGTGATTCCGCAATACATGCAAGCGGTAATCGCCTGGAAACAGTCGCAAGGCAAGCCGGTCTACCCGGATGCCAACTCGACCCTGCGCGTTACCTACGGCACCGTCTCGCCATACTCGCCGCGCGATGGCCTCTCCAAGGGACCGTTTACCACCGTCGAAGGGATTGTGGAAAAAGTCACCGGCAAGGCGCCGTTCGAGGCACCGCAAGGCCTGCTCGACGCGGTCAAGGAAAAACGCTATGGCCAGTTCCGCGACCCGGTACTGGGTACCGTGCCGGTCAACTTCCTGACCAGCGCCGACACCACCGGCGGCAATTCCGGTTCGGCCGTGATGAACAAGCGTGGCGAACTGATCGGCCTGAACTTCGATTCGACCTATGAATCGATCACCAAGGACTGGTACTTCGACACGGCGATTACGCGCGCGATCCACCTCGATATCCGCTACATGCTGTGGGTGATGAAGGAAGTCGACCATGCCGACAACCTGCTGGCGGAAATGACCATCAAGTATCCGAAGCCAGCGCAGTCCAATAAGGCAGCGAAGAAGTAATATTTATTCGCTGCTCTGCAAGCCGCATCCGCCGCCCGGCCGATGCGGCTTTTTTGCGTCTGGGCAACTAGTTTGTGTTCCCTCAATATGCCGGCGTTCGCCATGGTTAGCATGACCAAACTTCAGATTGAGTTCGGAGATCCATTAGATCTTGCAAACATGGTGGTTCCGTATATTGATAAAGCGCGAGCAGAACGTTATGGCGTACTAAGTCGTGCCCTCGCCTTCAACCCCAATCGCCGCTTCCCAAATCTCGATAAAATCCTGCCACTGCCGCCGGCCGATCTACCGCCGTGGGATGGTGAACGAAAGAGCCTGCTCGACGCCGCCATGGGCGTTCGCCCGCCGCCAGCCATCGCGCAGCCAAACGCCGCCGCGCTTTCCATGGAGCCGTATTTCCTGGCCGCCGACTATGTGCTGCGGCCCACCGGCTTGCACAGCGATGCGCCCACCGCACCATTTTCCGCCTACTGGCAACCCGTCCAAGGGCAGGGTTTGACGGAGCCGGCCCGGCTGTTTCTTGAAGGCGAAGAGTTCCGCCATTTCAGCGTGATCGATGCCGATGGCAAGAGCCATTATGGCGGCGTGACGTGGGAGCAGTGCCTGACGATACGGCATAACCATGGCGCCGTGGAACCGCGCGCCGCGCGCGGCTTGCTGCGCGAGGTGGCGCGGCCTGAGCGTATGTTGAGCTGCGCTTGCGGCCAAGCCTGTCCGGCCAGCGGCGTCTGGCAACCGTGGGTGTCAGCCGACCATCCGCTGCAGGCGATCGTCAACCAGTACTGGCGC
The DNA here is from genome assembly GCF_057291295.1 of Janthinobacterium sp. 1L-D-8-B-C4. NCBI lineage: Bacteria > Pseudomonadati > Pseudomonadota > Betaproteobacteria > Burkholderiales > Oxalobacteraceae > Janthinobacterium > Janthinobacterium sp. 1L-D-8-B-C4. The sequence continues at coordinate 349,936 of NZ_JBXAVX010000003.1, forward strand.
CAGGTTTGGCTGAACCAGGGCGCGTCATTTCCGCAGCCGCGCCGCGACTGGCTGCTCGATTTGCCGGATGGCGACGTGACGTGGCATTTGATGGATGCCTCGATTCCTGGTGTTGGATAAGGCAATGTTGCAACGATGGAGCACGCAATGGGCAGGAATCAGTCCAGGATAGTTACCGCGTGAGGACGCCTCGCCTGGCTAATCTTCTTGTCACACAAGCTCAGTACACCACCAAAGTGCCGTCGGCCAGCCGGCCACAGGGCCAGTAACCTTGCTGGTAGATGCCCAGCGCATCGCACCAGAAGCCTTGCCGCTGCGCCAGCATTTCAAGGCTGGCCATGCGCACGCAATACAGGGCTGCGCCGATGGCGGCCGGCGTGTAGTCGTGCGCGCCCACGCTGATCAGGCGCTCCGGCACGGAGCGCAAGGAGTGCAGAGCCAGCTTGTAGTTCGCCATCACATCCTGCACATAAGGGATGCCATCCTGTTTCAGCAGAGTCAGCAGCGCTCCGCCATGAATCGGATCGGGCTGGTCGCGCGAGGTGGGCAGCCAGTCCATGCGGGCGCCGTTCCAGGCATGCAGGCCGGGCAGTGCCATCTGTCCTGGCAGGGCTTGAAACGTGCCGAGCGCGCTGAACCATTTGATGTCGTTCAACCTGTCCCTCATGGCTGGCGCTCCTTCTGCTGCAACGCTTCCACCGGCAACTGGAAAAAGCGTGGCACCAGCGCCGGCGACAGTTCCTTGCCGCCATCGATCATCTCCAGTCGTCCGCTCAGCAGCAGCATTACGTAACCATGGCCCAGCGACCAGCCGGCGCTGGCGGCGGCGCGTTGCCAGCGCATGTCGACGCCGGCCTCGCGCACGGCCGCGCCAGCCGTTTGCAGCACGTAGGCGAAGCAGGTGTGCGCCGCTTCCAGCAACACCGGGAACTGGCGTACGTCCTGGTGCTCGAACATCAGCCGGTAGTGGGCCGGGGAGGCCAGCGCAAATTCGATATATTGCTGGCCCAGCAGCTGAAAGCGCTCGGCGGCCGGCAGGCTGCCTTCGGGCGGCAGTTCCGCATCCCATTTGCGTTGAAGCGCGGCAAAGCCGGCGGCCGCCACCTCGGCCAGCAGCGCTTCCTTGCTGGCAAAGTGGCGGTACACCGCGGCGATCGACACGCCCACCGCGCGCGCCAGTTCGCGCAGCGAGATCGCGGCGTCGTTCTGCTGCGCCAGCTGGGCGATGGTGGCGGCGACCAGGGTCTCGCGCAGGTTGCCATGGTGGTAGTTGTTGCTGGCTATGGGCATATGTTATCGCTGTTTACATTGTCTGATTCATGTGTATGATAGCCATGTTATCACTGAAAACATGAGGCCGACATGCAAGCAGTCACCATCCAGGCGCGCAAAGTGGACTTGCCGCCGCAGGCGGCCATCGCGCCGCTGTACCAGGGCAGCGACCTGGCCGACGCGTATGCCGTCGCCTTGCCGAATGGGCAAGCGGCCAGCATGGACATGGAAAGCCTGGCGCGCATAGTGCTGGGCAGCCAGCCGGGCTGGGCAAAGTCGCTGATGGTGCTGCGCGACGCCATCGTGGCGCGCTTTGGCATCAAGACCGTGAAGCAGCTGAGCAATGGCGGCGGCGGGCGGGTCGGGATCTTTCGCATCTATGGCGTCACGGACAATGAGATTATCGTTGGCGAAGATGACAGCCATCTCGATTTCAGGCTGTCGATGCTGCGCAGCAAGGACGGCGGCCCGCACGGCAGCATCACCCTCGCCAGCGCCGTGCACTGCCATAACAGGGTAGGGCGGGCCTATATCATGCTGATACGCCCCTTCCACAAGCTGATCGTGCGGTACACGCTGACGCGGGCGGCGCGCGGCGGCTTTCTGTAGGTCCGGCAAAGGGGGATTCTTGCTTATTCAAGCCTGGTATTGCATACTGCGCCACCAGCTTTTGCGTCCCCTCCCTCCGCCTCTTTTCCAAGCTCATGAACGATACGCTACTCCTGCTGGGTTTTGCCACCACGCCGCTCGAACTGATTTCCTTTGTCCTGGCCTTGATCACGGTTGCACTGAACATCCGGCAGAACCACTGGGCCTGGCTGTTTGCGATCATCTCGTCGGCCGCCTATGGTTTTGTGTTTTTCGAGTCGCGCCTGTATGGCGACATGGCGCTGCAGCTGCTGTTCATTGCGATCTCCGCCTGGGGCTGGTATCACTGGCTGCACCCGAAAAGCGGCACGCCGGCCTTGCCCGTTACCTGGCTCACGCCGCGCGGCTGGCTGGGCAGTGGCGCCGCTTGGCTGATCGGTTTCCTGATCATTTCCTGGCTGCTGACCTCCACCGACACCGATGTGCCGCACGCCGATGGTTTCCTGACGGCCGGCAGCCTGCTGGGCCAGTTGCTGTTGTCGCGCAAGAAGATCGAAAACTGGATCGTCTGGATCGTGGTCGATATCCTGTATGTGGGCTTGTATGTCTACAAGGACCTGACCTTGACGGCCATCCTGTATGCGGTGTTCGTGGTGATGGCGACGATCGGCTTGCTGGCCTGGAAAAAAGCGGCGCCGGCCGCGCCTGACGCGATGGTCCTGAAGTGATGGCTGCCCTGTTGCGGGTTGCCATCCTGGGTGCGGAGTCGTCAGGCAAGTCAACGTTGGCGGCGGCACTGGCCGAACGCCTGGGCACCGTCTGGGTGCCCGAATATCTGCGCGAATTTGTCGAAACAAAGGGCAGGGTGCCGGTGGCTGGCGATCAGTTTTTGATTGCCAGCACCCAGGTCGCGCGCGAGCGTGAAGCGAGTGCATCGGCGCGCGGCGTGCTGGTGTGCGACACCACGCCGTTGATGACGGTGCTGTACAGCCGCCATTATTTTGGCGGCGAAGACGCGCCACTGGCGGCGCTCGCTGCCGGCACGCACTATGACCTGACCCTGGTGACGGCGCCCGATACGCCATGGGTGGCGGACGGGCTGCAGCGCGAGTCCGAAGCCGTGCGCCAGCTGATTTACCGGCAGTTGCTGGACGAACTGGCGGCGCGCCATATCCCCCATCACATTCTGCACGGGCAGCTTGGGCAGCGCATGGCGCAAACCATGCCGCTGCTCGATGCGCTGCTGGCCAGCGCTTAAAAGTCGAACTGCGCCGACACTTTCAGCGTGCGGCTGGCGCCCGGGAACAGATAGCCGTCGGACTCCGGTGTGACGTCACGCCAGTAGAACTTGTCGAATACATTGTTGACGCTGGCGCGCAGCACGGCCTGCTTGCCGGCCAGGCGCGTGACGTAAGCGGCGCCCAGGTTGGCCACGTGATACGACGGTACAAAGGTGTTGTTGTTGAACTCGAATGCTTTTTTGCCCGAATACTCCCAGCTGCCGTTGACAGACAGGCCGGCCACCTGCGGCACGCGGTAGTCGAGGTTGACGGCGCTTTTCAGGGCCGGCACGTTCGGCACGCGCTTGCCGTCGAGCGAGGCTTCGCCGGTGTTCGACTGCTGGCTGTTCAAGGCCGTGATCGATACGCCGATGTTCAGGTCGCTGCTGGCCCTGCCTTGCGCCGACAGTTCCAGGCCCCGGTGCTGGGCCTGGCCGGCGCGCACGAAAAAGTTATTGGCGTTCTGGAATTCCAGGCCCTTGCGGATCTGGAACAGGCTGGCGGCGACCATCAAATCCGGCGTGACGTCGGCTTTCACGCCAAACTCGATCTGTTTCGAGCGGCTCGGCGACAATTCTTCATTTGCGTTGGCCGCCTTGCGGTCGGCCGTGCCGCCGTGTTCCATGCCCTGCGAGTAGGCGCCGTAGACGGCCACGTTCTCAAGCGGGTTGTACACCAGCGCCACGTTGGGCAACAGGAAGGCGTGCTTGGCGCGCACTTCGGCCACGCTCGGGTCGGCTTTCAGCACATATTGGAAGCCATCGACATCGATATGGCGCAAGCCCGCATGCAGCTTCCAGTTCGGCGACAGGGTCAGGATGTCCTGCACGAAGACCGAGTTTTCCTTGTCGTTGCGCGTCTCGCGCACCGGGCCTTGCACGCCGTTCGAGATGTCGACGATGACGGGGTGGTAGATATTGCTGGTGCCGGCGTAGTCATACACATAGCGGCCGGCGCGGTCCTTGCGGTGGAAGGTGGCCACGCCCGCCGTCAATTCATGGCGCACGCTGCCGGTGGCAAATTTGCCCTGGATCATGGCTTGCGCGCTGAGTGGCTTCTTGGTTTCGCCCAGGCTGCGGTAGTCGTACACATCATAGTCGCCATTGCCGCAGAAGCCCGGGTACAGATCCTGCGCGCTGCAGCCATATGGAAACGCCGTATAGTCGTCGCGCTTGAACGAGTGCTGGTTGGCGCTGACGGTGGCGTGCCAGTTGTCGTCGAACGCATACTGGAAGCGCAGGCCGATGTTGCTGGTAATGGTGTCCACCGGGCGCGTCCACGGTTGCAGGTTGAGCAGGGTGTCGGCACTGACGCCGGTCGGCAGGGTGCTGTTGTTCAGCAGCTGGAAGCCCGGTGCGGTGATCTGCGATTTGTCCTGGTAGTCGGCATCAAACTGCAGCAGCGCCTGCGGCGAAATTTGCCAGTCAAACGCGCCGGAAATGAATTTGCGGTTGCCGTCGGCACCCTTTATCTGCGAGCGCAGACGCTCGGCGGCGACGTTGATGCGGTAGCCGAAGCGCGGGTCTTCCAGGCGCCCGCCCAAGTCCACCGCGCCATACAGCGTGCCGCGCTCGCGCGCTTCGACGGTGACGGTGCGCAAGGCAGTCGCGGTAGGGCGCTTGACAATGAAGTCGATCACGCCGCCCGGCGCCGCCATGCCGGCCTGCACCCCGGCCAGGCCTTTCAATACTTCGATGCGTTCCTTGTTTTCCAGCGGAATTTGCGTGTCGCCGGGAATCGCGATGCCGTCCTTGCGGTAGCTGGAGTTATTGTCGAGCTTGAAGCCGCGGATCGAGAACTGTTCGGCATAGCCGACCGCGTTGTAGGCGTCGTTGATGCTGGCGTCCAGGCGCACGGCGTCGCTGGTATTGCGGATCTGCAGGTCCTGCATGGTTTGTTGCGAGATGACGGTGACGGCGGCGGGCGTCTGCAGCAGCGGGGCGTCGGAAAAACCGCCGACGGCGGCGCGTTTCGCGTTGGGTACCTTGCTGGCGGTAACGATTACTTCGGCCATGCTGGAAGGGCCATCAACGGCCTCGGTGGCGTCAGAAGCAAAGTCGGGCGCGGCATACGCCGACGTGGCAAACGCTTGCGCGATGGCCAGGGTCAAAACGGAGACAGACAGATTCGGTGTGGACATGATTGCTCGTGGTTCAAGCCGCTCATCGGGAAGAGAACGGCAGGCTGCTTGTTCGGCTGGCGCCAACGCAGGAGCTATCAAAGGAGGGAGGTACTTTGCGCTTTCCTTCGCTGGCATTATCCAGATCAGGTACGAAGGGTATCTCTCACCCGGATGACTGCTCCAGGACCCCTAGCGAATTGATAGCTTAACATGAACCGCCGCCCGCTGTCTGCCAGGCTGGCGGTTTTACAACAGTCTACAGGCTCAGTTCCAGTACCTTGCGGCTGACGGCCAGGGTGACTTCGCCGTGTTCGCCGAGCGCCGTCATGCCGTGCGCTTCCAGTGCGGCAATGACCGCGTCGACGCTGTCGTGACCGAGGCCATGGTCGGCCAGACGCGTCTTGACGCCCATATGGCGGAAGAAATATTCGGTGCGCGCGATTGCCGTTTCGATGCGGCCGTCCTCGTCGCCGCCGTCCAGGCCCCACACGCGGGCTGCGTATTGCAGCAGCTTGGCGCGCTTGGCCTGCTTGCGCACGCGCAACATGCTGGGCAGGATCACGGCCAGCGTCTGTGCATGGTCGAGTTCGTACAAGGCCGTCAGTTCGTGGCCGATCGCGTGCGTCGACCAGTCCTGCGGCACGCCCACGCCGATCATGCCGTTCAGGGCCAGGGTGGCGCACCACATCACGTTGGCGCGCACGTCGTAGTCGTCCGGATGCGACAGCGCCTTCGGGCCTTCCTCGATCAGGGTCAACAGAATGCCTTCGGCAAAGCGGTCCTGCACCGAAGCGTTGACGGGAGCCGTCAGGTATTGCTCCATCACGTGGGCGAAGGCATCGACTACGCCGTTGCCGACCTGGCGCAGCGGCAGGGTAAACGTTTTCGACGGATCGAGCACGGAAAATTTCGGATACACCTTGCGGCTCATGAACGAGCGTTTTTCCTGGGTGGCCTTGCGCGTGATGACGGCCGAGCCGTTCATTTCGGAGCCGGTGGCGGGCAGGGTCAGCACGGTGCCGAAGGGCAGGGCGGCGTCGATGATCTTGCCGCCTTTTTCCAGGATGTCCCACGCTTCGCCGTCGCGCAGGGCGGCCGCTGCGATGAACTTGGTGCCGTCGACTACCGAGCCGCCACCGACGCCGAGCAGGAAGTCGATGCCCTCGCTTTTTACCAGCGCCACGGCCTGCATCAGGGTTTCATAGCTGGGGTTCGGTTCGATGCCGGCAAATTCAAGCACGGTGTGGCCGGTCAGCGCGGCGCGCACTTCATCGTAGACGCCGTTCTGCTTGATGCTGCCGCCGCCATAGGTCATCAGCACTTTGGCCTGTGGCGGGATCAGCTTGCCGATGGCGGCGATCTGGCCCTGGCCGAACAGGATTTGCGTCGGGTTGTAGAAGTCGAAATTGAACATGGCTCTCCTGGTGCTGATGGGTATCGAGGCCTGATTATGGACGATGATGGCCGCACGCGTGTTTGCCGCTTGAGATTTTCGCGCGCGCGGTGGAAAATGCAGCGCATACCGATGCCTACAAAGGAAACCGCATGTCTCATTTACCCCTGGAAGAATCCGGCTTGCCGGCCACCGCGCTGGACATGCACCGCGCCATTGGCGCTCTGGTCGCCGCGCTGCAGGCGCTGGACGTCAACAGCCAGCGTTTCGAGGCCTGCACCGACCCCGAGCTGCGCCGCGTGCTGGCGCATGCGGGCGACACTAGCCGGCGCGAAGCGGCCATGCTGTTCGAATGGATGCGCCGCCGCGACGCGCGGCTGGACAAGGAGCTGAAGGAAGCGCTGTTCAAGGCGGGACCGATCGTGGCGCAGTTCCATTACGACGAGAAGGTGCAATAAGCCTGTCTCGCTGCGTACCATGCGCCATGCAAGCGGTGGCTCGCGTAGACTGCGTCCCGAATACGATTTTGGGAGCATACATTGATGAAGTCTTTACCATACCGCGAAGGCAGCTGGTTTGCCGTGCCCTTGCAGGGTGGAGGGCATGCGGTCGGCGTGGTGGCACGCAGGGCGCCTGCCGGCCGCATCATGCTGGCCTATATGTTCGGCCCGAAACGCGACGTGCTGCCGTCGCTCGATGAACTCGATGCACTGCGGCCCGAACAGGCCGTGCGCCGTTTGCGTACCGGCGACATGGCCTTGCTGAACGAACGCTGGCCGATGCTGGGCGACAGCGAACACTGGCAGCGCGATGAGTGGCCGATGCCCTCGTTTATCCGCCGCAACGAGTCCCTGCAGCGCGCCTGGCGCGCCACCTATGCCGACTTTGATCCCGCCAAGCTGGACCGCGAAGAATCCGTGCCTTTCGATACGCCGGGCCTGGAAAGCGATTCGCTGTATGGCTATGGGGCGACGGAACTGTTGATGAGCAAGTTGCTGCTCACGCCGCCGGCAAACTGATCTGGAACGCCAGCCCGCCACCGCTGCGGTTGCGTACCTGCAGCTCGGCGCCATGGCGCAGCAGCACCCGGTCGACGATGGCCAATCCCAACCCGGCGCCGTTGGCCTGGCCGCGCGCCGTGTCGAGGCGGGTGAACGGTTTGAGCATCTGCTCGATCTTTTCTGATGGCACGCCGGGGCCGTGGTCCTGCACGTCGACGATCACGCGCCGGGTGCTGCCGCTGCCCTTGAGCTGGCAACTGACGTCGATCTCGGTGAATTCGCCGCCCGGTGTCTTGCCATAGCGGCGCGCATTTTCGATCAGGTTGTTCAGCACGCGCCGCAAGTCGGTCGGGTTGCCCATCACATGGGCGTCGTCGGCGATCGCGGCGGTGATTTTCACGTCGGGCAGGCGCATCGCTTCGCGCGCCAGGTCGCCCAGGAGGCCGCTCATGTCGACGTCGGTGAAGCTCGACGCCTCGGTCGGCTTGGCGTAGTCGAGGAACTGGCCGATGATGTCGTCCATCTGGCCGATATCGGACTGGATGCCTTCCCGTGCCTCGTCGGACAGGTTGGCCATTTCCACTTCCAGCTGCATGCGCGCCAGCGGCGTGCGCAGGTCGTGCGAGATGCCGGCCAGGATCACGGCGCGGTCCGACTCCACCTGGCGCAGATCGTCGACCATCTGGTTGAAGCTGCGGTTGGCCTCGATGATTTCAATCGGGCCTTTTTCCGGCAGCGGCGCCGGCTGCTTGCCTTGCGCAATCGCGCGCGCGGCCACCGTCAAACGCGACAGCGGCAGATTGATCAGGCTGGAAATAATCGCCGCGCCGATCAGCGAAAGCAACGATACCAGGCTGGCCCAGCCCAGCCACTGGAAGCCGGTCAGGCCGCGCAGCCGTTCGCGGTCCAGCATCAGCCAGTACTCGTCGTCGTCGATCTTGAAGCTGACCCAGAAGCCGGCCACGCCGTTGACCCGCGCGGAAAAGCGCGTGTCGTTGCTCAGCTTGGCTTTCACCAGCGCCTCGATGTCGGGCATCAAATAGTTGTCGGGCGGCGGATCGATGCGGTCGTCTTCCTCCAGCGGGAAGATGCGGATGCCTTCGTTGCTGACCAGGTCGAACAGCAGCTCGCGGCGCAGCTCGGGCGCCGAGTGGGTCAGCGCCGCATGCGTGATGGTGACCACGGAAATGATCTGGGCCGAGATCTGCTGCGCCTGCGGTTCGCGCTGGATTACGGAAATCATGCCGATCCAGGCGATCATGCTGACGGTGGTCAAAGTACCCAGCAGCAAAAACGTGCGCCAGAACAGGCCGCTTTTCAGCCGTGCCAGGCTGAGTTGGGGAACAAGTTTCATCTAGCCTCGCCAGCGATCAGCGCGGCTGTCCGTCCGGAATGAAAACATAACCCAGGCCCCACACGGTCTGGATGAAAAGCGGGCTCGACGGGTCTGGTTCGATCAGCTTGCGCAGGCGCGAGATCTGCACGTCCAGGCTGCGGTCGAATACTTCGTATTCGCGCCCGCGCGCCAGTTCCATCAGTTTTTCACGCGACAGCGGCTGGCGTGCATGGCGGGCAAACACTTTCAGCACCGAAAATTCGCCGGTGGTCAGCGGCACTGTTTCGCCGCTCTTTTTCAAGGTGCGGGTGCCCAGGTCCAGCACGAAGTCGCCGAACTCGAAGGTTTGCGGCGTTTCCGACGGCGCGCCCGGAATTTCATCGGGACCCTTGCGGCGCAATACGGCGCCGATGCGCGCTACCAGTTCGCGTGGATTGAACGGTTTCGGCAAGTAATCATCGGCGCCCATTTCCAGGCCGACAATGCGATCCACGTCTTCGCCCTTGGCCGTCAGCATGATGATCGGCGTCAGGTCGCCGGCGCCGCGCAGGCGGCGGCAGATCGACAGGCCATCTTCGCCAGGCAGCATCAGGTCGAGCACCAGCAGGTCATAGCGTTCGCGCAGCCACAGTTTGTTCATGGCGGTAGCGCTCTCGGCCGTGAAGACATTGAAGCCCTGTTCGGTCAGGTAGCGGCGCAGCAGGTCGCGCAAGCGTACATCGTCATCGACCACCATGATCTTCGCCTGGTGGCCGTGGATGTTTTGCATTGTTGTATTGCTGCCGGAAGTGGAGGTTGTGGTCATTTGGGGTGTCGTGTTATCGTCTATTAGTTGCTATAGTAACGCTTGGCGCAGCATGAGCAAGTCGCTGGCGCGACCCATTACATACTGTTACAAACTTTACCCAATTACTCTTACTGCACCGTGTGAAGCATCATACACTGGGGCCACAGTGGAATTCAGCTTTATGTTTATACGGCATCGCGGAAGAGGAACTCAATGAATATCGTCAGCCAAAAAATTCACACCGCTCCCAGCGCATCTTCGTCCGCACCTGCCGTGCATGTGCTGTCTTCGTTCGTGCTGTGCGCGCTGCTGGCCTGTGGCGTTGCCCAGGCACAGTCGCAGCCGCAACCGCGCCGTGACGAGCCGCAGCAGATGCAATCGCAGCGCTTCGAACAGAACCAGCGCAGCAATGATAACCGACTCCGCGAACAGCGTGACGCACGCAGTTTCGACACCCGCGTGGAAGAGCAGCGCCGCAATGGCGAAGGCGCCGATGCCGCACGCCGCACCGGCCGCATGACCCCCGACGAGCGCCGCGACCTGCGCCGCCAGATCAACGAAGTGGGCCAGGATATCTATTCGAATCCACCGCGCCGCTGAGCCAGGCTGGCGCGCTGCCTGCCGCCTGCCGCCAGCTATCGATTGCATCTGAAGTTTTTTGTGTTTCCCCGCCCCGCCCGGCATGCACGCCGGGCTTCCCCGTGATATTGTTCCAATGCAATGTGATCAGTTTCGCTATCGGGGGATGCAGTGAGTAATGAAGAGACACCGGTGCCTGGCACCAGCCAGGCTGGCAGCCTTGCGCCTGGCCTGCTGCAGCGCAAGGAAGGGGTGTTTTTTGACTTGTCGCTGGCGCCGGAACAGCTGCGTTTTGCCGTCAACCAGCTGTTCCAGTCCGGCATGCTGCTCGCCGGCATCGACTATCCTCTTTTCCTGATGACCTTGTACCACGCACCGGCGCCGCGCACCGCTCCCAAAGGCGAAGCCGTGGTGCGTATCGCCGCCAGCGTGGCGCCATTCGAGCCGCTGCGGCGCGAGCTGTACGAGCATATCAAGGTCGGCGCCGAGGCGGCCGATTGCTATTTCGAAGCCGTGCCGTCGAGCGAGGACAGCCGGGTGCCGGTGGCGCGCGATTTCGACGAGATGGTGGCCGCGCTATGGCACAAGGGCGTGTATTACGGCATCGACAGCGGCGTCGTGCGCGCCATGATCGCCTCAGGCAAGGCCGAGCGCATCACGGTGGCGCGCGCCTTGCAGCCGCAGCCGGGGCGCGATGCGCAACTGGTGGAAGTGTCGCAAGGCATCCACCGCAACGACGCGCCGCGCGAGCGCTCGAATGGCCGGCTCGACCTGCTCAGTTTCAAGAATCGTTTCCCGCAAGTCAAGAAGCATGCTCGTCTGCTGTACAAGCTGCCGTCGGTGCCCGGCCTGCCTGGCTATGCGCTCGATGGCGCCGTGCTGGCGCCACCGCCGCCGCTGGAAGTCGAGCTGGCCACGGTGGCCGGCGAGGGCACCATGGTCGAACGCTACAGCGATGGCGAATTTCTGGTGGCGGCGCTGGAAGGGTATCTGAATATCGATGAGCAGGGCAAGATTTCCATCGGTAACAAGATCGTCAGCCGCGAAGGCGTCAGCAGCCGCACCACGGGTAATCTGAAGCTGCGCGCCGCCTATGAAGAGTATGGCGAGGTGCAGGAGCAGCGCCAGCTCGACGGCAGCGACATCACCATCCACGGCCATGTGTATGGCCGCCTGCATTCGCAGGGCGGCACCATCGTGCTGCACAGCAACTTGGTCGGCGGCATGGCGGTCAGCGAGCAGGGCGATATCCGCGTCGATGGCGTGGCGTCCGGCGCGGTGGTACAGACGCGCAACGGCGAAGTGCGGCTTGCGCGTGCCGAAAGCTGCGTCATTTCGGGTACCCGCGTGGTGATCGAACATGCCAGCAATTGCGACATCATTGCCGACGAAGTCGTCATCGAGATGGCGCTCGGCTGCGCGGTGGCGGCGCGCACCATCCGCATCGGCAGCGCCGGGTCGCGCAAGCAGATCGAAATGCGCGCCTTTCCGCTGGTGCCGGACTTGTCCCTGCTGGAACAGAAAATCACCGACAGCGTCGCCCGCGCGGCGCAGTACGGGCAAATGCAGCGCAAGCGCCAGCAGGAAATCGACGCCATCGCGCAACTGCCCGAAGTGCGCAGCTACCTGACCCTGGCCGGCCAGTTGCGGCGCGGCGAACTGGTGTTGCAGCCGGCCCAGCAGGCGCCGTACGAGAAGCTGGCGGCCCGCATCGCGCCCGTGCTCAAGGAAGTGGCGCGGCTGCGGGTGGAAGTGAAACAGTCGGAAATCCTGCAGGCGCAGATGCTGGCGCTGGCCGAAGAAGGCCGCTCGCAGCGCGCGGCAACCGCCGGCCAGTCGCGCTGCGTGCTGGGCCTGGTCGATGGCGACACCATCGTGCGCTCGATGGTGGTGCCGCCCGGACAGAACAAAGTTTACGACCTGGGTCCGAAGGAAATCAAGGCCATGCTGCACAGCGCCGTGCCCGCCACGCAGATGGTGTTTGCCGACAGCAGCGGCAGCGTGGACTGGACCTATACGCCGCCACCACTCGATACTATTTAGTCCCTCACCTTGCCGCGCGACTGCTTGAGCACGCTGTGCGTGCTCTTGCTGTCCAGGCGCCGCCGCTGCGAACTGCGCGTCGGTTTGGTGGCGCGCCGCACGGCCGGCAAAAAGCTCACGCTGTCGATGATTTCCTGCAGCCGGCGCAAGGCTTCTTCCTTGTTCTGTTCCTGGCTGCGCGCTTGCTGCGCCTTCAGCACCAGTACGCCATCCTTGCTGATGCGGCTGTCGCGCAGGGCCAGCAACCGTTCCTTGTACGCGTCCGGCAGCGACGAGGCGGCGATGGCAAAGCGCAAATGGATGGCGCTGGACACCTTGTTGACGTTTTGCCCGCCCGGCCCCTGGGCGCGGATGGCGGACAATTCGACTTCGGCGGGGTTGACGAGATGTTGCATGGCCGGCCTGGGGAACAATGATGCGCTTATTGTAAGCGAGGATGGCGGTGCCGATACGCTGGTGCGCCAACTGTGAACCGATGCTGGTGACGAAAAAAACGGCCCGCGAGCCGTTTTTCATCTTGTGTCGTACTGCCTTTTAGCCCAGTTTTTCGAGCTGATCCTGCAACTCCAGCCATTCCGCTTCCAGTTGCGCCAGGTCCTTGCTAAAGAAGCTCTGGTCGGCCAGCAACTGCTTCAGCTTGGCCTTGTTGGCGGCGTCATAGATGGTCGGTTCGCCCAGCTTGGCGTCGGTTTCCGCCTTTTGCGCATTGCGCTTGGCGATCTGCTCTTCCTGGCGCTTGATCTTGTTTTCGATCGGTTTGCGCAGGGCAGCCGTTTTCTGGCGCTCTTCGGCTTCCTTGCGCTTGTCGCGCACGGGGGCCGCTGGCGCCGCGGCCACCACTGGCGACACTACCGGGAAATCGGTCTTGTTGGCCTTGCCGGCCGCCGGCAGCACGTCGGTGCCCTTGCCCAGCTTGGTCTTGAACAGCCAGTCCTTGTAGTCGTCCAGGTCGCCGTCGAACGGTTGCAGCTTGCCGTCGGCAACGATGATGAATTCGTCGGTGGTGGCGCGCAGCAGGTGGCGATCGTGCGATACCACCACCAAAGTGCCTTCGAACTGGGCCAGCGCTTCGGTCAGCGCTTCACGCGTTTCCAGATCCAAATGGTTGGTCGGTTCATCGAGCAGCAGCAAGTTCGGCCGTTGCCAGACGATCAGCGCCAATGCCAGGCGCGCTTTTTCGCCGCCCGAGAACGGCGCGATCGAGGCGGTCACCATATTGCCGGGGAAGTTGAAGCCGCCGAGGAAGTTGCGCAGCTCCTGCTCGCGCGTGGTCGGCGCGATCTTCGACAAGTGCCACAGCGGCGACTCGTCATGGCGCAGCATTTCCACCTGGTGCTGGGCGAAGTAGCCGATATTGAGGCCCTTGCCCATGGTGGCGTCACCGGTCAACGGCATCAGTTCGCCGGCGATGGTCTTGATCAGCGTCGATTTGCCGGCGCCGTTCTGGCCCAGGAGGCCGATGCGCTGGCCGATCTGCAGCGAGAACTTGATGCCGTTGACGATGGTCTTGTGGGTGATTTCGCCGGTCGCCTCGTTTTCGATCTTGTAGCCCGCATCGACGTCTTCCATCACCAGCAGCGGGTTCGGTGCGCTCAAGGGCTCGCGGAACTCGAACGAGAATTCGGCGGCGGCGCGCAGTGGTGCCAGCTCCTCCATCTTGGCCAGCGCCTTCATGCGGCTTTGCGCCTGGCGGGCCTTGGAAGCCTGCGCCTTGAAGCGGTTCACGAACGACTCCAGGTGGGCGCGCTTGCGCTGCTGCTTTTCCAGCGCGCCGGCGGCCAGGATCATCTGCGCTGCGCGCTGGCGCTCGAAGCTCGAGTAGTTGCCCGAATAGCGTTTCAGCTTGCGCTCGTCGATATGCACCACCACGTTGACCACTTCGTCGAGGAAGTCGCGATCGTGGGAAATGATCAGCAGGGTGCCGGCATAGCGCTTCAGCCAGTCTTCCAGCCAGATGATGGCGTCCAGATCCAGGTGATTGGTCGGTTCATCGAGCAGCAGCAGGTCGGACGGGCACATCAGCGCCTGCGCCAGGTTCAATCGCATGCGCCAGCCACCGGAGAAGCTCGCTACCGGCTGCTGCATCTGGTCCAGCGTAAAGCCCAGGCCCAGCAACAACTGCTCGCCGCGCGACTGCACCGTGTAGGCGTCGGCGTCGGCCAGCGCGCTGTACATATTGCCGATGGCGATGCCGTTTTCGGTGGTTTCAGGTTGCGCTTCAAGATGCGCCAGTTCGGCTTCGAGTTTGCGCAAGGTGGCGTCGCCGTCGATCGCGTAGTCGAGCGCGGCGCGGTCCAGCGGCGGGGTTTCCTGCGCCACGTAAGCCACGCGCCATTTGGCCGGGAAATCGATCTCGCCCTGGTCAGGGTGCAGCTCGCCGCGCATCATCGCGAACAAACTCGATTTGCCCGCGCCATTGGCGCCGATCAGGCCGATCTTGTCGCCCGGGTTGAGGGTGACGTCGACTTGTTCGAGCAACGGTTTGATGCCGCGCATCAGGCTTACTTGTAGGAAACGTATCATTTTTTTCTTTGTGAAGGCTGGGGTCAGACCCGGCGGGTCTGACCCCGGAATTTAATTGCGTCGTCGTTAGCTTATAGTTTCAGTTGCTCAGCCGTGAGCAAAAACACCATGTCGTCGCCGGCACTGGTCGTCAGCCAGGTCAGGCCCAGTTCGCCGAAGGCCGCTTCCGCGTATTCGCGCTCATTGCCGATTTCGATCATCAGGATGCCGTCATCGGTCAGGCGTTCGGCCGCGCCGGCGATGATCTTGCGCACCAGGTCCATGCCGTCGCTGCCGCCGTCGAGTGCGATTTGCGGTTCGGCCAGGTATTCCTGTGGCAGGGCCTTCATCGATGCGGAGTTGACATACGGCGGATTGCTGACGATCAGGTTGTATTTCTTGGCCGGCACGTTGGCGTACAGGTCGGACTCGATCAGATTGACGCGCTCGGCCAGTTTATACGTGTCAACGTTGCGCTTGGCCACGGCCAGCGCATCGGCGGAAATATCAACCGCATCGACCGTGGCGTTCGGGAAGGCGTCGGCCATCATGATCGACAGGCAGCCCGAACCGGTGCACAGCTCGAGAATGTTTTCCACCGACTCCGGTTCCGGCACCCATGGCGAAAAGTATTCGGGGATCAGTTCGGCGATAAACGAGCGCGGCACGATCACGCGTTCGTCGACGTAGAAGTTATAGGTGCCCAGCCACGCTTCGCGCGTGATGTAGGCGGCCGGCACGCGGTCGATGCTGCGGCGGTCGATCACGTTCATCACGGCGGCCACTTCCGACGGCAAGAGCTTGGCGTCGAGGAATGGTTCGAGCTTGTCGAGCGGCAGCTTCAGCGTATGCAGGATCAGGTAGGCTGCTTCGTCGAAGGCTTCGGCGCTGCCATGGCCGAAAAACAGCTTGGCGGTGTTGAAACGGGTGGTGGCGTAGCGCAGCAGGTCGCGTGGCGTGGTAAACGGATTCGGGGTCATGGCATTCTCGAAAAGACGGTGTTCTGGCCCGCCTTGACGGGCCTCGGTGTTGAGTCAGGCGGGCAGCAAATGCTCCAGCGTGCGCCGGTAAATATTCGTCAAAGGATCGATATGGCGCAGTTCGATGTGCTCGTCGATCTTGTGGATACTTGCATTGGGCGGCCCGAATTCTATCACTTGAGGGCAGATCTGCGCGATAAACCGGCCATCGGAGGTGCCGCCGGTGGTCGACAATTCGGTGCTGATGCCGGTTTCTTCGAGGATCGCGGCGGACAGCGCGTCGGAAAGCGTGCCGCGCGGCGTGAGGAAGGGCTGGCCGCTCAGGGTCCAGTCGAGCTGGTACTGGAAGTCGTATTTGTCGAGAATGGCGTGCACGCGCTGCTGCAGCCCTTCGGCGGTGCTGGCGGTGGAAAAGCGGAAATTGAAGTCGATCACCATCGCGCCCGGAATCACGTTGTTGGCGCCAGTGCCGGCATTGATGTTGGACATCTGCCACGAAGTGGGCAGGTAATACTCGTTGCCTTCGTCCCACTGTTCGGCCACCAGGTCGGCAATCGCCTGCGCCGCCACGTGGATCGGATTTTTCGCCAGGTGTGGGTAAGCAATATGGCCCTGGATACCCTGTACGGTGAGCCTGCCGGACAGCGAGCCGCGCCGGCCGTTCTTGATCATGTCGCCCAGCTGCGCGCTCGAGGTCGGTTCGCCCACCAGGCAGTAATCGATCGTTTCGCCACGGGCCTTCAATTGCTCGCAGACGATCACGGTACCGTCCGTAGCCGGGCCTTCCTCGTCGCTGGTGATCAGGAACGCGATCGAACCCGTGTGATCAGGTGTTGCCGCGATAAATTCCTCGCAGGCCACCACCATCGCCGCGATCGAGGTCTTCATGTCGGCCGCGCCACGGCCATACAGCTTGCCGTCGCGCTGGGTGGGAATGAACGGCGCCGAGGCCCACTGCTCGGCCGGGCCGGTCGGCACCACGTCGGTATGGCCGGCAAACACGAACACGGGCGAGGTGGTGCCACGGCGCGCCCACAGATTGGTCACCTGGTTAGAGATAATCGTCTCACAGACGAAACCGAGCGGCGTCAGCAGGTCGATCAGGTGCTGCTGGCAGCCCTTGTCGTCAGGCGTGACCGATGACAGGGCGATCAGTTTTTCGGTCAGGGCAAGGGTTTTCGAAGCAGTCATGGATCAGACAGGGAAAAGGGTGGTGTATTGCGCATCGGAAAAGGCCACGCTGAACTGGCCATCGCGGTCCAGCACCGGGCGCTTGATGATCGACGGGTTTTCCAGCATCAGCTCAAGCGCGCTGGCCGCGTCGACAATGCTCGCCTTGCGCTCGTCGGACAGGGCGCGCCAGGTGGTGCCCTTCTTGTTGACCAGCACGTCCCACGGCAACTGCGTCAGCCATTGCTCGACCGTGGCCCGTTCCAGGCCTTGTTTCTTGAAGTCGTGAAAGTTGAAGGCGTGCTGATGGCTATCGAGCCAGGTGCGGGCTTTTTTGACGGTATCGCAGTTGGGGATGCCGTAGAGTGTGATCGTCATAGTGGGTCGGGTCAGGAGATGGACTGCGGATTGCTTGATCGCCACGATTGCGCATAAGCAAGTTCGCGGGGTTGGCCGTCATTATACAGTCGTTGCGCGGCGATGCGGCGCTGCAACACGGCTGCTGTCAAGGATAGTCGTTGCGTGATGACGCCATCTTGACCTCGCTTGAGGTGCTGAAATCGAGTCCCAGCCGCAAGGCCAGCGCGCGCATGGCGCCGCTCTCTTGCAGGTGCAGCGCCAGCGCAATATGGCCGTCGGGACGCACCAGGTAGGCGCAATCGCGGCCCAGGCCCGCCTGTTTGGCGGCGGCATTGAAGGTGTAGCAATGCACGGGCAGCTTCAGGGCAAGCGCCTCGTGCAGCAACTCGGGTGCCGGCTCGCCATAGATATGCAATTGCCAGTCCATGCTGCGCAGGGCGATGAAATTGTCTTGCATGCCGTCAAACAGCCATGGCAGCCGGTCGCCACCGCGCAGGTGCTCGGCATGGCCGCCCGACAGCGCGCTGTCTTCGTAGCGGACCTGGATTTGCGACACCGTCTTGAACAGCAGCCGGCGCGCACGCTGGAAGCCGGACAGGTAGGGCAGCGCATGCGGCACCAGCCAGCGGCGCAGCAAACGCCCGCCCACGCCCTGCGCGACGATGGCGCGAAAGGCGCGGTCGGTGGTGGCCACCAGGCTGCGGGCAAAACCGATGCGCTCGCTTTCATAGGTATCGAGCAGGCCGTCGCCGGCCTTGCCCTGCAGTTTTTTTGCCAGTTTCCAGGCCAGGTTGACGGCGTCGCCGATGCCGGTATTCATGCCCTGGCCGCCGACCGGGCTGTGCACATGGGCCGCATCGCCGAGCAGGAAGCAGCGGCGCCGGCGAAACTTCGCGGCCACGCGGTGATGCACGCGGTAGGTGGAAAACCAGTTGACCTGATGGATCTGGATGTTCAGCAGGCTTTCTACCTCGCCGCGTATATCGTCGAATACGGGCGCGGGCGCGTCATCGGGGCGGTCGGGCAGGATGCCGATCAGGCGCTGCATGCCGCTGGTGCGCACCGGCAGCATCAGCGCAAAAGTGTTGGCGCCCAGGTGTGCATGCAGGTCGGTATTGTGGCCGGTCACTTCGGCGTCGGCCACGTAATAGCGGTGGTCATAGGTGCCGCCGGAAAAGTCGATGCCGGCAATGCTGCGCACGGTGCTGCGCGCGCCGTCGCAGCCGCACAGGTAGTCGAACACGCCGTGCTGGCGCTGGCCGTTTTTCGACAAGGTTGCCTGCACTTCACTGTCGACCTGCACCCAGTTTTCCAGGGTGGTATTCCATTCGACCTCGACATGGACCCGCGCCAGCTTGCCGATCAAAAACAGTTCATGTTCATCCTGCGGCAGGCTCAACACGAAAGGGTAGGGACTGAGTCCGCTGCCGATCTCGCCCAGGGGCAGGCTGGCCAGTTCGCGGCCGGCCTCGTGCACGTGCATGGCCTGTATTTTGATGCCCAGCGCGACCAGCTCGTCTGCAAAGCCCATCTGCTGATAGAACTCCAGCGTGCGCGCATGCACGGCCATGGCGCGCGACGCCTCGCCCGGGCCGCTGTTGCTGTCGATAATGCGAAACGCCACGCCGTGGCGGGCCAGCCGCAAGGCAAGCATGAGGCCGGTCGGGCCGGCGCCGACGATCAGCACCTGTGAAGTATTCATGCTGTCCAGTATAGGACAGCTTTTTCAGCAGCACAGCAAAAACGCGCGGCCATGAAAAAGTCCCGCACGCGGCGGGACTTTTTCGGTTCAGCTCAAACGCCTTGCGGCGCCGCCATCAGATACCGCGCAGCAACTCGTTGATGCCTGTTTTTGCACGGGTTTTGGCGTCGACGCGCTTGACGATCACGGCGCAGTACAGCGAGTACTTGCCGTCTTCCGAAGGCAGGTTGCCCGATACCACGACGGAGCCGGCAGGCACGCGGCCGTAGGTCACTTCGCCGGTGGCGCGGTCATAGATCTTGGTCGACTGGCCGATATACACGCCCATCGAGATGACCGAGTTTTCTTCGACGATCACGCCTTCGACGATTTCCGAACGGGCGCCGATAAAGCAGTTGTCTTCGATAATGGTCGGGTTTGCCTGCATGGGTTCGAGCACGCCGCCGATGCCGACGCCGCCGGACAGGTGGACATTCTTGCCGATCTGGGCGCAGGAGCCGACGGTGGCCCAGGTGTCGACCATGGCGCCTTCATCGACGTAGGCGCCGATGTTGACGTACGACGGCATCAGCACGACGTTCTTGGCGATAAACGAACCACGGCGGGCAACCGCCGGCGGCACCACGCGGAAGCCGCCCTTGGCGAAGTCTTCGGCGGTGTAGTTGGCGAACTTGGTCGGTACCTTGTCGTAGAACTGCATCGTGCCATCGGATGGCAGGACGATGTTGTCTTCCAGGCGGAACGACAGCAGCACGGCTTTCTTGACCCACTGGTTGACAACCCAGTCGCCGCTGGTTTTTTCGGCCACGCGGATGCTGCCGTTGTCCAGGCCATTGATGACGTGGCCGACGGCGTCACGCAGTTCGGCCGCGCCGTTGCGCGGATTGATCTCGGCACGGTTTTCCCAGGCCTGGTCGATGATGTTTTGCAGTTGTTGGCTCATGATGTTCAGTCAGTTCAGTTGGTTGTTGCGGATGCGGTAAGCTGCTGGCAGAATTTTACTATGCGCTGGGCCGCTTCAAGCCCTTCGGCCGTTTCGGCCACCAGGGCCATGCGGATGCGATTGCGGCCCGGATTGATGCCGTGCGCGTCGCGCGCGAGGTAACTGCCAGGCAATACCGTCACATTATATTCGGCGTACAGGCGCTGTGCGAACTCGGTGTCGCTCAATCCGGTACGGCTGACGTCGGCCCACAGGTAAAAGCCGGCGTCGGGCAGTTGCACGTCCATCACCGTTTGCAGCAGCGGGGTGATGGCGTCAAACTTGGCGCGGTACTTTGCGCGATTTTCCTCGACATGGGTTTCGTCGTTCCAGGCCGCAATCGAGGCCGCCTGCACGGCAGGGCTCATGGCGCCGCCGTGGTAGGTTCGGTAAAGCAGGAATTTTTTCAGCACTTCAGCGTCGCCGGCAACAAAACCCGAGCGCATGCCGGGCACGTTGGAGCGTTTCGACAGGCTGGAAAACACCACCAGGCGCGCGTACGGGCGCTCTACGCTGGACAAGCCCAGCATGTGCGCCGCCTGCAGCGCGCCCAGCGGCGCGTTGTCGCCATGGTAGATCTCGGAATAGCACTCGTCGGCGGCAATCACGAAGTCGTAGCGCTCGGACAGGGCGAACAGGTGTTCCCAGTCGGTCAGGGTCAGCACCGCGCCGGTCGGGTTGCCGGGTGAACACAGGAACAGCAGCTTGACTTTTTCCCAGACGGCGGCGGGCACGCTGTCGTAGTCGCAACCGAAATTGCGCGCCGGATCGGAATTGACGAAATACGGCTCGGCGCCAGCCAGGTAGGCCGCGCCTTCATAGATCTGGTAGAACGGGTTCGGGCTGATCACCAGCGAGCCGGCCTTGGGATCGATCACGGTCTGCGCCAGCGCAAACAGCGCCTCGCGCGAACCGTTGACGGGCAGGATCTGCGTGGCCGGGTTCAGCGCGGGAATATCATAGCGGCGTTCGAGCCAGCCGGCAATCGCACTGCGCAATGCTTCCGAGCCGATGGTGGTCGGATAGCTGGCCAGTCCGCCAATATTGTCGATCAGCGCCTGCTCGATAAAGGCTGGCGTTGGATGCTTCGGCTCGCCCATGCCCAGGCTGATGGGCGTGTAATCAGGAGTGACGGCAACACCGGCAAACAGCTGGCGCAGCTTTTCAAAGGGATATGGTTGCAGTTTGGCAAGAAGTGGATTCACGGAGCGGACCAGGGCAAGAGTAGGGTGATGTGGACAACGTGCTCGCTGCAAAAATGACAGCGGTCAAGCATTCCATTATAGCCGCCCTGACTGTTCCGCATGCCCGGCGCTGGCGCGGCAGGGTAAAATACGCGCCATGTCTACCATACTTGCCCTTGAAACTTCTTCCGAACTCGCATCGTGCGCCTTGCTGCGCGGCGATGTTGTCCTGTCACGCTCGTCGTCGGGCGTGCGTACCCATTCACAATCGATCCTGCCGATGGTGCAGGAATTGCTGGCCGAAGCCGGCGTGACCCTGGCCGAGTGCGACGCCATCGCCTACGGTTCCGGTCCCGGCTCGTTTACCGGCGTGCGCACGGCGTGCGGCATCGCCCAGGGTCTTGCCTTTGGCGCCAGGTTGCCGGTAGTGCCGGTCGTGACGTTAGATGCCATGGCGCTGGCCTGCCAGCAGGCACATGGCGCGCAGCAGGTGCTGGCCGTGCTCGACGCCCGCATGGGCGAAGTGTATTGGGCTCAATATGATATGACCGATGGCGTGAAAACCGTCGTGCCGCCAGTGCTGAGCGCGCCTGCCGGCGTGGCGCCGCAAGGCGATGTGAGCGCCTGCGGCAATGGTTTTGCCGCCTATGCGGAAGCGCTGGCGGGATTGCCCTGCGCCGCCGGGGCCGATGCCGCCATCATGCCGCATGCGGTGCAAATCGCGCAGCTGGCGCGCGTCGCCTTTGCCGCTGGCAATGTTGTGACCGCCGCCGAAGCGCAGCCGCTGTATCTGCGCAACAAGATCGCTTATACCAGCGCCGAGCGGCTGGTGATGCAACAGGAAAAGGAAGAGAAGGCGGCGCAATGAGCCAGGGCTTGTGGGACCTTTTGCGCCTCGATTACCGGCCCATGCTGGCAAGCGATGTGCCGGAGGTGGCGGCGCTGGAGCAGCGCGTCTATCCGCATCCCTGGACGCCAGGCAATTTCGTCGATTCGCTGCACAGCGATTACCCGGCCTGGGTGCTGCGCGGCCCTGACGGCGCCTTGCTTGGTTATTACGTGCTGATGCTGGTGGTCGATGAAGCGCATCTGCTGAACGTGGCCGTCGACGGCGCCATCCAGGGCCAGGGCCTGGGCCGCTGCCTGCTGGACCAGGCCTGCGCCTGCGCGCGCCAGCATGGCATGGTGTCGATGCTGCTGGAAGTGCGGCCATCGAACACGCGCGCGCTCGATATTTACCAGCGCTACGGCTTTGAGCAGATCGGCCGGCGCAAAGGGTATTACCCGGCCAGCAATGGACAACGTGAGGACGCCATCGTCATGCGCCATACCTTATGAACCGCAGCGACGTATTTCTGGATGAGATGGGCGTCGGCCCGCTATGGCGCTTGCGCCAGGAAGCGGTGCAGCCGGTTGCCGAAGAAATCGTGATGCAAGCTCCGGTGGCGCTTGCAGAGCGGGAACCCGAACCCGAGCCCGAACCGGTGGCCGAGATTGCGCCGCCAGTCGTGGTTGCCGCACCTTCCCCTGCGCCGGAACCTGTCGCCGTCACCGAAGACAGCTCGACCGCCTGGTTCGACGACGCACCGGCGCCGCCGCCGGCCAGACAGGTGAGCGACCTTGACATCGCCGCCATGGACTGGGAAGGCCTTGCTGCCGCGGTGGCCAAATGCACCCGCTGCGACCTGTGCAAGACGCGCAAGGGCGTGGTGTTGGGCCGTGGCGACCGCCAGGCCGAGTGGCTGATGGCCGCCAGCAGCCCGTCGCGCAGCGAAGAACGCGAAGGGCGCGCGCTGGGCGGCGAGCCGGGCGCATTGCTGGACAATATGCTGAAAGCCATGCAGCTTGACGCCAACAAGAATGTTTACATCACGCATCTGCTGAAATGCCGTCCGCTCGACGACAGCGGCCAGGAACGTTTGCCGAGCGAGGCCGAGTCGGCCGCCTGCCGGCCGTATTTCGAGCGCGAACTGGCGCTGCTGCAGCCGCGCACCATCGTTACCCTGGGGCAGATGGCCGCCGCCGGCATCATCGCTGGCGAAAAACCGGTGCGCGGCAAGCTGCGCCAGCTGGGCAGCGCCACTGTGGTGGCCACCTTCCACCCCGACCTGCTGCTGCAGGACGAGACCGGCAAGGCCAAGGCGCGCGCCTGGGCCGACCTGTGCCTGGCCACCGGCACGCATGCCGCACGAACCTGATCACTACCAGCGGCGCTTCGAGCGCCGCTGGGGGCACTTGACCCGGCCCCATGTGCGGGCATTGGCCTGGCTGCTCGATGCGCCCGACCTGCTTGATCCCGCCAGCGTGCACTGGGGCGGGCAGATCGCCACGCTGGCGCCGGTCACCAGCGATGTTGCCGCCTGGCTCGACGCGCTGCAGGCGGACCCGGCGCCGCTCGATTGCGCGCTGGGCACGAAATTCTATTCCCGCCTGGGCCTGTACGCCGAAAAGCTGCTGGCCTTTTATTTTGAGCAGCATGGCCTTCTGCACGCCCACGGCTTGCAGGTGCAGGTCAACCGCAACGACACGGTGGGCGAATTCGATTTCCTGCTCAAACGCGATGATCAACTGCTGCACTGGGAATTTGCCACCAAGTTCTATTTACTCGAAGGCGGGCCGGACGCTGGCGTGTTCCACCATCTGATCGGTCCCAACCTGGCCGATACGCTGGGCCTGAAAATGCGCAAGATTCTCGACAAGCAACTGGCGCTGTCCGCGCATCCGGCTGCAGTGACGCTGCTGTCGCAGCCTGTCGATCGTGCCCAGGCGCTGGTCAAAGGCTGGCTGTTTTACGAGCATGGCGAAATGCGGGAAATGGACGGAATTTCCCACGATCACAATCACGGTTTCTGGTGCACGGCAGGGCAAGTGCAGGGCGGGCGCTACGTCATCCTGCCCAAGCTGCAATGGCTGGCGCCGTTCAAGGGGCGCGACGTGGAAGTATTCGATATTGTCAGCTTGCAGGCCAGGCTGGCCGATGAGGCGCAACCGGTGCTGGTCGCAGCCGTCGAGCAAGTCGATGGCTGGGAAGTGGAAACGGCGCGTGGTTTTGTCGTGCCCGATGACTGGACGCAGCAGGCAGCTGCGCGGCGCATCGAAGGTGTATTGCCGGCTTGACCTTAATGCTTCTGCTCGCCAATCAGCGACAGATTGTCATGCTCGGCCTGGTTCAGCTTGTGCTTGCGCATGATCATGTACATGGTGCCGGCCACAAACAGGCCGAACACGGTGATGATGATGTTCAGCGGCAGGTGCAAGCGGATCATGATGGAATACACGGCCAGCATGGTCAGGATCGACAGGTTTTCATTAAAGTTCTGCACCGCGATCGAGTGCCCCGCACTCATCAGCACATGGCCGCGATGTTGTAGCAGCGCATTCATCGGCACCACGAAAAAGCCCGACAGCGCGCCGATCAGTATCAACAGCGGGTAGGCTATCCACACGGAATGCACTTGCGTCATCATCATGACGATCACGCCCATGGCGATACCCAGCGGTATCACGGTCAGCGATTTGCGCAGCGGAATGAAGCGCGCCGACAGGATGGCGCCGGCAGCCACGCCGATGGCGACCACGCCGACCAGGCTGGTAGCTTTGTCGAACGGCATGTTCAGCGACTGCTTTGCCCATTCCAGCACGATCAGCTGCAAGGTGGCGCCGGCGCCCCAGAACAGCGTCGTCACGGCCAAGGTGATCTGGCCCAGCTTGTCTTTCCACAGGATACTGTAGCAATTGGCAAAATCGCTGATCAGTTTGACAGGATTGCGTTCCTGGTGCGCATACTTGCAGCCGGTGTCCGGGATTTTCAGGTTGGCCAGGGTTGCCAGGATATAAATGCCGACCACCACGCACAACGCCGCTTCGCTCTTGTTGCTGATGCCCGTATCGATCAGCGGAAAGTCGAACGACAGCAGCATGTCCGACACATGGCCGCTGACCAGGGCGCCGCCCATCACGGTGCCGAGAATGATGGAAGTGACGGTCAGCCCCTCGATCCAGCCATTTGCCGCCACCAGTTTTTCCGGCGGCAGCAATTCGGTCAGGATGCCGTACTTGGCCGGCGAATAGACGGCGGCGCCGAAGCCGACCACGGCATAGGCCAGCAGCGGATGGACGTGGAAGAAGACCAGGGCGCAGCCGAAGATCTTGACCATGTTGGCGATGAACATGACCTTGCCTTTTGGCAGGGAATCGGCGAAGGCGCCGACAAAGGCAGCCAGCAATACATAGAACAGCACGAACGATAATTTCAGCAGCGGCGTGATCCACGCCGGGGAGTTCATGGACACCAATAAATCGACGGCGACAAAAAAAAGGGCGTTATCTGCCAGCGAGGAAAAGAACTGCGCTGCCATGATGGTATAAAAACCACGATTCATTCTGGATTGCCTGAAATCATATCTGGCTTGCTTTATACCACGAAAAAACGGCAACCCCCAAGTTTGGACGGGTCCGTTTTACTGGAGTTGTTCAAGTCTCAATTAAATCCTTTGCCATGGTAAAAATGCATATATTCATGAATATTTTATAAATGGTGTCAGTCGTGTCGAGTGCGGTTCGAGGTGCACCGGCCGGTGCGTGCCGCGTGACGCCGTCGCGGCGATTGTATATACTGTATATATAACCAGTTATTTTAAAGCGGATCCCACCATGGCCAAAGCCAAGACCAATTACACCTGCAGCGACTGCGGCGCCATCAGCAATAAATGGATGGGGCAGTGCACCTCCTGCAATCAATGGAACACCATGGTCGAGACGGTGGCCGATGCGGCGCCCGGCAACAACCGCTATTCCAATCCGCAGCACATGTCGCTGGCGCAGACGGCGCCGGTGCTGTCGCTCGATGATATCGACGCCATCGACGTGCCCCGTTTCGGCACCGGCATCGAGGAGTTCGACCGCGTGCTCGGCGGCGGCATGGTAGCCGGTGGCGTGGTGCTGATCGGCGGCGACCCCGGCATCGGCAAGTCGACCCTGCTGCTGCAGGCGCTGGCCAATATGTCGCACCACAAGCGGGTGCTGTATGTCAGTGGCGAAGAATCGGGCGCGCAGATCGCCTTGCGCGCCAAACGCCTGGTGATCGATGCCAAGGAACTCAAGTTGCAGGCCGAGATCCAGCTGGAAAAAATCCTGTCTACCTTGAACGATCTGAAACCCGAGGTGGTGGTGATCGATTCGATTCAGACGGTGTACTCCGATGCGCTCAGTTCGGCGCCCGGCTCGGTGGCGCAGGTGCGCGAATGCGCGGCCCAGCTCACGCGTGCGGCCAAGCAGACCGGCGTCACCATCATCCTGGTTGGCCACGTGACGAAAGAGGGCGCATTGGCCGGTCCGCGCGTGCTCGAGCATATCGTCGACACGGTGCTGTATTTCGAAGGCGACGCCCATTCCAGTTTTCGCCTGGTGCGCGCCATCAAGAACCGCTTCGGCGCCGTCAATGAGCTGGGCGTGTTTGCCATGACGGAAAAAGGCTTGAAAGGCGTGTCGAATCCCTCGGCCCTGTTCCTGTCGCAGCACGACAACCAAGTGCCGGGCTCGTGCGTGATGGTGACGCAGGAAGGCACGCGCCCCTTGCTGGTGGAAATCCAGGCGCTGGTCGATACCAGCCATCTGCCGAACGCGCGCAGGCTTTCCGTGGGCCTGGAACAAAACCGCCTGGCCATGCTGCTGGCGGTGGCGCATCGCCATGCGGGCATCGCCGCCTTTGACCAGGACGTCTTCATCAACGCGGTCGGCGGTGTGAAAATCACGGAACCGGCGGCCGATCTGGCTGTTTTGCTGGCGATTAATTCGTCGATGCGCAACAAGCCACTGCCGCGTGGCCTGGTGGTGTTTGGCGAAGTGGGGCTGGCTGGTGAAATCCGCCCGGCACCGCGTGGCCAGGAGCGCCTGCGCGAAGCGGCCAAGCTGGGCTTTACGCTGGCCATGATCCCGAAATCGAATTTGCCCAAGCAGGCGATAGAGGGTATCAAAGTGATTGCCGTCGAACGCATCGACGAGGCGTTCAATAAACTGCGCGATCACGAATAAATAGTGCAGTGGTCAAACTGATAATTTTATGCTGGACTAAACGAAATTTCTATTTAGAACTATAATATTCGCCCTATCGAGACGCGCCATCATGGCGCGTTGAATGAACTTCTTGAAGAGCGTATACAGTGTCAGTAGAGCAAAGGCAAAGCGCGCGCAAGATCTTGCGCGCCAAGGCAATGTTAATCATGGACGGCGCCGGCCCGGTGGCGGCGCGCACCATCGACGTTGGACCCGGCGGCATGTCGGCCGTGGTGGCTGAACCGGTGCAGGCCGGCAAGCAGGGCAAGGTATTGTTTGAATTGTTTTTTGATGGCAAGGCCAATATCATCGAAGCGCACGCCACCGTTTCGCATTGCATCTTCAGCAGCGCCGGCTTCAAGGTGGGCCTGACCTTCATGCGGCTCGATATGGCCGTCACCAGCGCCATCTCCAAGTTCATGCGTTAAAATACGTGCAGTGCGGCAAAAACGGCTCTGTTCGCTGTTTTAATATTCCGCCAATGCTGCATAATGAGCAATCAGAAGACCGGATGCCGCCGCGCCATGTGCGCCGTGCCTGGTCTCTGGCCTGGCGCGCGGTCAGCAGTGGTACCGTGTGTTGTGAATCACATCAGACGGGAAATCCATCATGTTCAGTTCGACCATCGCCAGCAAGGCCTACACCAATACGGCCACCCAGACGGCGCCCTCGGCCGAAGTGTATGCCAAGGTCGAGAAGCAGATGCTGTCGCAAAATACCGGCGTCACCAAACTCAATAACAACCTGACGCGCGACCAGACCAAATTGTCGGCGCTGGGCCAGTTGCAATCGGCGCTGGCCAAGTTCCAGGGCGTGGCACAGAACATGGCCGGCAGCGGCCTGGCCACTTCGGCCACTTCCAGCACGGCCGGCGTGGTGGCGGCCAGCACCAATGACAAGGCCGTCAGTGGCAGTTACGCCATCAATGTCCAGCAACTGGCGCAGGGCCAGACCCTGGCCACTGCCGCGCAAAAAGCGTCGAATACGGCGATCGGCACGGGCGCCACGGCGCAGATCAGGATCGAACTGGGCAGCGTTGACGGCAAGCAGTTTTCCGCCGGCGACGGCAAGGCCATCACGCTCGATATCGATAGCAGCAACAATACCCTGGACGGCATCGCCGCCGCGTTGAAAAAAGCCGGTGTCGATGCCAGCGTGATTAAGGGCGAAGATGGTTATACGCTGACCCTGAATGGCAAGAGCGGTGCCGACAACAGCATGCGCATCAGCGTGACGGGCGACGCGGCCATCAGCAATCTGCTGACCTACTCGCCCAGCGCCAGCAAGGGCATGCAGCAGACCACGGCCGCGCAGGATGCGCTGGCCACCGTGGCCGGCAAGGAAGTCAAAAGCGCCAGCAATACCTTGAGCAGCGCCATCGACGGCGTGATGGTCGAGCTGAAAGCCAAGGGCGAGACCAATCTGGTGGTGGCCAAGGACAGCAGCCAGATCGCCAGCAATGTGTCCAGCTTTGTCACGGCGTATAACGAACTGAACGCCAAGATACATAGCCTGCAAGAGGGCGACCTGAAATACGATACAGCGCTAAAACAGGTCAGCACGCAAATGTCGCAGGTGCTGCGCACGGCCAGCAATGGCGTGCCGGTATCGGTGCTGGCCAGTGCTGGCGTGACCCTGGGCAAGAGCGGCGAACTGGTGCTGGACGAAAAGAAACTCAAGTCCGCCATCGAGGCCGATCCCGATGCCGTCAGCAAGCTGTTTACCAATAACGGCAAAGGCGTTGCCGATCAGTTTGGCAGCAAGATCGGCGAGCTGACCGGTACCAGCAGCCTGATCACCAAGGAAGTGCAAACAGTGGGCAAGGAAATCACCAGCCTGAACACCAAGAAGACCGAACTGGCCAAGGCATTGACGGCGCAGGCCGAAGCGCTGGTGAAACTGTATTCGGCACAGGAGCAGATGGGCATCGGTTCGGTGCTGCCCGGCTATACCGGTAAAAGTTCGCTGTTCGATTTTCTGGCGTAAGTAATTATTTAACTCCAACCCCAACTGCAAGGGCTGGGGTCAGACCCGGCGGGTCTGACCCCGATCCGCAAAAAACGCCGACGGCGAACTGCCGAAGGTTTTCTTGAACATCGCCGAAAATGCCGACTGGCTGGCATAGCCCAGTTCTTCGGCCACCTGCGACAGCGGCACGCCACGCGCGATCAGCGGCGCCGCGTGGGCCAGGCGCACCTGCTGGCGCCACTGGCCAAAACTCAGTCCCAGTTCCCGTTCGAACAGCCGCGCCAGGGTGCGTTCCGAGGCGCCCACCACGTGCGCCCAGTGCTCCAGTGTCTGGTTCGAGCCGGGCTGGTCGATCAAGCTGGCGCACAGGGTTTTCAAGCGCTTGTCGGTCGGCAGCGGCACGCGGATGGGGCGCGTGCTCGAGCGTTTCAATTCATCCAGGATCAGCTCGGCCAGCAGCGCTTCGCGCGCCGGTTCCTGGCCCGGATCGAGTTGCTCGAGCGCCATGATCAGCTGGCGCAGCAGGCCTGACACTTCCAGCACCTTGCAGTCGCGGCCGGCAAACGGCGCGCGCTCGGCCAGCACGCACAGCGGGCGCAGCCTGGTTTTCTCGAGCATCGTCACCTCGTGTTCCACGTTCGGCGCAATCCAGATGGCGCGCATCGGCGGCAAGATCCAGCTGCTGCTCAGCGCGGTAATGCGCAGCACGCCTTCGAGCGCCAGCGTGACCTGGCCCCAGGGGTGGCTGTGCGGCAGCAGGAATTCGTCGGGCTGCAGGTCGCGCGCGATCATGGTCACGGGGATGGCCGCGCTGGGCGCTTCGCGTGGCGGACACATGCGGGTATGGCGAAAAATGGGAACGGCCATCAGCTTGGCAGGAAATCGATAAAGAATGTCATTCTATCGGAAAACAGGCGATAGTAAATTGCATACACTGCAAGCTGACAAGTATAAATCAGGGGATGACATGATGGCAACAAGCACCTTGCGCAGCGACGCGCGCGTGATCGGCCTGGTGGGCCTGGCGCACGGCGTATCGCATTTTTACCATTTGATCCTGGCGGCATTGTTCGTCTGGCTCAAACCCGCCTTCAACCTGAGCTATGCCGAACTGGGCCTCTTGATGACGGTGTTTTTCATTATCTCCGGCGTGGGCCAGGCGCTGGCCGGCTTCGTGGTTGACCGTTTCGGCGCGCGCGCCGTGTTGTTTGCCGGCGTGTTCCTGCTGGGCGTATCGGCGCTGGCGCTGGCCCAGGCGCACAGCTATACGCAACTGATGCTGGGCGCAATGCTGGCTGGCACCGGCAACAGCGTGTTTCACCCGGCCGATTACACCATCCTGAACCAGCGCGTCTCGCCGGCGCGGGTGGCTTACGGCTTTTCCATGCATGGCATCAGCGGCAATATCGGCTGGGCGCTGGCGCCGCTGTTCATGACGTATGTGGCCACCCACTATGACTGGCGGGTGGCCTTGATGAGCGCTTCCGTGCTGCCGTTCGGCGTGCTGCTGATCCTGTTCCTGAACCGCCATGCGATCCGTCCCGAGCCGCTCAAGAGCGTGGCGGCCAAAGGCGCCGCGCCGGCCGAAGGCACGCTGTCGTTTTTGCGCCTGCCGGCCGTATGGATGTGCTTTGCCTTCTTCTTCATTACCGCCATTGCCTTGGGTGGTATCCAGAGTTTTGCCAGCGTGGCGCTGGTGAAACTGTATGGCATGAGCCTGGCGCTGGCCACCAGCGCCTATACGGCCTACATGCTGGCCTCGGCGGTCGGCATGGCGGCCGGCGGCGTGGTGGGCGCGCGCAGCAGCCATCCGGACCGCAACGTGGCGATCGCCTTTTCGGCGGCGGCCCTGCTGGCCGTGTTGCTGGGCATGAATCTGGTGCCGGCCTGGGGCGCGGTGGTGCTGATGGGCGCCATCGGCCTGACCTCTGGCGTGGCGGGGCCGTCGCGCGACCTGATGATACGCGCAGCGGCGCCGCCGAACGCCACCGGCCGCGTGTATGGCGTGGTGTATTCGGGCCTCGACAGCGGCCTGGCCGTGGGGCCGCTGCTGTTCGGCGCCTTGATGGATGGCGACCGGCCGGCGCTGGTATTCGTGTTCATTGGCGTATTCCAGGCGCTGGCGATTGCCACGGCGGTCGGGGTCGGTGGAAAAACGCGCGCCGTGGCGCTGCAAAAGGCGTAATAGGGCGCGGCACAACCGTCAGGGCCAGGTTGCGCCGGCGATATTCAGATACACCGCGTACAGTGACGTCGAGGCCGTAATGAACAGGCGGTTGCGCCGCGCGCCGCCGAAGCAGACATTCGATACCACCTCCGGCACCAGTATCTTGCCGAGCAGCGTGCCGTCGGCTGCGTAGCAATGCACGCCGTCGCCGGCGCTGGTCCAGATATTGCCGCGGCAATCGAGACGCAAGCCGTCCGGAAAGCCTGGACTGACGTCGGCAAACAGGCTGCTGGCGCCGATCCGGTTCTCGCTGGACACCTGCAGCGCGCGGATATGGTGCGCGCCGTCCGCCATGTGGGTGCCGCCGGTATCGACGACGTACAGCGTACGTTCATCCGGCGCAAAGGCCAGGCCGTTCGGGCGCTGGAAATCGGTGGCTGCCGAGCGCAGCGAGCCGTCGCGCGGATCGAAGCAAAACAGGTGGCAGCCGTCATATTCGGGCGGCGCAACATAACCTTCATAGTCGTTGTCGATACCGTAGCTGGGGTCGCTGAACCAGATCGTGCCATCCGACTTGACCACGATATCGTTTGGCGAATTGAGGCGTTTTGCGCCGATCCGGTCGGCCACAACGGTGATGCGGCCGTCATGTTCGGTGCGCGTGACGCTGCGGCTGCCGTGCTCACAGCTGAGCAACCTTCCCTGCAGGTCGCGCGTGTTGCCATTGGCGAAATTGGACGGCTGGCGAAACACGCTGATGCCAGCCTCGCTGTAGCGCAAAATGCGGTTGTTGGGAATATCGCTCCACAGCAGGCAGCCATGGTCGCCGAACCAGACCGGCCCCTCGGTCCACAAGCTGCCGGTATGGAGCTGCTGCAGCGGCGAATTGGGCAGGACCAGCTGGCGAAAGCGGTCGTCCGAGATGGTCAGGTGCTGCGGGTAAAGAATGTGGGTCATCTGGAAAGTGTCAAAGCCGCGATCGCGGTCAGGGTAAGCCATCCGGTGCGCAATGGCAAGCACCCGCTGGCGGCACCCGCCAGCGAAGGTAATGCTGCGGCCGGGTCCGGTCAATACATGAATGTTTTATACGTTTCTTCTTTTTTGCCGGCCGTGATTTCCTGCACCACAGGATTAAAACGCAGCAACTGGCGCGCCCTCGGCGACAAAGCGTCCCAGGTCGCTTGCGGGACGTCGATATGCACCTCCGGGCGCAACATCCAGCTGCGGCTGTAGCCGATTACCACCATCGGGCGCGGGACGGGGCTGCGGTTTGGCGTACCGCGATGCAAGGCGCGCACGTCGCGTATCATCACGTCGCCCAGTTGCATCGGCACCGCCTCGACAGCAATGTCGTCCGAGTCGACCTTGGCAAACGCCTCGTCGCGCAGCATGCGGTGGGTGCCGCGGGTGGTCTCGAACGGACCGTTTTGCAGCGTCACGTCGCACAGCGGGAAGTTGACCGCCAGCTGGAACGACGGCGTCTCGAAGCCTGCTTCCGGAAACAGCGCCGGCGTATCGCGGTGCAGCGCCTGGTAATCCGAACCGAGCATCGGGGTATCGCTGGCAAACTGGCACATCACCGGGTCCGGACCCGCCACTTTTTCAACGATGGCGAGAATGTCGTCGTCGTTGAAAATTGCTTCATCGGCAAATACGCCCGTCAACGGCAGCGTGACGTAGTGGCGGTGCGCGCCGCGGCTGCTGTCGGCCAGTTCTGCAACATGGGTGGCCAGCAGTGGCGCGAATGCCTGCGCCCAGGCCTGCAGGACGGTGGCGCTGAAATGCCCGCGCAAGATGATGATGCCTTCGCGGTTGAATTCATCGGCCAGTTCCTGGTGCTGTTGTGTCGAATAACGGCTCATCACTATTCCTTGTCTCGTTTATGGTCTGTGCGGCGCAGGCCTGCACGGCGCAGCCTTGCCTTTTTATAGTGTGCATTTGCGCCAAATCCAAGTCAAGTTATTTGGTAATATTATTACCTGTCATTGCGGCAATGCGCCGTATCGGGGATAATGATCTTCCTGACACCTGATCCCACGCCACCAGAGAAAAGCGGTACATGACAGACAAGACTCCCCTTCGCCGGCCTACCATGACCGATATCGCCACGCGGGCCGGCGTGTCGCAATCGACCGTCTCGCTGGTGCTCAACCACATGAGTGGCGCCAAGGTGTCTGTCCAGACGCGCGACAATGTGCTGAAGATCGCCGCCGAACTCGGTTATCCGGTCAACGCCTGGCGGCGCGGCGCGGGCGGCCAGCAGGAACGCAATCTGATCGTCTATCTGGTCGACGAGATCTCGACCAGCCCGCATCCGGTGCAGAGCATAGACGGCGCCAAGGACCTGGCATGGGACCAGGGCTGCCTGGTGTCGGTGTTTGCCACGCGCAGCAATGCGGATATGGAAACGGCGGTGTTGCAGCGCATGCTGCACAATCCGGCCGTGCTGGGCGTGATTTATTCGACGATTTTCACTCGCGCCGTCGAGGTGCCGGCGTTACTGCGCAGCGCCCCGACGGTGTTGCTGAACTGCTACAGCACGGACCGCAGTTATGCGTCGGTGGTGCCGGGCGACCTGGTCGGCGGCCATAGCGCGACCCAGTTTCTGATCGATGCCGGCCACCGGCGTATCGGTTTCATCAATGGCGAGCCGTGGATGGATGCGGCGCAAAACCGCTACAAGGGCTATCGCCAGGCGCTGGCGACGGCCGACATCCCGTTCGACCAGGCGCTGGTGCGCGACGGCGACTGGCTGTTCGGCACCGGCTTCACCCAGGCTACGTCACTGCTGACCGGGGCCAACCCGCCCAGCGCCATCTATTGCGCCAGCGACCTGATGGCGCTGGGCGCGATCGAGGCCGCCCAGCACCTGGGGCTGCGCGTGCCGCAGGACTTGTCGATCATGGGCTACGACGATCAGGAAATTGCCCGTTACACGCGGCCGGCGCTGACCACGGTATTGCTGCCGAACTATGAAATGGGCCGCTGGGCCGCCGAAACGCTGATCGAACAGGCGCGCGAGCCGCAAGCGGCCGGCGCCACGCGCAAGCTGCGCCGCCCATCGATCAAAATGGAATGCCCGCTGGTCGAACGTGACTCGGTCGCTGCGCAAGCGGCCGCCTGATCCGGCGCGGCCGCCCAAGGCCGCACCGCACCAACCTCCACTCTTCGTTGTTTTTGTTGGCTATGTCATCGAAAGCAGTGGGAACGCCAAGCAGTTGCTGCTGTCTAACTGATCAGGTATTTCCTTCCAGGAGCCGATCATGGACACAGCCCAGTGGCAGATTTTCGCCAAACAATTTTCACTGCTATCGCATCGCCAGCGTATTGCCAGCAGCAACTTGTTGCGCAGTAGCGCGCCGCAGGAGGCGGCGGCAGCGCTGATTGAGCAGACAGTGCAGGCGCAACTGCATTGCCCCGTCTGTCAGTCGATACATTTCCACCGCCACGGCCAGGCCCATGGCCTGCAACGCTATCGCTGTGTTCCTTGTGGCAAAACTTTCAATGCCTTGACAGGCACGCCGCTGGCCTATTTGCACCACAAGGAACGATGGCTGGCCTATTTGCACCACAAGGAACGATGGCTGGCCTATGCGGATTGTTTGCTCAATTCGTTTTCGGTGCGCAAGGCCGCCGCGCAAGTGACTATTCATCGCAACACCAGTTTTCGCTGGCGCCATCGTTTTCTTGCGCTCGCCAGGACCGACCGGCCGCGTTGCCTGCACGGCATCACCGAGGCCGACGAGATGTATGTGCTGGAGTCGCAAAAAGGTTCACGGCACCTGACGCGTCCGGCACGCAAGCGCGCTGGCCGCGCAGGCAAACCTGGCATTTCCAATCAGCAGGTGTGTGTTCTGGTGGCGCGTGACCGCACGGGACAAACCGTCGATTTCGTCACTGGTCTTGGCCAGCTGACCAAGGCAAAACTGCACGCCTGCCTGCCAGCGGTGATCGACCGCGACATTTTATTGGTCAGCGATGGCCATCCGGCCTATCCGGTGTTTGCCAGGGAGATCGGCATTTTGCATGAAGCCGTCAACTTGCGGGCCGGCATCCGTGTGCGCGGCACGGTGCATGTGCAGAACGTCAACGCGTACCACAGCCGGCTGCGTGGCTGGCTGCGCGCCTTTCATGGCGTCGCGACGCGCTATCTGTCCAACTACCTGGGCTGGCGCTGGATACTCGACGCCAGGAGAATATTGTCCCCCGAAAGCTTGCTCAGGGCCACGTTGGGGTCGTTCCCACATTTGATGGTGACATAGCCTTTTTGTTTGCCATGCCGGCGCCAGGCAGGCGCACGGCCACGCCTCGCCTGCAGGTTAATCATTTTTAGTAATAATATTAATTCACGTTGACTAAATTTATTAATGGTGAAAAAATGGCCCTGTCATCCAGCCACCTTGCTGGCGCCGGATGAACAACCACGCCCTTGAGGCATATAAAAGAGACTATGGAGAACACTATGCGCAGCAATCCCGCCAGCATCCTGACAAAGACCACCTTGCATGCCGCCCTGGCTCTGGCAGCAGCCTGCGGCGCGCACACGGCGCAGGCAAGCGACGCAGCACCGCAGGTGCAGCAAAAGGCACGCTACAAGGTCGGCTTTGCACAGTCCGAAAACAATAACCCGTGGCGCATCGCCGAAACGCAGAGCATGCGCGACATTGCGGCGAAATGTAACTGGGATCTGATCGTCACCGACGCGGGCAGTTCGGCCGCCAAGCAGGTATCCGACGTCGACAACCTGATCGCCCAGAAAGTGGATTTGATCGTGCTGCCGCCGCGTGAGGAAAAGCCGCTGATCCCGGCCGTCATGAAAGCCAAGCGCGCCAAAATTCCACTGATACTGGTCGACCGCAACGTCGACCAGAAAGTCGTCAGGGCCGGCCGCGACTACC
The DNA here is from genome assembly GCF_057291295.1 of Janthinobacterium sp. 1L-D-8-B-C4. NCBI lineage: Bacteria > Pseudomonadati > Pseudomonadota > Betaproteobacteria > Burkholderiales > Oxalobacteraceae > Janthinobacterium > Janthinobacterium sp. 1L-D-8-B-C4. The sequence continues at coordinate 386,304 of NZ_JBXAVX010000003.1, forward strand.
TCACCTTTATCGGTTCCGACTTTGTCGACCAGGGCCGGCGTGCGGCCAAATGGCTGATCGAGAAAACCGGCGGCAAGGCCACCATCATCGAACTCGAAGGCACTACAGGTTCGTCGCCGGCCAACGACCGCAAACGCGGCTTCGACGAATTGATCAAGACCCAGCCGGGCATGAAGATCGTGGCGTCGCAAAACGGCGAATTCAACCGCGACAAGGGTCGCCAGGTGGCTGAAACGCTGCTGCAGGCGCACCCCGATGTGACGGCCGTGTATGCGCACAACGATGAAATGGCGGTCGGTGCCATCGTCGCGCTTGAAGCGGCCGGCAAAAAGCCCGGCAAGGACGTCATCGTCGTCAGCGTTGACGGCACCCGCGATGCGCTGCAACTGATCGCCGCCGGCAAGATGGGCGCGACGGTGCAATCGAGTCCGTTCTTCGGACCGCTGGCCTGCCAGACCGCGCAGCGCTCGGCCAAGGGTGAAAAGATCGAACCATGGGTCAAGGTCAACGACGCGCTGTATGACAAGTCGAACGCCCAGTCGAGCATGGCGAACGCCTATTGATCAAGCTGTCGCTGCCAGCGTGCAGCAAGCGCCGGCTGCAAGGCCGGCACCCTCCCGGACACGGCGCCAGCAGAGCGCCCGGCGCGGCCCAGGCCGACGCCAGAGCACGCCGGGAAATATCAGGAGACAAGCCATGCATACAGTCGGCGCCACAGGCGGCCCTGTGCTGCAGATGCAGCGCATCTGCAAGAAATTCAACCATATCGCGGCGCTCAGCGACGCCAGCCTGGAAGTCGGACATGCGCAGGTGCACGCGCTGATCGGCCAGAACGGCGCTGGCAAGTCGACGCTGATCAAGATCCTGACCGGCGCGTATCAGCGCGACAGCGGCGATATCCTGTTCGAAGGCGCCCAAGCGCATTTTTCGACGCCCAAGCAGGCGCGCGCGGCCGGCATCAGTACGATTTACCAGGAAATCAACCTGGTGCCTTACCGCTCGATCACCGAAAACATCTTTCTCGGCCGCGAGCCGCGGCGCTTCGGCCTGATCGACTGGCGCCATGCCCGGCACGAGGCGACGCGATTGATGGCCGGCTTCGGCGTCGATGTCGACGTGCGCAAGCCAGTCATGGAATGCAGCACGGCGACCCAGCAAATGGTGGCGATGGCGCGCGCCGTCTCGGTCGATGCGCGCCTGCTGATCCTCGACGAATCGACGTCGTCGCTCGACGACCGCGAGGCCGAACGGCTGTTCGGCGTGATCCGCCAGCTGAAGGCCGAAGGCCGCTCCATTATCTTCGTCAGCCACCGGCTCGACGAACTGTACGCCGTCTGCGACCACGTTACCATCATGCGCGACGGCAGCACCGTCGCCGACAGCCCGATGCGCGACATGTCGAAGATCGACCTGATCACCACCATGCTCGGACGCGCGCTGGAACAGGTGCTGCTGCCGGCCGCCGACGCCACGCAGGCGCAGGCGGCGCCGGCCGGCGCGCCGTTCCTGGAAGCCGAAGGCGTCAGCGCGCCGCCAAAAGTACGCGACGCCAGCCTGTCGGTGCGGCGCGGCGAAAAAGTCGGCCTGGCGGGCTTGCTGGGCGCCGGGCGCACCGAGTTGATGCGCGCGCTGTTCGGCGCCGATCCGAGCGCGCGGCGCGCGTTGCGCATCGACGGCCGCGACGTCGTGCTGCGCACGCCGCTCGACGCGATCCGCGCCGGCATCGCCTATCTGCCCGAAGACCGCAAGGCCGAAGGCATCATACCGGGCATGTCGGTGCGCGAAAACCTCAGCCTGGTGCTGTATCCGGCGCTGTGCCGCTACGGCGTGATCGACCGTGCCAGGCAGGAGGAAATCGTCGGCCGCTTCATACAGCGGCTCGGCATCAAGATCGCGCACCCGGACCAGCCGATCCGCGAACTATCGGGCGGCAACCAGCAAAAGGTCTTGCTGGCGCGCTGGCTGTGCACCAACCCGAAACTGCTGCTGCTGGACGAACCGACGCGCGGCATCGACGTCGGCGCCAAGGCTGAAATCCTCGGCCTGATCAACGAACTGGCGCGCGATGGCATGGCGATGCTGATGACGGCGTCGGAACTGGAAGAACTGGTCGCGGCTGCCGACCGGGTCATCGTCATCAGCGACGGCGCCACGACGCACGAACTGCGCGGCGCGCAGATCAGCGAGGCGTCCATCATGACAGCGATGGCGCACCAGCCCACCAACGAGCACGATTTGACAACAAGGTAACTGCCACCATGACCACACCCATTCCGGCCACCGGGTCCCGTTCCTCGCCGGCCAGGCTGGCTGGCGCGCTGGCGCGCGTGCCGCGCGTCTGGCTCGCGCTGGCGGCGCTGCTGCTGTTTAATATCGCCTTCACGAGCAATTTCCTGTCGCTGCAGACATTTAACGTCAACCTGACACAGGTGGCGACCATCGTCATTGTCGCGCTCGGCATGACGCTGGTGGTCGCCACCGGCGGCATCGACCTGTCGGTTGGCTCGCTGATGGCGATCGCCGGCACGCTGGCGCCGCTGCTGTTCCTGCACGTCGCTGGCCCGGCCGGGTTGCTGGCCGCGTTTGTGATGCCACTGCTGGCGGCGACGCTGTGCGGCTTGTTCAACGGCTGGCTGGTGACGCGCTGGCGCATCCAGGCCATCGTCGCAACGCTGGTGCTGTACATCGCCGGGCGCGGCATCGCCCAAGTGATGACCAACGGCCAGTTGCAAACTTTCAGCAACCCCGGCTTCCAGTGGATAGGCACCGGCCGCGTGCTCGGCGTGCCGGTGCAGGTCGTGCTGATGCTGGTGCTGGTGGCCGTCGTGGCGTGGGTGCTGCGCGCCACGCTGTTCGGTCGCCAGATCCTGGCCGTCGGCGGCAACGAGCGCGCCGCGCGGCTGGCCGGCGTGCCGGTGCAGCGCGTCAAGCTGGCCGTGTACGCCCTCAGCGGTGTGCTGGCGGGACTGGCCGGACTGGTCGCCGTGGCCATCAATTCGTCGTCCGACGCCAACCTGGTCGGTGCCGGCGTCGAACTCGAAGCGATCGCCGCCGTCGCTGTCGGCGGCACGCTGCTGAGTGGCGGCCACGCCAGTATTTCCGGCACGCTGGCCGGCGCCATGTTCATCCAGTTGGTGCGCTACACGCTGCTGGCGCACGGTGTGACGGATGCCAGCGCGCTGGTGGTCAAGTCGGCCATTATCGTGCTGGCGGTCTACCTGCAGCGGCGCCACTGATGGTCAGCAGGCGCTCCCCTTTGTCCGCTTTTGAAAGTCCGACCATGCAAGCGAAAAAAAATATCGCCATCCTGTCTGTTTTGCTGGCGCTGGTCGCCTTTGGCGCCATGCGCTATGAAAACTTCGCCGGTGCCTATAACCTGTTCTCCTTTTTGCGCTACAACGCGATGTTCGTGCTGGTCGCCATCGGCATGGCCTTCGTCATCATCACCGGCGGCATTGACCTGTCCGTCGGCAAGGTGGCCGCTTTGTCGAGCGTCGTTTCGGCGCTTTTTTCCGGCCAGTCGCCGCTGCTGGCGATCGGTGCTGGCGTACTGGCCGGCGGCCTGTGCGGCCTGGTCAACGGCCTGATCATCGCGCACATGCGCTTGCAGCCGTTTATCGTCACGCTGGCGACCAGCCTGGGTGCCTATGGTCTGGCGCTGCGACTGGCCGACAACCAACCGGTCGATGTCTCGTGGGAAACCTGGTTTACGCAATTTGGCCAGGGCGACTTGTGGGGCATGCCGATTCCGTTCCTGATCGCGCTGCTGGTGTTCATCGGCGCCGCCGTCGCGCTGCGCTACAGCGGCTTTGGCCAGCGCACGCTGGCTGTCGGCGGCAGCGCCGAAGCGGCGCGCATGATGGGCCTGAATGTCGAACGCACCCTGATCGAAGTCTATACGCTGAGCGGCCTGCTGGCCGGCCTGGCCGGCGCAATCCTGGCGGCGCAGTTCGCGGCAGGCCAGCCGAACGAAGGCATGGGCTGGGACCTGGTGGCGATTTCCGCCGTCGTGCTGGGCGGCACCTTGCTCAGCGGCGGCGTCGGCTCGGTCGTCTCGACGGTGATGGGCGCGCTGCTGCTGGGACTGATTTTCAACCTGCTCAACTTCGAGAACGGCCTGGGGGTGATCAACCTGAGCGTCTACTGGCAGGCGGTGATACGCGGCGCCTTCCTGCTGGTGGTCATCTTGATGCAGGCGCGGCTGGCCGGACCCAGGCCAGCGTCGTGAGCCCCTGTCTTGCAACGCACTCCAGGCTCGCTGATGGATGGCAGGCGGCCGGCGCTGGTATTCGTGTTGACCGGCGTGGGGGTGGAAGAAAAACACGCGCCGTGGCGCTGCAAAAGGCATAGAATCATGACTAACCGCAACGACTCCGGAGCTGCCATGACTTTTGCCACCACCGACCTGTGCGACGATTATGCCTCCATGCTGGAAGACGGCACCTTGGCCGTCTTGCCGCCCGTGTATCGATCGTTCGGCCAGAAAGCGCGTTTCTGCGGCCCGGCCACCACCTTGAAAGTGCACGAAGACAACGCCCTGGTGCGCAGCACCCTGGAAATGCCGGGGAAGGGCCAGGTGCTGGTAATCGATGGTGGCGCCAGCCTGCGCTGCGCGCTGGTCGGTGGCCAGCTGGGCGCGCTGGCCGAGCACAATGGCTGGGCCGGCATCGTGGTCGATGGCTGCATCCGCGACTGCGATGAAATCAATGTCTGCCAGATCGGCGTGCGGGCGCTGGCCACGCATCCGCGCAAAAGCGGCAAGACCGGCGCCGGCCAGCGCGACGTGCGCGTGCAGATCAGCGGCGTGGCGGTGTCACCGGGCGACTGGATCTATGCCGATGCCGACGGCGTGCTGGTGGCCAGCCACGAACTGGACTGACAGCTTCACGGGTCTTGTGCGTAAGCGCTGACTTTAAGTTCGAAATGCTCGATCTGCGGCCACGCTTCACGCGTGCGTACTTGCGTTTCGCCCGAAGCCATCACCAGCATATAGCCGATGCCGCTGCGGCGGTCGCGCCAGAAATGCGGCGTACTGTCCCACATGCAGCAATAGCGTTTCAGTTCGGGCAAGCCGTAGCTGCGGCGCAGATACGCTTCTGCCTGCTGTGCCTGTTTGCCTTCGACCCGGTAGCGTGCGACAAAGGGCTGGTCCTGCAGCGCCATTTCCTGCTTGCAGCCTTGATAGACCAGGTAGGCGGGTTTCTGCTTCAGGTTTGCCAGCAAGTCGCCGCAGGCCAGCTCGGCTTTCACGGTGCCTGCCGCCAGCAGCAATAGCAGTGGCAAGAGCTTAAGCAGCTGCATCATGTGCTCCCCGCAGCGGACACGATTGCATCTGCGTCTCCAGGCGCCGCGCCAGTTCCGCGCGCAGCTGCGACAGGCCGGCGATGCGCGCATCGATGTCCGCCAGTTTATTGGACAGCGCCGCGCGCAGCAGCGCTGCCGTTTCCGGCGCATCCGGTGCCGCCAGCAGTGGCATGTCGGCCTCGATTTCCGCCAGGGTAAAACCGAGTTCCTGCGCCGTGCGCAGGTAGCGCAGCCAGGCGACCGCGTCAGGCGGGTAGTCGCGGTAGTTGTTGGCGCCGCGCCGCGCGCGCAGCAAACCGCGTTTCTCATAGAAGCGCAGGGTATCGCGGCTCAATCCCGTGGCCTGTGCCATGTCACCAATCCGCATGGACTTCTCCGTTAAAGTGCTTGACCCTGGAGTGTACTCCACGCTTTAGCATGAGCGTCTTTATTTGACAGGAGTTTGCCCATGTTCCCGATTCCCGCTTTTCGCCGCCTGGTACGCGCCAGCGCCATCTATGATGTGCTGATGACGGGGGCATTCGCCACGCCGTGGAGCTTGCTGCTGCTGCGCGAACAATTGAGCACGGTGAATGTGCGGCTCGGCGGCGCGCCCTTGCCGGTGTTCGCGCCGTTTCATCTGCTGATCGGCTGCCTGCTGGGCAGCGTGGTGCTGGTCTGGTCGGTGCTGCGCATCGTTGACCCGCAGCCGCGCTTCGGCCGTTACGATGCCGCCGCCCGCTATCTGTTTTCCTTGTGGATGGGTTGGGCGCTGCTGGTTACCGGGGAGCCGGTGCTGTGGCTGTTCATCGTGCCGGAGCTGGCCTGGGGGCTGGCGCAAAGCCTGCCGCTGCGCGTATCCGGCTTGAGGCAGGCATAACGAAATGCAATAATGCCCGGACGATAGCGCATCAGACCATAAAGGACACCCATGCAAGCCGCGACTGGCAACCCGACTGTTTTACTCGATCCGGTGGTGGCGCCGCGCATCGCCGTCACGCGCCTGGTCGCGGGCTTGCTGCAAGGCCTGCTGCTGTACTGGCTGTACAGCGCCGCGCAAGCCAATGCATGGCCCGCCACCGAGCCATACTTGCTGGCGCCGCTGATGCTGATGGGCTTGCTGCTGCCGGTGCTGCTGGTGTCCAGCCTGGGCCATCTGTCGCTGCGCCGCATCGGGCTGTGGATGGCGGGCGCGGCGCTGGTGTTGACAGTGCTGGCGCTGCATGACGTGTCGCGCGGCGCCGAGCATTTTATATGGGGTAACTACAAGCCCGGTGCGCCGCTGCGCGTGCTGTCGCTCCAGCTGTTCGGCGGTTGCGTGGTGGGCTTCTATATTGCCCACGCGCTGGTGCTGGCCAGCGCACAGGATGGCCGCCGCCTGGCCAGCTATGCCACCTATTTTGAAATTGCCTGGAAGCTCGGCATCCAGCTGCTGTTTTCGCTGCTGTTCGTGGCCGTGCTGGTGCTGGTGCTGTGGCTGGGCGGGCAGTTGTTCCTGCTGATCAAGCTGAACTTCCTGAAAAAGCTGCTGGCCCAGCCCTGGTTCGTGATACCCGTGCTGTGCTTTGCGTTCTCGTTTGCGATCCATATCACCGATGTGCGCCCGTCCATCGTGCGCGGCATCCGCACCTTGCTGCTGGTGCTGCTGTCGTGGCTGATGCCGATCGCCGCCGTGCTGGTGGCCGGCTTCCTGCTGACCCTGCCGTTTATCGGCTTCGAGCGGTTGTGGGCCACGCGCCATGCAGCCTCCGTGCTGCTGGGCATGGCCGGCCTGCTGGTGGTGCTGATCAATGCGGCCTTCCAGAATGGCGAAGCGGGCCTGGGCGTGGCGCGCGGCATCCGCTTCGGCACGCGCCTGTCGTGCCTGCTGTTGCCGTGGCTGGTCGGCATCGCCATCTATGCGCTGACCTTGCGCGTGATGGCGCACGGCTGGACAGCCGAGCGCCTGACTGCGGCGGCGTGCCTGCTGATTGCCAGCTGCTACGCGGTCGGCTATGCCTGGGCCGCCAGCAAGTATGGCGACTGGCTGAACTGGATCGCCAATGTCAACGTGGGCACCGCCTTTATCAGCTTGCTGGTGATGCTGGCGCTGCTGTCGCCGCTGATGGACCCGGCCCGCCTGTCGGTGGCCAGCCAGATGGCGCGTTTGGATAGCGGCAAGGTCGGCGCCGACAAGTTTGATTTCGAGTACCTGCGTTTCCAGGGCGCCCGCTATGGCCAGGCGGCCTTGCAGGAACTCAAGTATCGCAAGGGCCCGGAGGCGGCCATCATTCGCGCGCGCGCCGAGGCCATGCTGCAGCGCGAGAACCGTTTCGATGACACGGGGGCGCTCAGCGATGTGGCGATCAACCTGATCGTGCGCCCGGCCACGATCAAGTTGCCCAACAGCTTCTTGCAGCAGGACTGGAGCCAGGCCGGCCCAAGCTGGCGCCTGCCGGCCTGCCTGAAGCGGGCAGGGCAGTTATGCGATGCCTATGTGCTCGATTTCGACGGCGATGGCCGCCAGGAAGTGCTGTTGATCAGCAATGATCCACGCGCCACCTCGGTCTTGCTGGCGGAAAAGGAAGACGGCGGCTGGTATGCGCGCGGCCAGATTCCGGGCGACACGCTGCGCTGCCAGCCGCTGCGTGAAAAGCTGCAGGCCGGCGAGTTTTCGCTGGTGCCGCCGAAGGTGCGCGAGCTGGAAGTCGACGGCCAGCGCGTGCCGATGAGCTTGTATAACGAAGAGGAGGTCAGCTGCCCGCAGCAGTGACCGCCCTATCTCAGTTGCGCGTCTTGACCTGGCGCACGTGGCTTTCCAGTTCGCTGAAGGACGGGCGCTCGGTGGCCGAAATCACCTTGCGGCCGAACTCGACTGCCAAGGCCGGCGCGTAGCCGTTCAGGCTGGCCAGCAGGGTCACTTTCACGCACTGGTACATCTTGGCGGTTTCATGGTGCTTGCGGCGCAGCAGGCTGGCCAGTGGCGCGATAAAGCCATATGCCAGCAAGATGCCGATAAAGGTGCCCACCAGCGCCTGCGCGATCAGCACGCCAAGCTCGGCCGGCGGCAGGCCGACCGAGGCCATGGTATGCACCACCCCCATCACGGCGGCCACGATGCCGAAGGCGGGCATGGCGTCGGCCAGTTGCGAGATCGTCTGGATCGGCATTTCCGCGTCTTCGTGATGGGTTTCCATTTCGTTGTCCATCAGGTTTTCGATCTGGTAGGCGTCCATATTGCCCGACACCATCAGGCGCAGATAGTCGGTAATGAATTCCAGCAAATGTTCGTCGCCGAGCGTGTATGGGTACTTGGTGAATACCGGGCTGCGGTAAGGATCGTCGACATCGTCCTCGATCGACATCAGGCCTTCCTTCCTGACCTTGCTCAGCACGTCGTACATCAGCCCCATCAGTTCCAGATAGCGCGACTTGGTGTACTGCGCGGTATGAAACAGGGTCGGCATGGCGGCAAACGTGGCGCGGATCGCCTTGGCATCATTGCCGACAAAAAAAGTCCCCAGCGCCGCGCCGCCGATCATCAACAGTTCCAGCGGCTGGAACAGCGCCGCCAGATGCCCGCCCTGCAGGGCAAAGCCGCCAAAGACGGAAAACAGCACGACGATAAATCCAAGTATGACCAGCACCAGGCACTCCCCATAAAATTGCTATTACGCAATATTGTAGTGTAACCCGATTCAGCCGCCGTAAATGCATGGCCTGGGCGCTGCGGCCACAGGAATTTGATCAATATGCACAGTTTTTGCCGGCAATCATCAAGATTCCGCCAGTCGTTGCCAGAAACGCAGCTTGTTGCCGAACGGGTCAGCCACTTCCATGATGCGGCCCCAGTCCTCGTCGCGCACGCCGGGGCGCGCATAGGGATAGTCCTTCGCCAGCAACTCGGCCTGCAGGGCGGCGATATCGTCGACCGGGATCAGCAGCGCGGCGCCCGGCGTGGCGTCGCCATGATGTTCGGACAAATGCAAGACTAGTTCACCGCGCTGCAACTGCATGTAGAGCGGTGCAGTGGGATCGAAACGATGTTCCCAGTCAACCTCGAAACCGAGAAAATCGACATAAAATTCGCGCGCCTTGGTTTCCGAAAAGCTGCGCAGGATGGGGATGGGGGCGTGCATGGGCGTGCTTTCAAGGTAGTGGTGTATCGGCTGGACGAAATCCCGGTTCGCATTTCCATCCGGACTGGGGCTCGCCACGCAAATCGCGATCATGATGCTCGCGCCATCCTTCTGGCGAGATGGGTTCGAACTCGGCCAGCAGGTCGGCGTGGAGCTGGCGATACGAAAACCCCAGCGTTGCCGCCGGCACCTGCACCGACCAGTAATTAATCGATTGCACGCCGTTGCGCGCCCGGATGCGGCATTCCGGCTCCGTTTGGTCATCTACTATTTCGGCGACATCGCGTTGCAGCGATAGCCCTACTTGCGCAAACGGCAGACAAGCGAGCTTGCCCTGTATCTGCCACAGCAAGGCATCCATGCGGGCATGATCACGAATGTAGCCGATCTCGACTGTCGCCGTTGGCCATGGACCCGGCTTGTGCATGTCCGCAGCGCGATGCCACACGCACCGCCGCATCATCGGTGGCAGGAAATTTTCTTCCCGGTTCATGGAATCGTCGCAGAAAACTTGCAAGGATTCGTATTGCTGGAAGCCGGGCCATTTGATCGACAGATAAAACTCCGCTTCCAGCCATCCGTAATCATCAATGGACGGCGGCGGGAAGAGGGCGCTTGGCCCGTCAATCAGTGCTTGTCCGACGCGGCGGCATTTTCTGTGGTTGAAGTTTGTCAGGTTTGCGTGAGAAGTCATTGGCGCTCAAATTTTCTGATCAAGCCGTTTGAGTATCTCGTCAAGCTTGCGTTCCGTATTCAGATTGGTCGCGCCGATAAAAAACCAGATGCACCCGAAGTTGACGATAGGTATCAAGGCGAGGATGGTCCATTTGGTGACACTGCGGCCTTTTTCCTTGGCAAGCAAATTGGCGGCGATTGCCATCACCAGTGACATCAGTATCAATGGTAAAAACGAAATGAGAATGCTGGCGGAGGTATTGTCCATTGCTTGTATCCTGGTTTGAGTGACTGTGAATAGTGCTGGCCTGCCTATCCGGCCAGCATGGCGGAATGCTCTCATGAAAATAATTATCAAGCAAATAATTTTCCGTTTCGGCATCGGGCGGTTCGAAATACTTGCTTGGCTCTATAATCCAGGCATGACATTCCTATCACCTCGCGCCAGCTCCGTGCTGGTCACCATCGGCAAACTGGCCGCTTCCCTTGTTATTCTCCTGAGTGCCCTGTGGGGCGCGCTGGCGCTGTGGTACCAGCTGGCCGGCGGCGTGGCGGCGCAAACCATCGGCGCCGTGCTGTGGGCGGCGCTCGGCGTCGGCAGCATCGCGCTGTGGTGGACGCGCGGCGCCGCGCGCGCCTTGTTGCCGTATGCGGGCGGCTTCATCTTGCTGCTGCTGTGGTGGAGCCTGATCGCACCAATGCAGGACCGTACTTGGGCCGACGATGTGGCGAAGAATGTGACGGGCAGCGTCAAGGGCAGTGTGGTGACCTTGGATAATGTGCGCAATTTCGACTGGCGCAGCGACGACGATTACACCGTCAAGTGGGAACAGCGCAGCTACAACCTCGACGAGCTTCGCACGGTCGATACGGCGCTGTCGTACTGGACCGGGCCGTTGATCGCTCATACCCTGGTGTCGTTCGGCTTTGCCGATGGCCGTTTTCTCACCTTTTCGATCGAGATCAGGAAAGAGAAGGGCGAGAGCTTTTCCGCCATCGGCGGCTTTTTCAAGCATTTCGAAACCAGCCTGATCGCCGCCGACGAGCGCGATATCGTGCGCGTACGCACCAACGCGCGCGGCGAGGATATCCATCTGTACCGCGTGATGATGCCGCGCGCCGCCATGCGCTCGCTGTTCCTGGCCTACCTGGACGAAGCCGATGAGCTGAAGCGCAAGCCGCAGTTCTACAACACGCTCACCGCCAACTGCACCACCATCGTGTTCGAGATGGCGCGCCGCATCGTGCCGGGCCTGCCGTTCGACTACCGGCTGCTGGCGTCGGGCTACCTGGACCGCTACCTGTTCGACGTGCGCGCGCTGGTACCGGGCTTGACCTTCCAGCAGTTGCGCGATGGCGGCCATATTACGGCGCGTGCGCGGGCCGCCAATGACGACCCCGACTTTTCGCATGCGATCCGGCGCGGCATGCCGGGCTACGATGCAGCCGGCCAGCCAGTCAGGCAAATGCCCAAGCAGTAAGCATTGCTTTATACTGGCGCCTTTTCAAGAATACAAGAAGGCCCGCCATGCCATTTTCCTCGTTGGGTCTGATTCCCTCACTGCTGCGCGCCGTCGACAAGGCCGGCTACGCCGCGCCCACCGCGATCCAGGCGCAGGCCATCCCCGCCATCCTGCGCGGCAGCGATGTGTTGGGCGCCGCCCAGACCGGTTCCGGCAAGACGGCCGCCTATGCGCTGCCGCTGCTGCAGGCGCTGATGGCCCCAAGCGCCGGCCCGCGCCAGGTGCGCGCGCTGATCCTGGTGCCCACGCGCGAACTGGCCGCGCAAGTGGGGCAGACCGTGCATGCGCTGGCCAAGCCCTTGCCCGTCAAACTGAAGATTGCCGTGCTGTTCGGCGGTGTCTCGATCAATCCGCAGATGATGGACTTGCGCGGCGGCGCCGATATCGTGGTTGCCACGCCGGGCCGGCTGCTGGACCTGGTCAAGCACAATGCTGTCAAGCTGGCTGGCGTCTCGCTGTTCGTGCTGGACGAAGCGGACCGCCTGCTCGACATGGGCTTTGCCGACGAGATCAACGCCGTGCTGGCGCTGCTGCCGGCGAAACGCCAGAACCTGTTTTTCTCGGCCACTTTCCCCGACAGCGTACAGGCGCTGGCCGGCAGTCTGCTGGTCGACCCGGTGCGCATCGAAGTGGCGTCCGAGCCGCAGGACAAGCCCGATATCGTGCAGCGCGCGGTCACGGTCGATGTGCCGCGTCGCACCCAACTGCTGCGCTATCTGATTTTGCAGCACCAGTGGGAGCGGGTGCTGGTGTTTGTCGCCACCAAGTATGCGGCCGAACACGTGGCCGACAAGCTGCAGCGTGCCGGCCTGCACGTGGGCGCTTTTCACGGTGAATTCAGCCAGGGCACGCGCAGCCAGTTGCTGGCCGACTTCAAGGCGGGCCGCCTGCAGGTGCTGGTCGCCACCGACGTGGCCGCGCGCGGCATCGATATCGCCGGCCTGCCGGCCGTCGTCAATTACGATTTGCCGCGGTCGGCCGTCGACTACACGCACCGCATCGGCCGCACCGGCCGCGCCGGCGAAAGCGGCATGGCGGTCAGTTTCATCACGGCCGACACGGAAGCGCATTTCCGCCTGATCGAAAACCGCAACGACCTGCGCATCGTGCGCGAAGTGGTGGCCGGCTTCGAGCCGACCGAGCTGGCCACGCCGGTGAGCGCCGTGACCGACACCGTCAACGGCGGGGTGAAGGGCGCGCGCAAGAGCAAGAAGGACAAATTGCGTGAAGCGGCGGCCAAGGCTGCAGCCGAAAACTAATTGTCGCTTATGTGCGGTGTCCGCTTGAACCGCCGGCTGTGCCGGTCTAAGATTGCTGTTTAGCAATATCACCACGGGACGGACATGCACAGCAAAACGATGACAACGGCAGCGATGCTCTCTTCCCTGGCCCTGCTGGCCGGCTGCACCGGCATGATGGGGCAGGGCGCGGGCAAGCCTGGCTTGCAGATGCCGGGCAAGGCCGCGCCGGAAAGCGGCGAAGTGGCCGCCACCTGGTACAACCCGCCCGGCGAGTTTCCCGGCATCTGCCTGACCCAGTTCAAGGATGGCCGCTTGCGCTTCGACGGCGGCTTTGCCTTCTTCAATCCGGGCCGCTGGTCGTATGATTCCGCTGCGGCCGAATTACACCTTCAATTGCAGCCTTGGCCGAATCTGGCCAGCGCGCATGCCAACGCATCGCTGCACAAGAATCTGCTGCGCGTGGAGGCCAACAAGAATACACTGGTCTACAGCGTGAAAGCCGAGACGAAAACCATCGGCGTCGGCGGCTTTGTTTTCTACCGCGACATGCCATGTCCGGCGCGCATGTAATACATGCTAAAACGGAATATTTAGCCGTATAATTTCAGGCAAGCAGATTGTTGCGCAGGCATGCCATGCGCGGCAGTTCCCTACATGCAAGCTCTGATGTCGCTGTCGCGACGACAGGATGGTCCGATGAATGTGCACCATGCGCCGGAAGGGCTGGACGCGCCTCGGCGCACCTTGCTGCTGGTCGACGACGAGCAAAATATTCTTGCGTCGCTCAAGCGCCTGCTGCGGCGCGACGCATACCATATCCTGACTGCCTCCAGTGGACAGGAGGGACTCGATCTGCTGGCTGCCCATGCGGTCGATGTGATCGTGTCGGACCAGCGCATGCCGGGCATGCTGGGCGCCGATTTTTTGCGCAACGCCAGGCTGCTATATCCGCAGACCATGCGCATCATGCTGTCGGGCTACACGGAACTCCAGGCCGTGACGGACGCCGTCAACGAAGGCGCCATCTTCAAATTCCTGACCAAACCGTGGGACGACCAGCAATTGCGCGGCCATATCGCCGAAGCATTCCGCCTGAAAAGCATCGACGACGATAACGTGCGCCTGCATGAGCAGCTACACGAGGCCAATCTTGCGCTGGCCGTTGTCAATGACGCCATGCAGGCCTTGCTGTGCCAGCAGCAGCATCAGATCAGCCGCGACGAAGTCAGCCTGGGCATCGCCCGCGAGGTGCTGCAGTTCCTGCCGCTACCCGTGCTGGGGCTCGACGAGGATGGCATGGTCGCTTTTATCAATGCCGCCGCCGCGCAGTTGTTCGAGCATGGCGCTACGCTCCTGGGCAGCGAAGCGGCGCTCGCCTTGCCTGGGCTGTTTGAATCGCGTGCCGGTGCGCAGCACCTGATCGTTATCGGCGGCGAGGCTTACGCGGTGGCGCTGCACGCGATGGGCGCGCGCTCGCGCTCGCGCGGCAGCCTGGTGACACTGTCGCGTGCCGGAGCACCGCCATGAACGGGGAAGAACGCGAATTGCCGCTGCAGCAAGTGCAGGAGGGCGCCATCCTGGCGCGCGCCCTCAGCGACGCCAGTGGCACCGTGCTGCTGGCGCAGGGCGCCGTGCTGACGGCGGCCAGCCTGGCTGCCTTGCGCAGGCGCGGCGTCGAAAGCTGCTGGATTGCCGCCGCCCCTGTGAGTGATGCAGCCGAGCTGGCGCACGCCGCTGCCGCACACCAACGCCAGCTCGAACGCTTGGCCATCCTGTTCCGCGGCACGCCGCCCGACGCCGCCGGCGCCGGTCTGCTGGCCTTGCTGCAGCGTTACCGGCAGGGCGACGGCGTATGACACCGTTGATCCTTGAGCATGTCATCCGGCAGATCCAGGAACTGCCGTCGCTGCCGGCGGTGGTGCTGGAATTGCTGTCGAGCATGGAGCAGCAGGATATCGATGTGCATGTGCTGGCGCACAAGATCGAACTGGACCAGGCGATGGCGGCCAAGACCCTGCGCATCGCCAATTCGTCGTTCTACGGCATGCAGTCGGAAGTGACCAGCATCGCCCAGGCCGTTTCCGTGCTCGGTTTTCACAGTATCCGTACGGTCGTCACGGCGTGTGCGCTGATGGGCAGCTTCGCACCCGTGGCCGGTTTCGACTTCCAGGGTTTCTGGCGCCATTCGCTCGCTACCGCCGTGGTGGCCCGGCTACTGGCGCCACACATGGGGGTCAACCCGGAAACAGCCTTCACGGCGGGCCTGCTGCACGACCTCGGTACGCTGGTGCTGGCCACGCGCTTTCCCGACCAGCATGCACTGGTGCGCAGCTATCGTCAGCACCATGATTGCCAGATGATCGACGCTGAACTTGCCGTGCTCGCCATCGACCATGCGCAGGTGGGCAGCGCGCTGGCCGCCTGGTGGAAGTTTCCTGCCGCGATACAGCAGGCGGTTGCCGACCAGCATGCAGTCGAACGCCTTGATGAAGTCGGGCTGCCGCTGCTGGTGCACATGGCCAATGCCGTTGCCCACGCGCTGGACCTGGCGGGTATCGAGGCGGCGCTGGTGCCGCCGCTGTCGCCTGCCTGGCGCCTGGTGGCGCTGGACGAGGCGCACTGGTTTGCGCTGCTGCGGCAGGCCGAGCGCACTTTCGATGAAATGTCGCGCATCATGCTGGCGTGACGCCGGTATTGAAAGGGGAACCATGAGACCAGACGATGACACGATCTTTCCCGGCGCGGCCCTGTCGGCGTTCTTCGACGGCCATCCGGTGGCCACCTTTGCCATCGATACCGACCATGTGGTGACGCACTGGAACAGTGCCTGCGAACAGTTGCTGGGCTATTCTGCCGCCGCGATGGTCGGCACGCGCGAGCACTGGAAGGCGTTTTATCGCAAGCCGCGTGCCTGCCTGGCCGACTTGCTGGTGGCGGGCGATATCGCGCTGGGCGTGCAAGGCTTGTATCAGGGCAAGCTCAAGCCCTCGTCGGTGATCCCGGGCGCCTACGAGGCCGAGGATTTCTTTCCCAATATTGGCGCCAGCGGTCACTGGCTGCACTTCACGGCGGCGCCGCTGCGCGACCGCCAGGGGCGCCTGGTCGGCGCGATCGAAACGCTGCGCGACGTGACCGAGCGGCGCAATGCCGAAAGCGCCCTGCGCCGCGCCCACGATAACCTGGAAAACCTGGTGGCCAGGCGCACGGCGCAGCTGGCCGAGATGAACGAGCGCCTGGCCGACGATATCGGCCAGCGCGAAATCGCCGAGCTGGCATTGCGCGAGCGTAACCTGGCCTTGAGCGAACTGAACGACAAGCTGTCGCTGGCCCAGCAAAAACTGCTGCAGTCGGAAAAGCTCGCCTCGATCGGCCAGCTGGCCGCCGGCGTGGCGCACGAGATCAACAACCCGATCGGCTATGTGTTTTCCAATTTCGGCGCGCTCGAAGGCTACCTGGCCGACCTGTTCACCATGCTCGACGCCTATGAACAGGCCGAGGCCGACATCGCCACGCCTGCGGTGGCGCAGCGTCTTTGCGCCTTGCGCGAGCAGATCGACCTGGCGTTCCTGCGCACCGACATCGGCCAGCTGATGGGCGAATCGAAAGAGGGCATCGTGCGCGTGCGCCGCATCGTGCAGGACCTGAAGGATTTTTCGCGCTCCGACGCGCTGCAGGAATGGGTCTGGGCCGATCTGCGCCAGGGGATCGACACCACGCTCAACATCGTCAACAACGAGGTCAAGTACAAAGCCGACGTGATCAAGCAATACGGCGACATGCCCGATATCGAATGCCAGCCCTCGGAGCTGAACCAGGTGATCATGAATCTGGTCGTCAATGCGGCCCACGCCATGGGCGAAGAGCGCGGACGCATCACGCTGCGCACCGGCAGCGCGAACGACAACGAAGTCTGGATCGAGGTCGAGGATACGGGCGGCGGCATCGCGCCCGAGCATCTGTCGCGCATTTTCGACCCTTTTTTCACCACCAAGGCCGTTGGCCAGGGCACGGGCCTGGGGCTGTCGCTGGCCTACACGACCGTGCAAAAGCACCACGGACGCATCGAGGTGCACAGCGTGGTCGGCAGCGGCACCACGTTTCGCATCACGCTGCCCGTGCGCCAGGCGCCGCTGGCGGTGCCATGATTTCCACCGGACAACTACCCATGACAAGCATTGCCACCACGCCGCCGACCATTTTGTGCGTCGATGACGAACCGAATATCCTGTCGGCCCTGCGGCGCCTGTTTCGCCCGCATGGCTACCGCATGCTGACGGCCGACAGCGGTGCCGCTGGCCTGGCCGTGCTGGAAAGCGAGGCGGTGGACCTGGTCATTTCCGACTTGCGCATGCCGCAGATGGACGGTGCGCAGTTCCTGGCCCAGGTGCGCCAGCGCTGGCCCGGCACCATGCGCCTGCTGCTGACCGGCTATGCCGATATTCAGTCGATTCTCGACGCCATCAACCACGGCGAAATCTACCGCTACGTGACCAAGCCGTGGGACGAGAACGACATCGTGCTGGTAGTGCGCCATGCGCTTGAGCGGCGCGCGCTGGAGCAGGACAAGCTGCGCCTGGAAGCGCTCACGGCCAGCCAGAACGCCCAGCTGCTGCTGCTCAACGCCAGCCTGGAAGAAAAAGTGGCCGTGCGCACGCGTCAGCTCAAGCTGTCGCATGACGAGCTGCAGACGGCCAATGACAAGCTCAAAGCCACTTTTGTGACCACCATCAAGGTGTTTTCCAATCTGATCGAGATGCGTGGCGGCAAGTTGGCCGGCCATGCGCGCCGGGTGGCCGAGCTGTCGCGCAAGCTGGCCCAGGCGCTGGGCCTGGAAGCGCAGGAGGTGCGCGACGTGTTCATCGCGGCATTGCTCAAGGATATCGGCAAGCTCAGCCTGAGTGACGACTTGCTGGAACTGCCGGCCAGCGCCTGGAATGGCGAGCAGCTGGCCACCTTTCGCAAGCATCCGCTGCGCGCCGAGCAGTTGCTGATGGCGCTCGATGAGCTGCGGCCCGTGTCGGTCATCCTGCGCTCGCAGCTCGAACGCTTCGACGGTGCCGGCTTTCCCGACGCCCTGGCGGGGCTGGCCATTCCGCTGGGCGCGCGCATCCTGGCGCTGGCTTCGGACTATGACGGCCTGCAGATCGGCGCCATGGTGCAGCGCAGCCTGCGCGCCGACGAAGCGCGCACCCTGATCCATGACAGCAGCGGCAAGCGTTATGATCCGGCGGTGGTGGCCGCTTTTCGCAGCCTCATGGACCAGACGCAGACGCCGCCGCGCGACATGGCCGTGCTGTCGGGCGAGCTGGCGCCGGGGATGGTGCTGTCGCGCGACCTGATCAGCCGAGATGGCCTGATGCTGCTGGCCGGCGAACATGTGCTGACGGCGCGCGTGATTGCCCAGCTGCTCGATTTCGAAGGCAAGAATGGCGGACGCCTCGCCATTCGTGTCTATCTGCCCCCCACGGCGGGCTGAGCCGGCGCTGCGGTCAGCCTTGCCGCTGGTGGCGCCACCGGCAGGTGCACGGTAAAGCGCGTGCCGCGCCCCGGTTCCGACGCTACCTCGATGCGCCCGCCATGCTTCATGACGATGCCGTACGACAGCGACAAGCCCAGGCCGGTGCCGCTGCCGACGGCCTTGGTGGTGAAGAACGGCTCGAAGATGCGGTGCAGATGTTCCGGTGCAATGCCGGCGCCGGTGTCGCCGATTTCCACCCATACCCAGCCGTCAAGGTGGCCGGTGCGGATGCTGATCACGCCGTCGCCGGTGATGGCCTGGCCGGCGTTTACCAGCAGGTTCATGAAGACCTGGTTCAATTGCGAGGCCAGGCACTCGATCGGCGGCAACTGGCCGTACTGCTTGTCGATGCGCGCCTTGTACTTCAATTCGTTGCCGACGATATTGAGCGTGCTGTCCAGGCCGGCATGCAGATTGGCGACCTGCCAGTCGGTTTCGCCCACATGCGAAAAATCCTTCAGCGCCTGCACGATGTCGCGTACCCGTTTCAGCCCATCCATCGATTCGCCCAGCAGGTCGGCCATGTCCGACTGCAGATAGGCCAGGTCGGCCTGCTGGTTGACCTGTGCGACGCGCGCCTCCAGCGCCACGCTATCGGGCGACTGGCGCATCGCCGCTTCGTACTGGACGATCACGTCGAACAGCGTGGCGACATAGGCTTGCAGCGAGCTCATGTTTGATTGCACGAAGCCGACCGGGTTGTTGATCTCATGCGCGATGCCGGCGGCGAGCTGGCCGATGGAGGCCATTTTTTCAGCCTGCAGCAGCTGGTCGTGCGCCTCCCGCAGCTGGGTGATCAGGCGGCGCTGCTCCTCGCCGCGCGCCTCCAGCATCGCTTCCATGCGCTTGCGCTCGGTAATGTCGGTCAATGAGCCGATCACCTCGTACGGCACGCCGTGCTCGTCGCGTATCAGGCGCAGGCTGTCGTGCATCCACAGATAGCTGTCGTCGCGCACGCGGAAGCGGTATTCGTAGGCGCGTGCGCCTTGCACGAAAATCTGTGCCAGGCTGGAAAAAATTCCTGCTGCGTCGTCGGGATGGATATGGTCGAACCAGAAGTTGGGATCGGCGACCATTTCGTCGGGATGGTAGCCCAGCACGTTCAAGGCGTTGTTGCTGACAAAGGTCATCTTGAAGTCGCCGCTCGGCACGGTGCAATAGATGATGGACGGCGTGTTGTCGAGCAGGTACTGCAGACGCCCGTGGCTTGCGCCCGGTGCCGCGCTGGCGGCCGGCGCCACGGCGCTGGGAAAGCTGAAGTCTTCGAACTGCATTGCCGCACCTCGCTGCGTCTGTGGCCGCGATATCGGCCTGCCTCCGATTATGCCCGAAGCCGATGCGCCCGGCATGGCTATTTATGGTGCTGGCGGCTCGCCGACCAACGCCATGCGGCGCGCGATGCGCTGCGCTTCCTGCGCCTCACCGGCTTGCTCCGCGCGCAGGCGCTGCACCCCCAGCCAGGCCAGCAGCGGGCGGCGCCAGCCCTGGTCCGAAGCGGTCGTGACGGCCATGTCGAGCAGCTCGGGCGTGGCGCGGTTGGCGCGCAGCAGCACGCCGGCCGCCACCAGTTTGCCCAGCGGTTCCTGGACGGCGGCTGCGGCGCTGGCCGCCTGGGTGTCCGAGGTGGCGGCGGCTACCGCGCGCTGCGTTTCCGGCAGCAGCGCCGTATCGGCCACTGTGGTACCCGCCAGGTAAGCCGCATACGCGCGGTCAGCCGCGCTGGCGTCTTCCTTCAAGGCTTCAAACCCCGGGCAGGCCTCGAACGCCAGGCTGGCCACGCGGGTGGCGCAGCGCAGCAGCTCAATCCTGGCGACCAGGTCGATCTTGCCGGTGCCCGCCACCTGGCCGCGCGCACGCTGGAATTCCGTCTGTTCCACCAGCGTCCTGCCGGTCAGGTAAGCCGCTTCAAAACGTTCGATCGAACTTTGCGCATTCATTTTCCAGTCCGGCACGGGCGGGCCGCTGAAGCAGGCGGCCAATAAGCTAAAAAGCATCGTGGCGCCGAGTGGGGCGATTATTCTCATGGCAGGGTGATCTCCGGATTGCGCTTGAACGGCCATTTGCGGTTGATTTCATTGACCAGCTGCTCGACCTTGCGCAGGTTGCTTTCCACGTCGGCGCGCAGCGGGCCCAGGTCTGCCGTGGCGGCCTTGGCGTTGGCGCCCACCGCCTGCGCTTCAACCAGCACGGCGTCGACTTTTTTCAAGCTGTTGCGGGTGTCTGCCAGGAGTGCGTTCAGCTGCACGATGGTGGCCTGCGCGTCGCTCATCACGCCCTGTTCGCCGAACACCCGTCGGTCTGCATGGTTGACCAGGCCATCGGTGCGGCGCGCCAGTTGGTCGGCCGTGACCAGCAGCGCGTTGGCGCGCTCGATCAAGAGCCTTGATTGCTTGTCGTCGCCCGTCAAGAGGCCCATCGCGCCGCCCGGGCCACTGAGTTTGCCCGTCACCGTCTGTACGTTGCGCATGGTGGTGTCCAGCGCCGAATCGGTGCCGGTCAGGTTGCCCAGGTTCGCCAGCAGGTCCTTGGCGGCGGCCAGCAGGCGCGGGATTTCGGCCGCCATGTCGCCTACCAGCAGGTCGCGCGTGGCATCGTCGGGCAAGGGCGGATCGGTCAGGATGCCGCTGTAGGCGCGCAGCTTGGCGCCGCCGACGATGCCGCGTTCCAGGGTAAATATGCTGCTGGTACGCAGCCAGTGCGCGTCTTTTTTCGGCACGTCGACGATCACGCGTGCCTTTCCATCGGGCGCCAGTTCGATGCGCTGCACGCGGCCGATGGGAAAACCTGAAAAGGTCAGGTCGGCGCCGACCACCACGCCGTCGGAATCATCGGTGGCCAGCACCAGCGTCTGCGTCGCTTCGAACGCGCCGCGCGCATACATCAGGTACAGCACCGAGCCGACGATCAGCACGAACATCGACACGAGCAGGATGGCCGCTTTCAGTTCGGCATGGCGCACTGGCGGCGGCGCGGGCAGGGCCGCTTCGGGCGCCGTGATGTCGGTCTGGTCTGGACTGGAGGGAGTGCTCATGGCTTCGGGCTCGGCATAAAGGTAGGGGGCATCAGTAGTAATTTCCCATCAGCGAGGCCACTTCGACCAGCAGGATGACGGAAAACAAACGCAGCATTTCGGACAGGCCGTGCGCGGCAAACAAACGCTGGCGGCGGTGGGTTTCAAGCGGGTAGTAGGACGACGACAGCGGGATCAGGGCCACGGCAAAACTGAAGAACACTACCTTGAGCATCAGTATCAGCACCACGGCCGGATTGAATATCTGCCCCACTACCCGCGTATAGCCCTGCAGTGCCCATGGCGTGAAACCGTAAATGGTGAGATAGGCGAGGATCAGCGAACTGACGCAGCTGGCAATGGCCAGCATCCAGACGGCGAAAATGCCAGACATCACGCGTGGAAAATACTCGCCGCGCAGCAGGTCCGTGCCCTGCTGTTGCAGCTTGTCGAGCAGTCCGTTCGAACGCATCTGCGCAAACGCGATGCCGTCGGGCAGGGTCAGGCGCAGCGCCACGAACAGGGCGGCGGTGAGCGGGATCAGTTCGAGCACCAGCACGCGGACCACCATTTCCAGCGCATAGCGCGACAGGCCATAGCTTTGCGCGCTGACCACCACGATGCGGATCAGCACCAGGCTGACCAGCGCGCAGGCAACGCTGAACCACACCAGGTTGGGCGCGGTATTGCTGACCAGTCGGTGCGCCAGGATGGGGCGGTTTTGCCGGTTGTAGCTCGATGGCGACAGCGCCAGCGAAAAAACCAGGGTCGAGAACTGCAGCAGACGCCACCAGCTGATGATCCAGGCTGCGGCGACCCGGTTCAGGCGGCGCAGGCGGATGATAATGGAGGCGGAGGCAGAAGCTGTCATCGTGGCATCTTATCATTGCCGGCGTCCGGCTTTGCGTTCCCTACGCTGGCGATGATGGCGTCGGCCGCCGCGCGCACGCGCGCCGAGCGCGACAGGTCTTCATGCATCACCAGCCAGACGTCATACGGTTCCGCGCGGTCCGGCCAGATACGCACCAGTTGCGGGTCGATCTCGCCCAGGTGCACCGCCAGTTCGGCGATGCCGATGCCGGCGCGCGCCGCTTCCTGCAGCATCATGGCGCTATTGACTTCCATCGCCACGCGCGCATTGGCCACCGGTTCGCCGGCGATCCTGTCGGCGTGGCGCGCGGTGATCGACTGGTGATAAATCACGATGTCGTGGCCAGCCAGCGCCGTGCCGCGCTGCGGCTCGCCGCGCTCGGTCAGGTAAGCTGGCGAGGCATACAGGCCCAGGCTGCGCCGCACCAGGTGGCGCGAAATCAGGTCGGGGGCCAGCGGGCGTACGGCGCGCACGGCCAGGTCCGCCTCGCGCCGGGTCAGGCTGGCCAGCTGCGGCGCCACCTGCAGCACGATGCGGATGTCGGGGTGGGCCGCATGCAGGCGCTGCATGGCGGCGATCACGAAATGGCTGGCCATGCTGTCGGTGGTGGCGACCCGCACCAGGCCCGACAGGCGGTTGTCGACGCCCTGCATTTCGCGCTGCAACTGGTCGGCCGCGCGCTCCATCGCTTCGGCTGCGGCCAGCGCCAGTTCGCCCGCCGGCGTGGCCACATAGCCCGACGGCGTGCGCAGGAACAGGCGCGCGCCCAAGGAGGTTTCCAGCGCCGCCAGGCGGCGCCCGCACGTGGCCTGGTCGATGCGCAGCAGGGCGGCCGCGCCGCGCAGGGTGCCGGCGCGGCCGATCGCCAGGAAGATGCGCGCGTTGTCCCAGTCCATGCCCGTGTGTCTCCGATAATTGCTTGATGCATTTTTGCATCGCAGTGCCGAGTGTATGCATATTTACCGCATCGCGCAACACTCCTACAATCACCGTCCTGATGACTGTTTCAAGGAAAGATCATGTCTTGCGCCTCTCGCCGTCCCGGCAATTTCCTGGTCCTGCTGACGCTCGCTTTCGGCTTCGTGATGGCCATGATCGACGTTACCGCCGTCAATGTGGCGCTGTCCGATATCGCCCGTGATCTTTCGATTCCGCTCAGCGGCCTGGTCTGGGTGGTCGACGGCTACACGTTGACATTTGCCGCGCTGCTGCTGGCCGGCGGTGCGCTGGCCGACCGCTACGGCCCGAAAGCCGTGTACCAGGCTGGTTTGGGCGTGTTTATCGTCGGCTCGGTGCTGTGCGGCGCGGCGCCCGATGGCGCTTTTTTGACAGCTGCGCGGCTGCTGCAGGGCGCCGGCGCGGCGCTGTTCATGCCCAGTTCATTGAGCCTGCTGACGCACAGCTTTGACGACGAGCAGGTGCGCACGCGCATGCTGGGCGTATGGTCGGCGCTGGTGGGCGTGGCTGGCGCGTCGGGGCCGCTGATCGGTGGCGTACTGGTGCACCAGTTCGGCTGGCGCAGCGTGTTCTGGGTCAATGTGCCGTTGGGCGTGCTGGCCATCGTGCTGGCGCAGCTGCTCTTGCGCGCACCGGCGCGCCAGCCGCGCGACTTGTCACTGCTGAGCCATGCGCTGGGCGTGGCGGCGCTGGCCGGCCTCAGTTTCGTGCTGATCGAAGGGCCGGTGCTGGGCTGGCTGTCGCCGCTGGTGCTGGCCGCTGGTGCGCTGGCGCTGCTGTCCGCCATGCTGTTGCTGCACCGTGAGCGCCAGGGCAGCCATCCGCTGCTGCCACGCGCGCTGTTTCACAGCAGCAGCTTTGGCGCGGCCAATGGCGTGGGCTTCCTGATCAACTTCTGCGTGTTCGGCCAACTGTTCCTGTTGAGCCTGTTCGTGCAGCAGGCGGGCGGCGCCGATGCCTTGCGCTCGGGTTTGCTGTTGCTGCCGATGATGGCGGCCTATACGGTGGGAAATTTTTTGGCGGGCGCGATTGCCGCGCGCCATGGCACGCGTTTGCCGATGCTGGCCGGCTTGTCGACGGCCAGCGTGATGGCGCTGGTGCTGATGGGCTTGCGCCCCGGCACGCCCTATGCGCTGCTGGCGCTGGGCACCGGCATCATGAACGTGGCGATCGGCATTGCGATACCCGCCATGACGGCCACCGTGATGCGGGTGGCCGGCAAGCAGCATGCGAACAGCGCGGCGGCGGCATTGAACGCCAACCGCCAGATCGGCGCGCTGGTGGGCGTGGCGCTGGTCGGCAGCATCCTGCACATGACCCCAAGCTGGCCGCAGCGACTGCCGCTGGCCTACGCCATCATGGCGCTGGCGTATGGGCTGGCGGCCGGCCTGGTGTACAGGCACGTGCGCTTGCCCCAGGCGCAGCCTGCCTGATTTACATCTGCTTGCTGCGCCATTCGACCATCTCTTCGATGGTCAGTATCGGCATGCCATGCAGCTCGGCAAAGCGTTCGATATCGTCGCCGCGCATCATGGTGCCGTCCGGGTTCATCAGTTCGCACAGTACCGCGGCAGGGCTCAAGCCCGCCATGCGCGACAGGTCGACCGAGCCTTCCGTATGGCCGCGGCGCTCCAGTACGCCGCCGGGTGCGGCGCGCAGCGGGAATACATGGCCCGGGCGCACCAGGTCCGCTGGCGTTGCATCTGGCGCAATGGCGGCGCGGATGGTGGTGACGCGGTCGGCCGCCGACACGCCGGTGGTGACGCCATCGCGCGCTTCGATCGAGACGGTAAATGGCGTGCCGTAGCGGCTGCCGTTGTCTGGCGACATCGGTGGCAGTTCCAGCTTTGCCACGGTCTCTGCCGGCAGGCACAGGCAGACGATGCCGCTGCATTCGCGGATCAAGAGGGCCATGGTTTCGTTCGTCAGTTTTTCTGCCGAGACGATCAGGTCGGCTTCGTTTTCGCGGTCGAAATCGTCGAGCAGGATGACCGGTACGCCGGCGCGCATGGCGGCCAGGGCAGATTGCATGCGACCTTCAAGGTCCTGGGAATGGACGGTGTAGCTGTTGACTAACATGGTGAAACGCTCCTCGCACAGGCGAAAAACGCTGCAGGGCAAGCGCACAGGCGCAGCAGGCCGTATCGCGCAAGGCGATCGGATCTCTGGTCTGACGCACATCTTCTTTCATCCGGACTATACCGTCGGCTCTGGAGTCACACCAGATCTGCTGACCTTCTCAGGCGATGCCTGAAAAGCGCTCGCGGGCTTGACCGTTGCCGGTCTTACCGCCGGTGGGGAATCGCACCCCGCCCCGAAGACGTATTGTTGTGCCGGTCCACATGACCGGCGGCAATACTTTAGCATAATTCAGACATGCAGGCGGAGCTTGCCGTTTGTATCGCACTATGTCCTCTAAGCTATTTTTAATAGGGCTGCCGGCAATTCGGTGTAGGGTATGCTTGTTGCATCTACCCTATGAGAACACATGAAGCTGAGTAAATTACGCCTGATCTCGGGCGCCGTGCTGCTGGCCTGCGCTTCCCTGGCACAAGCCGAACTGCGGTTGAGCGATCCGCTGCCGGTGGCACCCGAAGTGACCATGGGCAAACTGCCGAACGGCCTGACTTATTACATCAAGAAAAATGCCCGCCCCGCGCAGAAAGTCGAATTGCGCCTGGTCGTGAAAGCCGGCTCGATCCTGGAAGACGATGACCAGCAAGGCCTGGCCCATTTCACCGAACACATGGCCTTCAACGGTTCGACGCATTTCAAGCGCAATGAACTCATTTCCTACCTGCAATCGATCGGCGTCAAGTTCGGCGCCGACCTGAACGCCTATACCAGCTTCGATGAAACCGTCTACGTGCTGCCGATTCCCACCACCAAAAAAGGCAACCTGGAAAAAGGTTTCCTGGTGCTGGAAGACTGGGCCCATGGCCTGAAATTCAATCCGGCTGATATCGACAGCGAGCGCGGCATCGTGCTCGAAGAGGCGCGCCTGGGCAAAGGCGCCAGCGACCGCATGAACAAGGTGCTGTACCCGAAACTGCTGAACGGTTCGCGCTATGCCGAGCGCATGCCGATCGGCAAGGAAGAAATACTGAAAACCTTCAAGCCCGACACCATCAAGCGCTTCTACAAGGACTGGTACCGGCCCGACCTGATGGCCGTGATGGTGGTTGGCGACATCGAGCCGAAGCAGGCTGAAAAACTGATCCAGCAACATTTTGGCAAGCTCAAGAATCCGCCACAGCCGCGTCCGCGCCTGTATGCGGAAGTGCCGCAGCGCTCGCAGACGGAAGCGCTGGTGATTACCGACAAGGAAGCGTCCGACGACAGCGTGTTCATCCGCTATCCGATCCGCCCGGCGCAGGAACCGGTGACGATTGCCGACTACCGTCGCCAGATGATAGAAAACCTGTATGGCCAGATGCTCAGCGCGCGCATGCAGGAACTGACGCAGCAGGCCAACCCGCCGTTCATCCAGGGTGGCAGCAGCATGGGCAAGCTGGTGCGTGGCTATGAATCGTTCAGCGCCTACGCCTTGCTGGGCAAGGGCGGCGTGCAGCCGGCCGTCGATGCGCTGGTGCGCGAAGACGAACGGGCGCGCCGCTTCGGCTTCAGCCAGGACGAGCTCGACCGTGCACGCAAGAACATGCTGCGCAATTATGAACGCGCCTATAACGAGCGCGACAAATCCGATTCGGCCGGCTTCGTGGCCGAGTATTCGCGCAACTTCCTGGAGCAGGAAGCGATCCCCGGCATCAGCAACGAGCTGATGTATGCACGTGAATTGCTGCCGCAAGTGAGCTTGCAGGAAATTAACGAAACGGTGGCGAAAGTCATCCCCGAGCAGCAAAAGAAACTGGTGGTGTTCATGGGCGCCGAAGCCAAGGCCGAAGCAGCGAATGTGCCGAGCCAGCAGCAGTTGCTCGATGCTGTCGCCCGCGCCGAGCAGCAAAAGGTCGAGCCGCACACCGAAAAGATGGTGGCCGGCAGCCTGATGGATGGCCCGCCGGCCGGCGGCACTATCGTCAGCGAGAAGCTCAACAGCGCCATCGGCGTGACGGAACTGACCCTGGGCAATGGCGTGCGCGTCTTGCTGAAACCCACCGATTTCAAGAACGACCAGGTACTGATGGGCGCCACCCGCTTCGGCGGCCAGTCGCTGTATGGCGACGCCGATATCTATAACGCCCGCTATGCCAGCGCCGTCGTCGGCAGCATGGGCTTGAAGGACCTGGCACCGCTGGACCTGCAGAAAATCGTTGCCGGCAAGACCGTCAACGTGGGCGCCTCGCTGGGCGAGCTGAGCGAAGGCTTTGGCGGTTCGTCGAGCAGCGCCGATGTTGAATCCATGCTGCAACTGGTGTATTTGTACATGCACGATACGCGCAAGGATGCCGACCTGTTCCAGTCATATATCGGCAAGCAGCAGGACCTGGCGAAAAACAGCCTGGCCCAGCCCGACGCGGTGTTTTATGACGCCGTGCAGCACACCATGTTTGGCGACAATCCGCGCGTCGACGGCGTGCCGCGCGTGGCCGATTTTGACAAGGTCAGCCTCGACCGTTCGCTGGACATCTTCCGCCAGCGCTTTTCCAGCGCGCGCGACATGACGTTCATTTTCACCGGCAGCTTCGAGCTGGACAAGATCAAGCCGCTGATCGCCGGCTACCTGGGCGCCTTGCCGGTGACCGAGCTGCCGCACGCCTACCGCGACGTGGGCATGCGGCCGGTGCAGGGTGTGGTGAAAAAAGCCGTCTATATGGGTAGCGAACCGAAAAGCAATATTTCCATCACATTTACGGGCGATGTGGCGTATTCGGACGAGCAGAAGCTGATCTTGCAGGCGCTTGGCGAAGTGCTGAACCTGAAGGTGATCGAAGTGCTGCGCGAAAAGATGAGCATGATCTACGGCGGCGGTTTTGAAACATCGATGGGCCAGCATCCGTATGGCCATTATTCGGTGGCACTGTCGCTGCCGACCGGGCCGGAAAACGTCGACAAGGTGATCGGTGCTGCGTTTGCTGAAATGAGCAAGATGAAAAAGGATGGGCCGAGTGCGGCGGACCTGGAAAAGGTCAAGCTGAACTGGATCACGCGCCAGCAGAAGGCCATGCGGGAAAACAACTACTGGATGAGCCAGCTGATGGGCTCGGTAACCCAGGGCCGTGATCCGGCGCAGATACTGCGCTTCGAGCAGCGTGTGCGCGCCATCACGCCGCAAGCGGTGAAAGAGGCCGCCCAGCGCTACCTGAACATGGACAATTATGTACAGGTGGTGTTGTACCCGGAACAGAAAAAGGTGGCGCTCAACAACAGCAAATGATGGCAGCTGCCGCGGGTGCGGCCGGAAATGGTAAACTGGCGCCTGCCGATGTGATGGCAAACGAACTCTCAGAAAGCGCAAGATGGCCAAGAAAGAAGAACTCGATCCGGAAACCCTGGAATTGATTAACTGGTGTATCGAAGTCGAAGGCTTTTTAGTCGCAGGCGGCGCCACGGTGGAACAGGCGCAGGAGCATATCGAAGAGCAGGTCGAGTGGTTTACCGACCAGTTCTACGATGGCCTGACGCCGGAAGAGGCGGCCAAGGAAGCGTTGGCCTGAAGAATAAGCCTC
The DNA here is from genome assembly GCF_057291295.1 of Janthinobacterium sp. 1L-D-8-B-C4. Taxonomy (NCBI): domain Bacteria; kingdom Pseudomonadati; phylum Pseudomonadota; class Betaproteobacteria; order Burkholderiales; family Oxalobacteraceae; genus Janthinobacterium; species Janthinobacterium sp. 1L-D-8-B-C4. The sequence continues at coordinate 415,127 of NZ_JBXAVX010000003.1, forward strand.
AACGCGAGGCCTGCTTCAGTAGCAACCATTGCGGGCGGTGCCTGCCGGGCACCAGCCCGGTAGCGCCGCCCGTTTTGCTTTTCTGAAAATGTTTTTATTGAGCAATTTCCTCATTTTGCAAGCACAGTCCATGACACTCCGTTCACGCATCCTTTCCCTATGTTTCAGCACCTTGCTCGGCATAGTCCTGATCGCTTCCTTCTCCCTTTACTCGTTGCGCCAGACCATGATGGACGAGCGCGTCGGGCAACTGACGGTGCTGGTCGAACTGGCCAACGCTGCGGTGGAAAAAGCCTACGCGCTGGAGCAATCGGGCAAGCTGACGCGTGAGCAGGCCCAGCAGCAGGCCAAGCTGGCCGTGGGCAGCTTCGTCAAGGACGAGATGTATTATTTCGTGCGCGACTACAGCACCGATTTGCTGTATGTGCATCCGAAGGCGTCGCGCATCGGCGTGCCGCAAAAAAACATGAAGGAGTCCGGTGATCGCTATCGCGCCGCGCTTGCGCAGCACCGTATCGGCGTGGTGCAGGCCGATGGTACCCGCCCGGGCGTGACCGAGCCGGTGGCGAAAATGTATGCGGTGATCAAGTTCGCGCCGTGGGACTGGCTGATCGGCACCGGCACCTATATCGACGACATCAATACCAGGTTCTGGGCCCAGGCGCGGGTGCTGCTGGTGATCGGCGTGGCGCTGATGCTGGTGGTGGGTGCGCTGGCGGCGCTGATGCTGCGCCGCATATTGGGCCAGCTCGGTGGCGAACCCGACTATGCTGCCGGCATCGTCGCGCAAATTGCCGGCGGCGACCTGACCACGCCGGTGCACACGCGCGCCGGCGACACCGATAGTTTGTTAATGGCAATCAAGGCCATGCGCGACAAGCTGGCCCACCTGGTCAGCCAGGTGCGCAACGATGCCGAGTCGATCTCGGCCGCATCCGGTGAAATTGCCTCCGGCAACCAGGATTTGTCGGCGCGCACGGAGCAGCAGGCCGGTTCGCTGGAAGAGACCGCCTCGACGATGGAAGAGATGACCTCGACCGTGCGCCAGAATGCGGACAATGCGCGCCAGGCCAACCAGCTGGCCATTTCCGCCTCGCAAGTGGCCAGCCAGGCCGGCGGCGTGGTGGGCCAGGTGGTCGAGACCATGGGCGCCATCAACGCCTCGTCGAAGAAAATCGGCGACATCATCAGCGTGATCGACGGCATCGCCTTCCAGACCAATATCCTGGCCTTGAACGCGGCCGTGGAGGCGGCGCGCGCTGGCGAACAGGGCAGGGGGTTTGCCGTGGTCGCCAGCGAGGTGCGCAACCTGGCGCAGCGGTCCAGCCAGGCCGCCAGGGAGATCAAGCAACTGATCGACAGTTCCGCCGAGCAGGTCGGTGCCGGTGAAAAGCTGGTGGCGTTGGCCGGTGAAACCATGGCCAGGGTGGTCACCAGCGTGCAGCAGGTCACCGATATCGTGGCCGAGATTTCCTCGGCCAGCAGCGAGCAAAGCAGCGGCATCGAGCAGATCAACCATGCGATCGTCGAGATGGACAACATGACCCAGCAAAATTCGGCGCTGGTGGAGCAGGCGTCGGCGGCAGCGCAGGCCATGAATCAGCAGGCGGCCGGGCTGGCGCAACTGGTCAGTGTGTTCAAGGTAGACGCGTCGTCGCGCCTGCTGCGCTAAGCTGCCCTGATTTTTCTGTGTTTTCCGGAACTTTTTAGCTGAACGTTTGTCAAAACTTTCTTGGTCCTTGAGCATGTATTTGCGGGACATCAAGAAAGGTAAGCATGGCAGACGGTTTTTCTTATCACGCGGCATTTGCCCGCAACCTCGGATGGGTCACCCGGGCGGAACAGGACAGCTTGCGCGGCAAGCGGGTGGCGATTGCCGGCATGGGCGGCGTCGGCGGGGTGCACCTGTTGACGCTGGCGCGGCTGGGCATCGGCGCGTTTCATATCGCTGATTTCGACACTTTCGATATTGCCAATTTCAACCGTCAGGCCGGCGCCATGGTGTCGACCCTGAGCCAGCCCAAGGTGGACGTGCTGGCGCGCATGGCGCGCGACATCAATCCCGAACTGGAGATCAGGCAGTTCCCGGAAGGTATCAATGACGGCAACCTGGCCGATTTCTTCGATGGCGTCGACCTGTATGTAGACGGCCTCGATTTCTTTGCCTTTTCCGCGCGCCAGGCAACCTTTGCCATGTGTGCGCAATTGGGCATTCCATCGATCACCGCTGCGCCGCTGGGCATGGGGACGGCCGTGCTCAGCTTCCTGCCAGGCAAAATGACGTTTGAAGACTACTTTGGCTGGGGCGACCGGCCGGACGATGAAAAGGCGCTGCGTTTCCTGGTGGGGCTGGCACCGGCCGGCCTGCACGGCCCCTACCTGGTAGACCCGTCCGCCATCAACCTCAAGGAGCAACGCGGGCCATCGACCATCATGGGTTGCCAGTTGTGCGCGGGTGCGGCGGCCACCGAGGCGCTGAAGATCCTGCTGGGGCGCGGCAAGGTGATGGCCGCGCCGCACGGCATGCATTTCGATGCCTACCGCAACAAGATGGTGCATACCTGGCGTCCGGGCGGCAACCGCCACCCCTTGCAGCGCCTGGCGATGGCCATCATCAAGCGGCGCCGCGCCGGGAAGGGCGGCTGATGGCAATTACCTTCCCGATCGACGCCGTGCTGGAAGACATCCTCGAACAGGCGCGCTGGGCGCCCAGTGGCGACAACACCCAGCCATGGCGCTTCGAGGTATGCGGCGCGCGCCAGGTGGTGGTGCATGGTTTCGATACGCGCGAGCATTGCGTGTACGACCTTGACGGCCATCCCAGCCAGTTGTCGCTCGGTGCGCTGCTCGAGAGCCTGGCGCTGGCGGCCAGCCGCCATGGCCTGCGCATGCAAGCCCTGCGGCGCGCCGGCATGCCCGAGCATTTGCCCACCTTTGAGGTGGCGTTTGTCGATGCGCCTGGCCTGGCGCCCGATCCGCTGGCGGCGTTCCTGCCGCAGCGCACGGTGCAGCGTCGCAAGCTCAGCACGCGCAGCCTGCGCGTCAGCGAAAAGGCGGCACTGGCGGCCAGCCTGCCCGCCGGCTTTGGCGTGCTGTGGCTGGAAGGCCCGCGCACGCGCTTCGCCGCCGCACGGCTGATGTTCAACAATGCCCGGTTGCGCCTGATCATGCCCGAGGCGCACCAGGTGCACTGCGACGTGATCGAATGGAATGCCCGCTACAGCGTCGACCGCATGCCTGACCAGGCGCTCGGCGTCGATGCCATGACGGCGAAACTGATGCGCTGGATCATGCGCAGCTGGCGCCGGGTGGATTTTTTCAATACCTGGCTGGCCGGCACTGTGGCGCCGCGGCTGCAGATGGACTTGCTGCCCGGCTGGTACTGCGCCGCGCATTTCGTGCTGCTGGCCGAGTCGCCGCCACGCCATATCGACGATTACGTGGCCGCCGGGCGCGCCATGCAGCGCTTCTGGCTGACGGCCACCGAGCTGGGATTGCAGATGCAGCCGGAACTGACGCCGCTGATCTTTGCCCGCTATGTGCGCGAGCGGCGCCTGTTCTCGCGTACCGAAGGCTTGCACGAGCTCGCGCAGGAGCTGGCCGTGCAAACCCGCACCTTGCTTGGCGAGGAACATGCCGAACGGGCGTTTTTTTTGGGCCGTATCGGCGCCGGTGCGCCGGCTCTGGCGCGTTCGCTTCGGCGGCCATTGCAGGAGCTGATCGTGGCGCCTGGGCCTGGGGTGGGGGAGTAAGCATGCGCAAGATTGGTGGCAAAGAAATCGTGGTGTTCCTGTGCCTGCTGGCATTAATCCTGCTACTGGGCATTGCCAGCGCGGTATGGCTGCTGGGGTTATTGCCGCTGGGCGAGTTTCGCGGTGTCGCCGTGGTGTTTGCCGCCGTGCTGCTGATCTATCTGTTCGCGTTTGCGATTTACCGGCTGTGCCTGCGTGTGCTGCCGCTGCGCGAAGGCGCCGCCGCGCCCGGTTCGCGCGCCGAATTTGCGGCCAACCTGAACATCCTGTTTTATTTGCTGCTGTTCAATTCCCTGATTCGCACGCATTTCCTGCCCTTGCCCCTGTTGCGCCTGGTCTACCTGGCGCTCGGTGCCAGGCTGGGGAGCAATACCTACAGCGCTGGTGCGCTGCTCGATCCACCGTTGACGACGATCGGCAGCGACAGCATCGTCGGCCACGATGCGGTGGTATTTGCCCATGTGATCGAAGGCGAGCGGCTCGAATTGCTGCCGGTGGTGATCGGCAGCGGCGTAACCATCGGCGCGCATGCGGTCATCATGGCTGGCACGCGCATTGGCGACGGCGCCATCATTTCGGTCGGTGCCGTGCTGACCAAGGGCAGCGTGGTGGGCGCTGGTGAAATATGGGGTGGCATACCGGCGCGCTCGCTCAAAAGAAAGACCGCCGGCACAGCGGCGTGAGGCTGGCGCGGTACGGTCACTGTCCTCGAAGGCGCAGGCACAGGCCCAGCAGGCCCAGCCCCAGCAAGGCCAGCGTTCCCGGTTCGCTGACCTGCACCACGCGCGGCACGATGTTCAGGTCGGCGCTGTTGACGGTGTTCAAGGTCAGGGTATAGTTGCCTGCCACCAAGTTCTCCGTCAGCGCCGTGTAGGCGCCGCCACAACTGGTGCCGCCGCCATTGCCCGTCGGCGCGCCGCAGCCCAGCGGGTCGTAAGTGAGCATATTGCCGGCGGTGACAGTATTGGCCGAATAGCTGATATTGAGGTCGGCGGCGTCGGCCAGTTCCGTGCCGCCAAAAATGCCGGAACCGACGGTACCGTCGGGCGACCAGTTGAAGACGTTTTGCCCTACCGAGTTGGTGATGGTAAAACTGACCGACATATTGCTGTTCGATGCGGAAGCGGGCCCGGCCAGCGCATCGAGATACGCTTGCATGAACGGCGCCGCCTGGAAGTTGAACAGGATGGTGGCGCCCGGCGCACCGACCACCAGATTGACCGACAGACCGGTGTTCGAGCCGTTGCGCCCCGAAGCGTCGGCGCTGCCGTTATCGAACAAAAAAGCTTCGGCGGCGTTGACGGAGTGGGTGCTGGTCGCGCCTGCCGGAAACGGCGGTATCTGTGAGCTGATGATCTGCGCATCGCCGCGCGAATACGAGGCATTGCCCAGGCCTTGCTGCGTAAAATTGTTTTGTCCCATGGTCACCGCGCCCAATGCCGATTGCGGGGCATCGACAAAGCCATTGCCTCCACGGATGATGCTGTTGCCATTGAGCGTGGCGGTGGAGCGTGAAATGTCGGTATTGCCCGCCACCGAGATGGACCCGGTCGGATTGCTGACGGTCAGGCCGAAAATATTATTGTAGGAATAAGCGTAGGCCGAAGCTTGCGCGCCACCGCTGGCGCCTGCCATCAACAGGCCCGCGAGGCTCAGGGCGGCGGGTAAAAGCGTGCGGGAAAGCAGTGTCATGGAAATCCTCATCATGTTGCTCGTGCAGCGCCCGGGGACCAGGTGCGCTTGTAAAAAAAGCCGACAAAAGGGCGAGGAAGTCCTCGCCCTTTATTGCCGCAGTCAAGTTGCGGCAGTGATTTTGCGGCGGCTGGCATAGCACAGGCCGGCCAGGCCCAGGCCCAGCAAGGCCAGCGTGCCCGGTTCCGGCACGGCCGCCACTTTCACCAGGTCAACGCTTTCCACCGCATTGAGGGTCAAGGTATAGCTGCCTGCCGCCAGGGCGTTGGTCAGCGCCGTGAAGGTGCCGCCGCAAGCCGTGCCGATGCCGGTGCCGGTCGGTGTGCCGCAACCGGTGGGGTCGTAGGTAAACAGGTTGCCCCGCGTGAGGAAGTTGGTCGACAGATTGGTGTTCAGGTTGGCGCCATCGGCCGTCTCCGTGCCGCCCGAGATGCCGGAGCCGACCGTACCGTCCGGCGCCCAGTTGAACACGGTGGCGCCCGTCGCATTGGTGATGCTGAAGGTCACCACCAGATTGGCCGTCGACGACGAGCCCAGCCCCACATCGTTGTTCAGGAACACTTGCATGAAAGGATTGGCGAGGAAGTTGAAGGCGAGGTTGGCCGTTGGCGAACCGACCACGAAGACGACGGAAAAACCGGTGGTCGAACCGTTGCGGCCCGAGGCGTCGGCGGTGCCGGCCGTGTCGAGATGCGCCTCCGCGACGTTGGTGGCCTGGGTACTGGTCGCGCCGACAGGGAAGGGCGGGAACTGGGTGCTGACGATCTGCGCGTCGCCACGCGCATAGGTGCCGGTCGGACCTTGCTGGGTGAAGTTGTTCTCGCCATTGGTGACGGCGCCGACGCCCGATTGCGGTGAATCGAGGCTGCCGGAGCCACCATTGATGACGCTCACGCCGTTCAGGGTGGAGGTGCTGCGCGAGATATTGGTGGTGCTGGCCACGGTGACGACACCGGTCGGATTGGTGATGGTCAGGCCGAAGATGTTGTCGTAGGAATAGCCGTAAGCGCCTGCCTGCGCGCCGCCAGCCGCACACAGCATGGCCAGCGCCGCTGCGGCCGGGAGCAATTTCAGTTGAGATAGTTTCATTTGGGTTACCTCACAGCATGGAGTGGACAAGAGGGAAGTCTGGTTTGAGTCCTGCGGGCAGGTGCTCATGAGCCTTCCATAGCGACTTTCATGCCAAGTGTGGTTTGTACTTGTAAATCAAGCACTTGCGATATCGTTGTTGAGACGTGGCAAGGTTTGTGCGGTCGGCTGTAAAAAATGCCGACGCTGCTGCCAGCCAGCCAGCCAGCCAGCCAGCCAGGTCAGGGAAGCAGGATGCGCATGCGCTCCTGCAGGCATGCATGCGGCGAACAGGCGCCGAAGGCGGCCGCCAATTGCTGTGCTGCCTGCCGGGCTTGCTTGTCGTCGAGCAAGTGCATGACGGCCTGGCGCAAGGCATCGTCGTTGTAGCGGTCGGCGCGCAGCAACTGGCCGGCGCCGGCCGCGAAGATGCCGTGCATATTGAGGAATTGATCGAGGTTGCCGGCGATGCCGATCACCGGCACGCCCGCCGTCAGCGCTTGCTGGCTGGTGGGGCTGCCGCCATTGCAGATCACCAGGCTGGCGCGCCGCGCCGCTGCGTCGCCGGGCAGGAAGGGCGCCACACGGGCGTTCGGCGGCACGCTACCCAGTTCGATGGTGCCGGCGGTGGCGGCCATCACGGTGACCGGCAAGGCCGACAGCGCATGCAGCACGCGTGGCAGCAGTTGCGACTGGCCGGAGCTGCCCAGTGTGACGTACAGCAAGGGCTTGCCCTGGTCCAGTTCCGGCCCTTGCCACCACGGCGGCAGCGCCATCGGTGGCGCCCAGACGACGGCGCCCAGGTAGCCGTGATGGGCGGGCATGGCCAGCGGCGGAAACAGCTGCGGTATATCAGCGTAGAGGGTCTGGTCGGCATCGGTATAGATGCGGCGCAAGTCGCTGCCCAGCGAGGGCAGGCCATGGCGGCGGCGCACGCGGTTCAGGGGCACGGCATGGCTGGCAAAAGCCAGCGGGCGTATCAAACGGAACAGGGGATTGGCCAGCCAGACCGGCAGAATGCGCGTCAGCGGCAGGCTGGGCACCGTGTAATGCTGGCGCACATGGGGACTCCAATAAGCATTGGTGATGGTAATGTAGGGAATCTGGCGCAGCCGGGCGCTGACCGACAGCGACAGGCGAAAGTCGCCGATCACCAGATCGGGCCGCACCGCATCGAGCAGGCGCAGGTCGTCGTCCACATAGGCCTGCAAGGTGGTTTCGTCATACACGGGCTTGCCTTGCGCCAGGGCCTGCAGGAATTGCCGCGATGTGATGCTGTGGATGCGCCAGCGCTGCAACGAGCTATCCTGAAAGCAGAAGTCGTAGCCATCGGCACAGGCGAAATGCACCTCGTAGTGCGCATGGTCCAGGCCCTGCGCCAAGGTCAGCGGACGGCCTACATGGGCCAGGGTGACGGCCTCGGCGACAAAGAGAATTTTCTTGCGATGCATCGGTGCTCCGTTTGCCGGGATGCACTGTTAGAGCAACAGGATACAGATTGGTTCCCGCTGCGCTTTGCGCGCCAGGATTTTCCGGCCTGCGCTACAGTGGTGGACAAGGAGGAAAACCATGTACCCTTTAAACCAACACCCTCATTTCCATGCCCACAGCACCCCTGAACCGGACAGTGTTCCGCCACCGGAAGGTGACCCTTTGACGCCGCCACCGGAAAAAATGCCCGACATCGATCCGGTGCCGATTGAAGAACCCACTCCGCCGCAGCCGCCAGTCAAGATGCACTGATGGCGATGCGGCGTGATGCATGTCGCGCCAATAAAACAACACAGACGCCGCAAAGCGCACGCTTGTGCATACAAAACAGTGGCGAACTGCCGTGTGTCACGCGGGCGTCACGATTCTGTTCTTATAATGAGACATCACAATAATTCTGCTACAGGAGACCATCATGGGCAATTCCCTGCATAACAAAATCTACCTGGGCCGCCGCCCTGTGCTCGACAGCAAAAGCTTGCTGGCGCTGGCCTTGACGGGCGCCGTGGCCGGTTGCGGCCTGGCCTGGCTGCTGTTGCGTACCTTAAAATAACACCTCGCCTTGATGCCATTTCAGCTGGCCAGGCGCAGTGCGCGCGGCCACTGAATCACCTTGCCTGTTGCCGATGCGCAGCGGGGCGCGTACCATGGGGGCCGAACACCTGGCCTTTTATGGAAACGCAATGAAGAACGAGAAATTAACTACCGATGAATATGACGCGCTGGAGCAGGTCGCACGCGGCATCAAGACCGAGCGCCCGAGCGCTTGCGTTGCCCGCAATGCCAAGCGCCTGTCCGGCCTGAAGCTGCTCAGCTATGCCAGGGATGGCCGTCTGTCCATCACCGACAAGGCGCAAGAGCTGTTGTTCCTGCGCCGCTGCATCATGGGCTTGCGCGCCGTCGCGGCCGATCCACTGGCCAAGCTCGACACCGAAGTGGCGTATTTCCTGGGCAAGAAGGCCCATATCGTGGCACGAACCGATGGCGAAGGCCACGACATTTCCGACAAGGGCCGCGACTCGCTGGCCGACATCGATACGCTGGGCCTGTAAGGCCTGCAACCACCGGCCCCTGGGGCCGGTTTTCATATCCCCCATCCCTTTTACCTTCCCCTTGGAGAACACTTTGGACAGCGCGATGAACTGGTCGGCCCACGAACTGACGATGACGGTCCTGATGACGCCCGATATGGCCAACTTTTCAGGTAACGTACACGGCGGCACCATTTTGAAATACCTCGACAGCGTCGCCTACGCCTGCGCCAGCCGCTATTCGGGCAGCTATGTGGTGACCCTGTCGGTCGACCAGGTGATGTTCCTGCAGCCGATCCACGTGGGCGAACTGGTGACGTTCCTGGCGTCGATCAATTACACCGGTACTACCTCGATGGAAGTGGGGATTCGCGTGGTTACGGAAAACATCCAGCAGCGCCTGGTGCGCCATGCCAACAGCTGTTATTTCACCATGGTGGCCGTCGACGCCAACCGCAAGCCGGTGGCGGTACCGCCGTTGGCGCTGGAGACGGACGAGCAGAAGGTGCGCTTCGAGCAGGCCAAGCTGCGCAAGCTGTCGCGCCAGAAGGTGTCCAGGAAATAAACACTGCGCGGGCATGAAAAAACGGCCACCAGAGCGATCTGGTGGCCGTTTTCAGTGCTCGCTAGCCAAGCTGGAGCGATCCGTGATTAACGGTCGCCGTAGCTGCGGCGTGCGCCGTCGGTGGTACGCGGGTTCGAACCCTTGTAGCCACCACCGGTGCTCGGTGCGCCATCCTTGCGTGGTGCGCCCGGCTTGCTGAACGTGCGTTGGCCTGGCTTGGCGCCGCCACGGTTGTCGCCTGGTTTCCAGCCACCTGGACGCGCGCTCGAACGTGGTGCCGAGGCGGTTTTCTTCGGCTCGAAGCCTTCGATGACATTGACCGGGATCAATTGCTTGGTGAAGCGTTCGATGCGCTTGACGTTCATGCCTTCAGCGTGGTTCACCAGCGAGATCGCCAGGCCATTGCGGCCAGCACGGCCGGTACGGCCGATGCGGTGGACGTAGTCTTCCGGGAACTTCGGCAGGTCGTAGTTGAACACGTGGGTGATCGTTGGCACGTCGATGCCGCGGGCGGCAACGTCGGTGGCAACCAGCACCTTGACCTGGCCGCGGCGCATGCCGTCCAGGGTGCGGTTACGCGCGCCCTGGTGCATGTCGCCGTGCAAGGCGGCAGCCGAGAAACCGGCGATGTTCAGGCGGTCGGCAATGGTGTCGGCGTCACGCTTGGTAGCGGTAAACACAACAGCCTGGTCCAGCGTTTCATCGCGCAGCAGATGGTCCAGCAGGCGATTCTTGTGCGACAGGTCGTCGACGAAGTGCACGCGCTGGGTGATGTTTTCGTGCTTGTTCGACGAACCGGCGATCTGGATGACCAGCGGGTTTTTCGTGATGCGGCGCGCCATGTTGCCGACGACGCCATCCAGGGTTGCCGAGAACAGCATGGTCTGGCGGCCTTCTGGCGTGGCGTCGACGATTTTTTCGATGTCGTCGATAAAGCCCATGTCCAGCATGCGGTCAGCTTCGTCCAGCACCAGGATTTCCAGTTGCGAGAAGTCGATCTTGCCCGAATCCATGTGGTCGATCAGACGGCCTGGGGTAGCTACCAGGATTTCCGGGTTCTTGGCCAGCAATTGCATCTGTTTCGGGTAAGGCATGCCGCCCAGGATCGACACAGCCTTGATGCGGCGGATGCCGGTGCTGTATTTGTCGGTATTGGTGGTTACCTGCAGGGCCAGTTCGCGGGTCGGGGTCAGCACCAGCATTTTTGGCTGGGCAGCCTTGAAGCGTGGACGCTCGCCACGGGCGCGCGAAGCTTGCATTTCCTGGTTCGGCGTCTTGCCGGCGGCGCTTTGTTCGGCGCTGGCCAGTTTGTGCAGCGACGGCAGCATGAATGCTGCGGTCTTGCCCGAACCGGTCTGCGACGAGACCAGCAGGTCACGGCCTTCGATCGCGGCAGGAATCGCTTGCAACTGTACCGCGGTTGGCGCGGTATAGCCCGATTCGGTCAGAGCGGCGATGATGGACGGATGCAGGCCTAAGGATTCAAATGTCATTCTTTTTTTCTTTCGTGAAAATCAGCGTTCTTGCAAAAAGCAGAACGCAAAATAGCAACGCCAACCAAAACGAAATGACTCAACTAAAAAGAAATTTCGGCACAAAAGCTTTGCGCCGGGACGGTGTCAGGTGCGACACACAAGGCGGGAGGGCTTTAATAAGCGGCATCCTGAGGATGCGCTAAGGCTTGCGAAGCTGCTAAATTTATAGTGCATCTTGCTGCGGCAGGGAATATATTGCAGCGCACAACGACACTATACCGTATTTTCCACGGTTCTGCACGTTCTAAATGGACAGGCCTGCGGCAGATACCGGGATTTGTGTCATTCCTGTAGTAAAAAGCCGCACTAGCGCAGCATGACCACGATATCGGCTGGCAACGCAGAGGCGATTGCCGCATCCCTGGCGAGATTGACCTGCATGGTAGCCTGCGCCAGTTCGACCAGGCTGTCTTCCAACGCATAACCGCCCTTGGCCTGCAGCCAGGACAGAACTTGCGCCAGGCGCCAGATGGAAGTGCTGCCTTCGTGCACGGGGGCGGGGAAACTGTGGCGGTATTTGTTCATCAGCTTATGCATGTTCTGCCGGGTCAGTCCCAGCACGTGCGCCACGTCACTCAGGCCGACGAAATCGGGCGCCGCCTCGACCAGCGTGGCGCCGGGAATGGCGGCCTTGACGTCGGCCATGGCGCTCAGCAACGCTAGCCGGGCGCTGCCGGCGTCGCGCGTGAATTCCAGCGCCAGCCGGGCTGGCTGGCCCAGGCCCAGCAGGGCGTCATCGCAGCCGCCGCTGCCCAGCCGTTCGGCCAGCGCATCAAGGTCGGTTTCCTGCTCCGGCAAGCGGTATTTGAGGGTGAAGATATAGTCCATGCTTTCACCTTTGCGGTTTCTTGTACATGATATCGAGGATCACTTTTTGCGCGATACAGTGATCGACTACCCGGCGCAACGCCCGCGCGTGGTTGGTGGCGTTTTTCGGCGTGCTCCAGATGCAGGCGATGCAAAACTCGCCGCAGCGGCATTCGGCATCGTTCCAGGGGCAGTACATCTTGCCCCAGGCATGGCTGCCGCCCATCTCCACGCGCCAGCCCTGGCTTTCCGCGTGACGCAGCGCTGCTTCGATGTCCTTTTTGGGGTGCGAGGAGCGCGCCATGGCATGTCTCCAAGGTAGTCGAAATGATTGTGGTTGTCAAGTGACAACCGCGATATGCCGGCCGCCACTGCCTCAGCCTACTGCTGGAATGACCGCCATCACTTGCGAAAAGCCGCCAAATGTAAATGGGGTGGACAATGCAAAACCGGCCGCGACAGCTAGGCTGTGGCGGCCGGTGGCTTCAGCGGTAAAGCAAGCAGGGTCAGTGGCGTGCCTTGGCACGGCTGTTGCCGCCGCCACGCTGGATGCGCGGCTTGACCAGCGAGATCGGCGCCGCCTGCACCTTGCCACCCTTGACGGCGCGGCGGGCATTCTTCAATGCACGTTCCGGACGATCCGCTTCGAACAGCATGGTGGCGTTGTCGGCGATTTCCTGGGTGATGTTCATGTTCATCGTTGCCGAGGTCTTGGGCACCAGGATGGTCGAGCCGGCGCGCAGGCGCATGCGCTGGGGAATATTGTTCGCCTGGCGCAGCACGTCGGCCGTGGTGCCGAATTTCGACGCCAGCGTTTCGATGCGTTCACGCGCATTGGTGATCTTGTGCGTGGTCCAGCTCGACAGGGCATGGCCCCATTGCGCCAGATTGGTGGTGAACTTGGCGGCGTTTTCCTGCGGCAGCAGGATCTTGGTCTTTTCGCCGCCGATGATCACAGGGCGGTTGAATTGCGGATTCAAGGCCTTGAATTCGTCGGTCGACAGTTCCGCCAGCTGGGCCGCGACGGTAATATCGATGTCGCTGGTCTTGTCGATCGCCGTGAAGTAAGGCTGGTTGTCGACCACCGGCAGGCTCAGGCCATACTGGGCCGGGTTGGCGATGATGTTCTTGACCGCCTGCAGCTTGGGTACATAGTTGCGGGTTTCGGCCGGCATCAGGTCGGCCAGGCTTTCGAAGTCGGTCGGTTTGCCCAGCGACTGGTTTTTCTTGATGGCGCGCTGCACCGAGCCTTCGCCCCAGTTGTAGGCGGCCAGCGCCAGTTGCCAGTCGCCAAACATGTCATACAGGCGCTGCAGATAGGTCAGCGCCGCATCGGTCGAGGCGATCACGCCGCGGCGGTCGTCCTTGAACATGGTTTGCTTGAGGTTGAAATCGCGGCCGGTGGCCGGCACGAATTGCCACAGGCCTGCTGCACTGGCGCTGGAGAAGGCCTGCGGGTTGAAGGCGGACTCGATAAACGGCAGCAAGGCCAGTTCGGTCGGCATGCCGCGCTTTTCCAGTTCCTGCACCACGTGGAAGATATAACGCGAGGCGCGCGCCGTGGTGCGGGCCAGGTGGTCGGGGCGGGTGGCGTACCAGTTGACGTGGTTGGCAACCAGCTGGTTGTTCAGGTCGGGAATCGCATAGCCGCTGCGGATGCGGCCCCAGACATCGGCTTCGCGCAGCGGATCGGAACTGTCGCTGAGATTTTTCATCAGGCGATCGGTCTTTTGCAGGCGGTTGTCGAGGGTGGGGAGTTTTGCCGTGACCTGGGCGGTCATCGGAATCAAAGCCGTTGCGGTGGCGGCGACTGGCGCGTTATCGCTCTCAACACCGGCTTCGTACGCCTGGCTCAGGGCTGGCGCCAGGGCCAGGACCAATGCCGCCAGCGCGGTCGATTTAAAGGAGTTTTCGTGCATAGTGTTCCATTGTTGTCGTCGAAGAAACATCGGACTGACCCATGATCAAGCAGCGAGTGTACGTATATCCATATCCCGGAGTCAAGAATTATGTCAGCCTGATGACAGCATGAAAGGAAGTTTCCATTCGCAAATAATGCAATTATTACCAATAAAATTTGCCCAATGGGGTGTTCGGCCGCTGTTATAGCATAGTTGGGCCATGGCTTGGCGCAAGCGTGACAGCACCCAAGTATGAGACTGCGCAAAGAGTGCGTACAATTTGGCTTTGGCCGGCCCGTGCCTGCCGGTCACCCATGATATAGAGAGTGCTGCTTATGAATACCCCGCCACGCCACGACGACGACCACGCCGTCATTATCGCCAACACCGTCGACTGGCTGGAAAAGGCCGTGATCGGCCTGAATCTGTGCCCGTTTGCCAAGGCCGTGCACGTGAAGAAACAGATCCGCTATGTCGTGTGCGATTCGAGCAATCCGGAAGACCTGCTGGCGATGCTGATGGACGAGCTGCAAACCCTGGCCGACACCAGTGCCGAGCAGATCGACACGACCTTGCTGATCCACCCGTACACGCTGAATGATTTCCTCGACTACAACGAATTTCTGGATGTAGCCGACGCGGCGGTGGAAGACATGCACCTGGCCGGCGAGTTGCAGGTGGCCAGCTTCCACCCGCACTACCAGTTTGCCGAAACGTTCGAAGACGATATCAGCAACTTCACCAACCGTTCGCCTTATCCGACCCTGCACCTGCTGCGCGAAGACAGTATCGAGCGCGCGGTCGAAGCATTCCCGGAAGCGTCCGAGATTTTCGACAAGAATATCGCCACCCTGGAAAAGCTGGGCCTGGAAGGCTGGGAAAAGCTCGGCATCGCGAAGGTGGCTTGAGATGGCTGATGAGTTGCCCGAGCGCCCCGACACGCCGTGCGTGGCCGTCTGTTCCACCACTTTTGACGAAATCTGCCGCGGCTGTGGCCGCAGCGTGGTGGAAGTGGCGCACTGGGTGTCGATGACGCCGGAACAGAAGGAAGCCGTGTGGGTGCGGATATTGGCGCAGGGCTACCCGCGCCGCAATACCTGACGCCTCTACTATTAATAACTGCCGATAAAATCTTTCTTGCCCACTTCAACACCGTTATGGCGCAGGATGTCGTAGGCGGTGGTGGCGTGGAAGAAGAAATGCGGCAGCGCGTAGTGGAACAGATAGGTCTGGCCCGTGAAGTGCTTGGTCTTCTCGCCGCTGCCAGTGGTAATGGCGCGCGTTTCGCTGCCTTCGATGTCCGCTTGCGGCAGGCTTTCCAGGAATGCAATGGTTTTCACGATGCGCGCCTTCAGTTCGGCAAAGCTCTGTTCCGTATCTTCATAAGGAGGGACGGCGACGCCGGCCAGGCGTGCGCCGCAGCCTTTGGCAAAATCGGTGGCGATCTGGATCTGGCGCACGAACGGCAGCATGTCCGGGAACAGGCGGAACTGCAGCAGCGCGTTCGGATCGATTTTCTTGTCTTGCGCATGCGTTTCGGCCTTGTCCAGGATGGCGGCCAGGCTGCCCAGGATTTGCTTGAAGACGGGAATCGATGCGGAATGGATGGAGAAGGTCATGGTGGTTCCTCTAGGTAAAGTGGCGCGATGATAGCAAGGCGCGGTCTTTTCTGCTGGCCATGCAGGCAAACGTCGGCGCGGCGTGTGTTTTCTGGTACATATTCCGGGCGCTTGTGCCGTCAGATGTGACTTTGTGCGCTTTTTCCATGCATAATTGCCTTTGGAAAATTCCTCCCGCCGTTCGCTTCCCGTAACCTCCCGCTACCATCCGATGACCGTTTGCAAGACTTACCCTGGCCTGCGCCTGCATGGCTAATTCCCCCCATCGCCGCTGGCTGGCCAGCCTTCGCACCCTGTATGGCTCCTCGATCTATGGCGCTTTGCTGCTGGTGGTGCTGGGCGGGCTGGTGATACCGGCCCTGATCGGCAGCTATCTGCTGGTCGGCGTGCACGAGCGCCAGTCGGCGCGCACCAGCCTCAATGAAGCGCTGCAGCGCAATGCCGATATCCTGGCGCTGGGCATGCAGGAGTCCTTGTGGAACATGAATGCCGAATCGGCCCAGTCGCTGGTCGAATCGGTGATGCGCGACCGCGCCGTGCTGCTGGTGCAGGTGGTGGGCCAGGCCGACACCGAATTCATGCGCCTGCAGGCGCCGCAGCGCCCGGTCGGCAATGTCTACCGCGCCGAACGCGATATTGCCGTGCGCGGCGAGCGCATCGGCCATGTGGTGGTGGAAATGGACGATGCGCGCAGCCAGCAGGAATTGCGCGAAAAGCAGATCGCCTATGTGTTCGTGCTGGGCGCCCAGCTGGCCATCTCGACGGCGCTGATCGTGCTGTTCATGAACCGCCGCCTGCTGGTGCCGCTGCGCCGTCTGATGCGTTTTTCCGACCGCCTGTCGCATGGCGACTTCGATACGCGCCTGGAAGCGGGCGGCAACGATGAGCTGGGCCGGCTGGCCGCCCAGCTGGAACAGATGCGCGCCGCTATCCGCCAGCTGTTCGAAGACGTCGGCCAGCGCGAGGAGCGCTTCCGCACCATCGTCACGCAAGTGCCGGGCGCCGTGTTCCGCTATCGTCCCGATGGACCCATCGAGTTCATCAGCGACGCCATCGAAGACATCGCCGGCTATACGGCGGTGCAATTGATGCGCGGCAACACCCATGCCTGGGTCGACCTGATCTGCCCGGAGGATCGCCGCACGCACCGCCGCGCTGTCAAGCAGGCGGTCGGCGAGATGCGCGCGTATGCGCTGGAATACCGCATCATCGACGCCACCGGCACCGAGCGCTGGGTGGCGGAAAATGGCCAGCCGCAGGCCGGCAGCGCAGGGCAGGTCTGGGTCGACGGCATCATTGCCGACATCAGCCAGCGCAAGCACCACGAAATGCGCATCGAGGCGCTGCTGACCGAGCAAAGCGCGATTCTCGATAATGTGATGTTCGGCGTGATGTTCGTGCGTCACCGCCGCATCGTTTCCGTCAACCGCCGCTGCGAAGAGCTGTTCGGCTATGGTCATGACGGCATGACGGGCAGCTCGACGGCCATCGTGTTTCCGACCCTGTACGATTTCGAAAAAGCCGGCGAGCGCCAGTATCCGGCACTGGCGGAAGGCGGCGACTTCAGCGAAGAACGCCACTACCGGCGCCAGGACGGCAGCCTGTTCTGGGCGCTGGTGAGCGGCTGCGCGCTCGATCCGCTGCGCCCCGGCGAAGGCAGCATCTGGGTCTATGCCGACATTACCGCGCGCAAGGAAGCCGAGGAAAAGCTGCGCCTGTCGGCCACCGTGCTCGAACATATCGCCGACGCCGTGATGGTGGTCGATGTCGAGGACGTGATCGTTGCCGTCAATCCCGCCTTCACGCAGATCACCGGCTATACCGAGGCCGAAGCGATCGGCAAGCATTCTTCGCTGACGCGCTCAGAACGCCACGACGAAGCGTTCTACCAGGCCATGTGGGATGAGCTGATCGCTACCGGCTTCTGGCGCGGCGAGGTATGGCGCCGGCGCAAGAATGGCGAGATATACCTGGAATGGCTGACCATCAGCGCGGTGCGCGACACGCATGCACTGACCACCCATTACGTCGGCGTGTGCAGCGATATCACCCAGGTCAAGCAGGCGCAGGAAAAGCTCGATCATCTGGCGCACCACGATCCGCTCACGGCGCTGCCGAACCGCCTGCTGTTCCATGACCGCTTGCAGCACGCCCTGCTGCGCGCGACGCGCGATGGCGAGCAGCTGGCCATCCTGTTCATCGACCTGGACCGCTTCAAGAATGTGAACGACACCCTGGGCCACCATATCGGCGATGAATTGCTGCAGCAGGTGGCGGCGCAACTGTCGGCGCGGCTGCGCGAAGGCGATACCCTGGCGCGCCTGGGCGGCGATGAATTCATCGTGCTGCTGGAAAACGTCGGCGGCCAGTACGGCGCGACCCAAGTGGCGGAAAAACTGGTCAGCATGTTCGAGCAGCCGTTCCTGGTAGCCAGCCACGAGTTGTTCGTCACCTGCAGCGTGGGCGTGAGCCTGTTCCCGGATGATGCGCAGGACCTGAACATGTTGATCCGCAATGCCGACGTGGCCATGTACCAGGCCAAGGCGCGCGGGCGCAACGGTTACCGTTTCTATGCGCCGTCGATGACCGGCGAAGGGATCGAACGGCTGCGCCTGGAAACATTCTTGCGCCGCTCGATCGAAAAGAACGAGATCTTCCTCAATTACCAGCCGCAGGTGGAAATCGACACAGGCCGTTTGATCGGCGTCGAGGCGCTGGTGCGCTGGAACCACCCTGAACTGGGCTTGATTGCGCCGGCCCGCTTCATTCCGCTGGCCGAGGACAGCGGCTATATCAACCAGCTGGGCAAATGGGTGCTCGACGAAGCCTGCCGCCAGATGATGCGCTGGCAGGCGCAGGGACTGCATGTGCCGAAGATGGCCGTCAACCTGTCGGTCAAGCAGTTCGAGCGCGGCAGCATGGCCGGCGTGGTGGCCGACATCCTGCGCGAAACGGGGCTGGCGCCGCAGCGGCTGCAGCTGGAAGTGACGGAATCGGTGATCATGAACACTGGCGACGCGCTTGGCTACATCAACGACCTGCACGCCATCGGCGTGGGCCTGGCCATCGACGACTTCGGCACCGGTTATTCCTCGCTCGCTTACCTGAAGCAATTGCCGGTGCAGACCTTGAAAATCGACCGCTCCTTCATCAAGGACATCTCGCGCGACGCCAACGACGAAGCCATCGCGATTGCCATTATCCAGCTGGGCAAGAGCATGCAGCTGTCGGTGATTGCCGAAGGCGTGGAGACGCAGGAGCAGGCCGCCTTCCTGTTGCGCCATGGCTGCCGGCTGGCGCAAGGCTATTTTTATAGCCGGCCGGTGCTGGCACAGGATATAGTCGAGCGCTGGCGCGATCACTGAGCACTGCGCGGAACCTGACTGGATGAATCCCATGGCTGCAACCCTACCGACCTCGCGCCGACGCTTCCTGTTGAAAGGCCTGGGGCTGGGCGTGGCCGGCGTCGGTGCGCTGGTCGTCGGCTGGGGCGTGCTGCCGCCGCGCCAGCGCCTGCATGGCAGCGACCCTTTGCCGGTCAAGGATGGCGCCGTGGCCCTGAACGGCTGGCTGGCGATCCAGCCTGACGGCAGCGTGCTGCTGGCCATGCCGCGCAGCGAAATGGGGCAGGGCGTACATACCGCGCTGGCGATGCTGGTGGCCGAGGAGCTCGACGTGCCTTTGGCGTCCATCAGCCTGGTGCAAGCGCCCATCGACAAGATCTTCGGCAATGTCGCCATGCTGGTCGACAGCCTGCCGTTTCACCCGGACGACCAGGGCCGTGTCAAAAAACTGGCGCAGTGGACGGTGGCCAAGGCCGCGCGCGAACTGGGCGTGGTCGTCACCGGTGGTTCGTCCAGCGTCAAGGACGGCTGGCAACCGATGCGCGAGGCGGGTGCTTGTGCGCGCGCCATGCTGGTGGCGGCCGCTGCGGCGCAGTGGCAAACCCCGGCGGCGCAATGCCGCACGCAGGATGGTGAAGTGCTGCACCCTGACGGCCGGCGCGCCAGCTACACCAGCCTGGCGCAACGCGCCAGCGCGCTGGACCCGGGCACGCCGGTGCTGAAATCGCCGTTGGACTTCAAGCTGATCGGCAAGGCCACCGCGCGTCGCGATACGCCGTCAAAAGTCAATGGCAGCGCCGTGTTCGGCATCGATGCACGGCCAGCCGGCATGCTGTATGCGGCGCTGCACCTGCCGCGCCGCCTGGGCGATACCTTGTCGTCGTTCGATGCGCGCGTGGCGCTGGCCATGCCGGGCGTGAAAAAAGTACTGGACCTGACGCCGGTCCTGGGCCAGCACCGGCTGTCGTGCGCGGCCGTGGTGGCCGACACATGGTGGCGCGCCAGACAGGCCGCAGCCGCCTTGCCGACGCAGTGGCAGGCCGGCGAACAGTCGAACTTGTCGAGCCGTGATGTGCATGCCGGTTTTGCACACCTGCTCGATACGGAAGCGGGCCATGTCTACCATGCCAGCGGCAAGGTCGACGGCGCTGACCTGCAGGCGCTGACGCAGGTCAGCGCCGAATATCGCGCGCCGTTCCTGGCGCATGCGGCGATGGAGCCGGTCAACTGTACCGCGCAGGTAAAAGACGGCAAGGTGCACCTGTGGCTCTCGACCCAGGCGCCGGGCATCGCCGTCGACGTGGCGGCCAGGGTGGCCGGCGTGGCCAGTCGCGACGTCAGCATCGAGGTGCTGCTGCTCGGTGGCGGCTTTGGCCGCCGCCTGGAAGTGGACATGGTGGCGCAGGCGGTGGCCATCGCGCTGCAGTGCGGCGGCGCGCCGGTACAGCTGATCTGGACGCGCGAGCAGGATACCGCGCACGATATGTACCGGCCGGCCGCGCTGGCGCGTTTTTCCGCGCGGCTCGACGCGCAGGGCCGCATCGCGTCATGGGACAACAAATCGGTCAGCGCCTCGATCACGCACCAGTATTTGCAGCGCAACTTCGGCCTGCCTGGCATGGGGCCCGACAAGACCACCGCCGAAGGCGAATTCGACCTGCCGTACGAGATTGCCAACCAGCGCATCGCCCATGTGATTGCCGACAGTAGCGTGCCGGTCGGCTACTGGCGTTCGGTTGGTCACTCGCACAATGCGTTTTTCAAGGAAAGCTTTATCGACGAGCTGGCGCATGCGGCAGGGCAGGATGGCGTGGCCTGCCGGCGCGCCATGCTGCAACAGCATCCGCGCCACCTGGCCGTATTGGACGCCGCCGTGGCCAGAGCCGGCAGTGCGCCGCCCGGCCATGCGCACGGCGTGGCGCTGCACCAGTCGTTCGGCAGCATCGTGGCGCAAGTGGCGCAGGTGTCGGTGGAAAACGGCGAGATCCGCGTGCACCGGGTGGTGTGCGCCATCGATTGCGGCCTGGCCGTCAACCCCAATATCATCGCCCAGCAGATGGAATCGGGCGTGCTGTTCGGCCTGTCGGCGGCGCTGGGCGGCGAGATCACCTTCAAGGACGGCAGGGTAGAGCAGGGCAACTTCCACGACTACCCGGTGCTGCGCATGGGCCAGGCGCCCCACGTCGAGACCATCATCATCGCCAGCGCCGCGCACCCGGAAGGCGTGGGCGAGCCGGGCACGCCACCGATTGCGCCGGCAGTGGCCAATGCGGTGTTTAAGCTGACGGGAAAACGGCTGCGCAGCCTGCCCTTGCGGCTGGGGTGAAAAGCCTCAGGCCGCTGCCAGCATGGTGCGCAGATTGCAGTCGCGCTGCCAGCCGCGCCGTTCCTCGTTGCTGAGCGACAAGGCCGCCAGTTCGGCCGGCGTGAGCGCTTGCTGCGCCTGCACCATGCGGTGCGCCAGGCCGCCGTCGGGCAGCACGGTGCCAAAAAACGCCACCTGGTCGTCCTGCTGGATCAGCAGGGTCGGGAAGTTTTCAATGTCGAGCTCGCCCACCACGTCGGCCTGGTCCTCGATATCGACCCACACGAACACCGCGTCGGGGTGGCGCGCGGCCAGTTCCTCGAACGTGGCGCGGTAGGTGGTGCAGGTGCCGCACCATTGCGCGCACAGGCAGGCGACGATCCAGCGCGGGCCGGCCAGGGTGGCAGCGATGTCGGCGCGGTTGTCAGTTGTCAGGGTCAGGCTATGCATGTCGTTGTGGCATTGTGGGCAGATGGCGCTCGCGCCGATGGGCGTATTCTACCGCGCCAGGACCAAGCTGGCCTGGCAACGGCCCAGTCCGTTGAAGCGGTTTTTTGATGCCGAGGCGGTTTCTAGTGGATAATGCGGTAAATTGCGCGCTGATTACGCTGGTCCATGCTGTTTCCTGGTCCGGCAGCCTGACCCTTCCAGTCTGTTCCCATGCTCTGCCCGGTGTAAGCGCAGCCCCACCTTCACTTTATTTTATGGAATTGACAGCTTATGTTGAGTTACCGCCACGCCTTTCATGCGGGTAATCACGCCGATGTGTTGAAGCATTATGTGCAGATTCAGTTGTTGCAGTACCTGAATCAAAAAGATACCGCCTACAGTTATATAGATACCCATTCGGGCGCTGGCGTGTATGCGCTCGACGGCGGCTATGCGTCGAAAAACGCCGAATACGAAACCGGCATCGCCCCGCTGTGGGACCGCACCGACCTGCCGGCCTCGCTGGCCGAGTACTTGAAACTGATCAAGGAAATGAATCCGAGCGGCAAGATGCGCTACTACCCGGGTTCGCCCTACTGCGCCGACCAGGTCAGCCGCGAGCAAGACCGTTTGCGCCTGTTCGAACTGCATCCGGCCGATGCGAAGATTCTTGCCGATAATTTCCGCAAGGTCGAAGCGCATGCGCAGGCCCAGGGCGAACGCCCGAGCGTACGCGGCAAGCGCGTGATCATCACCAAGGCCGACGGCTTCCAGAGCCTGAAAGCGCTGCTGCCGCCGCCATCGCGCCGCGCACTGGTGCTGATCGACCCGCCGTACGAAGACAAGATGGATTACCGCAAGGTCAAGGATACCCTGGCCGATGCGCTGGTGCGTTTTCCGTCCGGCATCTACGCCGTCTGGTACCCGGTGCTGCAGCGCATGGAGTCGCGCCAGTTTGCCGACAAGCTCAAGCAGTTGCCGGCGACCGAATGGCTGCACGTGACCTTGACAGTCAACACGCCGTCGCCGGACGGCTTCGGCCTGCACAGCAGCGGCATGTTCATCCTCAACCCGCCGTACACGCTCGAACCGATGCTGCGCGAAGTGATGCCCTACCTGGTCAAGGTGCTGGGCCGCGACGACGGCGCCAAATTCGTGCTGGAAACCGGCAAGGGCGGCGTCAGGAACACCGGTACGCGCCGCGTTTGAGCCTGATGTGCGCACTGCGTGCGCTGCGGTACATGGCAAGATAACAGGCTGGAGCTATACTGGGTGCGGGTCGGCAGGCGCCGGCCCGGGCCCTGCCGCAGCCTGAAAGCGGCCCTTGTTCGTGGGCTGTTCCATGACTAATTACTTGCAATCTGACAACCCCGCGCTGCAGGATTTCTTTCTTGCCCGCCAGCCCATCCTGAACCGCGACCAGCGCCTGGTGGCCTACGAATTGCTGTTTCGCAGCAGCGCCGAAAACCAGGCCGTGATCAGCGGCGACGCCGTATCGGCCACCGCCACCGTGATTGCCCATGCGTCCGAGCTGGGCATGGAGAAGGTGGTGGGCTTGCAGCTGGCCTTCATCAATGTCGACGCGGTGGCGCTGATGAGCGACTTCATCGGCTTCTTGCCGCATCACCGCGTGGTGCTGGAAATCCTGGAAACGGTGCGCCCGACGCCGGCCCTGCTGGCCCGTATCAGCGAGCTGCGCCAGGCCGGTTTCCGCTTTGCGCTTGACGATGTGGTGCTCGATACGCCCGACGTGCAGCAACTGCTGCCACTGGTCGACGTGATCAAGGTCGATATCGCCCAGCTGACGCCCGACGAATTGCCGCGCCTGGCGCAGGTGCTGGCCGTGTCGCGAAAAAAATTGCTGGCCGAAAAAGTGGAAACCGTGGCCCAGTTCGAGCAATGTCTGGCGCTGGGCTTTGATTTTTTCCAGGGCTATTATTTTGCGCGTCCCGTGATTCTCAGCGGCAAGCGCTTGTCGGCCTCGGAACTGGCCATCCTGCATTTGCTCGAATTGATACAAGCCAATGCCGACAACCGCGAGCTCGAGCGCTGCATCAAGCATGACGCCCTGATCGGCCTGAACCTGTTGCGACTGGTCAATACGCCTGCCGTCAGCGCCGGCGTGCGCATCGACACCCTGGGCCAGGCCTTGTTGCTGCTGGGGCGGCGCCAGCTGCAGCGCTGGCTGCAGATTTTACTGTATGTGCGGCCCGGCACTTCGGCGCAGTTCACCTCTCCCTTGCTGCAACTGGCCACCACGCGCGGCAAGCTGCTGGAACTGATGACCGAAAAGCTGCGGCCGGGCCAGCATCAATATGCCGATATCGGCTTTACGGTGGGCATCATGTCACTGATGGATACGCTGTTTTCCATGCAGATGAGCGAAGTGGTCAGCAGCGTGCGCGTGAACAGCAAGGTCAGCGACGCGCTGCTGTTTCGTCATGGCGAACTGGGCAGCATGCTGGCGCTGGTCGAGCAAGTCGAGCAAGCCGATGGCGGCCCGGCCATGGCCGCCATGCTGGCGCATTTGCAATTGTCTGAGCACGAGCTGACGGCGATCCAGCTGGCCGCCTATGCCTGGGTCAACGATTATGTGCACGGTATTTCAAGGACGGTACACTAGTCTTACTGCCCCAGCAGCAGGAACACGGTCGGCTTCTTGTGGAAGTCCGGCGCCTTTCCGGCTGCCAGCTGTTTTTTCCATTGCCCGCCATTCAGTGTCTGGATCGATTCCGTATCCAGGCTGAGGTCGGTTGCCACGCAGATCAGGGTTGACGGCTGGCATTGCGCCACCAGTGCTTCGAGCATGGCGGCGTTGCGGTACGGCGTTTCGATGAACAGCTGGGTCTGCTTTTCGGCGCGCGAACGGCTTTCCAGTTCCTTGATGCGCTTGGCGCGCAGCGCGGCGTCGGTCGGCAAATAGCCGTTGAAGGCAAAGCTCTGGCCGTTCAGGCCGCTTGCCATGACCGCCAGCAAAATCGACGATGGCCCCACCAGCGGACGCACTTTGACGCCGTGCTGATGCGCCAGGCGCACCAGGTCGGCGCCGGGATCGGCCACCGCCGGCACGCCCGCTTCCGACACCAGGCCCGCGTCGCGCCCGGCCAGCAGCGGCGCCAGCAGGCCGGCCAGCGCCTGGGCCGGGGTATTCACGTTCAGCTCGGAAATGGTGATTTCCTGCAAGGGTTTTGCCAGCGGATGCTTTGTGTTGATCAGTTTCAGAAAGGCGCGCGCCGTCTTGGCGTTTTCGGCGACGAAATAATCGAGCTGCGAGGTGATGTGCCGCACCCGTTCGGGAATGATATGGTCCAGCGCGTCGTCGGGGCCGTCGGACAAGCCAAGGTGGTTGGGGATCAGATAAAGAGTGCCGGTCATGGTGTGTTCTGGTTTAAATGGTGAAAAACGCCACGCCCGCGCGGCGCAGCATGCCCGTCAGGGCGATCAGCGGCAGGCCGGTGAGGGCGGTCGGATCGGTGGTGTTGATGCTTTCAAGGATGGCGATGCCCAGCCCCTCGTTCTTGGCGCTGCCGGCGCAGTCGTACGGCTGTTCGATGCGCAGATACGCGTCCAGCTCGGCGTCCGGCAGGTCGCGCACGGTGACCAGGGTCCGGATATCTTCTACCTCCGCCGTGGCGACCGCCTGGCGGCCGTCGAGCAGGCACAGCGCCGTATGGAAGATCACCTCGCGCCCGCGCATGGTTTGCAGCTGGCGCAGGGCGTTGGCATGGTTGCCCGGCTTGCCGATCTGCGCGCCGTCCAGTGTGGCGACCTGGTCGGAGCCGATCACCAGGCTGCCGGGAAAGCGGTCGAGCACGGCCTGCGCCTTGGCCCGCGCCAGGCGCAGTGCGGTGGCGCTGGGGCTTTCATGGGGCAGGGGGCTTTCATCGAGGTCGGGCACGGCCACCTCGAACGGCAGGCGCAAACGCGATAAAAGTTCCTTGCGGTAGGCGGAACTCGATGCAAGTATCAAGCGCGATGGGGTGGAAGTTGGTATCATTCGGATCTGGAAAGCGGCTGGCAAGGCCGCCAGTGTAGTCTGCCGCAGCGCTGCCGGGCAAATCTTGCTTGCAGCGGCGCGCCTTCGCAGCCTGACAGTAGCCTGCTTGATATCAAAAAAATGCAAGCAGGCTTTGACTCCGGCTTCAAAACCCTGCTATCATCGCTGGTTTTCCGGGGAAATTTTCTACCAATGAATGCTTTTGTGATCGACGCCTTTGATTTTTGTCGTATCAGCGGGAGCCGCGAGGGTGTCACTCCTGTCGCTGAAATGACCCGGTTGACCAAGGATTGCGCAGATACTTCCGGTGAGATCGCCTGGAAAATCGTCGGCGGCACCAGCAAGCTGGGCTACCCGCAACTGACCTTGTCGGTCAACGGCACGGTTCAGCTGGAATGCCAGCGCTGCCTGGCCCCGTTTGCTTACGATATCGATTCTTCGACAGTATTGATGCTCGGCAAGGATGACGAGCATGCGGACGAGATCGAAGAAATCATCGACGATGAGTCGATCGACGTGATCGTCGGCAGCCGCAGCATGGATGCCGCGGCCCTGATCGAAGATGAAGCCTTGCTGGCCTTGCCGCAGGTACCCAAACATGACGTCTGCCCCGATACGGCGCAGCTCGATGCTCTCAAGACTGAAAAGAAGTCGCCGTTTGCGGCACTGAAAGACTTGAAGCCAGAATAAGCAGTAAGTAAAAGACGTGTCAAACGCGTGTAGTAATCGAGTATGGCAATGTGTAGTGAAACGTAGCATGAAATAAACGATGTCGGTACGGCCTGTTTTCGGATGGTCTTTGCCGCTGGGATACTCGATTAGCATGTATTTGCCAATCGATTGTGCTAAAATTTTAGAACTTATGTATTAGGAGTCATCATGGCAGTTCAACAGAACAAGAAAACCCCTTCCAAGCGCGGCATGCACCGTTCGCACGACTTCCTGGTCGCGCCGCAATTGAGCGTCGAGCCAGTTACCGGCGAAACACACATGCGTCACCATATCAGCCCTAACGGCTTCTATCGTGGCCGTAAAGTGTTGAAGACCAAAAACGACGAGTAATCGACGTTTTGTTGGGTAAGATGAAAGCGGTGTTGCGTTGGTTTTTCGGCGTGGCGCCGCTTCTTCTTTTTTATCGGCTGCAATTCATCTTGCGCACCGTCATTTTGAATCACGCTGACCAGGCCTGTGCGTTCCTGCAGCAACAGTCCGATTCACATCTTGCCGCAAGCCCGCAGCGGTACTGAATCACACCAAATGACAATCAAAATTTCTATCGACTGCATGGGCGGAGATCACGGTCCCTCAGTTACTATCCCCGCAGCAATTTCCTTTATTGAACACGAGCCTGACGCCGAACTGATCCTGGTAGGATTGGAAGACGTGATCCGTGCCGAGCTGAAAAAGCACAAGGCAGAGACGCATCCGCGCCTGTCGATATTGCATGCTTCCGAACAAGTTACCATGGACGATCCGCTTGAAGTGGCGCTGCGCCGCAAGAAGGATTCGTCGATGCGCGTGGCCATCGAGCAGGTCAAGAGCGGCGCGGCGCAAGCCTGCGTTTCCGCTGGCAACACCGGCGCCCTGATGGCCGTCTCGCGTTATGTATTGAAAACCATGTCGGGCGTCGACCGCCCGGCCATCTGCAGCATCCTTCCCAATCAAAAGAACGGTCCGACCTACATGCTGGACCTGGGCGCCAACGTCGATTGCGAGCCGCATCATTTGCACCAGTTCGCCATCATGGGCTCGGTGCTGGTGTCGGCCATGGAAAACATCGCACGGCCGACCATCGGCCTGTTGAACGTCGGCACGGAAGACATCAAGGGCAATGAGGTGGTGAAGCTGACCGCCAAGCTGCTGCAGGCCGACCACGAGCGCGGCGCGCTGAACTTCTACGGCAACGTGGAAGGCAATGACATCTTCAAGGGCACCACCGATATCGTCGTCTGCGACGGCTTTGTCGGCAACGTTACCCTGAAAGCCATCGAAGGCCTGGCGCGTTTCATGAAAGACGTGCTGACCTCGGAATTCAAGCGCAACCCGGTTACCATGTTGGGTGCCCTGATCGCGCGCGGTGCCCTGAAAGCCATCACCAACCGCCTGAATCCCTCGCGTTATAACGGCGCCAGCCTGCTGGGCTTGCGTGGCCTGGTCATCAAGAGCCATGGCGGCGCCGATGCCTATTCGTTTGAATGGGCCTTGCGCCGCGCCTATGAAGCGGCAAAGAATGACGTGCAGGCCCACCTGGCCAGCATGATCGCCGAGCTGATGCCGCGCACGCCAGTGGCGCCTGACGCTCAATCGACAAGCCCTACCATTTAGTGGATGTGTTCGCATGACTATCGTACGTAAAATCTACAGCAAAATCATCGGTACCGGCAGCTACCTGCCGGAGAAGCGCGTGACCAACCAGGATCTGACGGAACAGCTCGCCGCCAAGGGCATCGAGACCTCGGATGAATGGATCGTCTCGCGCAGCGGCATCTCGGCGCGCCATTACGCGGCACCAATGCAAAATTCCTCGGACCTCGGTGTCGAAGCGGCCAAAAAGGCGCTCGAGATGGCCGGTCTCGACGGCAACGAGCTGGACCTGATCATCGTTGCCAGCTCGACTCCCGACTTTTTCGGCAGCTTCCCCAGCACCGCCTGCATCGTGCAAAACAAGCTGGGCATCACCAACAACTGCGCGGCGGTCGACGTGCAGGCCGTCTGCAGCGGCTTCGTCTATGCGGTCGCCACCGCCGACAGCTTCATCCAGTCGGGCATGCATAAAAACGTGCTGGTGATTGGTGCCGAAGTGTTTTCGCGCATCCTCAATTTCGAGGACCGCGGCACCTGCGTGCTGTTCGGCGACGGCGCCGGCGCGATTGTGCTGACGGCATCGGAAGAGCCTGGCATCCTGGCCACCAAGCTGCATGCCGACGGTCGTCATTCGAATATCCTCAGCGTGCCGGGCAGCGTGGCCGGCGGCGCCCTGGCCGGCAGTGCCTTCCTGTACATGGATGGCCCGGCCGTGTTCAAGCTGGCCGTGTCGGTACTGGAAAAAGTGGCGCATGAGGCCCTGGAACACGCCAACATGACACAGGACCAGATCGACTGGCTGATCCCGCACCAGGCCAACATTCGCATCATGAACAGTACCGCCAAGAAGCTCGGCTTGCCGTTGGAAAAGATGGTTGTTACCGTCGACCAGCACGGCAACACCTCGGCCGCTTCGATCCCGCTGGCGCTCGACATCGCCGTGCGCGATGGCCGCGTCAAAAAGGGCGACAATGTGATGATGGAAGGCGTTGGCGGCGGCTTTACCTGGGGCGCCGTGCTGGCGCGCATGTAAGCTGCAACACGATTAAAAAAACGGAGTCCCAATGACACAATTTGCATTTGTTTTCCCAGGTCAAGGTTCGCAAGCGATCGCGATGCTCGACGGTTTCGCCGGCAACCCGGTAGTGGCACAGACCGTGGCCGAAGCGTCCGAGGCGCTGCAGTTCGACCTGGGCAAGCTGATCGCCGAAGGTCCGAAGGAAGAACTGGACCTGACCACCAACACCCAGCCTGTCATGCTGACGGCGGCCGTGGCGTTTTACCGCGCCTGGCTGGCGGCCGGCGGCCCGCTGCCCACCGTTGTCGCCGGCCACAGCCTCGGCGAATATTCGGCACTGGTCGCCGCCGGCGTGATCGCCTTCAAGGACGCCGTGCCGTTGGTGCGCTTCCGCGCCCAGGCGATGCAGGAAGCCGTGCCGGTCGGGCAGGGCACGATGGCCGTGGTGCTGGGCCTGTCGGACGACGACGTACGCGCCGCCTGTGCGGAAGCGGTGGCCGAAAACCCGGCCCTGGTGGTCGAGCCCGTCAACTTCAATGCGCCGGCGCAAGTGGTGATCGCCGGCCATACGGCTGCGGTCGAGCGCGCCTGCGAACTGGCCAAGGCCAAGGGCGCCAAGCGCGCCATGAAGCTGCCGGTATCGGCACCATTCCATTCCTCGCTGCTGAAGCCCGCTTCGGACCGCTTGCGCGACTATATGGCCGAGCTGCAATTCAATGCGCCGCAGATCGCCCTGATCAACAACGTCGATGTTGCCATTGTCAACGATCCGGCTGGCATCAAGGATGCGCTGGTGCGCCAGGCAGCGAGCCCCGTGCGCTGGGTGGAAACCATGCAGAAGGTCGCGGCGGACGGCATCACCCAGGTGATCGAATGCGGTCCGGGCAAGGTCCTGATGGGCCTGGCCAAGCGCATCGATCCGGTGCTGGTGGGCGACGCCATCGTCGACCAGGCATCGCTTGACCGCATTTTGACGCAGCTCAAATAAACAGCACGCGGCAGCGGGCTTGCTCCGCTGCCGCCAGCCATTTTTAAGGATACTCATGAATTTAACGAATCAAGTCGTGCTGGTCACGGGCGCCTCGCGCGGCATCGGCCGCGCCATCGCCACCGAACTGGGCAAGCAGGGCGCCACCGTGGTCGGCACCGCTACCTCGGACGCCGGCGCGCAGGCGATCACCGATTACCTGGCTGCCGAAGGCGTGGCCGGCAAGGGCGTGGTCCTGAACGTGACCGATGCGGCGCGCTGCGCAGCGGTAGTCGATGAAGTGCAGAAAACCTATGGCAGCCTGTCGATCCTGGTCAACAATGCGGGCATCACGCAAGACCAGTTGGCCATGCGCATGAAGGATGAAGAGTGGGATAACGTGATCTCCACCAATCTGTCGGCCGTTGGCCGCTTGTCGCGCGCCGTGTTGCGCGGCATGATGAAAGCGAAGGCCGGGCGTATCATCAACATCACCTCGGTGGTGGCCTCGTCGGGCAATCCGGGCCAGATGAATTACGCGGCGGCCAAGGCTGGCGTGGAAGGCATGAGCCGCGCGCTGGCGCGTGAAATCGGCAGCCGCAACATTACCGTCAATTGCATCGCCCCCGGCTTTATCGACACCGACATGACCAAGGCGCTGAGCGAAGAGCAGCACGCGGCCTTGCTGACGCAAATTCCGCTGTCGCGCCTGGGCAAGCCGGAAGACGTGGCCGCCGCCGTGGCTTTCCTGGCGTCGCCGCAAGCGGCCTATATCACGGGCACCACCTTGCACGTGAATGGCGGCATGTACATGAATTGAGATGCGGGCTGGACGAAACAGTCGTTTGTGGCGTGATTCAACGATTGTTTTTGTCTATAATCGCATCTTTTAGCAGCAGCTTCGGTCGAATTAGCAGCAGACACCGAAATTAGTATTCGGACGCGCAAACCTGATAAAATGCGCGCACTTTCCGTAACACACACTTTGGAGCCATAACATGTCGGATATCGAACAACGCGTTAAGAAAATCGTCGCTGAGCAACTGGGCGTTGCAGAAGCAGACATCAAAATCGAATCCTCCTTCGTCGACGACCTGGGTGCCGATTCCCTGGACACCGTGGAACTGGTGATGGCCCTGGAAGACGAATTCGAAATGGAAATCCCTGACGAACAAGCTGAAAAAATCACCACCGTGCAACAGGCTATCGATTACGCCACTGCACACGTCAAGGCCTAAGCCTGTCTGACCGACTTCAGGAGAATCGCTTGAGCCGTTCTAAAAACCGTCGTGTTGTTGTCACCGGCCTGGGCTGCGTTTCACCTGTCGGCAATACTATTGCCGAGGCGTGGAGCGCAATCATCGAAGGGAAATCGGGCATCGCCACGATTACCAAGTTCGATGCGCAGCCATTCACCACGCATTTTGCCGGTGAAGTCAAAGGTTTCAATATCGAAGATTACATCTCCGGTAAGGAAGCCCGCCATATGGATACCTTCATCCATTACGGCATGGCTGCCGGCATCCAGGCGATGCAGGACTGTGGCCTGGAGGTCACCGAAGAAAACGCCGAGCGTATCGGCGTGATCATCGGCTCCGGCATCGGTGGCTTGCCGCTGATTGAAGAAACCAAGTCCGAGTACGAAAAACGTGGCCCGCGCCGCATCTCGCCCTTTTTCGTGCCTGCCTCGATCATCAACATGATCTCTGGCAACCTTTCGATCAAATATGGTCTGAAAGGCCCGAACCTGGCCATCGTCACGGCATGCACTACCGGTTTGCACAGCATCGGCGCAGCCGCGCGCATGATCGAGTACGGCGATGCCGACGTCATGATAGCCGGCGGTGCCGAATCGACCGTTTCGCCGCTGGGCCTGGGCGGTTTCGCCTCGGCACGCGCCTTGTCGACCCGCAACGATGACCCGGCAACGGCGTCGCGTCCGTGGGATACCGACCGCGACGGTTTTGTGCTGGGCGAAGGCGCCGGCGTGATGGTGCTGGAAGAGTACGAGCACGCGGTGGCCCGCGGTGCCAAGATCTATGCCGAAGTGCATGGTTTCGGGATGAGCGCAGATGCTTATCACATGACCTCGCCGCTGGAGGATGGTAGCGGCGGCAGCAAATCGGTGATCGCGGCACTTAACAACGCAGGCTTGAACCCCGACCAGATTCAATACCTGAACGCGCATGGCACGTCGACCCCGCAAGGCGACGTGGCTGAAGTGATGGGCATCAAGCGCACCTTCGGCGACCATGCGAAAAACCTGGTGGTGAACTCGACCAAATCGATGACCGGCCATTTGCTGGGCGGTGCGGGCGGTCTGGAAGCGGTGTTTACGGTCCTGGCGATCCACCATCAGGTGTCGCCACCGACCATCAACATCTTCAACCAGGATCCGGCTTGCGATCTCGATTTCTGCGCCAATACGGCACGGGACATGAAGATCGATTATGCAGTGAAAAATTCCTTCGGCTTCGGCGGAACGAATGGCACGCTGGTTTTCGGCAAAGCGAAATAAGCTCTAACAGCTTGAACTTTCTAGCGCTCGCTGCGGTCAAACCGTAGTGAGCGCTGATTCGGCGCCAACGTTCGTTGGCGCCTGAATTTGCCCGGCATGGTGCCGGCGCGCCTGATATTTCCCATTGAGTATCTATGTCGATTGCCATATCGGCTGTCCTGCGCACGCCTGTCGGTTTGCGTCTGCTGCAAGCGTGCCTGGGTCTTTGCGCCTTGCTGGCGGCCTGGCCACTGGCAACGGGTGCCTACTCCCTGGGCTGGGCTGCCGCGCTGGCCAGTGTCGCTGGCGGCGTGTTGCTGCTCGCTGCACCGTGTTGCAACGGAAAGCCACGCACGCTTGATATTTCACCGGTCGGCCAGTTTCGGCTGACGGAACATGATGAATATGGCGGCGAGCCGGTGCCGGCCGCACTACCGTTGCGCTTGCTGCCCGGTTCGACTTTATGGCCCGCGCTGCTGGTGCTGCGCCTGGCCAGTGACGAGGGGCGCAGCGTCACCGTGATAGTCCAGCGTGCTTTGCCGGCCACGCTGGCGTTCCGCGAACTGGCCGTGGCATGCCGCGCCATCGCGGCGCGGGGGAGGGTGTCATAAAAAGTGCGGCAAATACTGAACTTCTTGCAGCGGGCCAACTCTATAACCATACAGGCGCCCGCGCTGCATGCTACCAGGGATACAGGGCGTGAGGACAGAACGCGAAGGTGATCAATTATTGGTCGAGCGGGTCCAGGCTGGCGACAGGCGGGCATTCGACGTGCTGGTATCGAAATACCAGCGGCGTTTGATGCGGCTGGTGTCGCGGCTGGTGCATGATCCGGCGGAGGCTGAGGATGTGGTGCAAGAAACCTTTATCAAGGCCTATCGGGCGCTGCGGCATTTTCGCGGCGACGCAGCCTTCTATACCTGGCTCTATCGCATCGGCATCAATACGGCAAAAAACTACCTGGTCACGCAGAGCAGGCGCACGCCCACGTCCAGCGAGACCGATGCCGAGCAGGCCGAGTCGTTTGATGACGGCAGCCGGCTGCGTGACAACAACACGCCTGAGTCGGTGCTTGCCAGCAAGCAGATCGCCGCCACCGTCAACGCGGCCATGGATGTGCTGCCGATCGAATTGCGCACCGCCATCGTACTGCGCGAAATCGAAGGACTGAGCTATGAAGAAATTTCGGAAATCATGGCTTGCCCGATCGGCACCGTGCGCAGCCGTATCTTCCGGGCGCGCGAGGTGATTGCGGAAAAACTCAAACCCTTGCTGGACATGCCGATTGACAAGCGCTGGTAATGCATTGACCATGAGCAAGCTGTACCACTTTACGCAGCACTTCATTACTTTGGCAGGACCCATGATGGACACATACCCAGGATTGCAAGAGCATATTTCGGCCTTGGCCGATGGCGAACTGGCGGCCAGCGAAGTCGAGCTGGCCTTTGCCGCGCTCGACACCGATGCAGGGCGGCAGGCCTGGCATGCCTACCGGGTGATCGGCGAGACGCTGCGCGCCGGGCAGGACGGTCTTGTTCCAAGCGCCGGCTTTGATGCCCGGCTGGCCAGCCGCCTGGCGGCCGAGACTGTGTCCGCACCGGCCCTGGCGCCGGTGGCGGCGGCGGTCGCCAGCGGCACCGTCACCGAGCAGCCAGGCGCTGGTGCCGTTCCCCAGCGCTAGCCAGCCAGCCTGCTTACGCCTGGCTTAATGCCGGCCACTCCCTCTTGACACCTGCCTTCTGCACGGTTGACACTACCTGCAAGCGATATCTTGCTTATGCGATATATTGTTGTACGGTTTGCCATGAGCAGCCTTGCAAGGCAGTGATCGTTGCCGCTGGCGTGCGCGTCAGGCAGGCAGCTAGCTCCGACTAACATTCGAAAAGATAACTCCATGAAAAAAAATATTTGTGAACACAGCAAAACGTTTTCAGCGAAGACGCTTTCCGCCTTGTGTCTGGGGACCGCTGGCGTCTTCTTTGCGCCCGCCATGCTGGGCGTCGTCGCGCCGGCGCATGCCGCCGCACCCGCCGTGCGCTCTGTCCAATTGCCTGATTTTGCAGACCTGGTCGACGCCGTCGGTCCGGCCGTCGTCAATATCCGCACCACCGAACGCCTGAAAATGGGCGGCGGCGCCGCCGGCGGCAGCGATGAGCAGGAAATGCAGGAATTCCTGCGCCGCTTCTTTGGTGGCGCCATGCCCACGCCGCGCCAGCAGGATCCGCGCAAAGGCCGCGCGCCGCAGGAGCAGGAGGTGCAGCGCGGCGTCGGCTCGGGCTTCATCATTTCCGCCGATGGCTATGTGCTGAGCAATGCGCATGTGGTCGATGGCGCCGACGAAGTCTATGTGACGCTGACCGACAAGCGCGAATTCAAGGCCAAGGTGATCGGTGCCGACGCACGCACCGACGTGGCCCTGCTGAAAATCGAAGGCGCCAACCTGCCGCGCGTGACCATCGGCGACTCGGAAAAGATCCGCGTCGGCGAATGGGTGATCGCCATCGGCTCGCCGTTCAACCTGGAAAACACGGTGACGGCCGGCATCATCTCGGCCAAGTCGCGCGATACGGGCGACTACTTGCCGCTGATCCAGAGCGACGTGGCCGTCAATCCCGGTAATTCGGGCGGCCCGCTGATCAATCTGCGGGGCGAAGTGATCGGCATCAACTCGCAGATCGCCACCCTGTCCGGCGCCTATAACGGCATTTCGTTTGCCGTGCCCATCGATGAAGCCATGCGCGTGGGCGAGCAGCTGAAAAAGACCGGCAAGGTGGTACGCGGGCGCATCGGCGTGCAGATCGGCGAGGTGAGCAAGGAAGTGGCAGAATCGCTGGGCTTGCCAAACGCCAAGGGTGCGCAAGTGTCGATGGTCGAGTCCGGTGGCCCGGCCGACAAGGCCGGTGTCAAGCCGGGCGACATTATCCTGAAATTCAATGGTGCCCAGATCGAGCGCTCCTCCGACCTGCCGCGCCTGGTGGGCGGCTCGGCCGTCAACGGCAAGGCCACCATCACTGTCTGGCGCAAGGGCGCGCAGCAGGAACTGCCGGTGACGGTAGCCGAGCTGGAAGGCGAGAAAAGCGCTGGCAAGGCGACACCCAAGCAGCCCGAAGCCCAAGCCAGCAACGCGCTGGGCCTGAAGGTCAGCGACGTACCGGCCGCCAAAAAACAGGAACTCAAAATCGATGCGGGCGTGCTGGTCGATGACGCCGATGGCGTCGCTGCCGCAGCAGGCCTGCAGCCCGGTGACGTGATCCTGCAACTGAACAACGTTGCCGTGCGCGACGCCAAGCAGTTCAATGCGCTGGTCGCCAAGCTCGATCCGAAGAAAGCCTCGGCACTGCTGGTGCGCCGCGGCGAGACGACGCAGTTCGTGCCTTTGCGTCCATCTGCCAAGTAATCGTTCCTTCATTCGCGTCCCGGTGTTGGCCGGGGCGCGCTATCCCCGCCGCCATGCACTTCACCCTCTACTCCCGCAGTTATTGCCACCTTTGCCAGGACATGTTTGAGGCCCTGCAGGCCATGCAAACCCCCGAAAAGCCCTTCACGGTCGAGGTAATCGATATCGATGCGTCGCCCGATCCGTCGTTGCTGGCGCGTTTCGACGAACTGGTGCCGGTGCTGTACGGCGACCTGGCGCAGCCCGAGCTATGCCATTATTTCCTTGATGAAGCCGCCGTACGCCGCCATCTGGCATGAATTTAATGGCTGATTTGCATCGTTGCCCGGCAGCTGGCCGCTGAAAGACGGGCTTTCTACTCTGAAATCCGGTAAAATGGGGAGGTCGAAAAAGCTCCTGTCCGCAGCAGCAGCTTATGTCGCTTCAAAAGCGCTCGCCTGGACATGCAAATGTCCTGCCCGGAGCGCTTTTTTCATCATGAGCGGGGTGCCGGGTTTGGCCCGGGCATGATCCCCTTGATTCCTGTTAAGCAGTGTTGTCACTCGCACACATATTAGTTAATGAATAACATACGCAATTTCTCCATCATCGCCCATATTGACCACGGTAAATCGACCCTGGCTGACCGCATCATTCAATTGTGCGGCGGCTTGTCCGACCGCGAGATGGAGGCGCAGGTGCTCGATTCGATGGATCTGGAGCGCGAACGCGGCATTACCATCAAGGCGCAAACGGCGGCCCTGCACTACAAGGCACGCGATGGCCAGATCTACAACCTGAACCTGATCGATACGCCCGGCCACGTCGACTTCAGCTATGAAGTGTCGCGCTCGCTGTCCGCCTGCGAAGGCGCATTGCTGGTGGTCGACGCCTCGCAAGGCGTGGAAGCGCAAACCGTCGCCAATTGCTACACGGCGCTGGACCTGGGCGTGGAAGTGGTGCCGGTTCTGAATAAAATCGACTTGCCGAACGCCGATCCACCGAACGCGATTGCCGAGATCGAAGACGTGATCGGCATCGATGCCGGCGACGCCGTGCATTGCTCGGCCAAGACCGGCTTTGGCGTGCTCGATGTACTGGAGCAATTGATCGTCAAGGTGCCGCCACCGAAGGGCGACCCGGATGCGCCGTTGCAGGCGCTGATCGTCGACTCCTGGTACGACGCCTATGTCGGCGTGGTAATGCTGGTGCGCGTGGTCAACGGCACCCTGAAGCCGAAAGACAAGATCCGCCTGATGGCCACCGATTCGGTGCAACTGGTGGAAGACATCGGCGTGTTTTCGCCACGTTCGCAATCCTTGCCGCAATTGTCGGCCGGGCAAGTGGGCTTCATCATCGCCGGCATCAAGGAACTCAAAGCGGCCAAGGTGGGCGATACCGTCACACTGGTCAGCCGTCCTGCCAGCGAGCCATTGCCAGGCTTCAAGGAAGTGCAGCCGCAAGTGTTTGCCGGCCTGTTCCCGGTCGAAGCGAACCAGTACGATGCGCTGCGCGACTCGCTGGAAAAACTGAAACTGAACGACGCCGCATTGATGTACGAGCCGGAAGTGTCACAGGCGCTGGGCTTCGGCTTCCGCTGCGGCTTCCTGGGCCTGCTGCACATGGAAATCGTGCAGGAGCGCCTGGAGCGCGAATTCGACATGGACCTGATCACCACGGCGCCGACGGTGGTGTACGAGGTGGTGCAGCGCGATGGCAGCCTGATCAACGTCGACAATCCGTCGAAGATGCCCGATCCGTCGCGCATCGAGGAAGTACGCGAGCCTATCGTCACGGTCAACCTGTACATGCCACAAGAATACGTGGGCTCGGTGATCACCCTGTGTATCGCCAAGCGCGGCATCCAGATGGACATGAGCTACCACGGCCGCCAGGTCAAGCTGATCTATGAAATGCCGATGGCCGAGATCGTGCTGGACTTCTTCGACCGCCTGAAATCGACTTCGCGCGGCTATGCCTCGATGGATTACGAGTTCAAGGAATACCGCGCCGCCGACGTGGTCAAGGTCGACATGCTGATCAACAGCGAAAAAGTCGATGCGCTGGCGATTATCGTCCACCGTTCGAACAGCCAGTACCGTGGCCGCCAGGTGGCCGCCAAGATGCGCGAACTGATCCCGCGCCAGATGTTCGACGTGGCCATCCAGGCCACCATTGGCGCCAACATCATTTCGCGCGAGAACGTGAAAGCGCTGCGCAAGAACGTGCTGGCCAAGTGCTATGGCGGCGATATCAGCCGCAAGAAAAAATTGCTGGAAAAACAAAAGGCCGGCAAGAAGCGCATGAAACAAGTGGGTTCCGTGGAGATTCCACAAGAAGCCTTCCTGGCAATCTTACAAGTGGACGGTTAATCAATGAACCTGCAAGTGATTTTAGGAAATTTCGCGCTGATTTTGTTCGTGTTGATGGTCATCACTGGTTTTGTCTGGTGCCTGGACGTGTTTTATCTGTCGAAACAGCGCCGCCTGGCGGCCGACCGCGCGCTGGCTGACTTCGACGCGCGCCAGTCCAAGCTGGCCGCCGAAGGCATCAAGTCCGAGCACGGCGGCAGCCGCGCCACGATCGAAGCGGCGCTGCTGCGCCAGCCGACCTGGGTCGAGTATTCGGGCAGCTTCTTCCCGGTGATCGCGATGGTGTTCTGCCTGCGCTCGTTCCTGTACGAGCCGTTCAAGATCCCGTCGAGCTCGATGGTGCCGACCTTGCTGGTGGGCGACCTGATCCTGGTAAACAAGTTCACCTACGGCATCCGTCTGCCGATCGTCAACAAGCGCATCATTGAAGTGAACGACCCGCAGCGCGGCGATGTGATGGTGTTCAAGTATCCGAAGGACATGTCGCAGGACTATATCAAGCGCGTGATCGGCGTGCCCGGTGATAAAATCACCTATGACAACAAGCGCCTGACCGTGAATGGCAAGCCGGTCACCTACACGCCGCTCGATGACTACCTCGACGACGAAAGCACCGTGTACCACAAGCAGCTGGAAGAGAACCTGACGGGCGTCAGCCACCGCATCCTCAACGACGATCCGGCGCCGACCCTGAACCTGGGCCAGGTGAACGACTTCCCGCACAAGGATGCGTGCGACTATAACGAAGACGGCTTTACCTGCACAGTACCAGCAGGAAATTATTTCATGATGGGCGATAACCGCGACAATAGCGCGGACAGCCGCTACTGGGGTTTCGTGCCGAACGAGAACATCGTCGGCAAGGCCTTCCTGGTGTGGATGAATTTCAGCAATCCGAAACGCGTGGGCGGCATCCACTAAGCCGTCCTGGTCCTTCGGGGCCCACCCGCATGCCGTGCGCCCGATACCCGCGCCGGCATGCCGACTCAATCAGATGACACAGAACCAACAATGAATCTTCAGCTATTGCAAACCCGTCTAGGCTATACGTTCCAGGATGCTGGCCTGTTGCAGCAAGCCTTGACGCATCGTAGCCACAGCAGTTTGCATAATGAGCGGCTGGAATTCCTCGGCGACTCGATACTCAACTGCGTGGTCGCCTCGATCCTGTACGAGCGCTTCAAGGCCATCGACGAGGGCGATCTGTCGCGCCTGCGCGCCAACCTGGTCAAGCAGCAGTCGCTGTATGAAATCGCGCAAAAGCTGGAACTGTCGCAGTTCCTGCGCCTGGGCGAAGGCGAACTGAAGTCGGGCGGCTTCCGCCGTCCGTCGATCCTGGCCGATACCCTCGAAGCGTTGCTGGGGGCAATTTTCCTCGACACCGGTTTCGATGCCGCCAGCACCGTGATCCGCGCTTTTTACATCCCCATCCTCGACTCGGTCGATCCGCAAACCTTGGGCAAGGATGCCAAGACGCTGCTGCAGGAATTTTTGCAGAGCAAAAAAATCTCGCTGCCACAATACAATGTGGTGGCTACCCACGGCGCCGCCCACAGCCAGGAATTCGAGATCGAATGCCTGGTGCCGAAATTGAATATTCAGGTCTACGGTCGTGGCGGAAGCCGCCGCGCCGGTGAGCAAGCCGCCGCCAAACTGGCGCTGGAGGTGGCCGAGCAGGCGCTGCTGAAGTCGCCTGCCGCCAGCCGCAAGCCCAAACCGCGCGCCGCCCAGCTCAAGCTGGCCGGCATTGCCACCATCCAGAGCGACGACACCGCTGTCGCCGCTCACACTCAACAGAAATCGACACCAGCATGACAGCCACCAAAATGCCCGACAACTTCCGCTGCGGCTATATCGCCATCGTGGGCCGCCCGAACGTGGGCAAATCGACCCTGATGAACGTGCTGATCGGCGCGAAGGTCAGCATCACTTCGCGCAAGGCGCAAACCACGCGCCACCGCATCACCGGCATCCAGACCATGCCCGACGCGCAGTTCATCTACGTCGACACGCCCGGCTTCCAGACGCGCCACTCGAACGCACTGAACAAGACGCTCAACAAGACCGTCACCAATACCCTGATCTCGTCGGACGTGATCCTGTACGTGATCGAAGCGGGCACGTTTGGCCCGGCCGACCAGCAGGTGATGGATTTGCTGCCGAAGGAAGTGCCGTGCATCCTGGTGATCAACAAGTCGGACCGCGTGAAAGACAAGGCCGTGCTGCTGCCGTTCGCGCAGAAGGTTGCCGCGATGCGCGACTTCGCCGCCATCGTGCCGGTCTCGGCCAAGCTGCATTTCCAGCTGGAAGGCTTGCAGAACGAAATCAAGCGCTTCCTGCCGGAAAACCAGCCGATCTTCGGACCGGACGACATCACCGACCGCAGCGAAAAATTCCTCGCTTCGGAAATCGTGCGTGAAAAACTGTTCCGCTTTGTCGGTGAAGAACTGCCGTACACCAGCACCGTGCTGATCGAAAAATTCGAGCAGGAGGGTGATTTGCGCCGCGTGTTTGCCGCCATCCTGGTCGAGCGCGACACGCATAAATCGATGGTCATCGGCAACAAGGGCGCGCGCTTGAAAGATATTTCGACGCAGTCGCGCCTGGACATGGAAAAACTGTTCGGCGGCCCGGTGTACCTGGAAATATGGGTCAAGGTCAAATCGGGCTGGGCCGACAACGAAGCGGGCCTGCGCGCCTACGGCTACGAGTAAGTTCATACCAGGGGATGACGCCACACGCATGAGCACCACCACGCCAGCGCTGCCAGGCGCCGTCCCGGCAGTCCCGGTGCAGCCAGCTGCTGTGCCATCCCCGCCAGCGCCGCGGCGCACTGCCAGCCGCCCGCCCGGGCGCGATGGCCGCGTCACGGGCCAGCCAGCCTTTGTGCTGCACAGCTACCCCCATAAAGAAACCAGCCTGATCATCGACGTGCTGACGCGCGACTTTGGCCGCATCGCGCTGGTCGCCAAGGGCGCCAAGCGGCCCCATTCGCAACTGCGCGGCGTGCTGCAGACCTTCCAGCCGCTACAGGCGGGCTGGACCGGCAAGTCCGAACTGCGCATCCTGACCGGCGCCGAATGGGTGGGCGGCATGCTGCCGCTGGAAAAGACCGCCTTGCTGTGCGGTTTCTACCTCAATGAATTGCTGGTGAAACTGCTGGCGCGCGACGACCCGCACCCGGTCCTGTTCGACCACTACGTTGCGACCTTGAATCAACTGGCGCACAATGAGCCGGCGCCCATCGTGCTGCGCAAATTCGAGCGCGCCTTGTTGAAAGAAACCGGCGTGGCGGCCGACCTGGTGCGCTGCACCGGCACGCGCCAGAGCGTGCAAGCGGGGCAGATCTATGTGGTCGACCCCGAGCGCGGTCCCCGTCCGGCCCTGGCCGGCGACGCCTGGCCGCGCATCACCGGCAAGACCCTGCTCGACATGGAGTGCGAAGACTATGCCGACGCCGCCACGCAGGCGCAAAGCAAGACGCTGATGCGCTTCTTGCTGGCCCATCAGTTAGGTGGCGCGACCCTGAACACGCGCCAGATGCTGATCGATTTGATGCAGTTGTAATATTCAACCTATACAGTTATTACGGAAAATTACCATGAGCTTTTTGCAGCCTGCCGGCCCCGTCATCGACCTGGGCGTCAATATCGACCATGTGGCCACCTTGCGCAATGCGCGCGGCACGCAGTATCCGGATCCGCTGCGCGCGGCCCTGCTGGCCGAACAGGCTGGCGCCGACTGCATCACCCTGCATTTGCGCGAAGACCGGCGCCATATCAAGGATGCCGACGTGATCGCCATCGCGCCGCAACTGCTCACGCGCATGAACCTGGAAGCGGCCGTCACCGCCGAGATGCTCGATTTTGCCTGCCGCATCAAGCCGGCAGACGTCTGCCTGGTGCCTGAAAAACGCACCGAAGTGACCACCGAAGGCGGCCTGGACGTGGTGCGCTACTACAAGGAAGTGTCGGCAGCCGTGAAGCAATTGCAAGGCGAGGGCATCCGTGTCAGCCTGTTTATCGACGCCGATGAAGCGCAGATCGCCGCCGCAGCGGAAATGGGCGCGCCCGTGATCGAGCTGCATACGGGCCGTTATGCGGATGCCGAAGGCGAAGCGCAAGTGGCCGAACTGGAACGCATCAAGGCCGGCGTGCTGTTTGGCGCGACGCGTGGCCTGAAGGTCAATGCGGGCCACGGCTTGCATTACACCAATGTGCAGGCGATTGCCGCGATTCCCGATATCGCCGAGCTCAATATCGGCCACGCCATCGTCGCCCATGCCGTGTTTGTCGGCTGGGAAAACGCCGTGCGTGAGATGAAGGCCATTATGGTGGCGACACGCGTCGGTCATCGGGCGGGCAAGTAATGATTTACGGCATAGGCACCGATATCTGCAAGATCCCGCGCATCGAGGCGGCGCTCGAACGCCATGGCGAGCGCTTTGCCAAAAAGATACTGGGACCGCAGGAGCTGGAAAAATTCCGCGCCCGCAGCGCCAAGAATGCCGTGCGCGGCGTGCGTTTCCTGGCCACCCGCTTTGCCGCCAAGGAAGCTTTCTCAAAGGCGATCGGCCTGGGCCTGCGCATGCCGATGACCTGGCCCGCCGCGCAGATGCTCAATCATCCCAGCGGCAAGCCGATGATTGTCTGCAGCGGCGTGCTGGCGGACTTCATGCAGCAGCACCGCCTGAGTGCGCAAGTGACGATCAGCGACGAGGAAGAGTACGCCGTCGCTTTCGTGATTGTGGAACAATCGCCAGCTAGCGAATAACCGAGCCAGCAATGACCGAAGCAATACCCGATTTGAATCATCTTGTTCCCGCGCCCGATGCGCGCGCGCAAGTGCTGGCCACCGTGGCCAAGCTGCCGAACCTGCCTGGCGTGTACCGCTATTTCGACGCCAGCGACAAGGTACTGTACGTGGGCAAGGCGCGCGACCTGAAAAAGCGCGTGTCGAGCTATTTCCAGAAAAACCTGGCCAGCCCGCGCATCGCCATGATGGTCGAGCGCATCGCGCGCCTGGAAACCACCGTCACGCACAGCGAGGCGGAAGCCCTGATTCTGGAAAACAACCTGATCAAGGCGCTGCAGCCGCGCTACAACATCCTGTTTCGCGATGACAAGTCCTATCCCTACCTGAAGATCACCAATGGCGATGCACCGCGCATGGTGTATTACCGTGGTTCGGTGGACAAGAAAAACCAGTATTTCGGGCCGTTTCCCAGTTCCTGGGCGGTCAAGGAATCGATGCAGATCCTGCAGAAGGTGTTCCTGATCCGTACCTGCGAAGACAGCGTGTATGCCAACCGCACGCGGCCGTGTTTGCTGCACCAGATCGGCCGCTGCAGCGCGCCTTGCGTCGACCTGATCAGCAAGGAAGACTATAAAAGCGATGTGGAAAACGCCGCGCGTTTCCTGCGCGGCCGGCAAAGCGAAGTGATGGCCGACCTGGAAAAGAAAATGCATGCGTATGCGGCCGACCTGAAGTTTGAGCAGGCGGTGGTGGTGCGCAACCAGATCGCTTCGCTGTCGCGCGTGCTGCACCAGCAGAGCATGGAAACCACCGGCGACGCCGATGTCGACATCATTGCCGTGCTGGTGCAGGGCGGTCGCGCCTGCGTCAACCTGGCGATGGTGCGCGGCGGGCGCCACCTGGGCGACCGCGCCTATTTCCCGAGCCAGCTGAACGATGCGGCGGCGATCGCCGAAGAGCCGATCGAAGTCGAAGTGCTGGCGGCCTTTCTGGCCCAGCACTACACGGAAAAATTCATTCCCGGCACCCTGATTTTGAATATCGAATTCGACCAGCCGGCGCTGATGGTGGCGTTGATGGAGCAGTGCGGCCACCGTATCAACCTGATTTTCCAGCCGCAAGGGCAACGGCGCCAGTGGCTGGAGCTGGCACACAAGGGCGCCGAGATTTCGCTGGCGCGCCTGCTGTCCGAGCAGGGTTCGCAGCAGTCGCGCACGCGCGCTCTGGCCGATGCGCTGCGCCTGGAAACGGAAGACCTCGACACCATCCGCGTGGAATGCTTCGACATCAGCCACACCCAGGGCGAAGCGACGCAGGCCTCGTGCGTGGTGTTCCATCACCATGCGATGCAGAACGGCGAATACCGGCGCTACAACATCAACGACATCACGCCCGGCGACGATTACGCGGCGATGCGCCAGGTGCTGATGCGCCGTTATGAAAAGGTTGCCAATGGCGACGGCGTGATGCCGGACGTGGTATTGATCGACGGCGGCAAGGGGCAAATTGAAATGGCGCGCCAGGTGTTTGCCGAGCTGGGCCTGGATATCAGCCTGATCGTCGGCGTGGCGAAAGGCGAGGGCAGGCGGGTTGGCCTGGAAACCTTGCTGTTTGTCGACGGACGTCCGGCGCAGGAACTGGGCAAGGAGTCGGCCGCGCTGATGCTGATCGCGCAGATCCGCGACGAGGCGCACCGTTTTGC
Organism: Janthinobacterium sp. 1L-D-8-B-C4; assembly: GCF_057291295.1. Lineage (NCBI taxonomy): Bacteria > Pseudomonadati > Pseudomonadota > Betaproteobacteria > Burkholderiales > Oxalobacteraceae > Janthinobacterium > Janthinobacterium sp. 1L-D-8-B-C4. The sequence continues at coordinate 459,657 of NZ_JBXAVX010000003.1, forward strand.
GATTACCGGCATGCGCGCCAAGCGCGCCAAGACGCGCCAGACCTCAAGGCTGGAAGAGATTGAAGGCATCGGCGCAAAGCGGCGCCAGAAACTGCTGTCGCGCTTTGGCGGCCTGCGCGGCGTGGTCGACGCCAGCGTGGAAGACCTGATGTCGGTAGAGGGGATTTCGACCCAACTGGCAGAAGAGATTTACAAACAGTTGCATTAGTAACTTCGGCCTGGTCCGGCGGCGCCGCAACCGGACTAGGCTAATAGCCGCGTGCCATGTAGACTAGTGGCGCTTTGTTCACTTTACCCGTCGGCCGATTGCTTCCCTATGCCTTTTAATATTCCCATTCTCCTGACCTGGCTGCGCGTGGCCCTGATCCCGCTGGTTGTCGGCGTGTTCTACCTGCCGCCGTCGATGCTGCTGCATGGCGACCAGAACCTGGTGGCCACCCTGGTCTTCATTATTGCCGCCGTCACCGACTGGTTCGATGGCTTCCTGGCCCGCCGCTGGAACCAGACCTCGGCCTTTGGCGCTTTTCTCGATCCGGTCGCCGACAAGCTGATGGTGGCCGGCGCCTTGCTGGTGCTGGTGCAGCTGGACCGCGTCAATGCCGTGCTGGCATTTATCATTATCGGCCGCGAAATCACCATCTCGGCGCTGCGCGAATGGATGGCGCAGATCGGCGCCTCGAAATCGGTGGCAGTCAGCTCGATCGGCAAGATCAAGACGGCGGCGCAGATGACGGCAATTCCCTTGCTGCTGTACCACGAGGTGATCTTCGGCGCCATCGACACCCATGTTTGGGGCGAAAAGCTGATGTGGATCGCCTGCGTGCTGACGGTGTGGTCGATGTTTTATTATCTGCGCCTGGCATGGCCGCTGATTAAAGAAAAGGCCGGCAATTTGCATTGATGGGGAGGGGTCGGACCCTTCGGGTCTGACCCGGCAGTTCGGGTGTTGGGGTTGGGTTCAGTGCACAATACACCCCATGGCAATGCCGGGGTCGGACCCTGAGGGTCCGACCCGAAAAAAAATCACCCCTATCCCGTTGACAGCCTCTGTAATCCATCTATAATGCTGGCCTGTTGTTGATGACGCGGGAGTAGCTCAGTTGGTAGAGCGCAACCTTGCCAAGGTTGAGGTCGAGAGTTCGAGCCTCTTCTCCCGCTCCAGTTTTCTGGATCGTGTCATAGGTAAAACAGCAGGTGCAGCAAAAAGTAGTACTGGCGATGTAGTAGAGCTTCTGATACAATGTTGTCCACTGCGGGAGTAGCTCAGTTGGTAGAGCGCAACCTTGCCAAGGTTGAGGTCGAGAGTTCGAGACTCTTCTCCCGCTCCAGTGAATCTGGCAGCAGTTGTAAACAGCGGCAAAAGGCAGTAGAATGTTGGCTCCAAGCGGGAGTAGCTCAGTTGGTAGAGCGCAACCTTGCCAAGGTTGAGGTCGAGAGTTCGAGACTCTTCTCCCGCTCCAGTAAATACTGGATGCAGTCAATAAGTAGCACAGCGTAGCAAGCAGAAAATAGAAGCTCCATGCGGGAGTAGCTCAGTTGGTAGAGCGCAACCTTGCCAAGGTTGAGGTCGAGAGTTCGAGACTCTTCTCCCGCTCCAAAATTCTGAAGGGAAGCGCAGCTGGCTTCCTTTTTTTATCCGCCGCCAGCGATGGCGCAGCGTGATGCAGTAAAGCTCCATGCGGGAGTAGCTCAGTTGGTAGAGCGCAACCTTGCCAAGGTTGAGGTCGAGAGTTCGAGACTCTTCTCCCGCTCCAGTTTCAGATGTGCCGGAAGGCATATCGCAGCAGTTCCTCAGGCGAGGTAGCAAAGAGGTTATGCAGCGGCCTGCAAAGCCGTTTAGACGGGTTCGATTCCCGTCCTCGCCTCCAGTAATAAGTAGTAGAAATGCCGTAAGAAAAAACCCGCAGCGATGCGGGTTTTTTTTCGTTCTTTTTTCATCTATTGATTCACCGCTCTGGCGTGCGGCACCAAAGGCGACGCCTCTGGTCGCCAGGCTGTCGACTTGCGTCCCATGATTAAAAATTACGGCGCATGGCGCGCTGCAAGCCCTATAGGGAAACGACCGGCGCCTGGCCGATAAAGGCACCGCTTTCGGCGCTGTGCAGGATAAACGCGGCCAGGTCGGCGCGCGGCAGGCGCCCGGTGATGCCGGGGCGCAAGCCGGTGCCGCTGCGATAGCATCCGCTGGCTTCGCCGTTGGTCAGCGCGGGCGGGCGCACCAGGGTCCAGTCGGTGCCGCTGGCGCGCACCAGCGTTTCCATCTGGTCCTTGTCGCGCATCTTTTCCGCGATCACCATGCGCACGAAGCGGATGAACCACGACGCCTTGCGTGTTTCCGATGCGCCATACGCGCTCAGGGCAATCAGCCGGCGCACGCCAGTTGCCTGCATGGCGGGCAAAATGTAACGCATGGCGTCGCTGCAGACGGTTTGCGCGCCACCCTTGCGCGCGCCCAGCACGCTGATCACCGCATCGGCGCCTTGCACCACCGATACCACCGTGGCGCGCTGTTCGAGTTGGCCGACGATGCTCGTCAGGCTGGGGTGTTCGATGGACAAGCTGGCTGCATCGCGCAGCAATACCGTCACCGTGTGGCCGGCGTCGAGCGCCAGTTGCAGCAGATGGCGGCCGGTGGCACCGGAGGCGCCGAAAATGGCAAGTTTCATGAGTATTCCTTGAAGAAGGTGATCAGGCGATGGCAGACAGCACGGCAACTGCCTGGCCCAGCAGTGCCGGTGCGCAGGCCAGCAAGCCGCTGCTATCCAGCCGCCACGGCTGGCCTTCCAGGTCGGTGACCTTGCCGCCCGCTTCTGCCACCAGCAGCGCGCCCGCCAGCAAGCCCGAGCGCACACTGCTGTATTGCCAGAACAGATCCTGGCGGCCAGCGGCCACTTGCACCAGCTGCAAGGTGGACGGCACCGACACCCGTACCACCAGTGCCGCTGCCAGCATGGCGGTAACCGACGTGCCTATGCGCTGGTAGATGGCGCTGCCTTCATCGGGCACGGCCTGGCCGGTGCCGGCCACGGCGGCGTTCAGTGCGGTTTTCTGCGACGCGTGCAGGCGCTTGCCGTTCAGCCATGCGCCGCCGCCGCGCAGGGCCGTATAAGTTTCGGCGCGCAGCGGCAAATGCACGGCGGTGAGCACAGTCACGTTGTCGCGCACCAGCGTGGCCGTCACGCCCCAGTCCGGCAGGCCATGGACATGGTTGATCGCGCCCTCGACCGGATCGACGACCCACCATTCGCCGGCAGGCAAGGGGCCGCTGCCGCCTTCATCGTCGGCCCATTGCGCACCGGGACGTGCCTGTGACAAGGCCGGCCGCAAGACGGCCAGCGAAACGGCGTCGTTGGCGGCGATCATGGCGCCGACAGCGCGCCGGTCGGCGGGGCGTGTGTCAGCGCTGAAGCGGGCCTGGATGGCCGTGCCGGCGGCCTGCACGGCAGCGGCTGCCAGCGTCAGCAGGCTGGCGTCATCAGGCGCGGAGGTTAAGTCAATTACAGGATTCATGATTTCTTTCGTGTTGTTCGCCGGCGGCAGGATTTCGCTTGACGTGGAAGGAAAATGATATGAGCATTAGCTCACATGAACAACTCGCAATCGAAAGCTGCCGGTGCGCGCCGCGTAAGTCCGCGCAAAGCGCCGTCCCAGCCGCGTTCCGCGCATACCGTCGAGGCCATACTCGAAGGGGCGGCTCACATTCTCGAGCTACAGGGGCTGGACGGCTACACCACCAATGCGATTGCCGCACGCGCCGGCGTCAGCATCGGTTCGCTGTATCAATACTTCCCGACCAAGGATGCGGTGACGGTGGCGTTGATCGAGCGCGAAAGGGCCGAGCTGGTGCGCGACGCGATGCAGGCGCTGGCGCAAGAAGACCGGCGCACGGCCTTGCGCCAGTTGATCGAAGTCGCGGTGCGTCACCAGTTGCGCCGCCCGGCGCTGGCGACGCTGCTCGACTTTGAACAGCATCGTTTGTCGGCGGTGATGCCGGCCTCGGGCAATGGCGCCGCGATGCATGCGGCGCTGGCCGGCTTCGTGCGCGGCGGCTACCCCAACGGCATGCTGGCGCCGGCGCTGGCCGCATCGGACCTGATGGCAATTATCAGTGCGCTGACGGACGCTGCCGGACGCCGTGGCGATGTTCATCCGGCACAGCTGGTGGCGCGGATCGAGGCAGCCGTGCTCGGTTATCTCGATGCGCTTTGACGTTAACCAGGCGGCAACGATGCCGCCACATGCAACAAGGAATGACATGCCCCGCCGCTTCAAACAGATCGACGTATTTACCGCCGTCCCGCTCAAAGGCAATCCGCTGGCCGTGATCCTCGATGCCGAAGGCTTGAGCGATGAGCAGATGCAGTCGATCGCCCGCTGGACCAACTTGTCCGAAACCACCTTCGTGCTGCCGGCAACCGACCCGGCGGCCGATTACCGCGTGCGCATTTTCACGACCCAGGAAGAGTTTCCATTCGCCGGTCATCCGACCCTGGGCACGGCCCATGCGTTGCTGGAAGCGGGCCTGCAACCGAAAACACCGGGCATGCTGGTGCAGCAGTGCGGCATCGGCCTGGTGCCGGTACGCATCGGCGCCGATCGCGCGCTCGGCTTTCGCGCGCCAGCGGCGCAGCTTGACGCCATGGATGCCGCACTGCTGCCGCTGCTGCATGCCACGTTGGGCATCGCTACCTTGCCGATGGAGCATCCGCCAGTCGTCGCCAATATGGGCATCTGCTGGCTGGTGGTTCGCATGGCCTCGGCGGCCGATTGCCTGGCAGTCGTGCCGGATGCTGCGGCGCTGGCCGAACTGATGCGGCGCAGCGCCAGCAATGGCGTGGCCATCCATGGCGCGCATGCCGAGGGCGGGCCAGCCGATCGCGAAGTACGCGCATTCACGCTGGAAAACGGCATGCTGCTGGAAGACCCGGTGACCGGTAGTGCGAATGCGTGCATCGCGCGCCTGCTGCCGGGCCAGGATTATCGCGTGCGGCAAGGCACAGTAATGGGCCGCGATGGCAGGGTCAGCGTCGTACATGAAATAGACGGGCCGTGGATATACGGGCAATCGGCGACCATCATCGACGGCACGTTCACGTGCTGAGCGCAAAATAAATAAGGTAAAAATTCTATAGACGACCGGTCTAATCATTGCTATAGTGGTGTCCATGAGCAGACGATGCGGCAACTACTGCGTCTTCTGGCCCGATTGCATTGATGTCGCTGCATTTTCTTGAGATGCTTTTTTTTGACTTGAATATAGACGACCGGTCTAATAATTTTAATTGATTTACTTTGGAGAACTGACATGAAAAAAGTACTGATGGTCCTGACCTCGCACGACACCCTGGGCAATACCGGCCGCAAGACCGGTTTCTGGCTGGAAGAACTGGCCGCACCGTATTACGCGTTCAAGGACACCGGCGTGGAGATCGTGCTCGCTTCGCCGGCCGGTGGCCAGCCGCCACTGGACCCGAAAAGCAATGAGCCATCATTCCAGACCGACATGACGCACCGTTTCGAAGCCGATGCGGCAGCGACGGCGCAACTGGCGGCCACTGTGCGCCTGGACACCATCGACCAGGCCGACTTCGACACCGTGTTTTATCCGGGTGGCCACGGTCCGCTGTGGGACTTGGCCGAAGACCAGCACTCGATCGCCCTGATCGAAGCCTTTGTCGCTGCTGGCAAACCAGTGGCGCTGGTCTGCCATGCGCCAGGCGTGCTGCGTCACGTCAAGGCGGCCGATGGCCGTGCGCTGGTCGAAGGCAGGCGCGTCACCGGCTTTACCAACACCGAGGAGGAAGCAGTGGGCCTGACCAATGTGGTGCCGTTCCTGGTCGAAGACGAACTGATCGCCAAAGGCGGCGTGTACTCGAAAGGCGCCGACTGGGGTTCCTACGTGGTGCGCGACGGCCTGCTGATCACGGGCCAGAACCCGGGTTCATCGGCCGCCGCTGCCGCGCTGCTGCTGCAGCAACTGGCCTGAACAGTCTGACCAGCCTTGCCGGCGTGGCCGACCGGTCACGCTGGCAAGCGCCAACATTTTTCACAAAACGGAACAACCATGAACCACAACGCACTGCTGACGCCAATTGCCCTGGGCCGGCATACCCTGAAAAACCGTATCATGCTGCCGCCGCTGACGCGCCAGCGGGCCGGCCAGCCTGGCAATCTGCCCACCGAGCTGATGGCCGCGTATTACGGCCAGCGCGCCGGCGCCGGCCTGATGGTGACCGAAGGCGCGCAGATCGAGCCGCGCGGCCAGGGCTACGCCTGGACTCCCGGCATCTATAGCCGCGAACAGATCGCCGGCTGGCGCAAGGTCACCGATGCGGTGCATGCCGAAGGTGGCGTCATCTTCGCCCAGCTATGGCATGTCGGGCGCGTCTCGCACACGGCGCTGCAGCCCGATGGCGCGTCACCAATCGCACCATCGGCCATCGCGGCGCAACAGGCAAAGGCGTTTATTGAAACTGCGCCTGGAGCCGGCACGCTGGTGGCGCCGTCGATGCCGCAGGCCCTCGGCGTGGCTGGAATAAGGGAAGTGGTGGCGCTGTATGCACAGGCCGCGCAAAACGCGCTCGACGCCGGCTTCGATGGGGTCGAGATCCATGCCGCCAACGGCTACCTGGTCAATCAGTTCATTTCCGCTCACGCCAATGTGCGCACCGACGAGTACGGCGGTTCACTGCATAAACGGCTGCGCTTCCTGCGCGAGATCGTCGAAGCAGTGGCCGCCGTGGTCGGACCGGAACGGCTGGGCGTGCGCTTCACGCCGCTGTTTGCCGGCACCGACCAGGACCGGGTCTATATCGGCCTGGTCGAGGACGACCCGCACGCCACCTATATCGAGGCGATCAGGGTACTTGAGCAAGCCGGGGTCGGCTACCTGTCGATCGCCGAGGCGGACTGGGACAATGCGCCCGAGCTGCCGGAAGATTTCCGGCGCGAAGTACGGCGCACTTTCAGTGGCCTGATCGTCTACGCCGGCCGTTATACGGCCGAACGTGGCGCGCGCTTGGTGGAAGCGAACCTGGCCGACCTGATCGCCTTTGGCCGGCCGTTTATCGCCAACCCCGATTTGCCGGCGCGCATCGCCAACGGCTGGCCGCTCAACGCGATCGATCCGGCCACGCTGTATGGCGGCGGCAAACCAGGCTACACCGATTATCCCGCCTATGCGGAACACACAACTCAAGCAAAGGAAGCAGCATGAGCAACAATATCGAAGGCAAGGTTGTATTGATTACCGGTGGCAGCACCGGCATCGGCGCGGAAGTGGCGCGCCTGCTGGCCAGCCGCGGCGCCAAGGTGGCGATTGCGGCGCGGCGCAAGGACAAGCTCGACGCGGTGGTGGCGGCGATTGCCGCCGCCGGCGGCGCGGCCAGGGCGTATCAGCTCGACGTGACCGACAAGCGGCAGGTCGAGGCCGTGGTAGCGGCCACGGTGGCCGATTTCGGCCGGCTCGACGTACTGGTCAACAATGCCGGCCTGATGCCGATCCGCCCCATGTCGGAAGTCAACACCGACGAATGGGACGCGATGATCGACGTCAACCTGAAGGGCACCTTGTACGGCATCGCCGCCGCACTGCCACGTTTCCTGGCGCAGGAAAGCGGTCATATCATCAACCTGAGCTCGGTCGCTGGCGTCAAGGTGTTTGCGCCGGGCGGCACCGTGTATTCGGGCACCAAGTTTGCCGTCTCGGCCATTTCCGAAGGGCTGCGGCAAGAGGTCGGCGACAAGATCCGCGTCACCTCGATCGCGCCCGGCGCCGTCGACAGCGACCTCAAACACAGTACCTCGGGCACCGCCACCGACACCGTGCTCGACTTCTACAAGCAGGCGATTCCCGCCGCCTCGGTGGCGCGCGCGATCGCGTTTGCCATCGAGCAACCAAACGACGTCGATATCAACGAAATCGTGCTGCGCCCGACGCATCAGGTGTTCTGATGCAGGCGGGCGCCTTGCCCGCCAGCTTGTCTCAAGGCGTCGCAATCCCCTTGACCACCGCCGGGCGCTCGACGAAGCGCGCCAGCGCACGCTGCACATTCGGATAGTGTTCGGTGCCCAGCAACTCGGCGGCTTCGTAATAGCCGCTGAGGATGCGTACCCACGGGAAAATCGCGATATCGGCGATCGTGTATTGCTCGCCCATGATCCAGTCGCGGCCCGTCAGGCGCTGTTCCAGCACGTTCAGCAGCCGCTTCGCTTCCGTCACGTAGCGCTGCAAGGGGCGCTTGTCTTCATAGTCTTTGCCGGCAAAGCGGTGAAAGAATCCTACCTGGCCGAACATCGGACCCACGCCGCCCATCTGGAACATCAGCCACTGGATGGTTTCATAGCGCAGCGATGCGTCAAGAGGCAGGAACTGTCCGGTTTTTTCCGCCAGGTACAGCAAAATCGCACCCGACTCGAACAGCGCCAGCGGCTTTCCGTTCGGGCCTGCCGGGTCTATGATGGCGGGGATCTTGTTATTGGGGTTCAGTGACAGGAACGCTGGCGACAGCACGCCGTCCTGGTCCAGCGTCACCCGGTGCGCCTCGTAGGGCAGCCCGGTTTCTTCGAGCATGATGGACACCTTGACGCCGTTCGGCGTGGCCAGCGAATACAACTGCAGCAGTTCCGGATGCGCTGCTGGCCATTTCTGGGTAATCGGGAAGTCGGAGACGGTGTGCATGGTTGCCTTGAGGTCGGAATGAATAAAGTGAACTTTATCTATTCTCGCCGATGCTGGCGGCAGCGTGAAGTAGCGATCCTGACAAAGTGTTTGAACGCCAGGTAAACAATGAGGATGGCACAGGCAGGCAATGGATAAACTGAAATGCATGGAAGCGCTGGTCAGCGTCGTCGATGCGGGCAACTTCACGCTGGCCGGCAAGAAGCTGGGCATTACCACCGTGATGGTCGGCCGGCACATACGCCAGCTCGAAGAACTGCTCGGCACGCGGCTGCTCAAGCGCAATACGCGCAAACAAAGCCTGACCGACGCCGGCCTGCTGTTTTATCGCAGCGCCAGGGAGATCCTCGACAACGTGGCGCGCGCCCAGGCGGCGGTGCAGGACGTTGACGCGGAGCCGAGCGGCAAATTGCGTGTCGCCGCGCCTGTGTCGATGGGCGCCAGCCTGCTGGCGCCATTGATCGTCGCCTACCAGCAGCGCTATCCGCAGGTGGAGATCGAGCTGGTGCTGGCGCACGCCATGGTCGACCTGATCGAGGAGGGCGTTGATCTGGCGGTACGCGTGGGCAGCTTGCCCGATTCCGGCCTGGTGGCGCGGCCCTTGCGCCCGTACCAGAACCGCATCTGCGCCTCGCCCGCCTACCTGGCGCGCCGTGGCACGCCGGTGCAATGGTCGGATCTGCAGCAGCACAGCTGCCTGGTGCACCAGTCGTGGCAGCCCGAGTGGATGGCGACAAATGGCCAGCTGCTGGCCTGGCCAACGGCACAAGGCTTCTCGGCCAACGACGGCCATGCCCTGCGCGCGGCCGCGCTGGCTGGTGCTGGCCTGATCCTGCAACCGGAAGTGCTGCTGGCCGAGGATATTCGCAGCGGCGCGCTGGTGGTGGTGCTCGATCGCTTTGCGCCGCCACCGTTGCCGGTGCACCTGCTGTATCTGCAGGACCCGTATCGGCGCCGCCGGCTGGCCAGCCTGGTCGATTTCCTGGTGGCGCAACTGGGCGGCGCCAGCGCGGCGTGAGTAGCGTTGTCGGCACAGCTCACCATTTTTCCTGTCGATGTCATAGCAAATCGATCTTGGACACCGTGGCTGGTATTGCGTAGGCTATGCTTTTTGACCAGGAGATGCACATGTCGGATACACCAGTCACACGCCCGCCGCTGCCGCCGTTTACCCGCGAGACGGCGATCGAAAAAGTCCGGCTTGCCGAAGATGGCTGGAACAGCCGCAACGCCGCCAGGGTAGCCATGGCCTATACCGAAGACACCCAATGGCGCAATCGCACCGAGTTTGCCAACAACCGCGATGAGGCGCGCGCTTTTCTGGAACGCAAATGGCGCAAGGAGCTCGACTATCGCCTGATCAAGGAATTGTGGGCATATGATGGCAACCGCATCGCCGTGCGCTATGCCTATGAGTGGCACGACGACTCCGGCAACTGGTTTCGCTCGTATGGCAATGAAAACTGGGAGTTCGCGGCGGACGGACTGATGCAGCGCCGTTTTGCCTGCATCAACGACATGCCGATTGCGCAGTCGGAGCGGAAATATCACTGGCCATCGGGGCGCCGTCCCGATGACCATCCCGGCTTGAGCGACTTGGGCTTGTAAGATGGCGGGCAGCATGTGCCCAGCCTGACTTTTCCACCCGGATCGCCACCATTGACCAGGACCTGATCGCGATTGCGCTTCAGTCCACTGTTTTGGCCCAGACCGCCTGCGCATTGGTAAATTCGCGCAGGCCGAAGTGCGACAGTTCGCGTCCGTAGCCGCTCTTCTTGACGCCGCCGACCGGAATGCGCGCGTTGGTCGACGGGTAGCCGTTGATGAATACGCCACCCGTTTCCAGGCGCCGGGCGATGCGCTGGGCGCGTTGCACGTCGCTGGTCCACAGGCTGCCGCCCAGGCCGTAGTCGCTGGTGTTGGCCAGTGCAATCGCATGCTCGGCATTGTCGGCCACCGTGATGGCGGCCACCGGGCCGAAGGTTTCTTCGTCGAACGCGGCCATGCCGGGCAGCACACCGGTCAGCACGGTCGGCGCGTAGTAATTGCCCGCTCCGGCTACCTTGTGACCACCGAGCGCCAGGGTGGCGCCGGCTGCGATGGTGCGTTCTACCTGGCCGTGCAACTCGTCGCGCAGGTCTTCGCGCGCCATCGGGCCGATGGTGGTGGCGGGATCGAACGGATCACCGGCCGTCACGGCCTTGGCGGCGGCGATGAATTTGCGCGTGAATTCCTCGGCGATCGGCTGCTCCAGGATAAAGCGCTTGGCCGCCAGGCAGACCTGGCCGGCGTTCTGGAAGCGCGCTTCGATGCCTGCCTTAACCGCCAGGTCGATATTGGCGTCGGCCAGCACGATAAATGCGTCGGCGCCGCCCAGTTCCAGCAGGCTTTTCTTGAGCGCCTTGCCGGCCGTGGCGGCAACGGCGGAGCCGGCGCGCATGCTGCCCGTCAAGGTCACGGCCGCGATGCGCGGGTCTTCAATCACGCGCGCCACCGTCTCGTTGTCGGCGACCAGGTTGGCAAACAGGCCGGGCGGAAAGCCGGCCGCCTCGTAGGCTTGCTGCAAGGCATAAGCCGAGCCCATCACGTTGGGCGCGTGTTTCAGCACGAAGCCGTTACCGGACAACATGATCGGCCCCGAGGCGCGCACCACCTGCCACAGCGGGAAGTTCCATGGCATCACCGCCAGCACGCTGCCGATCGGCAAGTACGACACATGGATCTGGTCGCCGCCGTCGGCCGCCACCGGTTCGTCGGCAAGGATGGCCGGACCGTTCTGCGCAAGCCAGTCGAGGGTGGCGGCGCATTTCTCGACCTCGCCGCGCGCGGCAAGCATCGTCTTGCCCATTTCAGTGGTGATCAGCGCGGCCAGTGTTTCCGAACGCTCGCGCAGGATGGCCGACAGGCGGCGATACGTGGCCACCCGTTCGTGCATCGGCGTGGCGCGCCACAGGCGGAAGGCGGCGGCATTGGCATCGAGCAGGCGCTCGACTTCGCTTGGCGTCTGGTAAGGATAAGTGGCGATCAATTCGCCGGTGGCGGGGTTGCGCGAAGTGGCGATGGCGAGAGTGTTCGAAGCGGACATTGGTATTGCCTCCATGACGGTTGAGAGCAGCACATCGGGCTGCGATGACCCTCAGTGTAGGCAAGCCCGTCTGCGCGAAGAAGGCGTGTTGTTATCCTATGACTGTCACTCCCTGGCAGCCGGGCGGGGAATATAGCTCACCAGCGACAGGTCCGGCCGTCCCTCTGGCGTCAAGGCTATATACGTGAATTCCAGCGTGTCGCCATTCGGTGCCAGCAGGCGCTTGCGGCCTTCCTCGAAACCCTTGACGTCGGTTTCCTGCCACCATGCGCGAAACTCCTCACTTTGTGCGGACAGCTCTTCGACCAGGCTGTCGAACGGCGCCGCCTGGTCCTGTCCCTGGGCCTGCGCGTGGGCGCGGTTGGCGCGAAACGCGCAGATCATGCCGCGCGCCATCTGTTCCCAGTCGAGGATGCGTGTACGGTAGGGCAGGTACAGGAACAGCAGGCGCAGGGTGTTGCGCTCGTGCGGCTGCAGCGAGCCGTAATCGATGAACAGGTCGGCGATGGCATCGTTCCAGGCCAGGATGTCGAGGCGGGTATTGCGCACATAGGCCGGGATCGGGTCCATGGCGCGCACCAGCAGGTCCAGGCCAGGGCTGATGGCGCCGCCGGTGCTGACAAAGGGCGCGTCTAGCGAACTCAGGGCAAACAGATGCGCCGCTTCGACCCGGTTCAGTTTGAATACCTTGGCGATGCGCTGCAAGGCTTCGGGCGAAGGCTGGATATCGCGCCCCTGTTCCAGCCAGGTGTACCAGCTGACGCTGACGCCGGCCAGCACCGCAACTTCCTCGCGGCGCAGGCCCGGCGTGCGGCGCGGACCTTCGGGCAGGCCGAATTGCCCGGGCTGCAGGCGCGCGCGCCGGCTGGACAGAAAGGCGCCAAACTCGTGGCGTTGTTCGGAGGAGGGCCGTGTTGCCATCGCTTGTTTCTTTCTTGTGTTGGAATGTTTGCCGCTATTGTCGGGTATTTTGATGCTGGCAGGATTTTTTGCCCGATCTTGTATAATCTGGCCTGGCCCAGCGGCGCCGCCCGGCGCACGGTTTATCGTCCCTTTCCGCCATACCGATGTAGTCATTGAACATCCATCTGTCACCGCCGCACCAGTCGCCATTTCCCTGTTTTAACTTTGGATAGTTCAATGATCAACACCGCGTTTCGGGCCGAATGGCTGCCGAATATACAAAAAAATTTCCTGGCCGGCCTGACCACTTCGTTTGCCCTGGTGCCCGAGTGCATCGCCTTTGCACTGGTGGCCCAGCTCAATCCGCTGATGGGCCTGTATGGCGCCTTTATTATCTGCGCCATGACGGCCGTGTTTGGTGGACGCCCCGGCATGATTTCGGGTGCGGCCGGCTCGATGGCGGTGGTGATCGTGGCGCTGGTGGCCCAGCATGGCGTGCAATACCTGCTGGCAACCGTGGTGCTGAGCGGCATCATCATGGCGCTGTTCGGCATTTTGCGCCTCGGCAAGCTGATCCGCATGGTGCCACATCCGGTGATGCTGGGCTTTGTCAACGGCCTGGCAATCGTGATCGCCATGGCGCAGCTGGAACATTTTCGCCAGAATACGCCGCAAGGCCATGGCTGGCTGCAAGGCACGCCACTGGCCATCATGTGTGCGCTGGTGGCGCTGACGATGGCCATCGTCTATCTGTTGCCGCGCCTGACGAAAGCCGTGCCGCCGGCGCTGGTGGCGATCCTTGGCGTGGGCGTGCTCTGCTACGCGCTGCAGCTGCCCACGCGCACCCTGGGCGACCTGGCGCATATCGCCGGCGGCTTGCCAACCCTGCATTTCCCGACAGTGCCTTTCGATGCCGAGACCTTGCGCATCATTTTCCCGTATGCGGCGCTGATGGCGATGGTGGGCCTGCTGGAAACCTTGCTGACGTTTAACCTGACCGACGAAATGACCGAAACGCGTGGCCAGCCGAATCGCGAATGCGTGGCGCTGGGCGCCTCGAACGTGGTGTCGGGCCTGTTCGGCGGCATGGGCGGCTGCGCCATGATCGGCCAGACCATGATCAACCTGAGCTCGGGCGGCCGTTCGCGCCTGTCGGGCCTGACCAGCGGCGTGATGATCCTGCTGTTCATCCTGTTCCTGTCGCCGCTGATCGAGCGCATTCCGCTGGCGGCGCTGGTGGGCGTGATGTTCGTGGTGGCGCAGGAAACCTTTGCCTGGGGTTCGCTGCGCGTGCTGGGCAAGGTGCCGAAACAGGATGCGCTGGTGATCGTCGCCGTGACCATTATTACGGTGTTGACCGACCTGGCGATGGCGGTGGTGTGCGGCATCATTATTGCAGCGCTGAACTTTGCGTGGCAACATGCGCGCGAAATGCGCGCCGAGATCGACGACAGCACGGCAGGCGAGCGTGTCTACGTACCGCATGGCACGCTGTTCTTTGCCTCGACCGCGCATTTCCAGGAATTGTTCCAGCCGGCCACCGACCCGGCGCGCGTGGTGCTCGATTGCAAGCATCTGCATATGGCCGACCATTCGGCGATTGCCGCGCTGGAAAGCCTGTATGAACGCTACGACCGGGCCGGCAAGCATCTGCAGGTGCGACATTTGTCCAAGCGCAATGAAGCATTGCTGGCGCGCGCCGGCGTCGATGTCGGCATGGCTTGACAGGAGGTGAAGATGTTATTGAAGGAACAGGAAGAACAATTGCAGCACAGCCTGGCGGCGTTCGATGTGTATTACGACGAGCTGGGCGGTGCGCTGGTGAGCTTTGTCGAGCGCCTGGGCATGCAGCCTGCGCATGAAGTGCTGACCAATGCGGCCGAGTACCTGCCGTATATCGATGCGGCCATGCGCACGATTGCGATCCGCGATGAAAGCTGGCAATGGGTCAAGACCATGCTCGGCTACTTTTTGGGCGAGTATTTCGTGCAGACCTACGCCGGTTGCTGGTACGTGGAAACGCGGCCGCAGTCGCCGCATTTCTGTCGCACCATGGTCGGCGGTTTTGAAACCGGCCTGCCGCTGGACGCCGCCATCGAGCCCGAGGCGCTGGCGCTGGCCTTCCTGGCCCAGCCTTTGCCGCGTGAACTGGCCAGGCTGGTGGCTAATACGGAAGCTGACCTCGCCTGATGGCCAGAATCAGTCACTCATGACCTTAATTTCCCAGCGTTCGTCATAATCGGCATTGTGCGCGCTGGTAAAACCTTGCGCATCGCTGCGCCCATCATCGACCTTTTGGCCGTCTTTATAAATGATGTAGTGGCGATTGGCAGCGGTCTCATCGTCATAGTAATTCAACTGCATGCGGTAGACGACTTTGCTTTCCTCTTTTGCCGGCTGCGCTGGCGTGGCGTTGGACGCGAGGGTCATCGGACGCAGCTGCAGTAGCGGCGTCGCCTGTTGTGGGCGCGACGCCAGCCAATGCAAAAAGATGGCATCTTCCTGCGCGGTCGGCTCGCTTGCGGCTGGCCAGATATACAGAAAGATTGCTGGCGTGCCGGGCGCCGTGGTGCTGGCCGGCAAATGCCACTCGTACACGCGCTTGCTTCCTGCCTGCGTGGTCATGTCAAGCAGGCTGGTTACGCCATTGAGTTCACCAGCGGCAAGCGATGCAGGCCGCCGCATCGGCTCGGATGCATCGACAAGTGCTGTGTCTTCCACTCCTCCCGCCAGTTCAACCAGCAGCGTGCGCTGGTTAAGAATTTCCGGATCGTTCAGCGAGAGCGAACGCAAATGGCGTGTGCGGAGGCTGAAGCGATATGGCGCTCCCTGTAACATGAATTCGCCTTCAGCGCGCGAGGCTTCGTGCCAGCCTGGCAACGGTATCAGCTTGATGCCGCCATACATGACGCAAAAGCCGTTCTGTCCCTGATGGGATGGTGGAAACGGCTGCGCGCTGCTGGTGACGGAAGCAAGAATTTCGCGGGTACGTAGTGCCGCAACGGCTTGCAAGTGTCGAACAGCCCTTTTCTTGTAGCGGAAAGTCGTCCCATCACGGTGGGCAAAGCCAGTGACCTGGACCACGTTGAGGTCAAAAGGCAGCGTCGCTTCCTCGTGCGAAATGATCAGCAGACCATTGTCATGAGCCAACTGTTCGACCGGCACCAGTAGTTGGCGTACACCCTCGTCGCTGGCGGGCGCCTGTGCGGCAAGCAGGCGCTGGCGGTAAGCGGCGGCGTCTTCGCGGTAGGTGTCGATGTCGCCCCAGTAAAACTGCGATGCCGCGTCAAGGAAATGCAGTGGTTCCTTTGCGAACACGGCCAGACGACCAATGCAATAATCATCGCCTGTGGGCGCAGCAAATGGTATTGCGGTCTGCAGGCGGGGCGTGCTGCTGCAGCCCGAAATCCATGCGGCAACCAGCAATAACAAGGACAGGTTCAGGCGCTTGGCAGGCAGGTACATGGAAACCCTTTCAAAAATTTTGAGTGTGAATGGTATCTGCCGTCGTATATTGCCCTGTGTCAATTCAAAGTGAACCACCCAGTATTGGCGATCAGAACTCTTCCCACTCGCGTTCGCTGCTGGTGGCTTTCGGCTTGCTGCGCTGTGCCGGCAAGCTCAAGGCCGGGGCCGGGGCTTTCTTGGCTGGGGCTGCCGGACGGCTGGCGCGCACTGGCGCCGCTGCGCTGGTATCAAGGCGAAACACGCTGACCACCTGCGCCAGTGCGCTGGCCTGTTCCTGCATCGCTTCGGCGGCGGCCGAGGCTTCCTCGACCAGCGCGGCATTTTGCTGGGTCACTTGGTCCATCTCGGAAATGGCCTGGTTGACCTGCTCGATGCCCGCGCTTTGCTCTTCGCTGGCGTTGCTGATTTCGCTCATGATCGAAGTGACGAAGCCGATGCTTTGCACGATTTCTTCCATCGTGCGGCCAGCCTTGTCGACCAGGCGCGTACCGGCGTCGACCTTCTGCACCGAGTCGTCGATCAGGCCCTTGATTTCCTTGGCCGCCGCGCTGGAGCGTTGCGCCAGGTTGCGCACTTCGGTGGCGACCACGGCAAAGCCGCGGCCTTGCTCGCCGGCGCGTGCCGCTTCCACGGCCGCGTTCAGGGCCAGGATATTGGTCTGGAAGGCAATCCCGTCGATCACGGAAATAATGTCGACGATTTTCTTCGACGAGGCATTGATGTCGCCCATGGTCGACACCACGTCGGCCACCACGGCGCCGCCGCGGCTGGCGATATCGGCCGCGTCGCCGGCCAGCTTGTTGGCCTGGCGTGCGTTATCGGTATTTTGCTTGACGGTCGAGGTCAGCTCTTCCATCGACGAGGCCGTTTCTTCCAGCGAACTGGCTTGCTGTTCCGTGCGCGAGGACAGGTCCATATTGCCAGCCGCAATTTCGGACGAGGCCGTGGCGATGGTGTCAGTGCCGCTGCGCACCTGGCCGACGATGGCCACCAGGCTGTCATTCATGGTTTTCAGGGCCTGCATCAGCTGGCCTGTTTCGTCACGGCTGGCCACCACGATGGTGCTGGTCAGGTCGCCGGCGGCCACGGTTTCGGCCACTTTCACGGCGGCCTGGATCGGCCCGGTGATCGAGCGCGAGATGCGCCAGGCAAACACGATACCCATCACGATGGCCAGCAACCCCAGTTCGATCAGCAGGGTGCGCGTGCTGGTGTAGCTGTCCATGATGTTGTCGGCAACGCCATCGGCGGCGTTGATCTGCATCTCGGAAAAGCGTTTCACTTCCGCCAGGTAGGCCGCCGTGATCGGCGTGACGTCCTTGTCGAAGATGCGCTTGGCGCCCTCGAAGTCGCCATCGGCTTTCAGCTGGAAGGCACGGCCGCGCACGGTGACATATTCCGTGCGGACCTTGCGCACCACCTGGAACTGTTCCTTGACGGCCGGGTTGCGCAGCGAGGCGGCGATCTGCTCCTGCAGCTGGCTGGAGCGCTCGGCCTGGACCTTCAGGTCTTGTTCCATCTTGGTGCGCGACACCGGGTCGCTCATCTCGAAGGTAGCCACGCCGCGCACGCTGTTGATTTCGATGATCTTGGCCCATTCGGCCACCATGCGCTGGTTCTTGATGCTGGTATGGATCAGGCGATAGGTCAGGTCGCTGGCCGTTTGCATGCGCACGATGGCGGTCACGGTCAGGGCGGTCAGCAGCAGCAATACAATAGCAAAGCCGACGCCCAAGCGCCCGCCGATATTCAGGTTTTTCATGGTGGTCCTAACAGTTCATTAATCTTGATCGCCGCCGCCAGCTTGTGGCGTCGGGCGCCGCAAGGCGCAGGGGATCGGGGTTTTCAGTGCGCAACATGTTGCTGCGACAAGCCACATCTTGCGTGGCGATGGAGGTGTAGCGAAAGGCGCATCGATCTGGCAGATCGTCACCCGACAAGCGACAAGTATAGCATTGATGCAAGGAAATAGTTTTTCAAAGCAATTTAAATGTGTTTTTGATACCGTCATGGTGTCGTTTATTTACCTCAAGTGGCGTGTCTATAAGTACTGTTACTCACATTTCATTCGCCTGACGCGACTGGTGCTGTTATCATAACCATGAGAATGATTCTCATTCATTGATAACAGGAGTCGTATGCAGTCGCGCAGCAAGCCAGTACCAACACGTATCACCATCGCCCTGCTGGGCGCGTTCACCATCGGCGCCTTGCCACAGACAGTATTTGGCCAGGAAAGCTTGCCGGCCGTCACGGTCACGGCCACCAAGGACAATGATGGCTCCTACTATGTCGCGCCCACTTCGGGCAGCGCCACCAAGACGGAAATGGCGCTGCGCGATGTGCCGCAGACCATCAATGTGGTGCCGGCCGCCGTTATCCGCGACCAGCACGCGCTGTCGATCCAGGACGTCATGAAAAATATCCCCGGCGTGGGACTGTCGACCGGCGACGGCCAGCGCGACCAGGTTTTTATCCGCGGCTTCACGGCCATCGGCGACCAGTTCGTCGATGGTTTTCGTGACGATGCGCTGTATTTCCGTGACCTGTCGAACGTCGAACGGCTGGAAGTGATCAAGGGGCCTGCCGCCGTGCTGTACGGCCGCGGTTCGTCGGGTGGGCTGGTCAACCGCATCACCAAAAAACCGGGCATCGATATCGCCGATGTGGCGCTCAGCGTGACCAATACGGCCGGGCGCCGTGGCGAAATCGACGTCGGCCGCGCTGGCGAGGAAGTGTCGTGGCGCCTGACGGGTGCGCGTGAATTGTCCGACAGCTACCGCGACCAGCAGTTGCTGAACCGCACGGCGCTGGCGCCATCGGTGGCGATCCGCCTGTCCGGCGATACCCGATTGCTGCTGCAGGGTGATTACCTGGAAGACCGCCGCCTGACCGATTTCGGCATTCCTTCGTACCAGGGCCGTCCGGTCAGCGTCGATGCCCGTACCTACTATGGCGCGGCCAATGCGCGCGATGCGGACTTCAGCCAGTCGCGCGTGGCGTCCACCTCGGCCACGCTGACGCACAAGTTCAGCGATACCTTGTCGCTGCGCAATGCCTTCCGCTACTACGACTATCACCTGGACCGCAACAACACGAATATCTCGGGCAATGTGAACGAGGTGCGCGCCACCATGAACCTGGGACATGCCAAGCTCAACCGTGATGAGAATGGCTGGTTCAACCAGACCGAGCTGACGCAAAAGCTGTTCACGGGCAATGTCCGCCATGAAGTGCTGTATGGCGCCGAGTTCGGCACCCAGGGCAAGGACGCCAGCAGCTGGGCCACCACCGTGGTGGCGACCAATGTGGCCATCTTCAATCCCGTGCTGCCGCGCGTCGACCGTACCAGACTGGGCGTGCGCAGCGACACCTTCGGCACCTACGACACGGCCGCAGGCTATGTGCAGGATGCGATCACCTTCAGCGAGCAATGGAAGGCGCTGGCCGGCTTGCGCTACGACAGCTACCAGCAGCAGTCGCGCCTGGTCAATGCGGCGGGGGCCACCACGGCAAACCTGTCGCGTACCGACTCTGCCTGGAGTCCGCGTGCCGGCCTGGTGTGGCAGCCGGGCGCCACGCAGTCCTACTACGCCTCGTGGAGCCGTTCCTTCCAGCCCAGCGGCGAGAACTTTGCGCTGGCCGCCAACAATGCCGACCTGGCGCCGGAAGCCACGCGCAATACCGAAGTGGGCGCCAAATATGACCTGATGGGTGGACGCGCCAATGCCACGGTGTCGCTGTTCCGCCTGGAGCGCGACAATATCAAGACCAGCGACCCCATCACCAATCGTATCGTGCCGGTCGGCACCCAGCGTACCGACGGCCTGGAACTGACTTTCAACGCCGACCTGCATGGCGGCTGGAAAATGACGGCCGGCTATGCGTATCTGGACGCCACCATCACCGATTCGATCGCGCTCGACCGCAGCGTCAATCTGCCTGGCAGCACCACCGCCAGTTCGGTCGCCGTCAAGGGCAAGCGCGCCACATTGACGTCGCGCAATACGGCCAATCTGTGGCTGACCAAGAAACTGGGCCATGGCTTTACGGTCGGCGGCGGTGCCAATGCCGTCGGCAGCCGTTATGCCAATCCGGGCAACACGGTGCTGCTGCCCGGCTACGTGACGGCCGACGCCATGGCTGCTTACCGTACCGGCAAGTACGAGGTGCAACTGAACGTCAACAATCTCGGCGATACGCGCTATATCGTGTCCGGCCATGGCAGCAGCCCGAACCTCAGCTTGCCCGGTGCGCCACGCAATGTGGCGCTCACCTTGCGCTACAGCCTGTAGTTGTTCATGGGATACTGGCGTTTTGAACGCCAGTCACTGCCATGGATTCCACCGACCTTGCCATTTTCGCCGCCGTGGCGCACGGCGGCAGCATCACGCGCGCCGCCGCCCGACTGGGCACCGTGCCATCGAACGTGACCCAGCGCATCCAGCGCCTGGAGCAGCAACTGGGCGTGCCGCTGTTTTACCGCCATGGCCGCGGCATGACCCTGAGTGGCGCCGGTGAGCGCTTGCTGCCGTATGCCGCGACCGTCGCGCAGGCGCTGGCCGAAGCCGGCAAGGCCATGCAGGCCGGCGCCGAGCCATCCGGGCCGCTGCTGATTGGCGCGATGGAAACCACCGCCGCGCTGCGCCTGCCCGACATGCTGGTGCGCTACGCCATGGATTTCCCCGAGGTCGACCTGACGCTGCGTACCGGCACCTCGCAGCAGATGCGCGATTGCGTGCTGGAGCGCTCACTCGACGCGGCGCTGGTAGCCTCCACCGTGATCGACCTGGCGGCCCAGCCCGAGTTGCTGGCCGAATCGGTCGGCGTGGAAGAGCTGGTGCTGGTCACGGCGCCGTGGGTCAGCGTGTTCGGCCCGGCCAGCATCTGGTCCGGCCTGCAGGAAACCAAGCTGATCGTGTTTCGCGACGGCTGCTCTTACCGCGGCCTGCTCGAATCGGTGATGCGCCGCCGTGGCACGGCGCGCCTGCGCATGATGGAACTCGGTTCGCTCGACGCCATCCTCGGCTGCGTGCGCGCCGGCATCGGCGTCAGCCTGTTGCCGCGCGCGCTGGTCGAACCACTGCTGGCCGATGCTGGGCTGGCCATGCATGTGCTGCCCGATGGCGCCGGCCAAGTCGAAACCTGGTGCGTGCGCCGGCGCGACGGTTTTGTGTCGGCCGCGCTGGCGGCTTTCCTGCAGCGCGTGCGCCAGCAGTTCGAGCATTCGGTATTGGTGACGCCAGCGTTGCCGCTGGCAGAAAGCCCGCTGGCATAGTCCAATGCGCGCAGGCCCCTCACGAAAGAAAGCCATGACGCACACTACGCCAGACCAACGCATCACCACCTTGCTGGGAGTGGCGCTGCCTGTCATCCAAGCGCCGATGGTGGCCGTCGCAATGCATGAGATCGTCATCGTCGTGGCGCAGGCCGGCGGCCTCGGTTCGCTCGCTTGCGCCGGGCTCGATGCGCAGCAGATACGCGCTGAAATGCAGGCGATACGCGCCGCGACCGACCGCCCCGTCAACCTGAATTTCTTCTGTCATCAGCAGCCCGCAGTCGATGCCGCCCGCGAAGCAGCCTGGCGCGCGCGCTTGCAGCCATATTACGTGGAACTGGGCATTGATCCGGCGTTGCCGATACCGACTTCCGTGCGCCACCCGTTTGGCGAGGAAATGTGCGCGCTGGTGGAAGAGTTGCGCCCCGGCGTGGTCAGCTTCCACTTCGGCCTGCCGGCGCCCGGGCTGCTGGCGAGGGTCAAGGCCAGCGGCGCGGTGATTTTATCGTCGGCCACCACCGTGGCCGAGGCCATCTGGCTGGAGCAGCACGGCTGCGACGCCATCATCGCCCAGGGCTGGGAAGCGGGCGGCCACCGTGGCATGTTTTTGACAGACGATATCGATGCGCAAGTCGGTACCTTTGCTTTGGTGCCGCAAATCGTCGACGCCGTGACGCTGCCGGTGATCGCCGCCGGCGCGATTGCCGACGCGCGTGGCGTGCGCGCGGCGCTGGCGCTGGGGGCCGCTGGCGTGCAGGCCGGTACGGCCTATTTGCCGTGTCCGGAAGCGCGTACGTCGGCGGTGCACCGCGCCGCGCTGGCGCAGGCGCGTGACGACCAGACGCGGCTGACCAATGTCTACACGGGACGGGCCGCGCGGGGCCTGGCGACCCGGCTGGTGACGGAAGTGGGGCCGATGGCAGCGCTGGCGCCCGCCTTTCCGCTGGCCGGCGGTGCCTCGCTGCTGCTCAAGCAAAAAGCCGAGGCGCAGGGCAGCGGCGACTTCAGCCTGCTGTGGTCGGGGCAGGCGGCGCGCCTGGCCTCCGGCCTGCCAGCCGGTGAGCTGACGCAGCAACTCGCGGCAGCAGCCGGATATATTGCATAAAAGAAACTATACTTTAGTACGAGAAAACATTGTCTACTAGCAAACTTGACCTCGCAATGCAGCCTCATCGTTGATTGAGGCGTAAAATACTGTCATATGGCAAAAGTATGTTGCTTATATCTTATCGATATGACACTGCCATCACGTAGTGACTTTTATTTTACTCACCTCATAGAGGCCTGATATGGTTCAGATGTCAAGGCGCCAGTTCCTCAGGGTAACTGGCGCGACCATTGCCGGCTCCAGCCTCGCCATGCTCGGTTTTGCACCGGGCCAGGCGCTGGCGGAAGTGCGGCAATACAAACTGTCCCGGACCACCGAGACACGCAATACCTGCCCTTACTGTTCGGTAGGGTGCGGCGTGCTGCTGTACGGTCTGGGCGATGGCGCGAAAAACGCCGTCTCCAGCATTATTCACGTGGAAGGCGATGCCGATCACCCCGTCAATCGCGGCACCTTGTGCCCGAAAGGCGCCAGCCTGATCGACTTCATCCACAGCCCGAATCGCTTGAAAGTGCCCGAGTACCGTGCACCGGGTGGCACCGAATGGCAACCGATCTCCTGGGATGTGGCGCTCGACAAGATCGCGCGCCTGATGAAGGATGACCGCGACGCCAATCTGATCGAAAAGAATGCCGACGGCAAGACCGTCAACCGCTGGCTTTCGACCGGCATGCTGGCCGCGTCCGCCGGCAGCAACGAAGTAGGGTATCTGACTCACAAGACAGTGCGCAGCATGGGTATGCTGACCTTTGATAATCAGGCGCGTGTATGACACGGACCGACGGTGGCAGGTCTTGCCCCGACGTTTGGCCGTGGCGCGATGACGAATCATTGGGTCGATATCAAGAATGCCGATGTGATCCTGGTCATGGGCGGCAATGCAGCAGAAGCACATCCTTGCGGATTCAAATGGGTAACCGAAGCGAAGGCACATAACAAGGCCAAGCTGATCGTTGTCGATCCGCGTTTTACCCGTACCGCATCCGTGGCAGATTACTACTGCGCCACGCGTACCGGCACGGACATCGTCTTCCTCGGCGCGATCATCAATTATCTGCTGACGAACGACAAGATCCAGCATGAGTACGTGCGCAACTACACGGACATGCCTTTCATCGTGCGCGAAGACTATGCCTTTGAAGATGGCCTGTATTCGGGGTTCGACAAGGAAAAAGGCAAGTACACCGACAAGAGCACCTGGGATTACGAAATCGGCGAAGACGGTTATGCCAAGGTCGATCCGACCCTGGAACACCCGCGCTGCGTCTACCAGATGATGAAGAAGCACTACGCGCGCTACACGACCGAGATGGTCGAACGTACGTGCGGCGTGTCGGCCGACAAGTTCCATAAAGTGGCAGAGGCGCTGGCGTCGACCGCCGTGCCTGGTCGCGCCGGTACCATCCTGTACGCACTGGGCTGGACCCACCATTCGACCGGTGCACAAACCATCCGTACCGGCGCCATGGTGCAGCTGTTGCTGGGTAATATGGGCATCGCCGGCGGCGGCATGAACGCCTTGCGCGGCCACTCGAACATCCAGGGCCTGACCGATCTGGGCCTGATGTCGAACCTGTTGCCGGGCTACATGACCCTGCCGAACGAGGGCGAACAGGACTTCGACGGTTATATCGCCGCGCGCGCCACCAAGCCGCTGCGCCCTAACCAGCTCAGCTACTGGAGCAACTACCGCAAGTTCCACGTCAGCTTCATGAAGACGTGGTGGGGTGATTTCGCCACGGCCGAGAACAACTACGCCTACGACTATCTGCCCAAGCTGGACAAGCCGTATGACCTGATGCAGGCCATCGAGAACATGCATCAAGGCAAGATGACCGGCTATATCTGCCAGGGCTTCAATGTGCTGGCGTCCGCGCCGAACAAGCAGAAGGTCACCGAAGCGCTGTCGAAGCTCAAGTTCCTGGTCGTGATGGATCCGCTGGCGGTGGAAACCGGCGAATTCTGGCGCTCGCACGGCGAGTTCCACGAAGTCGATTCGAGCAAGATCATGACCGAGGTATTCCGCTTGCCGACCAGCTGCTTCGCCGAAGAACGCGGCTCGCTGGTCAGTTCCTCGCGCGTGCTGCAATGGCATTGGCAGGCAGCCGAACCGCCGGGCCAGGCGCGCAGCGACCTGGAGATCATGTCGGGATTGTTCCTGCGCATGCGCACACTGTACCAGAAAGAGGGCGGCAAGTTCCCTGACCCTATCGTCAACCTGACGTGGAATTATGCGCAGCCGCATAACCCGCAGCCGGAAGAGATCGCGCGCGAATTCAATGGCAAGGCGCTGGTCGACCTGTACGATCCGAAGGATGCGACCAAGTTGCTGGTGAAAAAGGGTGAGCAGCTGGCCTCGTTTGCGCAACTGCGCGACGACGGCAGCACCACCAGCGGTTGCTGGATTTTCGCCGGCAGCTGGACGCAGGCGGGCAACCAGATGGGACGGCGCGACAACAGCGACCCGACCGGCATCGGCCAGACCTTGGGCTGGGCCTGGGCCTGGCCGGCGAATCGCCGCGTGCTGTACAACCGTGCCTCGTGCGATCTGAAGGGCAAGGCGTTCGATCCGACCCGCAAGTTGATCGAGTGGAACGGCACCAACTGGAGCGGGGCCGATATTCCCGACTTCAAGGTTGACGAACCGCCGGAAAACGGCATGGGTCCGTTCATCATGCT
The DNA here is from genome assembly GCF_057291295.1 of Janthinobacterium sp. 1L-D-8-B-C4. NCBI lineage: Bacteria > Pseudomonadati > Pseudomonadota > Betaproteobacteria > Burkholderiales > Oxalobacteraceae > Janthinobacterium > Janthinobacterium sp. 1L-D-8-B-C4. Next base: position 484,858 of record NZ_JBXAVX010000003.1, read on the forward strand.
GGGCGAGGGCGTGGCGCGATTCTTTGCGCGCGGCGCGATGGCCGAAGGGCCGTTCCCCGAACATTACGAGCCGTTTGAAAATCCGCTCGGCTACAACCCGATGCATCCGAAAAACCCGCAAGCGACCAGCAATCCGGCCGCGCGCGTGTTCGCCGATGACCGGAAAATGTTCGGCACGCATGAGGAGTATCCGCATGTGGCCACCAGCTACCGCCTGACCGAGCACTTCCATTACTGGACCAAGCATGCGCGCCTGAATGCCATCATCCAGCCCGAGCAATTCGTTGAAATCGGCGAAGAGCTGGCGAAAAGCATCGGCGTGGTGGCCGGCGGCCGGGTAAGGGTCAGTTCCAAGCGTGGCCATATCATCGCCAAGGCTGTCGTCACCAAGCGCATCAAGGCATTGACGATCGAAGGCAAGCCGGTACACACCGTGGGCCTGCCGCTGCACTGGGGCTTCGCCGGGGTGGCCAAGCCGGGCTATTTGATCAATGCCCTGACACCGGGCGTGGGGGATGCGAATTCGCAAACGCCGGAATTCAAGTCCTTCCTGGTGAAGGTGGAAAAAGCATGATGGGAGCTCAATAATGGCACTGCAATCGTTAGATATCCGGCGCCTGTCCGCCACCACCGTCACCCCGCCACAGGCGAGGACGCCGGTGACGGGCACGGTCGCCAAGCTGATCGATGTGTCGAAATGCATCGGCTGCAAGGCATGCCAGACGGCGTGCATGGAGTGGAACGACTTGCGCGATGAAGTCGGCGAAAACCATGGTACCTATGACAATCCGACCGACCTGACGCCGCAATCGTGGACGGTGATGCGTTTTGCCGAGCACGAAAGCAATGACGGCAACCTCGAGTGGCTGATCCGCAAGGACGGCTGCATGCACTGCGAGGACCCGGGCTGCCTGAAGGCCTGTCCGGCGCCGGGCGCCATCGTGCAGTACACCAATGGCATTGTGGATTTCCACCAGGAAAACTGCATCGGCTGCGGCTACTGCGTTGCCGGCTGTCCTTTCGACGTGCCGCGCATTTCGAAAAAGGACGACCGCGCCTACAAGTGCACCTTGTGCTCGGACCGCGTGGCCGTCGGCCAGGAACCGGCTTGCGTAAAAACCTGTCCGACCGGCGCCATCGTGTTCGGCACCAAGGAAGACATGAAGGTCCATGCGGAAGAACGCATCGTCGACCTGAAGTCGCGCGGCTTTGAAAACGCGGGCCTGTACGACCCGCTGGGCGTCGGCGGCACGCACGTGATGTACGTGCTGCACCATGCCGACAAGCCGCGCCTGTATTCCAACCTGCCGGACCGTCCGCGCATCAGCCCGATGGTCGGTTTCTGGAAAGGCTGGTCCAAGCCGCTGGCGGTGGCCGGCATGGCCGCGACGGCACTGGCCGGCTTCTTCCACTACACGCGTGTCGGTCCGAACGAGGTGAGCCGGGAAGAGGAGCACGAAGCTTTGGCAGAAGCCAATCGCATCCGGGAGGAAGACCATGAGCCACGCTGACCATCACCATGACAAGCTGCGCGACAAGGATGGCAATCCGCTGATACAGCGCTACAACCCCAATGAGCGCACCAATCACTGGATCACCGCCATCACCTTCGTGATGCTGGCGCTGTCGGGCCTGGCCATGTTCCATCCGTCGATGGCGTGGCTGGCGCTGCTGTTCGGCGGCGGCCAATGGACGCGCATTCTGCATCCGTTTGCCGGCCTGGTGATGTTTGTCTCGTTCGCGATCCTGGTGGTGCGCTTCTGGCACCACAACAAGTTCGAGGACGGCGACAAACAGTGGCTGAGGCAAATTGATGACGTGCTCAACAACCGCGAAGAAAAGCTTCCCAAGATCGGCAAATACAACGCCGGCCAGAAGATCCTGTTCTTCGTGCTGCTGTTCTGCATGGTTGGCTTGCTGTTGTCGGGCATCGTGATCTGGCGCGCGTATTTCGCGTTCTACTTCCCGATTCCCGTCATCCGCGCCGCTGTCTTGCTGCACTCGGTCTGCGCCTTCGGCATTATCTGCTCGATCATCGTGCATATCTATGCCGCCCTGTGGGTCAAGGGTTCGATCGGCGCCATGGTGCGCGGCACCGTCACCTATGGCTGGGCGCGCAAGCACCATCCGAGGTGGTTCGAGGCGGTGATACGCAATAGCAAGCGCTAAGGGTTTTTGCCCGCTTTCACCACAAGTGCAAGAGCTGGGGTCAGACCCGTCGGGTCTGACCCCTGTTTTCCTTTGCGGCTTGCGGTACATTAATCGATTAGAATACTTTTATGGCAAGGCCACTATTTGCTGGCTCTGCCTTGCTTTTTTTGATGGGAACTCCATTGGTACAACGAATTCTTCAGCCAGGCGAAATCGAAGGCCTGGACCACAACGCGATTCCGCGCCTGTTGCTGCCGCAGCCCACCAGCCTGTTTACGGCGCGCGCCCTGCGCTTGCGCGAACTGGCGCAGGGCAATATCAAGGGCATACCGGTCGATGCCGGCATGCAGGGCTATCTGGTGCTGATGGCCGCGCTGGCCGATGCGCAGGCGGCGGTGGTGTCAAAACTGGCGCCCGGCGCCGTACCGGTGGCCGACGCCGATGCGCTGCGCCGCGCGCTCCAGCACCGCATGCCGGTGCTGCCGGTCAGCGGCGCGCGTCCGCCGGTCTGGCGCGCCATCTTCCGTGATCTTTTGAACGAACTGGCCGCCACGGCCGCTGCCCAGCCGGCGCTGTCGGCTGGCTTGACCCAGGTGCTGGCGCAGCTGCGCGCGCTTGATGACGCGGCGCTCGATGCCTGCGCCGATGCCGTGCTCGATGAAAACGGCGACAACCTCAATCCGATGCATGCACCGTTTGTTGCCGCCGCGCTGCAAATCCTGTGGTCCAGTTCGGCCAGCCAGCTGCGCGCCACGCGCGTGCCCGACCTGGAAACGGGCGCGCTGTGCCCCGTCTGTGGCTCGCACCCGGTCGCCAGCGTGATCCGCATCGGCGGCCAGTCGCAGGGCTATCGCTACCTGCACTGCGGCGTTTGCGAAAGCGAATGGCATATGGTGCGCGTGAAGTGCTCGACCTGCGAACAGAACGGCAAGATCGCCTACCAGGGCCTGGACGCCAATGATGCGGCGCCGTTTGACCCGATGACGGCCAGGGACGACAAGCTGCCCAACAAGGCGAATGACCCGAAAAAAGTGGCGCGCGCGGAAACCTGCGACGACTGCCATACCTACCGCAAGGTCTTCAACCAGGAGCACGACTACAACGTCGAACCGCTGGCCGACGACCTGGCCAGCCTGATGCTCGATTTGCTGGTCGGCGAAGCGGGCTACCAGCGCGCCAGCGGCAATCCGCTGCTGTGGCTGGGAAAAAGCGAGGAACAAAAAGCATGACGACCGGGCAAACCGTGCGCCTGCCATCGGTAGACCGCATACTGGGCGACGCGGCTTGCCTGGACTTGATTGCGCAGTACGGCCGCGTGCAGACGCTGGCCTGTGCGCGCACGCTGCTGGCCGAACTGCGCGCGGCCATGCTGGCCGGAGCCGTGTGCGAAGAGGGGGCGACCATCGCCGCCATCGCCGCGCAGATGACCGAACGCCTGCAAGCGCAATCGCGCTCGCAGCTGCGCTCTGTCTTCAACCTGACCGGCACCGTGCTGCATACCAACCTGGGCCGCGCCTTGCTGCCCGACGCGGCGGTGCAGGCCGTGGTGGAAGCGCTGCAGTGGCCGATGAACCTGGAGTTCGACCTGGAAACGGGCAAGCGCGGCGACCGCGACGACCTGGTCGAAGAGTTGCTGCGTGAACTGACGGGTGCCGAAGCGGCGACCATCGTCAACAACAACGCCGCCGCCGTGCTCCTGATGTTGAATACCCTGGCGCAGGGAAAAGAGGTGATCGTCTCGCGCGGCGAGCTGGTGGAAATCGGCGGCGCCTTCCGCATCCCCGACGTGATGACGCGCGCCGGCGCCGTGCTGCGCGAAGTGGGCAGCACCAACCGCACGCATACACATGATTATGCCGATGGCGTCAATGAACACACTGCGCTGCTGATGAAGGTCCATTGCAGCAATTACGCGATTACCGGTTTTACCAAAAGCGTGGAGCTCGATGAACTGGTGCCGCTGGCGGCCAGGCACAATCTGCCGACCGCAGTGGACCTGGGCAGCGGTACCCTGGTCGACCTGGCGCAATATGGCCTGCCGCATGAAACCACGGTGCGCGAAACCATCGAAGCGGGGGCCGACCTGGTGACCTTCAGCGGCGACAAACTGCTCGGTGGCCCGCAGTGCGGCGTGATCGTCGGCCGCGCCGACCTGATCGCCAGAATCAAGCGCAATCCATTGAAGCGCGCGCTGAGGGTCGGCAAGCTGACTCTGGCCGCCCTGGAACCGGTGCTGCAGCTGTACCGCGCGCCGGATTTGCTGGCCGAACGGTTGACCACCTTGCGCCTGCTGACGCGGCCCGCTGGCGCCATGCGCGCGCAGGCCGACACCCTGCTGCCGCTGCTGCAAAAAGTGCTGGGCAGCGCCTATGTGGTGTCTGGCGAAGCGATGAAAAGCCAGATCGGCAGCGGCGCCTTGCCGGTCGACCAGTTGCCCAGCTTTGGCTTGGGCGTCCGCAGCGCCCCGGGCTCGCGCTTGAGCAACCCCTTGGGCACGCTGGAGCAGCGCCTGCGCGCCTTGCCTTGCCCGGTGATCGGACGCATTGCGCAAGACACCCTGTGGCTCGATCTGCGCTGCCTGGAAGCGCCGCATCAATCGGCCTTTATCGAACAACTGGAAGAACTGAACGCATGATCGTCGGCACTGCAGGCCATATCGACCATGGCAAGACCACCTTGACGCGCGCGCTGACGGGCGTGCATACCGACCGCCTGAAGGAAGAGCAGGTGCGCGGCATTTCGATTGAACTGGGCTACGCCTATCTGCCGCTGGCGGACGGCACGGTGCTGGGCGTGATCGACGTGCCGGGCCACGAAAAATTCATCCGCACCATGGCCTCGGGCGTGACCGGCATCGATTTCGCCTTGCTGGTGGTGGCGGCCGACGATGGCGTGATGCCGCAGACAACCGAACACCTGGCGATCCTGCAGCTGCTGGGCGTGACGCGCGGCGCCGTGGCGCTGACCAAGATCGACCGCGCCGACGCAGCCCGTGTCGCGCAGGTGGAGCTTGAGATCGCGGCGCTGCTGGCGGCCACGCCGCTGGCTGGCAGCGCCGTGTTTGCCACCAATGCCAGCGTCGACAACGACCCCGGCGTGGCGGCCCTGCTGGCGCACTTGTCGCAAGTGGCGCGCAGCCTGCCGCAGCGCGACGAGCGGCGTTTGTTCCGCCTGGGCGTCGACCGCGTGTTTACCTTGTCGGGGCAGGGCACGGTGATTACCGGCACGGCGCTGGCAGGCCGGGCGCAGGTGGGCGACACCTTGCAGCTGGCGCCCGGTGGCGAATCGGCGCGCGTGCGCAGCATCCATGCGCAGAACCGCGCGGCCGACGCCGGCATGGCGGGCCAGCGCCTGGCGCTGAACCTGGCCGGCATCGGCCGCGACGCCATCGAGCGCGGCAACTGGATCGTCGCGCCCGAACTGGCTCAGTGTTCCGAGCGCATCGACGTGGAACTGACCCTGCTGCCAGATAGCGGCGTGCAGCTGAAAGCCTGGTCGCCGCTGCATGTGCACCTGGGCGCGGCGCACCAGCTGGCGCGCGCGGTGGTCATCGATGGCGATACCCTGGCGCCAGGCCAGAGCGCCCGCGTGCAATTGGTGTTCGACGCGCCGATGCATGCGGTGCCCGGCGACCGTTTCGTGGTGCGCAATGCACAAGCGACGCAGACGGTCGGTGGCGGCATGGTGCTGGACCCGTTCGGCCCCGCGCGCAAGCGGCGCAGTCCGGCGCGGTTGGCCTGGCTCGATGCCCTGGCGAGCTTTGTCGCGCATGGCAATTACGCGGCGCTGCTGGCGCAAAGCCCGCTGGGCCTGCGGGAATCCTTGCTGGTGCGGCTGTCGTTGCTGCCGGCGGCCGTGATCGCGCTGCCCGACGACACGCGCCGCATTGCCCTGCGCGGCGGCGACGCCTTGCTGCTGGCGCCGCAGGCACTGGCGCTGCTCGACGAAAGGGTGCTGGCGGCGCTGGCGCTTTTCCATGCGCGCGCACCCGACGAAGCCGGGCCGGAACTGTGGCGCTTGAAACGCATCGTCGACGCCGAAATGGAAGACGCACTGTGGAGCTTCCTGGTCGACGGCTTGCTGGCCGGCGGTGCCGTCAAGGCGCTTGGCGCCAGCCTGCACCTGCCCGGCCATAGCGTGGAACTGAAGGCAGAAGAGCAAGCGATGGCGGAACCCATGCTGGCGGCGCTGGAACAGGGCCGTTTCGAGCCGCCGTGGACGCGCGACCTGTCGCGACGATTCGGCGTGGGCGAAGAGGAAACCCGCCGCCTGCTGCGCAAGCTGGCGAAGGCGGGCCAGATCAATCAGGTGGTGCATGACCTGTTCTACCACCCGGCCGCGCTGGCCGAGCTGGCGCAGCTGGTGCGCCAGCTGGCGCAACAGGCGCAAGTGGCGGCGGGCTTGCCGGAAGGCTCCGGTGCCGTGGGCGCGGCCGCCTTCCGCGACGCCAGTGGCCTGGGCCGCAAGCGCGCGATCCAGGTCTTGGAGTATTTTGACCGGGTCGGTTATACTCGCCGGGTTGGCAATGGGCATCTGTTACGCCCGAATGCGCAGTGGTCATTTACCCCTGTCGCCGTCAACAGCTAGTATCAGCACTGCGGAAAGCACACTCATCCGGTGATGTGGCCGGGCTTCAAACCCGGTGGAGGGCGTCAGACGTTCTCCCGTAGGTTCGACTCCTACTGTTTTCCGCCATTTCCCCGCATGTAATTCATGGTGGCGCCGGCAGCAGGCGCTCCCTGTACCACGCTTCGAGGTCGGCCTGCGGGAGCGGTCGACTGAAATAATATCCTTGCCCCTGGTGACAGCCGCGTTCTTGCAAATAGCGCAATGCAGCTTCCGTTTCGATGCCCTCCGCTACCAGTTCCAGGTCCATGTTGCGGGCCAGCGCGATCACGGCGTCGATCACGGCACGGCTGACATGATCGGATTCGATGCGGCGCACGAAGGACTGGTCAATCTTGATTTTGTCCAGTGGCAGGGTGGACAGGCTGCTGAGGCTGGAATAGCCGGTGCCGAAATCATCAAGCGCAATGCGCACCCCCAGACGCTTGAGTTCACGCAGGGTCTCCACCGCTTCGTCGAGGCGTTCGAGAATCGCTGTCTCGGTCAGTTCGATGACCAGGTGGTGCGGGTCGATACCCGATTGTTTGATGAGATCGCGAATCCGGCCACTGAAGCCGGCACGACCGAACTGCACGGCGGAAACGTTGACCGAAATGGTCAGCGGCAGACCATCGGCGTGCCAGCGTACCTGCTGTCGGCAGGCTTCTTGCGAAACCCATTGGCCGAGCGGCAGTATCAAGCCGCAGCTCTCGGCGATCGGAATGAAGGTGGCGGGTTCGATCAACGGCATGGCGCCATCGTCGAGCCGCAGCAGCGCTTCGACCCCTTCCACCTTGCCTGAAGTCAGATTGACGATCGGTTGATAATGCAGCAGCAGGCCGCCTTGATCGAGCGCTTGCTGGAGGCGGCGCTCCACGCCAAGGGAAAATTGCACCCGCTCGTCCATCTCGGCGCAATATACGGCATGGGCGGCACGGCCACTATTTTTCGCCTGCAACATTGCCAGGTCGGCAGCGTGCATGAGTACGCCGGCCGTCTCGCCATGTTCAGGAAAGCGGCTGATGCCGATCGACGCCGACAGCACCACTTCGATATTGCCCAGGCTGATCGGCCGCGATACCGTCTGGAGTATCCTGTCGGCAATCTCCGCCACTATTGCCGGGCTGCCTGCCAGTTCAGGCAATATCGCCACGAATTCGTCGCCGCCCTGGCGCGCCAGCAAATGTTCCTGGGGGATGCACGCCTGCAAGCGTCGCGCCACCTCTTGCAACACGCGGTCACCTGTTTCGTGCCCGTACAGATCATTCACGGGTTTGAAGCGGTCGAGGTCCACGAACAGCACCGCGCCGCCAGCTTTGCCGGCCCGCATGTCCTCCAGGGCGCGCTCAAGATACTCCAGCACCGACTTGCGATTCGCCAATCCTGTCAGGAGATCGTGCGAAGCGGCCCAGCGCACCGACTGCTCTGCCCGCAGCCGCTCCGAAATGTCGCGCGGCGCGACATGCATCAGCCATTCTCCCTTGTGCTCGAGCACGGTCGCCGTGATTTCCACCGCAATCTGCGCGCCATCCTTGCATCGATAGACGCGCTCGAACGCGGGCGGCTGTGCGTGCCGGCATTGCATGAACACGGCATCGAGGCGCTCGGGAGTGGCCGGCAGGTCGATCTGGAACAGCGTCATCGACAGCAATTCGGCGTTGTCGTAGCCCAGGCGTACGGCTGCCATCCGGTTGGCATAGCGGATGTTGCCCTGTTGGTCGAGCAGCAGCAGCATTTCGTTGGCGTGCTCACTGAAAAACTTGAACTGCAGCAGTTCGTCCTGCTGCGCGCGCAGCGCCAGGTCGCGCTGTTGCAGCAGCGCGGCGGCGCGCTCGATCGCCGCACCCACCTCGGCGGCTTCGGACATTTGCACCGCCCCGATCACCACCGGCGTGCCTTGGCCCAGCGCAGTGGCCGGTGCGATCAGCGCCTGCATCGAATCGGATATCTGCCTGCTCATGGAGCGCGCCAGCAGCAGGCCTGCCACAAACAGCGCACCGGCTGCGGCGCCCAGATAGCCCAGCTGCCTCCACAGGGGGCCAAAAACCTGTGATTTGGGCACGCCGACGACGGTTGCATAGCCAGTCTGGCGCGAGCGTGAAAAGGCGGTAAGAAATGGCACTCCTTGCTGGTTGATCGTCGCCACGCTGCCTTCATCCCTGCGCGACAGGGCACGGCGCAAGGTGTCACTGGCAGGCTTGCCGATATAGTTGTCCGCGTCGAGGTTACGGCCTGCGATGATGCCATCAGTGTCGAGCACGCCAGCGAGCCAGCCTGCCGGAAGATGCCAGCCTGCAAGCATGCGGCTCAACTGAGCGGTGGGTATCTGCAGCACCAGGAAACAGATCACCGTGCCATCGTGAATGACGGGCAGCTGCACGCTGACGACAGAGTTGCGGGGAATTGCCGCCACGACCAGCCTGAAGGAATGCACGCTGTTGCCGACAGGTGGTGTGACGACCGCCACGCTGTCGCCCTGCGACTGCTGCCGGGCTGCCGGCACTACCTTGACGAGCAGGCTGCCGTCAGGCCGGAACAACGATACTGCTGCGTCAGGCATATCCAGCGAGGTTGCCATGAGCCCGGTGGCATCGCGGGAGAATTGATCAATGTCAGCCTTCTTCAAGGCGTCGGAAGTGGCCAGCGTCTGCGCCAGTGCGCGCGCGTGCAACAGGCGGGTGTCCATGGCCACGCTCAGCGCATGTGCGATCTGGACGGCATCGTCGTCGAGGCGCTGGCGCTCCTGCTGGAATTCGAGGAGCAGAAAGACGGCAACGGCGACGAAACCCGGCAGCAAGCATGCAAGTACCAGCCCCGTCAGGAGATGTGCAACGGGGCGTCGTCGGCTGGCCGGCTTGAGGTTGTGCATGTATGGCTCTTGCGTTTTTGATGCCATTGTCAACACACCATCATAGCGCGAAGTTGCCTGACTGCCGTTTCAGTTGCGACGTGCATGGCATTGCCACAGGAGCCGATGTCTCTGCTTGCCGGCGGCAAGCAGAGCGTACTTTTTCAGGACGAGCGCTTGCTGGCAAACACCGCCCCCGCCAGCACAATGAAGGTGCCGACAATCACCTTCTGCCAGGTGCTCGGCACGCCCGCCAGAATCAGCACATTGTTGATCAGGGTGACCAGCAGCACGCCCAGCAAAGTACCGCTGACGCTGCCGCTGCCGCCGGTGATGCGCGCGCCGCCGAGAATCACGGCGGCGATCACGTCCAGTTCCATGCCGACCAGGTCGAACGGGTTGGCCAGACGCGTGCTCGATACGTGCACGATGCCGGCCAGGCCGGCCAGGAAGCCGGCGTAGCCGAACACGAACAGGTGCACGGTGCGCAGCTTGTAGCCCAGGCGTTCGGCGATCGGCAGGCTGCCGCCAATTGCATACACGGCGCGGCCCATCAGGGTGCGGTTCAGCAGCCACCAGGTCAGGCCGGCAGCGGCCACCAGCACCAGCACGGTGGCCGGCAGTACGGCGTGCACGCCGGTGGCCGTGTCATGGCGCAAGACGGCCAGCTTGCCGAAAGCATCCATCGAATGCGGCACGTTCATGAAGAACACGGTGCCGATAAACGTCAGCAAAATGCCGCGATACAGGTATTGCGTGCCGATGGTGACGATCAGGGAAGGGGCTTTGAGCCAGTCGACCAGCAGGCCATTGAGCACGCCGAGCAAGGTGCCGCCGACGGCGCCGGCGACCAGGATTACCACCATGCTCGTTTCGGGGAACTGCGTCATCACCAGCTTGGTAATGCCGTACATGGTCAGCGCCGCAATGGCCGCGAACGACACATCAATGCCGCCGGCGGCCAGCACGATCATCACGCCCAGCGCGAACAGGCCCAGCACTGTGCAGGCACGCACGATGTCGAAGACCATCGCCAGCTGGAAGAACTCGGGATTGATCGTGCCCACCACCAGGCAGACGGCGATGATCAGGGCCAGGGTGAACAGCTGCGGATGGCGCGCCAGGCGCTGGCGCACGGTGATTTTCGGCGCGCCGATATCGGCCGCAGTTTTCGTTACGGTACTGCTGGTCATGGTCGTGGTACTCATGCTGCCACCTTGCTGTCGGAAATAAGGGCGTGATACAGGGTTTCTTCGGCCAGGCCCTCGGCATCAAAACTGTTGGCGATCTGCCCCTTGCGCATCATCAGGATGCGGTCGCAGTTCTGCAGCAGCTCGGGCAGGTCGTCGCTGACCAGCACCACCGCCAGGCCGTCTTCGGCCAGGCGCTGGATGATGCGGTAGATAATGTCCTTCGAGCCGACATCGACACCCACCGTGGGGCCGTGCAAGATCAGCACGCGCGGGTGGATCGCCAGCCAGCGGCCGATCAGCACGCGCTGCTGGTTGCCGCCCGACAGCGACTGCACCGGGCGGTCGACGTCGGGCGTGGCGATCTGCAGGTCCTTGATGGTGGCCTCGGCCAGCGCCTGGGCCCGGCGTGCGTCGAGCGCGCCAAAGCGGCTGCGCAAGGTGTTCAGCACCGTGGTGATGATGTTTTCGCGGATCGATTTGTCGAGGAACAGGCCTTCGCTGAGGCGGTCTTCGGGCACATAGCCGATGCGCTGCGCAATCGCGTCGCCGGGATTGCGCAAGGTGATCTGTTTTCCGTCGAGGAAAATCGCGCCGCTGTCCGCGCCCTGCACCCCGGCCAGGGCCAGCGCCAGTTCATTGCGGCCCGAATCGAGCAGGCCGGTAATGCCGAGGATTTCGCCCTTGTGCAGGCTCAGATCGACGCCGGAAAAATAGCCGCGCCGGCCCAGGCCCTGCACCCGCAGCAGTGCGCCGTCGCCGTCGGCGTAAGAGCGGCGGCTGCGGTAACGGCCGCCATCGAGCTGCTTGCCGGTCATGGCGTGCGTCAGTTCGGCCTTGGTGAAGTTGGCGATCGGTCCTTGCACCACCTTGGCGCCGTCGCGAAAGACGATGGCCTGGCCGCCGATGGCGTAGCATTCATCGAGCTTGTGGCTGACGAACAGCACCGCCACGCCTTGCGCGCGCAAGCCTTCGATGACGGACACCAGGTTGTCGACTTCCTTTTGCGTCAGCGAAGTGGTCGGTTCATCCATGATCACCATCTTCGCGCTGGTGGCTACTGCGCGCGCGATCGCCAGCAACTGGCGCGTGGCGATCGGCAGTTCGTCGGCGCGGGTGGACAGGAAATGCGGGTCGGACGGCAGGCCCACGGCGGCCAGCGCACGCGCGGCGGTGGCGTCGACGGCGCGGCGGTCGAAGCGGCGCGCCAGGCGGCCATTGCCGGCGACCAGCTGCTCGCTCAGGGCGACGTTTTCGGCCACGCTCATGTTCGGCAGCAGCGACAGATCCTGGTACACGGTTTCGATGCCGAGCGCCAGCGACTGCAGTGGCATCAGCGCCGCATGCGGCTGGCCGTTGACGGTGATGCGCCCTTCGCTCGGTGGGTGGGCGCCGGAAATGATCTTGATCAGGGTGCTCTTGCCGCAGCCGTTTTCGCCCAGCAAGTGATAAATTTCGCCGGCTTCGATGGTCAGGTCGACGCCGCGCAGCGCATGTACGCCGGCGTAGCGCTTGTGGATGCCTTCGAGCTGTAAAAAAACCTTCGACGTGGCCGCCGGATTTTGGGTGGTACTGGTCATGAATCGATTCTTTCTGCGATAGGCGTTGCCAGCATCGGCCTGGCACGCAGGGTGCCAGGCCGATGGTCAGGATGCCGTTTTAGAATGCATACTTCTTGTAGTTGGACTTGTCTACTTCGACCCATGCCTTGCCGGTGACGATAATGCCCACGCCAGGACCTTTTTTCACGGTGACCGCGTTATAGCCCGGTACGCCCATGTCCATGCCGTTGGTGATCGTCTTGCCCTGCACCAGCATCAGCGCCGCCTTGTTCATCATGATGCCGGCGTCTTTCGGATCCCAGAAAGCGATGCCGCCGACCGCGCCCGATTCCAGGAACTTGGCCGCTTCGCTCGGCAGGCCGGTGCCGTACACGCAGATCTTGCCGGTCAGGCCAGCTTCTTCGATGGCGCGGCCGATGCCCAGCACGTCGAGCGAGGACGAACCCTGGAAGCCCTTGATGTCCGGGTGCTTGCGCAGGATTTCCTTCGCCTTGCCGTAGGCTTTTTCAGCGTCGTTGGCAGTTTCGTTCTTGGCGTCGACCAGGGTCATCTTCGGATACTTCTTGGCGTTGTTGGCGCCACCGTCAGCCCATTGCACTTGCGACTGGCTGCCCAGGGAACCGAGCAGGGAGGACCATTTTCCGGTCTTGCCCATGCACTCGGCCAGGCGTTCGTTCAGGCGCGCACCGTAGGCGGTGTTGTCGAACGCTTCGATGTCGACCAGGGTGTTTTTCTGGTTGTCCGCTTCGTGCGTGACGACCTTGATGCCGCGGTCCAGTGCGCGCTTGAGCACCGGTTCCAGCGTGAGCGGGTCCATCGAGACGACGGCGATGGCGTCGACCTTTTTCGCGACAAGGTCTTCCACCAGGCGCTGCTGCTGGGCCGCGTCCGACTGGGCCGGGCCGATCTGGCGCGCATTGACCACGCCCACGTTGGCGGCGCCGAATTCCTTGACGCCCACTTCCATGCGGTTGAACCAGCTCATGCCGGTAATTTTCACGACCGTGACGATATCGACCGGTTTTTTATTTTGTGCATGCAGCACGCCGGCAACCGACAGGGTACCCAGGGCAATGATGGCGGCGGCGCATTTTGTTTTAGTAAGCATGTTGTCTCCAAACCCTCGTTATTTATTCGTTGAACCAGGAGGGGACTGGGTCAGCGTTGCGCTTTTGCGCGGTGTGAAAAGACGGTAATCAGCAAGATTGATGCGCGCCGAAGCCAGGAAGCACAGCAGCAGCAGGCCCCACGCGCAATCGCGGAAGAAGTTCGAAATATCGAGCAGGTTGAAAGTGCTCGACAGCAGTTGCAGGGCGGTGGCCGAGAAGAACAGGCACACCATGCGGCCATAGCCGCCTTGCGGACGCACACCGGCCATCACCGCCACCAGGATGGCGATCAACAGATACGAGCTGCCGTAGTCGGCCTTCACGCTGGCGGTGCGGGCGGCGATGATCACGCCGGCCAGGCTGGCCAGCACGCCGCACAGGGCGTAGGTGGTGACCAGCATGCGCGTGCCGGGAATGCCGGCGTAGCGCGCGGCCTTGGCGTTGGTCCCCAACAGGAACAGGCGGATGCCGAAAGGGCTGTAGCGCAGCAGCCAGCCGATTGCCAAGAGCACCACCATGAAGATGATGAAGGGGATCGGCACGCCGAACAGGTTTTCATTGCCGATCATCGACATCGGCTCGGCGCTGGCCAGGCGTACGCTGGAACCCTTGCTGAGCACAACGGCGGCGCCGGTGAAAATGAGCTGCGTACCGAGCGTGCACAGGATGGGTGTCAGGCCCACGCCGGCGATCAGCCAGCCATTGAGCAGGCCACCCAACAGGCCGGTGACCAAGGCGACCAGAATGAAGGTGCCGGTATAGCCCCACGGCGTGGCGTCGGCGTCAACCAGCAGCGGCACCACGGTGGCGGCGACCACGCCGGCCAGGTTGGCCATGCCGAGACCGGACAAATCGATGCCGCCGTTACCGGCGATCATGGCCAGCGACACGCCGATGGCCAAGAGGGCCAGTTCGGGCAACTGGCTGGCCATCGACTGGAAGTTGTACACGTCGAGGAAGTCGCCATGCGACAGCACGCTCGCGGCAACCAGGATCAGGACGTTAATGCCCACCAAAAAATTCAGCTGTGGGTCGGAAAACTGGCGCTTCATGGCGACTCCAAAAAGATACAAAAAACGAGGAAACTCAGCTCTTTGCCAGCAGCGCATCGACATCCGCGCGCTGCGGCATCGACGGCGCCGTGCCGGCTCGCGTGACCGAAATGGCGGCCAGGGCTGCGGCAAAACGGGCCGCCTCGCGCGGCGTGGCACCTTCTGCCAGCGCTGCCGCAAAACCGCCATTGAAAGCGTCGCCGGCACCGGTGGTTTCCAGCACGGGGCCGGCATTGAACGGAGCGATCAGCACCGATTCGCTGGCGCTGTGCAGCAGGGCGCCTTGCGAACCGAGCGTGATCAGGGCGCAGCCGACGCCACGTGCCAGGAAGGCGTCGCCGGCGGCGCGCGCTTCATCGAGGTTGGTGACGGGCAGGCCGGTCAGGATCGCCGCTTCGTGTTCGTTGGGGGTGATGAAGTCGCACAGCGGATAGACGGCGTCGTCAAACGGCAGCGCGGGCGCGGGATTGAAGACGGTAAGGGTACCGGCGGCGCGGGCGATCTGCAGGCCGCGCAGGGCGGCATCGGCCGGTTGTTCCAGCTGGGTGACAAACACGCGCGCATTGGCGATATCGTCGGCTGCCGCTTCCACATCGGCCACGCCGATCAGGCTGGCGGCACCGGACACCACGATGATGGCGTTGTCGCCATTTTTTTCGTTCAGGTAAATGAAGGCGGCGCCGGTCGGGTGCGTGTCGACCTGTTTCACGCGTGGCGTGATGCCGTCGCCGCGCCACAGGGCCAGCGCATTGTCGCCGAACGAGTCGCGTCCCAGGGTGCTGATAAAGGTGACTTCGGCACCCGCGCGCGCGGCGGCCACGGCCTGGTTCGAGCCCTTGCCACCGGGACCCATGGCAAAGCCGGAGCCGGCGATGGTCTGGCCCACGTCGGGCATATGGGCGGCGCGGAAGGCCAGGTCAGCCACGTAGATGCCGAGGATCGCGACGCCGCGTTTGTCATGAACGTCGCTCATTATGCCTCCGGGGCGATCACGCCCTTTTTGAAGACGAAGCAGCCGTAGAAGCGGCGCTCGCCGGTGGCGATCACGCAGTAGGCGGTGCGCGCCACGTCATAGAAGGCAAAGCGTTCGATCGAGCCCATGATGCGCTCGCGCCCTTCGGCGTGGTTGATTTCAAGCTGCACTTCCTGCTGCACCGGCAATACATTGTCAGGTTCGCCGACCACTTCCATGCGGTGGGCGGCCACGTCAACCGCAGTGTCGAGTGCCATCACCGACAATATGGCGCGTGCGGCTTCTTTCGTGCCGACGCCGTCAATGCGCAGCACCTTGCCCAGTACCGTCTGGCGGGCCACCGAATCGGCGGGAAAATTGGCGTCGCACAGGACCAGTTCGTCACCGTGGCCCATGGCGCGCAGGGCTTGCAGCACGTCCGCATTCAACAGCGGGTCGATATTCTTTAACATCTTGTCTCCAGATTGTTTTTCAATGTTGTGCAGCGGTTGCGCCAGGACTGCCGCTCGTCGTCGGCTTGCCTGGCACTGCGGTTCTACTTATTCGCCGTACGGCACCCACACATTCTTGATCTGCGTGGCGTGGCGCAGCCATGCCGGGCCTTCAGCCGCCAGCGCATCGTTCCAGTCGGTGGCCAGGCCGTAGTCGACCAGGGTGCGCTTCAGGTTGCCGGTCGACAGGCGCTCGGTGGCGGTCGACAGCGCCGCGTCGCCAAACGTCCAGACAGCATCGACGTCGTCATGCGAGGCCAGCGTTGGCAGCAAGGTCGCCGCGTCGCCAGTGACGATATTGATCACGCCGCCCGGCAGGTCCGAGGTTTCCAGCACCTGGTAGAAGTCGGTGGCGATCAGCGCATGGCGTGCGCTTGGCACGACCACGGCGCGGTTGCCCATCGCCAGCAATGGCGCGACCAGGCTGACCAGGGCCAGCAATGGCGACTCGTCCGGGCAGATGACGCCGACCACGCCGATCGGTTCGACCATGGCCAGCGCCACGCCGCGCATCGGCGGCACGTGCACCGCGCCTTCGTATTTGTCGGCCCAGGCGCCATACGCAAACAGGCGGCTGATCGATTGCTCGACTTCGCTGTTGGCGGCATCCAGACTGGCACCGGTCAGTTCGACCAGGCGCGCGGCAAATTCTTCGGCGCGTGCCGACAGGTTCTCGGCCAGGTAATACAAGGCCTGCGCGCGGCGGTGCGGCGTGGTGGCCGACCACGAAGCGGCAGCATGCGCGGCGGCGACGGCATTGCGGATATCCTTGCGGTTACCCAGGCCCACTTCGCCGGCCAGCTTGCCGTTGGCGCCAAACACGCCCAACGATTGTTCGCCGTCGGAACGGGCCTGCTTGCCGCCCACATACAGCTTGGCGGTGCGGTCGACCAGCGGCAGCGATGCGCTTGCCGCGACGCTGTCGACGATGGCGGCAACCGGTTTCACGGCTGCCTTGCGCGCCACGCGCTTGGCCCAGGCACGCGGTTTCAGGTATTCGTAGCAGCCTTCGCGGCCGCCTTCACGGCCAAAGCCCGATTCGCGCACGCCGCCAAAACCGACGCCGGCGTCGAACAGATTGGTCGAATTGATCCACACCACGCCGGCTTTCAGCGCAGGCGCCACGGCCAGCGCCAGGCCGATGGTTTCGCTCCACACGCTGGCGGCCAGGCCGTAGCGCGAGTTGTTGGCGATCGCCAGCGCTTCATCGTGGGTGCGGAAGGTCATCGCCACCAGTACCGGTCCGAAGATCTCTTCGCTGGCCACGGTGCTGGCCGGGTGCACATTGGTGAGCAAGGTAGGCGGGAAATAGCTGCCGCCGACCGGCATCGAAATATCGGGCTGGTAGCAGGTGGCGCCTTCCTTGACGCCGATCTCGACCAGTTTGCGCACGCGTTCGTGCTGCGACGGCGCGATCAGCGAACCGATGTCGATGGTCTTGTCGAGCGGCGTGCCGGCGCGCAGCATGCCCATGCGGCGTTTCAGGCGTGCATAGAAGTCCTGCGCAATGCCTTCCTGTACCAGCAGGCGCGCGCCAGCGCAGCAGACCTGGCCCTGGTTGAACCAGATGGCGTCGACCACGCCTTCGATGGCGGCGTCGATATCGGCATCGTCAAACACGATGAAGGGCGACTTGCCACCGAGTTCCAAGGTCAGCGACTTGCCGCTGCCGGCGGTTTTTTCGCGGATCAGGCGGCCGACGTCGGTCGAGCCGGTAAATGCGATCTTGTTGACGTCCGGGTGGGCCACGATGGCCGCGCCGGTGGCGCCGTCGCCGGTGACCACGTTCAGCACGCCGGCCGGCAAGCCTGCTTGCGCGGCCAGTTCGGCAAACAGCAGTGCCGACAGCGGCGTGAATTCGGCAGGCTTCAATACCACGGTATTGCCCAGCGCCAGGGCAGGGGCGATTTTCCACGCCAGCATCAGCAGCGGGAAGTTCCACGGCACGATCTGGCCGATCACGCCGACCGGCACCTGGTCGGCAAATTCGCGTTCCTGCAGTTGCGCCCAGCCGGCATGGTGATAGAAGTGACGGGCGACTAATGGCACGTCGATATCGCGCGTTTCGCGGATCGGCTTGCCGTTGTCCAGCGCCTCGATGACGGCGAACAGGCGCGCGTGGCGCTGCACCATGCGTGCCAGGGCGTACAGATGGCGGGCGCGGGCATGGCCGCCGATGGCGAACCAGCTTTCCTGGGCGGCGCGCGCGGCGCTGACTGCCGCATCGACATCAGCCTGCGTGCCTTGCGCGATGCGCGCCAGCGGCTTGCCGGTGGCCGGTTCATTGGTGTCGAACAGGGTGCCGGTAGCGGGCGTGAACGCGCCGTTGATGAAGTGGCCGAAGCCGTCGCTGTGGCGCGCCAGCCAGGCGCGCGCGTCGGTGTCGCTTTCAGGGGCAGGGCCGTAGTCCATGGTGTCGAAGTAGTGTTTAATGCTCGTCTGGCTCATATGAATTATCCGATCGCGTGGCGGTGGAAAGCCGAGTAACGGCCGGTAACGTGGTGTTCGAGCTGGCGTTCGATATCTGCCAGCAGGGACGAGGCGCCGATGCGGAACAGGTCCGGCTCCAGCCACTCGCGTCCCAGTTCTTCCTTCATCAGGATCTGGTAGTTGAGGATGTCCTTGGCCGCCGAGACGCCACCAGCCGGCTTGTAGCCGACCTTGAAGCCGGTGCGCTGCTGGTATTCGCGGATCATGCGCAGCATGATCAGGCTCACCAGCAAGGTCGCGTTGGTCGCTTCCTTGCCGGTCGAGGTCTTGATGAAATCGGCGCCGGCCATCATGCAGATCATCGAAGCCTTGGCCACGTTACGCATGGTTTTCAGTTCGCCGGTGGCCAGAATCGCTTTCACGTGGGCGTCGCCGCAGGCAGCGCGGAAGTCCTGCATCTCGGCGTACAGCGCTTTCCAGTTACCGGTCAATACGTGTTCGCGCGTGATGACGATATCGATCTCGGAGGCGCCATCGCGTACCGACGCTTCGATTTCCTTCAGTTTCAGGTCGTGCGGAATCAGGCCGGCGGGAAAGCCCGTCGATACTGCAGCGACCGGAATGCCGCTGCCGTCCAGCGCTTCGACGGCAGTCGCCACGTAGCGGTGATACACGCAGATGGCGCCGGTATGCAGCTGGCGCTCGCCAAAACCCAGAGAGTCGAGCAGGTCCTGGCGCACCGGCGTGATGGCCTTGGCGCACAGGCGCTTGACCCTCTCGGTGGTGTCGTCGCCGGACAGAGTGGTCAGGTCGATGCAGCTGATCGCTTTCAGCAGCCAGCCGGCCTGCGCGTCTTTCTTGACGGAGCGGCGGCCGGGCAGGGTGGCGATGCGGCGCTCGGCGGCCGACAGGTTGACGCGGATATCGTCGAACCAGCTGCTGTCATAGGGCACGCCAGGATTGCGCGCATGGCCGTGGGCACTGGCAAGCACGATCGCTGGCGCTGGCGCAGACGTCAAGGCGGCTTCTGCAGCTTCGGCACGAGGGCGGGCTGCTGGTGCGACACGCGGTGATTTGGAAGTAGTTGTCATGGTTGTGGCGACGCCGCGCAGTGGTGCACAGGCCGGTCCGATTGATGGTGGGCGGTGGGCATAGCTAATAATCTCCGTGAACGCACTGGGCGCGTTTCATTATTGGTAACGTGGCGTGCGCTATACAGCATTCGCGCCACAGTTTTATGTTACGCCAATAACATTTAGTTGTGCAACCACTTTTTTCTAATAACATGAAGAATCGTTGCTGTTACAATCAGCGCTCACACGTTATCAAGAGCGAAAGTATTACCATGCGACAAACTGCAGGCGCCAAGGCGCGCCAACTGCGGCTGGAACGGATGCAGGCCCTGGTCAAAAGCTCGGGTCCCGCATTGTTGAGCCGAGTTGCCGAATTGCTCGGCGTGACCGAAATGACGATACGCCGCGACCTGGCGGCCGCCGACTGCGCGCTGTCCTGTCTTGGTGGATATGTTTTGGAAGCAACATTGCCCGCAGCCGGCGAAAAATACGTGCTGGCCGAAGAGCTCGACCAGCACACGGTGAGAAAGCGCCTGGCCTGCCAGCGTGCTGCCACCTTCGTCAGTGACGGCGACATGCTGTTCATCGACTGCGGCACCACCATGATGCAGTTTGCCTCGGCCTTGCCCGATGAAATTGCGCTGACCGTGGTTTGTTACTCCATGAACATTGCCAATATCCTCAGCAAGCGCAAGAACACGCAGCTGATTTTGCTCGGCGGCTTGTTCCAGGCCTCGTCTGAAACCTTTTATTCGGAAGAGGCGGTACAGTATCTTGGCCGCCTGGGCGTCAACAAGGCGTTTATTTCCGCCGGTGGCGCCGACCCGGTACGCGGCGTGAGCTGTTCCCACTTTCACGAAGTGGCTGTCAAGCAGGCCGCGATCCGCAGCGCCAGCGAGTGCATACTGGTGGTTGACGAGAGCAAGCTGGGGCGGGTGCGGACGGCGTTTTTCAGTCCGCTCGACGTGTTTTCAACAATCGTTGTCGGTGGCGAGCCGGCGCCGGCCCTGCGCGAGCAGTTCCAGGGCTGGCCGCTGGAGATCGCGGCGGCCTAGGCTGCGGATCAATCATCGTTGTTCAGGTTAAGAGGCCAAGCATGAAGCAACGATCAATCGCATGGCTGCCCGCCTGCCTGCTTGCTGCCGCGCTGCTGGCGCCCGGCATGGCGGCGGCGCAGACGCTGCGCATGGTCAGCGAGTACCTGCCGCCATCGAGCATGATGGAAAATAATGTCGTTGTCGGCCGTGAAACTGCCAAGGTGCGCGAGCTGCTGGCGCGCGCCGGCATTGCCTACACCATGGAACTGCTGCCCTGGAAGCGCGCCTATGCGCAGGCGCTGCGCGAGGCCGATACCTGCGTGTATTCCACCACCCGCACACCGCAGCGCGAAGCGCTGTTTCGCTGGGTCGGCCCCTTGACCGAGGGCGAATGGATCTTGTACGGACTGGCCAGCCGCAATTTCAATTTGCACAGCCTTGACGATGCGCGTGGGCTGGTGATCGGCACCGTGCTCGGTGACGCACGCGACGAATATCTGCGTGCGCGCGGACTGCAAGTGGCGCCCGTCACGCAGGAGTGGCTCAATCCGCAAAAGCTGCTGCTGGGCCGCATCGACCTGTGGGCGGTGGCCATGGCGGTAGGCAGCCGGCCGTTCGCCGGCAAGGAGTGGGACGGCATGGTGGTGCCGCTCTTGACCTTCAACCGCGTGCAGACTTATTTGGCTTGCAACAAGCAGGTGCCCGAAGCGCAGTTGGCCGCCATGCAGCGCGCCGTGACGGCCATGCGCCGCGACGGCGCCATGGCGCGCCACGATCTCGTCAAGTAATCGTCAGTTCAGCGCATCTTCCCACACGCGCACGCAATTGCGTCCGTCGCGCTTGGCCTGGTACAGCGCCTGGTCGGCATGGCTGTAGGCGTTTTCAAAGGCGGTGCCGGCGCGGTTCCAGCTCACGCCCACGCTGACGGTGACCGGGCGCGTGATCGGCGATGACTGCTGGCGCGCGGCGATGGCGTCGCAAATGCGCTGTGCCACCTGCTGCGCTTCGCTGCGCGAGGAAGTGGGCCAGACTACCGAGAATTCTTCGCCGCCAACCCTGCCGATTGGCGTGTGCTGTCCCAGCAAGTCCTGCAGGCAGTCGACCACGGCGCGGATCACGCCATCGCCGGCCGGGTGGCCGAAGTCGTCGTTGACCTGCTTGAACAGGTCGATGTCGAGCACGATCAGCGCCATGTCGCCTTGCGCCAGGCAGCGGGAGGCCTGCTCGATCACGGCGCCGCGATTGAGCGCACCGGTCAGCGGATCGTGGGTGGCGCGGTATTCCAGCTGGCCGGCCAGCGCCTGCAGTTCGCGGTTCAGTACATGCATGTCGCGTTCGGCGCGGTCGCTGCGCCGTATCAAACGGCGCGTCTCGCGCATCAGGCGCTCGTAGTGGACGATCAATTCGCCGAGCATGCGGCGCTGCGCTTCGCCGCTGGCGCCATCGTCGGCGTGCAGCTGGCGCGCGGCCGCCAGCGCCGCCGCCTCCTCGGTAAACAGATCGGGTTCCAGACCGGCCTCGGACATCGGCGCACCCATGTGCTAGCCGCCCACGGCGTGGTCGTGGAAGTCCAGCGCCGTGAAGTCCTGTTGCAGCTCCTGGCCGAATTCCAGGATGGTGTCGTCGTCCTCGTCGTGGTACCAGTTCAGGCGCACGCGGTTGCCGTCGATGGCCGCCTGATTCAGGATGTCGAACAGGGTAAACAGCATCTTGGTGCTGGAACTGTTGAAGTAGGCCAGCGAGACATGCACGGTGATCTGCGCGTCGTGGCAGGTTTCGCAGTAGTTGCGCACGGCGGCGTTCAGCGGGCCATAAAAGGCGGCCGCGTTTTCGGGATACGATTCACCCTTGATCGACAGGGTGTGCTGTTCGAAGCGGAAATCGATTTCGGGCGAACTCGGTGTCGCGGCGAGGAACAACGGTGGCAAAGGGGACGGTGATTGCATATGCTTTCCTGGGTCGGCTCTTTCAGATGATGGCTTTGATGCAGAAGATGGTGCTGCCCGGCTCCTGCGGGTCCTGGGCGAATTCGAATTCCAGCGGTTCGCTGGCGTCGCGCGCGAGGGTCAGGAAACCCAGGCCGGCGCCCTTGCTGTCAGCCGGCGCTTCCTCGCGCAGGGCCTTCTTGTAGGCCAGGCGGATTTCTTCCATCGTCATCGTGTGCAAGGGTTCGAGCCGGCTGCGGATCTGCGCCACGTTTTCGGTCGAGACGGGATTGGCGCACAACAGGAAAAAGCTGTCGCCGCGGGTGCCGATGCAAAACGAGCCGCGCCGCATCTGCTGGTCCAGCTGCGCGTTTGGCGTCAGGCTGTCGGACGAATAATGCATCACGTTTTGCGACATTTCGATAAACGAGGAAAAAATGCGCCGGCGCGTCGGGCCGGCCGCGCCGGCCGTGTCCAGGCGCGCCTTGATGGTTTCGGAAATGGCGCTGACCACGTGCTGCGAAAAGTAGCCCGTGTAGAAAAAGATGATATTGCGCTTGCGCGCCACATCCCAAAACTCGTTGAATTCTTGATACAGCACGTCAGTGCTCCTGGAGGGTAATCGCTGCGTTGAGTGAAAGTGAAAGCGCCGCCAGCTACAGGCGGAAACAGAAAAAGGTCAGGTCGTCGCGGCGCGGCTGCGCGCCTTGCCAGGCGCCGAAGTCGTGCAGCAGGGCCGCCGCCACTTCGCTGGCCGGCGCGGCGCGGCGCGCCAGCAGCTGCTCGCGCATGCGCCGCTTGCCATAGGCGATGTCGCGCGCGCCGCCGATCTGGTCGAGCAGGCCGTCGGTGGTGAGGAACAGCAGGCTGCCCGGCGCCACCTCAAGCACGTGGTTTTGCCAGGCGTGGCCGGCCGGGGTGTCGACATAGCCGACGCCCATGCGCGCGCCGTCCAGGCATTGCACTTCGTCCTGGCCGGGTGCCACCAGGTACAGCGACTGCTTCGCACCGGCGAAATGCAGCTGGCCCTTGGCCGCGTGGTAGCAGATAAAGGCGCAATCCATGCCGTCGTTCGAACCGGCGCCGTGGCTGGCGTGCGGCGTGGCGTCGTCCTGGCCCAGCAAAGTCTTGATGGCGCGGCTGACGGCGCCGATCAGGGCGGCCGGATCATGGGGGCCAAGGTCGCGCAGGGCCTGGCTCAGGGCCGAGGAGGCGATCAGGGTCATGAAGGCGCCCGGCACGCCGTGGCCGGTGCAGTCGGCCAGCGCGGCGAACCAGCCGCCCGCATGGCGTTCGAACAGGTAGAAGTCGCCGCCGACGACGTCGCGCGGTTGCCATTCCAGGTGGGCATCGGGCAGGGCCGCGCGCAGCTCGGCCGAGGACGAGCGCAGCAATGCCCGCTGGATCACGCTGGCGTAATCGATGCTGTGCATGATCTGGCGGTTTTTTTCGGCCTGCAAGGTGGCCACCACGTTCATCAGCTGCAAACCGAAGCCGACCCCGGCCAGCACGCCGTCTTCGGTGATGATAAAGCCGTCGGCCAGCGCCTTTTCACCGGCCTCGACGGCGCGGAAGGTCAGGTCTTCGATGCTCATGGCGGCATCGACGATCAGCGGCTCCTTGTCCATGAAGGCGATGCAGCTCTTCTTGCCATATACCTCATGATAAAAGGGCTTGGACATCTGCGACATGAAGATATTGCGGCTGATCAGGCCGATCGGGCGGTCCTGCTCGGTAACGGGCAAGCTCATCATGTCGCGCCGTTCGGTAAACAGTTCGAGCACCGCAAAGTTGTTGGCATCGGCCTGCACCGACTCGGTGGCGATGCACAAATCGGCCGCAACGGAAGAGCGGTAACGGGGAAGATGCAATCGAGAGGCGTTGAACTCCACGGGCGGCTACCTTTACATGACAATCGGCGCCTGCTTGCCACGGCGGCAAGGCGGCTGGCAAAAAGGCAATGTCGATATGGTAGCGTTTGAATATGACAGGATGATTACCAGCTTGCCAAACACGTATTTGAAATGGCTGCATGGCAAGCTTTGCGGTTCACGCCAGCTTGGCTGCCAGCGCGCGTGCCTGCGCCAGCCAGCGTGCCCTTTGTGCATCGCTTGAACCGAGCACGGGGCCGTAGCTGGCCACTTTCACCGGCTTGATGCCGCAAAATTCCAGCGTCGTCTTGCGCAGTTGATGAATGCCCGGCATGCGGTAGATCCAGCGGAAATACCACGGCGGCGTATCCATCGTCACCAGCAGCTGGGCCGTGCGGCCGGTCAGCAGCTGCGCCGGAAAGGCCTTGCCGGGACGGTATTTGAAGGCATAGCCGGGCAGGAACACGCGGTCGACAAAACCCTTCAGCAGGGCCGGCGCGCCGCCCCACCAGATCGGGTAGGCAAACACCAGGTGCTGGGCCCAGCTGATCGCTTCCTGCGCGGCCACGAGGTCCGCTTCCAGCGGCTGCACCTGGCGGTAGCCTTGGTGCAGGATGGGGTCAAACGCCAGCTGGCCCAGGTGCAACTCGCGCACCTCGTGGCCAGCGGTGCGCGCGGTGTCGAGATAGGCGCCGGCCAGGGCGGCGCAGAAACTGTCGTTCGATGGATGGCCGAGGATGACCAGGATACGTTTGCGCATCAGGGGCTTTCAGAAAATGAACAGCCCCCATGCTAAAGCCTGCCCCATGGGTCAGAGTCAAGTGCGTTGCAGGCAATCAATGATTTCCGCATCGATAGACTGCAGTTGCGCGTCGAGCTGTTGCAGACGGGTGATCTCCTGCTGCAGTTGCGCGCGCTTGGCTGCCAGATGCCGGCGCAGCGCGGCCCAGTCGGTAGCGTCGCCGGCCAGGATGGGCAGCAATTCGGCCAGCCGGAAGCCCAGCGCCTGCGCCTGGCGGATCAGGGTCACCTGCGCCAGGTCCTGCTGCGAGTAGCGGCGGTAAGCGCCGGTTCGCCGAACTTCACCCAGCAGGCCCAGCGTTTCGTAGTGGCGCAGGGCCTTGGGGGTGGCGCCCGTCAGGCGCGCCAGTTCTCCGATATACATGCGACTTCCTTCAAAAGTTGCCGCATCTTAGCGCACGCCAGGCATTGGGCCTTCAGGGCTTGCGTGGAGGAACTTTTTTTGCCGTGCAATCGGCGCAGGTGCCGTACAGCGACAGCGCGTGTTCATGCAGCACAAAGCCGCGCTCGGTGGCAATTTCGTGCTGGCGCAATTCGATGCCCTCGTCGACGAATTCATCGACCTTGCCGCAACCGGTGCACACCAGGTGGTCGTGGTGCTGGCCTTCGTTCAGTTCGAACACCGCGTGGCCCGATTCGAAATGGCGGCGAAACAAGATGCCCGCTTCGGCAAATTGCATCAGCACCCGGTAGATGGTGGCCAGGCCGACATCGATTTTTTCGGCCAGCAAGAGTTTATAGACATCGTCCGCACTCAGGTGCTTGATCGTTCCTTCTTGAAACAGCTGCAGAATCCGCAGGCGCGGTATGGTTACTTTCAGCCCCGATTCACGCAGTTCCCTCAATATATCCATGTCTCCCATCCCTTATATGAACGCAGGTAAGGGCGCATTATATCGCAAATGATAATAATTACTATTCTCATTTGTTGAATGAGTCCTGCCGGTATTACCTTGCAATGCGTCATTTTTTTGACCTGTGCAAGGAAAAAAGGGGCCTGTTTTATGCCTTCCAGCACTATTTGATGTGGATCAAAGTTTTTGCTGCACCGCACTCTTAGACTTCGCTGCGTTACTTAACGATAAAAAAGAGGGAAACAGAATGAAAAAGTCCGCAACTAAAGCAGCAATCGTTTTGGCCGCCATCGGCGCATTCGCCGGCAACGCAATGGCACAGGAAAGCCCATGGCTGGTCCGCGCCCGTGTGGTGCAAATCGATACGGCCAATAAATCTGCTCCTGTTGGTGGCGTCGGTGCATCCGACCGACTTCATGTCAGCGACAAAACGATCCCTGAAATCGATATCTCGTATTTCTTCACCCCGAACATTGCCGCTGAACTGATCCTGACCTACCCGCAAAAGCATGACGTCAAACTCGACGGCGCCAAGATCGGCACCTTCAAGCATCTGCCGCCGACCCTGTCGCTGCAATACCACTTCATGCCTGAGAAACAATTCAGCCCGTATGTGGGCGCCGGCGTGAACTACACCAATATCTCGGACGTGAAACTGCTCGGTGGCGCTGGTCGCCTGGAACATGACAGCTGGGGTTACTCGGTACAAGCCGGTGTTGACTACAAGCTTGACAAAAACTGGTCGCTGAACTTCGACGTCAAGAAAGTGCAGATCCAGAGCGACGTGTTCATCAGCGGCGCGAAAGTGAGCAAAGTCAAGGTTGATCCGTATCTGTTCGGCGTTGGTGTCGGCTACCGCTTCTGAGTTTTACCGTCATCGTCACGATCCGGCTGATTGCAGCCGGATTTTTTTTGCCCGTTTTTTCTCCCCGCCGCATACAATTTTATCTTTCTGATCAAGCGAGACCATCATGCCCTTGAGTTCCTATTTGAATACGCGTCCTGTTCTCGGGGACCGCGTCTACCTGCATGGCACGGCGCAAGTGATCGGCGACGTGCAAATTGGCGACGACTGTTCCATCTGGTGCAACAGCGTGCTGCGTGGCGACGTCAACCGCATCGTCATCGGCGAGGGCAGCAATATCCAGGATTTCTCGATGGGCCATGTGTCGCATAAAAATGCCGCCAAGCCCGACGGCTCACCCCTTACCATCGGCAAATACGTGACCATCGGCCATTCGGTGATCCTGCACGGCTGCAGCATCGGCGACGAATGCCTGATCGGCATGGGCAGCATCGTGATGGATGACGTGGTAGTGGAGAAAAACGTGATGCTGGGTGCCGGCAGCCTGGTGTCGCCCGGCAAGGTGCTGGAAAGCGGCCACCTGTATGTGGGCCGGCCGGCCGCCAAGGTGCGCGCGCTGACCGAAGCCGAGATCGCGTACTTGCGCTATTCGGCCGAGCACTATGTGCGGGTGAAGAATAACTATCTGGAAGGCAAGGACGACGCCTGAGGCGCTTGGCTGTCGAGCTGCCGCAATTCCGGCCGCGCCGGCAGGTCCTGCGGCAGGCGCAAGCCTGATACCAGGCCCATGCGCTGCAACAGCAGCAAGGCCCACCATCCCGGGTCCCATTCGCCGGGAAACAGGCCCAGCCTGGCCGATCCCGGATAGGCGTGGTGGTTGTTGTGCCAGCATTCGCCCATGGTCAGCAAGGAACTGAAGCGGATATTCCTGCCTTGCACGGCGGCGCCGCTTACCTCGAAATGCATGCCGCCATGGTTGTGGGCGAAGTAACCGATCAGCCAGTGGCCGATCACGCCGGCACTGACTCGTGCGCATACGCCCCACCACACAAAGCCCCAGCCACCGCACAGAAAGAACAGTACGGCCCATGGCAGTTGCTGCGCCATGAAACTGGATTCCAGGAAGCGATAGAAACGGTCGTGCGCGATGCGCGGTTCGATGGCGATCCGCGGCGGCCGGGCCAGGATCAAACGGCAGTGCAGTTGCCACCAGCAATCGCGCCAGAAACCGCCGCCATGGCGCAAATAGGGATGGCAGTCGGGCTGGCGCTGCGCATAGTCGCGCAACTCATGCTGGCGCAGCAGGCCCAGCGGGCCACTCAGGCCCACCAGCACGCCCAGGTACACCAGCACGTGTTCCAGCCACAAGGGACAGCGGTAGCTGTCATGGATCAGCTTGCGATGGCTGCCCAGCGAGTGGCCGAACAGCAGCACCGTGGCCGTGCTGGCCACGAACAGCAGCAGCGCCGGCCAGCTGAAGGTGAGGGCGCCGCCGATCAGCGCGCCGGCCAGCATGGCGGTGAGCCACAGCGACTGAACTGGTGCGTAACGCACCACGCCATCGACGACGCTGTCAGGCCCATCCGCGCTGGCGCGGTGCGCCATCATTGCGCGGGCTTTTTCAAGGCCGCCGATTCGCGTTTCAGGCCACGCGCGACCGGGCAGATTTCAAAGGCGAAGTTGTTGAGGGTGTTGATCAGATGGTCCTGGTTCAAGCGGTACAGCACGAACTGGCCTTGCCGTTCACTGCTGACCAGGCCGGCATTTTCCAGCACCGACAAATGGCGCGAAATGGCCGGTGCGCTCATCGCAAAGCGCGCCGCCAGCTCGGAAGTGCTCAGCTGGGCTTCGGACAGATAGGCGAGTATCTGGCGCCGCGCCGTCGACGCCAGTGCTTCAAAGATCTTATCTGCCTGCATGATGATTCCCCGATCTTTTCACATATTAACTAATTCGTTAATAGTTTAATCGAAAAAATGGCGAAGTCAAGCGTGCCATGTGTGCTCAAGGATGGGCCGGACAGCAAGGCGCCGGCCCCGGTCATCAGGCCTGCGGGCCGGCTCCAGGCTGGGTGTACTTGTCGAAGTTGTTGATGTAGTCGTTGAAGTTGTCGGTCAGCATGCGCTTGTACTGTTCCGTGAAAAAGGCGATGGCGCCGTCCTTTTCCTGCTGCATTCTGGCGGCATCGCCCTTGCTGGCGATCAGGAAGGCATTGAAGCGGGCGGCGGCGTACAGCAGCGAGGTGGCCACTTCATTGCCGGTGTTTTGCGTGCATTGTTCGTTGGCCAAGGCAATGATCTGGTCTGCGCGTTCCCAGAATTCCGGGCCTGTTCTTGGTGTGCTCATACGGCTCCTCATGAAAGTGCGTGCCAGTCTACACAGCGCGCCGGCCACTGTCCAGCAACTGCCCGGCCGGCACGCCACGTTGATGGTGAAATGCCAGTTACTCCTCCAGCGTCGCTTCCAGCAAGTCGATCTCGCGCAGCAGGCGCAGGTGGATGGCGTCGTCCAGTTCCCCCGAAATGCGGCGGCGGAACAGTTCATCGCGTTCGGCATTGAGCGCTTCGAGGCGCAGCGAGCGCTCGGCCCTGGCCAGTTCCTGCATCCGCGCCGCTTCGTCGTTGCTGCTCTCGCCATATGCCATGCGGCGCCGGTAGGCTTCGATCAGGCGATTGGCCGCTTCGGTGACGACTTGTTCCTTGCCGTCGGCGCCAATGCCGGCGCAGACTTTTTCCAGCCGCGCCACGGCCGCTTCGGCGGCGGCCGAGCGTGCGTTGCGCTCTTCGCTGGAGCGGCGCGCCGGTGGCGCGAACACCAGGCCTTTGGTCAATAGCGGCAAGGTGACGCTGGCCAGTATCAAGGACAGCAGAATCACCCCCATGGCCAGGAAAATCACCAGGTCGCGCGCGGGGAAGCGCGTGCCGTCGGGCAGGAACAAGGGCAGGGTCAATATGCCGGCCAGGGTCAGCGCGCCGCGCACGCCGGCAAACGAGGCCACCAGCAGCAAACGCAGGCTGGGACGCGCCAGCGAGACGTTGTCTTTCGTGTCCGATCCCAGGCTGGCCTTGTCGGCCTTTTTCTGCTGCTTGAACAGGGTCAGCTTCATCGAGATGGCGACCCAGATAAAACGCATGAAGGTCAGTCCCACCGTGATGGCTACCACGTACAGCGGCAGTTTCCAGGCGCTGCCGGCGCCCACTTCGGCCGAGGCCGCCTGCAGGCTGGAGATGGTGGTCGGCAATTGTGCACCCAGCATCACGAAGATGACGCCGTTCAGCACCAGTTGCACGGTGTCCCAGACTGCCTTGCGCTGGGTGCGCGTGGCGGCCAGCGGACGGCCGATCAGGTCGGCGTAATGCATCGACACGCCGGCCGTGGCAGCGGCCAGGATGCCGGAGCCATGGATCTGCTCGGCGCCAAGATACGCCGCAAACGGAATCAGGATGCTGATCAGGATTTGCAGGCCTGGCTCTTCGCCGACCTTGCTTACCAGCCACTTGTTGGCCAGGCCCACGCCCCAGGAAATCGCCAGGCCGATGACGATGCCGCCGCCCGCTTCCTGCAGGAAGCTCAACGACGCCGCGCCGATCGAGAAGCCGCCCGTCATCATGGCGCCGACGGCAAACGTGAAGCACACCAGGCCGGAGGCGTCATTGAGCAGCGACTCGCCTTCGAGAATATGCATCAGGCGCGGCGGAATCGGATTGCCGGCCGCAATCGCCGACACGGCCACCGGGTCGGTCGGCGACAAAATGGCGCCCAGCGCAAAGGCGACTGCCAGCGGCACGGTGGGGATCAGCCAGTCGATGAAAAATCCCATGCCCAGCACCGTGAACAGCACCAGGCCGATGGCCAGCATCAGGATCGAGCGCGCATCGGAAAAAAACGCGCCCTTGGGGATGCGCCAGCCATCGAGGAACAGCAGCGGGGGAATGAACAGCAGAAAGAAAATATCGGGGTCGAGTGGCAGTTGCAGGCCGCACAGGGCCAGGCCCGTGCCGCCGGCGATCTGGATCAGGGGCAGCGGCAGCTTGACCCAACGCGAGCGGGCGATAAAGCCGCACAGGACGACGGTCAGGACCAGGACGAGGATGATGGTAACGGTATGCATGAAGGAAGGGGGCTGGTGCGTGCAGAAACGACGATTATAAGTCGCCGCACCCGCTTGCCGCTGTGCGCTTGCCAACAGCCAGTAGCTTTGCTTGCATACAACAAGTCGCAATCCGCGTAAAATTCTGCCTTTGGCGCCCACCGCCTGTGCAACTGTTATCTGAAAGATCTTTTTGTTCAAGAAAATCTGTACCGGCCTGCTGATATTGCTGGGCCTGCTTGTGGTTGCCGCCTGCGCCATTTACGCCGCTTACTGGCGTCCCGCGCTCGCGCCCATCAATCCGCCGTCGCCCGCCTTGTTTTCTGCCCAGTCCATCGAGCAGGGCCGCATCCTGGCCGGCATGGGCAATTGTGCTGCCTGCCATACGGTCAAGGGTGGCGCGGCGTATGCGGGCGGGCGCGGCATGGCCACGCCATTCGGCACCATTTACGCCACCAATATCACGCCCGATCCGCAGACCGGCATCGGCCGCTGGTCGCAGCAAGCGTTCCAGCGCGCCATGCGCGAGGGCGTGGCGCGCAACGGCGAGCATCTGTTTCCGGTGTTTCCCTACACGCATTTTGCGCTGGCCAGCGATGCCGACATTGCCGCCCTGTATGCCTGGTTCATGACGCGCCCGCCCGTGTATGCGGCCACGCCAGCCAATACCGTGCCGTTTCCCTTCAACCAGCGCGCCCTGCAGGCGGGCTGGAAATTGCTGTTTTTCAGGCCTGGCAGTTTGCCGGGCAATCGTGCGCAAGGCGCCGACTGGAATCGCGGCCGCTATCTGGCCGAAGGGCTGGCCCATTGCGCCGCCTGCCATACGCCGCGCAATGCGCTGGGCGCGGAAATTCAGGGTTCGGCCTACCAGGGCGCCGCCATCGACCACTGGTATGCGCCGCCGCTGACGGCGGCCAACACGGCGCCGCTGCCGTGGACCAGGGACGAGCTGTACGCCTTCCTGCGCACCGGCGCCACCGCGCTGCATGGGGTGGCGGCCGGGCCAATGTCGGAGGTGGTGCACGAGGGCATGGATGCTTCGCCTGACGCCGATATCCGCGCGCTGGCGGCCTATTTTGCCGACCTGGGCAGGCCGCAGGACAAGGTCGCGCCGCCGGTCGATGCGGCCTCGGTGATAGCGGCCGGCATCAAGCGCTCGCAAAAGGTCGGCATGATCGACAACGACCGTGGCGCCAGCCTGTACGTGGCTGCCTGCGCTTCCTGCCACTCGAACAGCGACGGCCAGCCTTCGCTGCTGCGCCCTGAACTGAGCCTGAACAGCGCCGTCAGCGCGCCTGACCCGTCCAACCTGATCCAGGTGATCCTGCATGGCGTGGGCAAGGACGAGGGCCTGCGCGGCGTGCTGATGCCGGCCTTTGCCCACTCGCTGTCGGACGCCGACATTGCCCAGCTGGCGGCCTATCTGCGCCGCAGCCGCAGCCACCAGCCGGCCTGGAGCAACCTGGAAGCGACAGTGGCGCGTGTGCGTGCCGGCAAGTAAATCTTCAAGAAAGCAAGCTCATGCATCATTTGACCATCAATGGCCTGCCGTTTTCTGCCGATGTCGACGCCGAAACACCCCTGCTGTGGGTGCTGCGCGACGAAGCCAGATTGACAGGCACCAAGTTTGGCTGCGGCATCGGCCTGTGCGGCGCCTGCACCGTGCATGTCGATGGCCGCGCCGTGCGCTCGTGCATCACGCCCGTGTCGGCCGTGGCAGGCTCGGCCGTCACCACCATCGAAGGCCTGTCGCCAGGCGGCAAGCATCCCTTGCAGCAAGCCTGGATCGCCACCCAGGCGCCGCAGTGCGGCTATTGCCAGTCGGGCCAGATCATGCAGGCGGCCACCTTGCTGCGCGACTATCCGCAGCCGACCGACGCCAATATCGACGCCGTGATGAGCGGCAACCTGTGCCGCTGCATGGCCTATGTGCGCATCCGCAAGGCGATCAAGCTGGCCGCCGCCATGCAGGAGAAGGCCGATGCTTAAGCTGCCGAAAGACAAGAACGCTGCCGCGCCCAGCCTTCCGGGACGGCGCGGCTTCCTGATCGCCGCCGCCGGCACCGGTTTTACCCTGGCCTTTTTGCGCGCCGACAGTTCCATGGCGGCCGGCAAGGCCAGCGTGCCGGCTGCGGCGCCGGTCGCACCCGTGTTCGATCCCACCATCTGGTTCGGAATCGACCGCCAGGGCGTCGTTACCGTGAATATCGCCAAGGCCGAAATGGGCCAGCATATTGGCACGGCGCTGGCGCGCATCGTGGCCGACGAGCTCGAAGCGGACTGGAGCAAGGTCCGGCTGCACTATGTGGACAGCGATCCCAAGTGGGGCCTGATGGTGACCGGCGGCAGCTGGTCGGTGTGGCAGAATTTCGAACCGCTGAGCCGGGCAGGTGCGGCCGGCCGCATTGCACTGATCGAAGAGGGCGCGCGGCTGCTGCGCGTGCCGGTTGCGACCTGCACGGCAAAGCTGGGCGTGGTGCACGGACGTGGCCGCTCAATCAGCTATGGCGAGATCGTGCGGCGCGGCAAGCTGGGCCGGCACTACACGCCCGAACAACTGAGCGCCATGGTGTTGAAGACGCCGCAGCAGCGCAGCCTGGTCGGCCAGGCCGTGCAGGCGCTGGACGTGCCGTCGAAAACCAACGGCAAGGCAATCTACGGTATCGATGCCGAGATCGAAGGCATGGTGTATGCGCGGCCCAAGATCCCGCCGACGCGTTACGGCTCGAAGGTATTGTCGATCGACGATACGGCGGCGAAAAAGATCAGGGGCTATCTGAAAGCCGAAGCCCTGGTCGACCCCAGCGGCACGGTGCCGGGCTGGGTCATGGTGTATGCGGAAAGCTATGCGGCCGCCAGCCGCGCGGCCGAGCTGGTCCAGGTGAAATGGCGCGCCGGGCCGGCAGCCCATGTGTCGGAACAGGATATTTTGCATTACGGCAGCAGGCAGATCGCCGACCCGAGCCTGGGCGCGCGGGTGGTCGACGACGATGGCGTGGAGCAGGCGTTTGCCGACGCCGGCCTGAGCCTGGAGCGCCAGTACACGACGGCCACGGTGCTGCATTTCCAGCTCGAACCGGTCAACGCCACGGCGCAGGAAATCGATGGCGTCTGGCATATCCATGCCGGCACGCAATGGCAATCACTGACCCTGCCGGTGCTGGCGAAGGCGCTGCAGGTGCCGGAAAGCCAGGTGGTGCTGCATACGTATCTGCTGGGTGGCGGCTTTGGCCGGCGCCTGAACGGCGACTATTGCATCCCGGCCGCGCTGGGCGCCAAGGCGTTGGGGCGGCCCGTGAAAATGATCTGTTCGCGGGTCGACGATGCGCGCTTCGATTCGCCCCGTTCGCCGTCGGTGCAGCACCTGCGCATGGCGTTTGATGCCTCAGGCAAGGTCACCGCCATGCAGCACGACGCCAGCGCCGGCTGGCCCACGCAGGCCATGATTCCTGCCTTTTTATCGAAAGACAAGCAGGGCCGCCCCTACGATCCGTTCGCGATCGCCGGCGCCGACCACTGGTACACGGTCGGCGCGCAGCGCGTGCGCGCGATTTCCAACGACCTGGCCAACAGTACTTTCCGGCCGGGCTGGCTGCGTTCGGTGGGGCCGGGCTGGACCAACTGGGCGGTGGAGAGTTTTATCGACGAAGCGGCGCAGGCAGCCAAGGTCAATCCGCTCGATTTTCGTTTGTCGCTGCTGCAGGCCACGGGCCGCAACGCGGGCAGCGCGCCGAACGCTGTCGGCGGCGCGCAGCGCCTGGTGCAAGTGCTGCTGCGTGCGGCGGAAAAAGCGGGCTGGGGCAAGGCCATGCCGAAAGACACGGGCCTGGGGATCGCCGCCACCTTTGGCCAGGAACGCGACATGCCGACCTGGACCGCTTGCGTGGCGCGGGTGCGCGTCGACCGCAATACGTGCATGGTGCAAGTCGAGAAACTGACCATGGTGATCGATGCAGGCACCATCGTCGACCCCGACGGTGCGCTGGCGCAGGCCGAAGGCGGCGCGCTGTGGGGCGTGAGCATGGCGATCCACGAAGGCACGGCTTTCTTGAACGGCGAAGTGCGCGACACCAACCTCACCAGCTATACGCCGCTGCGCATCGCCGACGTGCCCGAACTCGATATCGAATTTATCCAGAGCACCGAGGCGTCGACTGGCATGGGTGAGCCGCCCACCACGGTGGTGGCGCCGGCGATCGCCAACGCCATTTTTGCCGCCGTCGGTGCGCGGGTGCGGCACCTGCCTATCCGCCCCGAAGCCGTGCTGAAGGGATTGGACCGCTACGGCGCGGTTTGACCCTGGCGGCGAATTTGCTACACTGGGCTTGTGGCCTGGCGCTTGACCATCGGGCTCATCTTGAGTGGAGGCAACCATGCAAGAACAATTTGTCAGCATTACGGCCGATGAACTGCAGCTCGACGGGGTATTGGTGTTGCCGGAGCGACCGGTTGGCGTGGTGCTGTTTGCGCATGGGGCCAGCACCGGCGGTGGCTATCAGAGTGCCGCCACGCAAGCGACC
Source organism: Janthinobacterium sp. 1L-D-8-B-C4 (assembly GCF_057291295.1). Lineage (NCBI taxonomy): Bacteria > Pseudomonadati > Pseudomonadota > Betaproteobacteria > Burkholderiales > Oxalobacteraceae > Janthinobacterium > Janthinobacterium sp. 1L-D-8-B-C4. Next base: position 520,245 of record NZ_JBXAVX010000003.1, read on the forward strand.
GCCAGCGATTTCGTGCGCGCCGGCCTTGCTACACTTTGCTTTGACCAGGCCGGCGTGGTTCCTGGCGGCGGCGAAGGCGGTCACAGGTATTTCGTGCACGCCGATATCGTCCAGCTGGCGCGCCAGCTGGAAAAAGCGCTGGGCTGGCTGCGCATCGACCCCTCCACGCGCGCGCTGCCGTGTGGCCTGTACGGCCATGGCGCCAGCGCGGCGGCAGTGATGCAGCTGGCCGCCTGGCGCGGCAGCGAACTGGCGGCCTTGGCCGTGTGCGACGCGCAGGTGGAACTGGCCGGCAAGGCTGCTCTCGACAATGTGCGCGTACCCTCGCTACTGATCGTCAGCGGACGCGACCCCGACGTGGCCGGCCTGAACCGCATGGCGTTTGCCGCGCTGCGTTGCGACAAGCAACTCGAACAGATCGCCGCACCCGGCAGCAGCGAAGCACGCCACCAGGCCGCGATGCTGGCCTGCGACTGGTACACTCGCCATTTCAACGGTCATGCCAGCCCGTCATCTTGACATCCATCTTGGCGTGTTACAGTCTTTGTTGCGCAAGTGTTATCCAATAAATTTGCAGAGAATATAGTAAACATTGTCTTGGTCGTTATAGCGGCGCGATTCTGGCTGGTAAGCGGTGCGCAGGTCGATGTTAAAAAGACTTTCGATAATTTTTTTTCAAAAGAATTCTATGTAGTAATGTCTATGTTCGTAAATTTAAAAGGTGGAGCATGCCTGAAAAAATAAATAAAGATCGGCCTGGAGTCGCTTTTGAAAAGCTTGTTGCCGCTATGCAATCCAGAATTGACCCTACGTCTCAAGTGACGCACAACGAGAATATTGTTGATCGTCTAGGGCATTCTCGGCAGTTTGATGTGGTCATACGTGGGATGTTTGCTGCGCAAAAAATGCTTGGGGTAATCGAGTGCAAGGATATGCGAAGAAAGGTTGGGAATCCTGATGTCGATGCGTTTGCCACAAAAGCAAGAGATGTCAACGCGAACTTTAAAATTCTAATGTCGCGTTCCGGCTTCACGAAGCATGCTCTTGAAAAATGCGCTGATTACGGTATTGGTGCAATATCGCTGCTTGAAAAAGACCCAGTTAATAAGAAATTTTTCTTGGGTACACGCTTGACCGCCGATTTCACAAGATGGTTGCAGTTTTCATTGTCACTTTCTTTTGTCGATCCAGAAGATAATGAACTGATGTTCTCTATCGACCAACCGGAAATAAAGAATAAGCGCATTGTCGATGGATGCACGAACTATCTCTTAGATAACGAGGAAGTATACAAAGATTTAAGTGGTATTTTTGGTATGTCTGCTGTTTTCGATGTCCCGCAGATGGTTATGGTTTCTCCAGGTGTTGAACGTCTATGCACAGGCCTGTCGTTTAAGGTTGAACGGACCTACGAGCGCTTGGAATATAGAGTGGGAATCACAGGGGAAGGTTTTTTTGACTGGAAATCCAAGGAAGTGACATTTCCACCTGGGGCGATGATTCTGACAGAGGGAGCTCCAATGGACTTTTCTCTTTGGAAACCAAGATCAGATGATACTTGGAAAAAATCAGACTTCTTTGAAATGCATGTTGAGGCGAGTTCAGGAAGCTTTAAGCGTATTGATGGCGCACTAGATCTGAATTTTTTGTGAAAATCCAATCATAAATTTTTTCGCCAAATACTTATCTTCAGAGCGCTGACATGAGGCTTCATCGTTTGATTAGTGCAGTAATTCTTGAGATATGGAGAGCAACTCAAATTATTTTGCAACGCGATACGACAGAAAAATTTAAAATTGCCATCGGCTATCACCTCTTCGCAGGCATGGCGGTGGTATAGCGTTGCAGCGGACACCACTTATAGATCATAAACGCTCATGCTCCAGTAGCGGCTGCCGTGCCTAGTGCGGGCAATCCACCCCAATGCCTGAAGCTCCTTGCCGATCAGGCGATTCATGATGCCATGGCCGACCAGCAGCACCGGGCCATCCAAGGCCAGCGCAATGAGCTGCCGGGCGGCGGCCTTGGCACGGTGTTGCGTGTCCTTGAGGGAAGCAGATCCTCGCGAATAGCCGAAGAACCACCATATTCGAAAAATCGCAGCCCAGGCCGCAGGTGGCAGCCAGGGGGCTCGCCAGAGCGCAAATGGAAGCTCTGCCTCGGAAAAAACAGCATCTTCCAAGAATGTCGGCTTATCCAGTGCCCTTGCCGACGACAAGGCCCTCGGTGCGGTACTCGCTACCATGGTCAAGGCAGACATCGCTGCCATGGCGCTCTCTGCGGGTATATCCGCGGCCTCGACCTCAGCCTGATTGTAGCGCGCTATCCACTGGGCCATTTCTTGCGGGGCTATCCACCGCGTCCTGGCGAGTAGCGGCTTGCCGTGTCGCATCAACGTTATTTGCATGTGCAGTCAGTTCTTCCATGCGGCAGACTGGAGGAGGATGTCCTCCTCCGCTATCTTATGCTGCCAGACTGCGCAAATTGCGCGCATGGAAGCGCAGATGGTCTTCGACAAAAGTGGAAATGAAGTAGTAACCATGGTCGTAGCCTTCGTGGCGGCGCAGCTCCAATGGCTGGCCGGCGTCGCGGCAGGCCGCTTCGAACACTTCCGGGAACAGCTGGTCCGGCAGGAACTTGTCGGCCAGGCCCTGGTCGATCAGTATGCCATCAGGAAACGGCACGCGCTGACCTTGCAACTTGCCGATCAGCGCGCTGGCGTCGTACTGCTGCCAGGTGCTTTCATCGCTGCCCAGGTATCCCGTAAAAGCCTTTTTGCCCCATGGGCATTGCGAGGGCGCGGCGATCGGCGCAAAGGCCGATACCGAGCGGAACAGGTCAGGGTTGCGCAGGGCCAGTACCAGCGCGCCGTGGCCGCCCATCGAGTGGCCGAAGATGCCGGTGCGTTGCGGATCGATATTCAGTTGCGTTTCCAGCAGTGCGCGCAATTCCAGGATATAGCTGTACATGCGGTAATGCGCGCTCCATGGCGCTTCGGTAGCATCGACATAAAAGCCGGCGCCGGCGCCGAAGTCCCAGGCATCCGTTTCGCCGGCGATATTGGCGCCGCGCGGGCTGGTATCGGGCGTGATCAATATCAGGCCTTCTTCGGCCGCCACGCGCTGGGCGCCGCCCTTGATCATGAAGGTTTCTTCGGTGCAGGTCAGGCCGGCCAGGTAAAACAGGGCGGGGGATGTGCTTGTCTTGCTCGCCGCGCTGGCCGGGATAAACACCGAGAAACGCATCGGCAAGCCTATCGCTTGCGCATCGTGGCGATAAAAGCGTTGTACGCCGCCAAAGCAGGCATGTTCACTCAACAGTTCCAGCATGAATTCTCCTTGTCAATTGCATAGTATAGCCAGAGTGAAGAAGTGTTGTAGTACGGTCATTTAAATTACGATCGACATTTATATAAAAGTGGTCTATGCTTCAAATATTATGCATATCATTTAACCTTCCAGGAGAAATCATGTCCATGCAATACACCACATTTGGCCGACGCACGGGCGTGCGCGTGTCGCAACTGGCTTTGGGTACCGGCAATTTCGGCACGGGCTGGGGCTACGGTTCCGAGCGCGAGGAAGCAAAAAATGTGTTCGATGGCTACGTTGACGCAGGCGGCAACTTCATCGATACGGCCGACACTTACCAGGTGGGGCAGTCCGAGCAGCTGGTGGGCGAGTTTATCGCCGCCGACCGCGACCACTTCGTGCTGGCCAGCAAATACACCTTGGGTAGCGCGCCCAATGCCGGTTTGTCGCGCACGGGCAATAGCCGCAAGACCATGATCCAGTCCGTCGAAGCAAGCCTGAAGCGGCTCAATACCGACCGCATCGACCTGTACTGGGCACATTTCAGCGACGGCGCCACGCCGATGGACGAGATCATGCGCGCGTTTGACGACTTGGTGCGTTCGGGCAAAATCCTGTATGCGGGCCTGTCGAACTTTCCCGCCTGGCGGGTGGCGCGCGCCGACATGATGGCCGAGCTGCGCGGCTGGGCGCCATTGATTGGCGTGCAAACCGAATACAGCCTGGCCGAGCGCAGCGCCGACCGCGACCTGCTGCCGATGGCCGAAGCGCTGGGGCTGGGCGCCGCACTATGGTCGCCGCTGGGCGGTGGCTTGCTGACCGGTAAATACCGCGACAGCCGCGAAGGCCGGCTGACGGGTTTTGGCGGCGTGCTGGTGCGTACTGAGCAGGGTGCGCGTGAAACCGCCACGGTCGATGCCGTGCTGGCAATCGCCGGCGAGCACGAAGTGGCGCCAGTGCAAGTGGCGATTGCCTGGCTGCTGGCCAAGGCCGGCAAGTCCAGCACGGCGCTGGTGCCCATCCTCGGTTCGCGCACGCGCGCGCAGCTTGACGCCACGCTCGGTACGCTGGCGCTGGTCTTGACGCCGCAGCAGCTGCAGCGGCTGGACACGGCCAGCGCGATTGCGCTTGGTGCACCGCTGGAAGCGATTGCCAACAGCGCGGCCGGCATCACCGGTGGCCAGGGCCAGTTGCTGCGCGCGCCGTTCTTGCCGGTGGCCTGAGCACTGCAGTGCTCAGGCCGGCAAGGCGGCGACAAGCGGCAGGATATCCTGCGCCGGGGTTTCGATCTTGAACGCCAGCAGCGCATCGGCGCGCGTCTTGCCCAGGTTGATGGCGGCCACCGGCTTGCCGCTTTCGGCCGCCATGCGGCACAGGCGAAAGCTGGAATACACCATCACCGACGAACCGATCACCAGCAGCGCGCTGGCGTCCTGCATCTTTTGCGCCGCTTCGGCGGCGCAGGCGGCTGGCACGCCATCGCCAAAAAACACCACGTCGGGCTTCAGGGTGCCGCCGCAGTGCAGGCAGCGCGGCACCACGAAGCTGGCCAGCTGGGTCGGTTCGAGCAGGGCGTCGCCATCGGGCGCCGGCGTGGCGGTGGCGCCCGCCATCTGCGGGTTGTCGTATTCCAGCATGTCCTGCACCGTGCGCCGCGCATAGTGCGCATGGCAATCGATACAAACTACCGCATGTATGCTGCCGTGCAATTCCGTGACGCCTGTGCTGCCGGCCTGCTGGTGCAGGCCGTCGACATTTTGCGTGACCAGGCTGCCGATTCTGCCCTGCTGCGCCAGTTGCGCGATGGCCAGGTGGCCGGGATTGGCTTGCGCACGCGCCAGCGTCGGATACCCGACCATGCTGCGCGCCCAGTAGCGGCGCTGCACTGCCGGCTGGCGGCGAAAGTCGGGGCCTTGCACGGGCGCATTACCGCGCCGCACGCCATCGGTATCGCGGTAATCGGGGATGCCGGACGCGGTGCTGATGCCGGCGCCCGTCAGCAGCAGCACGTCCGGATGGCGTTGCAGGAACTGCGACAGCTGTTCAGTAGCCTCGCTGTGGCTGGCGAAGGGCGAGCTAATGGAAAGAAGTGTATGCATGATGGCCACATGCTACGCCAAAATCCCCTTGCCCATGCGCTACGCTGCTATTGCAACTTCATGCCGAAGCGATCAAACCGAGGCTGCCAGTAATCCTGAATGTTCGCCGATACCAGGATGCGTTCGGCCTTGCCGATCAGCAGCGCGCGCGGCACGAAGCCGAAGTAGCGCGAGTCGGCGCTGTTGTCGCGGTTATCGCCCAGCATCATGTAGTGGCCGGCAGGCACGGTGACGGCAGCGAAGTTGCGCCGCGCCGGCAGTTGCGCCAGCAGCTGGATGCGATGCGCCTGCGCCTGGCCGCTGCCCTGTTCGCTGACCCGCTGCGCCTGCAACTGGCCCACGGGTGCCACGGTTTCCGCTACCGTATCGAGCAGGGAATACTGTGCCTGCTGTCCATTGATGAACAGCTGTTCATTGCGCATTGCCACCGTATCGCCGGGCAGGCCGATAATGCGCTTGATCAGCCGCGTGCCGTCAAGAGGCGAGGAAAAAGTGACGATATCGCCGCGCTGCGGCTCGCCCGTATGTTGCAGCACGATGTCGGTCAGCGGTATTTTCACGTTGTAGGCCAGGCGGTTGACAAACACCACATCGCCTTCGACCAGGTTGGGCCGCATCGAGGCCGAGGGAATCGGATTCCAGTCAGCCACGGCCGTGCGGAATACGCCGAACAGCATCAGGAACATGATGAAACCTTTATTGGCGCGCAGCCAGGTGCTCATTCGCATGGTGATTCTTTCTTGTCAGGGTGTGATGGTGTGGGTGCTGTCTTTTTTACAGCACACCCCCGACGATGCCTGGCGAGACTGAAGCCATTCTTAAACCGGGTGCTGGCCTGTGCAACTTGCCGCACACTGTTGCGCGCTGGCATCAAGGGTGGCGATCGGATGCATGCCGTGGGTCAGGTAAGCCGGCATTTGCAGCGTTTCAGCCCACTGTGCCATCCACGCCAGCACGATGGCGGCGCCAAAAATGGCAATCGCCAACAGCAGCATCAGCAGAACATGTTCAAACAGGCGGTTGCGCAGTTTCATGTTCGGCTCCTCAAAGTCGAGAAAATTCCCGAACTTTGAGTTTTTCAGTCAGAAGAGTCCGCGCTTTGCGCTGGCGTAAAGTCGTCCGCCATCAGCAGAAAACAGTCTGGATGCCAGGAAAGCCGCTTATTTGAAGGCCTTGATCACGGCGTCGAGCTTGACCTTGAGCGACTTGTCGTGGGCATGGATGACGGGTACCTCGCGCTGTATGTCGAGCAGCTGGTACACGGCCGTCTGCGCCGCGCGCACCGAGTATTCCACGGTGAACACGACGTCATCGGCCAGTTCGACGAACTGGCTGACAAAGGCCAGGTTGGTGGAGCGTGCTGGCACGGGCAGTGGGCGGTCGCTTTTGTTGCGTGGCATGAACATACTCGTGATATACGGCATGCGGCAGGGGATGCAGATGGCGCTTTCCATGATCGCCAGGTCAAAGTTCAGGTGGCCGCACAGCTCGCGCAAAATCTCCTTGCCACTGCATTCGGACATCGGTTTGGCAACGAAGTTGCCGATGCGGTCGGGGTGCAGCGCATAGCCCCAGAACACTTGCACGCCCTCCGGCTGGCCGGCAAAGTGCGGTTGGTGCGCCAGCACCACCGACATGAACCAGTTGCTGTCCTTGAAGGTAACCAGGCCGCCCGTGCCGGCGCTGTTGCCCGTGAACTGTTCCATTTTCTCGAAAAACCCCGGGTCTTTCAGCGTGACCGTATAGGAGGCCCAGTACGATTCGGGAATACTGCTGTTGAAAGCGGCGGGGCGCCCCAGGTCCGGACGCCCCGCTGCCAGTGTTTCCCACAGGCGCCAGCCACCGCTGTCGACCTTGGTCAGCCTGGCCGGGGCGCTGTCCATGGAGCCATAGCTGGAGGCATCCGTCATCGAGCCATTCTGGAAGAACACCAGGTCGCCCGGCTCGACGGCGATCACGTCGGCCAGTCCCCGGCGCTGGCAGTGCAGGGCGGTGGCTGTCAGTTTGCCATCGTGTTCGTCGATATCGATATCGGTCACGGTGCAATCCATGACGATGATCACGCCTTGCTCGCGCAGCCAGGCTACCAGCGGGCGCACCAGCGAATCGTACTGGTTGTAGATCGTGCGCTTGACGCCGGCCAGCGTCTCGATACGCGAAAACTCCATCATGAAACGGTGCAGGTAGCGCTTGAATTCGACCGCGCTGTGCCAGGGCTGGAAGGCAAACGTGGTGGCCCACATGAACCAGAATTTGGTGTCGAAAAATCCGGGCGACAGCCAGTCGGTAATCGCGCTGTTGCCCAGTGTCTCTTCATCGGCTTCGGCCAGTTTCAGCAGTTCCAGCCTGTCCTGCATGGAAAACCCCATGCTGCTGACATCGACCTTGAACCGGTTGCGGTCGACCAGCCGCGCGCGCGAGTGGGCGATGTGCCGCTGGTTGAAGGCGATGGTCTCGTCATGGACGCTCTGGCCCGGGTTTTCCAGCGACGGTATGCTCTTGAACAGGTCCCAGGTGCATTCGTAATTGTCGGTGGTCAGCATGCGCCCGCCACGCAGGGTATAGCCGTCTTTGGCATTGCCGCCGCCGTCCAGGCTGCCACCGGCGACGGCGGCCGCTTCCAGAATCGTGATATTGCTGCCCTGCATGCCGCCGTCGCGCAGCATGAAGGCGGCCGCAGCCAGCGAACCGATGCCGCCGCCGACCAGCCAGGCTTTTTTCGTTGTAGGGGTCATGGTATTTTTCCGTAAAAGTGAGCGCACGCCAGTGCGTACAGGACAGGGTTGCCAGCGAAGGAATCGTTCGCTGGATTTGCCTATCTTATAACTTTCCCGGAGAAATAATTGATTTGCAGAGCAATTGCTCGGTTTTTCTTGACCTAGGTGAGATCTTGCTGCCTGCGGCGTTCAAAATACAGCAAGTCGCGCCAGGCGCCGTCGAAATACATGGCTTGTTCCGACATGCCATATTGATGAAAGCCATTACGCTGCAGCACTTTGGCCGACGCCAGGTTGGGTAGCCGCACGATCGACTCCAGGCGCCACAGGTCCAGCGGCCCGAACGCCTGTTCCAGCAGCAGCGCCACCAGGCGGCTGGCATAGCCGCGGCCGCCAAATTGCGCGCCGATGCGGTAGCCCAGCTGCGCCTTGTTGAAATACGGCCGCGTGACCGCCGTCAGGTTGACCCTGCCAACGATCTGGCCATCGAGCTTGGCCAGGAACTGGTAAGACTGGTCCGCTTCGCGTTCGCGCTGCGCCTGTTCGATCATGGCGGCGATCGCGTCCGCGCTGTAATACGACTCTGCACGGGCGGTGACCCAGGTTTCGAAGTGGGCGCGGTTGTCGATCTCGAACGCCAGCAGATCATGTGTGTCGGCGGGGGTGGGGGGATGCAAGGCGAGGCGGTGGGCGTCGGTCATGGTGGCGTATCAAAAAAGAGATGCGCCATTATAATCAGACAAGGGTTTTACCGATCGCACCGCCGTCTGTTGAAAGGAATTGCATGCTGTCCCACCTCTGTCTTGGCACCAATGATTTTGCACGCGCGTATGATTTTTATTCGGCCCTGCTGGGCGAGCTGGGCCTGGTGGAAAAATTCCACGATCCGACCAGGCCCTGGGCCGGCTGGATGACGCCTGGGGTGGCGCGCCCGCTGTTCGTACTCGGTGCGCCGCATGATGGCCAGGCGGCATCGCCCGGCAACGGCCAGATGACGGCGCTGCTGGCTGGCAGCCGCGCGCAGGTCGATCGCAGCTACCAGGCGGCGCTGGCACATGGCGCCGTCTGCGAAGGGCCGCCAGGTTTACGGCCGCATTACCATGCCAATTACTATGGCGCCTACTTCCGCGACCTTGATGGCAACAAGCTGTGTGTTTGCTGCCACGAGGAGCAATAGTTCAGCGCTCGCCCCATATCTCCGGCTCGGTCCAGCCCAGTTCGGCAAAATCCTGCGCCCGCAGGTCCGCCTCGCCGGCGCAGTAAAACTCGTCCAGTTGCGGCGGTTCGATGCGCGTGCCGGCGAGCATCGCATGCACCTGGCCGCGGTGATGGATCTGGTGCTGGAACAGGTGCGCCAGCAGGCGCATGCGCGTGTCGATCTGCGGCGTGTCGCGCAGGATGGTGACGGGGCGCGCCAGGTCGGCATCGGCGAGTTGACGGCAGTGCGCGATCAATCGCTGGTCTGCAGCGCGCTGGGCAGCATGCAGGTCGAGGCAGTTGTCGAACGGTTCGTCGCGCGCAAAAAACACGTAACAATCAGGGTGGGGTGCATCGCCGCGCAGTTCGCGCTCGAGCGCATCGAGATAAAACCAGTCGCACGTGAGGATATGGTTCAGCGTGGCCTGGATGGTGGGGAAAAAGCTGGTACGCACGGCCTGGAATTCGGCTTGCGACAATTGTGCGCAGGCGCGGTACAGGCGGTGGTTGGCCCAGGCGTTGTTGTATGCCTGGGTGCTGATGTAGTGCGCAAGACTGTTGTTCATGATGACCTCTGTGCCATGCCCGGGTGTGCGCCCGGACGTTTTCCGTCCAGGCGCCACTGTAGCACTTCGCATCAGGTAAAATCGTGGTTGGATTTCCCGATAGTGATGCATAGAGAGCTTGGACAGCAAATGGGTTGGATAGGAAAATTACTGAGCGGTGGCGACGATAAAAAGCCTGCACCAGTCACGACAGCGGCGTCGCCGCCCGAGGCTGCCCGCGAGCCCGCCACGATTACCGAGATCGATGCCATCTACTATCGCTGGCTGGCGGCCGTGGGCTCGACGCAGGCTCCAGAACAGGCCGAACAGCAGATCCTCGACGAGTTGACGCGCCTGGCCCGCGAACCGATCGCTGGCGCCGCCCTGGTACCGCGCATTCCGGCCATCATTCCGCAGTTGATGCGTACGTTGCAAGAAGAAAACATGAGCGCCGCCGAGCTGTCGCGCCAGCTGGCGCAGGACGTGGTGCTGGTGGCCGAGGTCTACCGCGAAGCGAACCGGCCCTGTTACCATTCGCGCTACAACGCCAGCCCGTCGATCAGCACCATGGAAGGCGCCATCATGCTGCTCGGGCAAAATAATATGCGCATGTTGCTGGCCCGCGTCGCCTTCCGTCCCATCGTCAGCATGAAAAGTGGTGGGCTGACCGTGCGCACGGCGCCGCTGATCTGGCGCCAGTCCGAAAAATGCGCGCTGGCCGCCAGCCTGCTGGCGCCAGGCATGCAGGCGAACGCCTTCGACGCCTACCTGGCGGGCCTGATGACCAATGTCGGCCTGGTGGTGGCGTTCCGCCTGATCGACCAGCTGCATGCGCCCGAAGCATTTCCCCAGTCGGATGCCTTTATTGCCCAGGTGTTTGCGCAAGCCCGTATCCTGTCGGTCAAAATCGCCGAATTATGGGAGTTTCCCGAATCGGTTACCAATGCGATCGGGCAGGCGGGGCAAGCCGGCGCCGAGCCGCAAGCGCAAGCGCTGGCGCTGGGCGAACGCCTGAGCAAGCTGCGGATGCTGGTCGATGCCGCCCAGTTCGATGCCGATGATCCGCTCGTGGTGGCCGGGCTGGGCAAGCGCGCGCTGGGTGTGTTTGACAAGCTGGCCGACGAAGAGGAATAACGGCCTAGCGTGCGAAATACAGCTCGTGCAGGTGCTCCAGGTCGACATCGCTGGCCTTTTGCGACAGCGCCACTTTCCCGCTTTGCATCAGGTAGACATGGTCGGCCACGCCTACCGCGCGCGCCGTGTTCTGCTCGACCAGCACGATGGTGCGCCGGCCGTCGTTCAGGCGCGCCAGTATCTCGAACAGCTCGTTGACCACAAGCGGCGCCAGGCCCAGCGACGGCTCGTCGATAATCAATAGCTGCGGGTCCGACATCAGCCCGCGCGCCATCGCCAGCATCTGCGCTTCGCCGCCCGACAGGGACCCCGCCAGCTGTTTCCTGCGTTCGCGCAGGCGCGGGAACATCACATATGACTGTTCCAGCCGATCGCGCATATGGGCCCGGTGCGCCTTGGGAAACGCGCCCATGATCAGGTTTTCTTCCACGCTCATGTCGCGAAACGTCATGCGTCCTTCCGGGATCATGGTGACGGCAGCGTCGCTCATCTTCCAGGTCGGCGTGCCGTTCAGGACCTTGCCGTCGAGGCTGATGCTGCCCGCGCTGGCCGGCACCAGGCCCATGATGGCGCGCAGCAAAGTCGTTTTGCCGGCGCCATTCGGACCGATGATGGTGGTCAGCTTGCCTTTCTGGACGCTCAATGACACATCCCACAGCACATTGATGGCGCCATAGCCGGCGCGCAAATTGGTCACTTCAAGCATCTGCGGCTCCCGTATAACTTTTGATGACGGCCGGATCGCGAAATACCGCGTCCGGCGTGCCGTCGGCAATCAGCTGGCCAAAATTGAGCACCGCCACGCGCGGGCACAGATTGCTGATGGTCTCGATATCGTGTTCGATCATCACGATGCCCACGCCGAATTTCGCATGCAGGTCCTTCAGCATGCCCATGAAGCGGCGCTTGCCCGTCGTTTCCAGGCCGGCCAGCACTTCGTCGAGCAGCAGCAGTTTCGGGTCGGTGGCCAGCGCCTTGGCCACTTCCAGCGCCTTCAACTCCGTCAGCGCCAGTTCGCTGGCGGCGTCGCGTCCGGCCTTGGCGGTGAGGCTGGTGAAGTCGAGGATTTCATCGATCTTTTTCTGATCGACCTTGCCGGTGCCGAAGCGCTGCGCGACGATCAGGTTTTCGCGCACCGTCAGTTCATGCATCGGCTGCGGTATCTGGAAGGTGCGGCCGATGCCCAGGCGCGCGCGCTGGTACATCGGCGTGGCCATCACGTTGCGCCCTTCGAAGCGGATCGCGCCACTGGTCGGGCGCACCAGGCCGGAAATCGCATTGAACAGGGTGGTCTTGCCGGCGCCGTTCGAGCCCACCAGGCCGATCACGTCATTGCTGGCAATCGACAGGGTGACCGAATCGACGGCCGTCAGGCCACCGAAGCGCACCGACACATTATCGAGTTCAAGCATGTTTTTTATCCTTTCCCTTTCCCATGACCAGCTTGCGCAGCAGCGGCAGCAGGCCGTTCGGGCTGAACACAATCATCGCCACCAGCAGCACGCCCAGCACCAGCTGGTGGCCAGTGGGGATAATGGACTTGAAAATCAGCTGGTCGACCAGGTACACCACTACCGCGCCCAGCACCGGGCCGAGAATGGTGCGGTAGCCGCCGAAAATCGCCGCCACGATGGGCAAGGTCACCCACAGGCTGTTGAAGGCGTAATCCGGTTCCAGGAAGTTGATGTAGTGCGCATTGAAGGCGCCGAACAGGCCGGCCATAAAGGCCGACACCAGCAGCATCGCGCCTTTGAGCAAGGTGCTGTTGACGCCGACCACGCGGGTGGCATCCTCGCTGTCGTGCATGGCGCGCAGGGCGATGCCGTAGTGGCTGGAGCGGATGCGGCTATAGGCAAACGCGCACGCCACCACCAAGGTCAGCACCACCAGATAGGCGCCGGTCTTGCTGGCCAGATCAAAGCCGAACACGGTAGGCAAGGTGGGGATATTGGCCACGCCGCCCGAGCCGCCGGTGAGCGAACTCCATTCGGTGGCAACGATGCGGAAGATATGCGCGTAGGCCAAAATCGCCAGCGCAAAATACGGCCCGCGCAGGCGCAGCACGGGCAGCATGATGACGGCGGAAATCGTCGCGCCCACGCCACCGAGCAGCATGGCGGCAAACACCGGCAGGCCCAGTTTCACGGTGGTGAGCGCTGACACATACGCGCCGACGCCAAAGAACGCCGCATGGCCGAAACTGACCATGCCGCCCAGGTTGCCCAGCAAGGCCCACGACAGGGCCACGCCGCCGATGATCAGGGCGGCCACCACCATGCTCATCACATAGTGGTTGCTGCCCAGCGCCAGCGGCACTGCCACATACGCAGCCAGCAGCAGAAGGATAGTCAAAATCGTGGTGGAACGTATCGAAGAAGATTTCATCCGCGCCTCCGTACCGCGCCGAACAGGCCGTTCGGCATAATGAACAGCACCAGCAGGAACAGCACCATGCCCGACAATTCCTGCAGCGCCGAACTGGCCAGGGTGACGGTCAGCGCTTCGGCCACGCCCAGCAGCACGGCGGCGATCAGCACACCCGGGATCGAGCCGATGCCGGCCAGTACCGTGATGATGAAGGCCTTGACTGTCAGCGCGCCGCCGTAGGCCGGCTGGATCACGCCATAGCTGAACAGGGCCACGCCGGCAAATGCAGCCAGAATACCCGCCACCAGGAACGACACCATCTCGGTGCGGCCCGGGTCGATGCCCATCAGCTTGGCCGCGTCGCGGTTGCTCGACACGGCGCGCACCGCGCGGCCATACCAGCTGGTGGCCAGCCAGCGCCACAGGGCCGCCATCAGCACCAGGCTGACGCCGAAGAAAATCACTTCGCTGCGCATGCTGAAGAACGGGCCGATTTCAAAGCCTTCCTGCAGCCAGCTCGATGACGTGGAGCGGATGTCGGCCTTCCATACCAGCAAAATGAAGTTGGTGAGGATCACGCCGATGCCATAGGTGAGGATCAGCGAATTGATTTCGCGGTCTTTCTTGATGCGGCTGACGATGTAGTAGACGCCGACCGAGGTCAGGCTGACGATCACCAAAGCGATGGGAATGGCGAACATCGGGCCCAGGCCCAGGCCCGACTCCACGCTGTAGGCGATATAGGCGGCCAGCAGCACCAGCTCGCCGTGCGCCAGGTTGATGATCTTCATGGTGCCGAACACCAGCGCCAGACCGAGCGCGATCAGGGCGTAAGAGCCGCCCTGCAGCAGGCCCGAATACAGGGCCTGCAGGATTAATTCTGTCATGTCGTTATCCCGTCAGGCAGCCGGCCGCCGCCCGCAAGGGGCGAATAGCCAGGCTGTCGTTTATCGGTGCGCGTCCAATGCTGGCGCGCAGGACTTGTTACCAGGGCAGTGCGGGGTAGATCAGCTTGCCGGTAGCGCTTTCCTTCGGCCAGACGATCACCACTTTCTTGTCTTGGTGCTGGGCCATGCGGTGCACGAAGTTGATGTTGTCGCCGTTGGCGGCAAACTGCACCCGGCCGATCAGGGTTTCACGATCGGTCTTGCGCATTTCCTCGGTCACGCCGCCTTTTTTCACCGTGCCCTTGTCGGCCGCGCGCGCGATCGCTTCGAACAGCAACATCGACTGCACATAGCCGAACTGGCCCAGGTAGTCCGGTTCCTTCTTGTACAGCTGCTTGTAGGCGTCGCTGAAGGCCTTGCCGTCGGCCGTCTTGAATTCGGTCGGGAAGGGCAACAGCGCCGTGCCGAACACGTTCGGCATCAGGTCGGGGAAGTCGGCCGCCATTTTTGGCGTGGCCAGCGACCACACGCCCACCATCGCCTTGATCTTCGGTTTCAATACGCGCGCGGCGCGAATGATGCCGACATAATCATTTTCATAGCCGACCATGGCGACGACTTCCGATTTGTCCTGCAGCTTGATCTTGTTGATAATGGGCTTGAAGTCGGTAATGGCCGGATCGAATGAGTGCGAGGTGACTTTTACACCTTTCGCTGCCAGCGCTTTTTCCACGTCCTTGGCGAGACCGGTGGTGGCGTCCTTGGTCGAATAGACGATGGAGACCGATTTGGCGCCCACGTCGGCAAGCATGCCCAGCATGGCTTTTTCGTAGCCGGCCGTGTTATTGATGCGGAAAAAATTCTTGCGCCCGCTGGCCACCAGGCTGTCGTCGACGCCGCCCGAGGTGATGTACACCAGGCCCAGTTTATTCGCCGTGTCCGAGGCGGGCGAGATATTGTTCGAGCCGTAGCCGCCGGTGATCGCCACCACGCCCTGGCTGGCCAGTTTTTCAACAGCGGCAATCGCTTTCGCCGGCGCCGATTCGTCGTCGACCGTGATGATTTTCACCGTGTGCTTGCCATTGGTCTTGTTGAAGACTTCGGCCGCGACCATGATGCCTTCCTGCATGCCGGCGCCGACCCGCGCCAGGTTGCCGGTCAGCGGAATTTCGGCGCCGACCAGGAATTCCTCGGCGCTGGCGCCGGACATCCAGGCACTGGCAACCAGGGTGGCCATGGCGATGCGTGTGAGTGTGCGTTTCATGTTTGTCTCCTCTGTTATTCGTTTAAAGCAGCCCGCTGGTGTTTTATTGTCGGGTGTATTGGCTTTCAGTGCAAATCATTGCTGCTTTCTTTCCTGCGCCTGCCGCTGCTGCGCCATCTGCCGCAGCTGTCCCTTCAGGATCTTGCCGGTGGCCGCCGCCGGCAGTGCCTCCATCACGATAATGGCCGATGGACATTTGTACGGCGACAGCGTGGCGGCCAGCCATGCCTGCAGCGCTGCGAGCGTGACCGGCTGGCGCGGATCGAGCTCCACATACGCCACCACGTCCTCATTGCCATCGGCCGTGCCGCAGCCGACCACCGCCGACTGGATCACGGACGGATGGGCGTTGAGCGCCGTTTCCACTTCCAGCGGATACACATTGAAGCCCGAGCGGATGATCAGCTCTTTCGTGCGCCCGACGATGAACAGCGCGCCGTCGTCGCCCTGGCGCGCCATGTCGCCCGTGTTGAGCCAGCCGCCGTCGCGCATGGTGGCGGCCGTCATTTCCGGCTCCCGGTAGTAACCGGCCATCACGTTCGGCCCGCGTATCCACAGTTCGCCCGGCTGGCCGGCCGCCACGTCGGCGCCGTCGGCGTCAACGATGCGCGTTTCCACGCCGGGAATCGGCGAGCCGACCGAATCGTCCTGGCGCGGCGACTCCAATCGCGTCTGGCTGATGGTGGGCGAACTTTCCGTCATGCCGTAGCCATTGTGCAGCGCGGTACCCAGCAACTGCTCGACTTCTTTTTTCAGCGACGGCGCCAGCGGCGAGCCGCCTGCATACGCAAAGCGCAATTGCGTCGCCAGCGGCGTGGCGGGTCCGCCCAGGGTTTGCAGCAGCTTGGCATACATGGCCGGCACGCCCTGCACGATGGTGAGGCCTTCGTCCTTCAATGCCGACAGCAGGCCTTCGACCGAAAAACGCGGCACCAGGAGCAAGGCGGCGCCGGCGTAGAGCGTGCCGAGCGCCACCGAGGCCAGACCATACACGTGCGAGATCGGCAGCACGCCGTAGGCGCGATCGAGCTGTGTCAACCCGCGCAGGCGGCTCGACACGGCGGCGATAAACAGCAGGTTGCGGTGCGTCAGCATCACGCCCTTGGGGTGTCCGGTGGTGCCGGTGGTGTAGATCAGCGCCGCCACCTGTTCGTTGCCTGCTTGCGTCGCTTCGGCCATCGCGTCCTCGTCCAAGGGGCCAGCCAGCAGCTCGCCCATGCCGTCGACCATCACCGTGCTGCTATCCACGCGCTGCGCATGGGCAGCCGCTTCCTTCGATGAGTGGTGCAGGTACAGCACGCGCCGCGCCGTCGAATGGGCAGCGATGGTATCGATTTCGCGTGCCGACAGGCGCGCATTGACGTTGACGATCCAGGCGTCGATGCTGGCGGCAGCAAAAATCAGCGCCACCTGCAGCGCGCAGTTTTCGCCAACCACCATCAGGCGGTCGCCGGCGCGCACATCGAGAGTGCGCAGCAGGCGCGCCGCATCGTCAACGCTGTGCTGCAGCTGAGCGTAGGTCCAGTGCCGGCCGCCTTCGTGCAGCGCCGGTGCGTCCGGTGTGCTGGCGGCCCAGCGCTGTGGAATCGCCGACAGGCGCGCCGGCAAGCTGGCCAGCAGGGCGGGGAGTTCCTCCATCGCGGCCGCTGTCATTTTTGCGCTGCCTTGATCATGTTGCGGGCGATGACGATCTGCTGGATCTGCGTCGTGCCCTCGTAGATGCGGAACAGGCGCACATCGCGGTAGAAGCGCTCGGCCGCATACTCGGAAATATAGCCGGCGCCGCCATGGATCTGCACCGAACGGTCGGCCACCCGGCCGCACATTTCGGACGCGAACAGCTTGCAGCACGACGCTTCGGTTGAAATATCTTCCTGGTTGTCGCGCCGGCGCGCCGCGTCCAGCACCATGCTGCGCGCGGCATAGATCTCGGCCTTGCTGTCGGCCAGCATGGCCTGGATCAACTGGAATTCGGCGATCGGCTGGCCGAACTGCTGGCGCTCCATCGCGTAGGCCAGGGCGTCGGCCAGCATGCGTTCGGCCGCGCCCACGCAGACAGCGGCAATATGCAAACGGCCCTTGTCGAGCACCTTCATGGCCGTCTTGAAGCCCACGCCTTCCTTGCCGCCGATAATGTTCGCGGCCGGCACGCGGCAGTTTTCAAAGATCACGTCGCAGGTGTGCGCGCCTTGCTGGCCCATCTTCTTGTCGATCTTGCCCAAGGAGAGGCCCGGCGTATCCTTTTCCACGATAAACGCGGAAATCGCCGAGGCGCCGCGCTTGGCCGGGTCGGTGCGCGCCATCACGGTAAAAATGCTGGCCTCGGGCGCATTGGTGATATAGCGCTTGCTGCCGTTCAGGATATAAAAGTCGCCATCGCGCACGGCCGTGGTGCGCAGGGAAGCCGCGTCCGAACCCGAACCGGCTTCGGTCAATGCGAACGATCCGATGATCTCGCCGGCCGCCAGTTTCGGCAGATAGTGCTGTTTCTGCGCTTCCGTGCCGTCGATTACGATGCCCTGCGAGCCGATGCCGTTGTTGGTGCCGATCAGCGAGCGGAAGGCCGGCGAGGTGCGGGCGATTTCAAAGGCCACGCGCACTTCTTCTTCCATGCTCAGCTGCAGACCGCCGTAGGCTTCCGGGATCGACAGGCCGAACAGGCCCAGCTCGCGCATCTGCGCGACGATGGCCGGTGGAATGGTGTCGGTTTCGGCCACCAGGTTTTCGTTCGGCACCAGTACTTCGCGCACGAAGCGGCTGATGCTGTCGAGCAGGATATTCAAGGTTTCTTCGTCGCGTATCATGTGATCCTTTGCGTATGTGGAAGGGCGCCTAGCTGCGGCCCAGATTGGATTCGATGTTTTTCACCAGCGCCGCCAGGCGCGGCCCCAGGTCCGATTCGAGCTTGTCGCGTGACAGCAGAAAGGCCGGGCCGCCGCAATTGAAGGCCATCACCTGTTCGCCGTCGGCACCCAGCATCGGCACGCCCACGGCGTGGATATCGTTCTGCCATTCACCGGCCGAGATGCAAAAACCGCGGTCCTGGTAGTCCCTGAAGCCCTGTTCGATGCCGGCCTTGATGCGTGGCCAGCGTTCGGTGTCGTGCGTGCGCGCATGGTCCATCAGGTAGTCGCGTTCGGACTGCGGCAGGATGCACAGCAGCGCCTTGCCCATCGCCGTCGTCATCAAGGGTATGCGCGAGCCGACATCAAGACGCAAGGTGACGTTGGCGCTGCTGCGGCAGGTTTCCACGTACACCATGCTGAGGCGGTCGCGCGTGCCCATCGACACCGAAGCCTGCGCATGTTCGGCCAGTTCTTCCATCAGCGGGCGTGCCAGCTTGCGTACGTCCAGGTTCGACAGCATGCGGTAGCCCAGCGCCAGCACGCCGGCGCCCAGCTGGTACTTGCCCAGCTGTTCGGAATAATTCAGGTAGCCCAGTTTCGTCAAGGTATAGGTCAGGCGCGAAATGGTCGGCTTGGGGATCGCCGTGCGCCTGGCCATGTCGGCGTTCGACAGGTAGATTTCACCGGGACGAAAGCAGCGCAGCACTTCCAGCCCACGCGCCAGCGCGTTGACGAACTGGCGGTCCTTGCCTTCGTCCTCGTCGCTGAAAACAACGATGTCCGGATCGATTGCAGGCTGCATGTTTTTCAGATTGGCGTTCATTTTGTCTCGCTCCTGCAAATCAGTTTGCCTAGCCAGATTGCTCATGTCAACCGTTTTATGAAACATCGGTTCGCACAGCGAAATGGTGCGCTGCACTAAAATGGTGCCGGATTTTCCGCCTCAAGCGTTCGCCAGCATCGCAATTGATTAGCGCAGCTAATAAGCCCATGCGAGAAACAGCCATATTCGCACGGTTGCCTAGCCGCTATATTGTTCACCAGACCATCGGCGATATGCGCTGAACGCAAAGGAGCCCCCTCATGAAACATGTCCTGTCCTGCGCACTGCTGGCGGCAAGCAACCTGGCCAGCATTGACGCGCAAGCGCAAGCAGCGCAAACCATTACGGCGGCCACTGCCGTTCCACCTGCGACCGGGCCGGCCGCGTATTTCACGGGCCAGGTACGCGTGCAGATGCTGTCACCGGCCAATGAACAGATCAACGCCAGCAGCGCCTATGTCACCTTCGAGCCGGGCGCGCGCTCGGCCTGGCATACCCACCCGCGTGGCCAGTACCTGATTGTCACGGCCGGCGCCGGCCTGACCCAGGAATGGGGCAAGCCGGTGCAAGCGCTGCACGAAGGCGATGTGGTGTGGTGCCCGCCCGGCGTCAAGCACTGGCATGGCGCGGCGCCCGGCAGCTCGCTGACGCATATCGCCATGACCGGCACTCTCGATGGAAAAGCCGTGCAATGGATGGAGAAAGTCAGCGATGAACAATATCAATCACATTAAGTGGCCACGCGCGATGCTGTTGGCGCTGGCTTTATCGGCTGGCCAACATGCCGCCGCCGCTCAATCACCGCAGGAGAATACGAACATGCAAACAGAACAGACACTCTCGCCGAAACAGCAGGCCATCGCACCGATCGCCGCCTTTGCCGCCACCGGCCAGATGGAGCTGCTGCGCGTGGCTTTGGGCCAGGGACTTGACGCCGGCTTGAGCGTCAATGACTGCAAGGAGATCCTGGTGCAGCTGTACGCCTATGCTGGTTTTCCGCGCAGCCTCAACGCGCTCGGCGCCCTGATGGCCGTGCTGGAGCAGCGCAAGGTGCGCGGCATCGAGGATGTTGAAGGCAGTGAATCGGATCCGGTGCCGACCGGCGAAGCGCTGCTGGCGCTGGGTACGTCCAACCAGACGCGCCTGGTCGGCGCGCCTGTCAAAGGGCCGCTCTTCGACTTTGCGCCGCAGATCGACGGCTATCTGAAAACCCATTTGTTCGGCGATATTTTTGCGCGCAGCAATCTCGACTGGCAAAGCCGCGAGCTGGCCACCGTTGCCGCCTTGGCCGCCATGAACGGGGTCGAAGCGCAGCTGCTGTCGCATGTGACGGTCAGCCTGAACGTGGGCTTGAGCGTGCCGCAACTGCGGCAATTCTTCACGGTGCTGGCCGAGCGCGGCGCCCCCGAGGCGGCGCAACGGGCGCAAGCGGCCCTGCAGAAAGCCGGCCATGAATGATTTCAGCGAGATCAAAATCAGCCGGCGCAGCTTGTTGAAGGCTGGCGCGGTACTGGGCAGCGTGCCGGGCCTGGGCCTGGCGCAGACGGCCAGTGGCGATACCGCCGCCGCCGCGCCCGTGCTCGCCAAGGTATCCTTCACCGTCAACGGCCAGCCGCAGCAGCTGGAAGTCGACACCCGCACCACCTTGCTCGACGTGCTGCGCGAGCGGCTGCAGCTGACCGGCACCAAGAAGGGCTGCGATCAAGGCCAGTGCGGCGCCTGCACCATTTTGCTCGACGGGCGCCGCATCAATGCTTGCCTGACCCTGGCTGTGATGCACGAAGGCGCACGGATCACCACCATCGAGGGGCTGGGCACGCCAGGCAAGCTGCACCCGATGCAGGCGGCGTTCATCAAGCATGACGGTTACCAGTGCGGCTACTGTACTCCTGGCCAGATCTGTTCGGCCGTCGCCGTGCTCGATGAAATCAGGCGCGGCGTGCCCAGTCATGCCAGCGCCAGCCTGACCGAACCACCGCTGTTGAGCCCTGATGAAATCCGCGAGCGCATGAGCGGCAATTTGTGCCGCTGCGGCGCGTATTCGAATATCGTCGATGCCGTCACCGAAGCGGGAGGCCAGCCATGAGAGCATTCACTTATCAGCGCGCGGCCACGCCCGCAGAGGCAGCGGCAGCGGCGCAGCGCGTCCCTGGCGCGCGTTTTATCGCCGGCGGCACCAATCTGCTGGACCTGATGAAGCTGGAAATCGAGACACCAGACCACCTGATCGACGTCAACGGCCTCGGTTTCGACCGCATCGACACCACGCCAGGCGGCGGCTTGCGCATCGGTGCGCTGGTGCGCAATACGGATTTGGCGGCCGACCCGCGCGTGCGCCGCGATTACGCCGTCTTGTCGCGCACCCTGCTGGCAGGCGCCTCGGGCCAGCTGCGCAACAAGGCCACCACCGCAGGCAACCTGCTGCAGCGCACGCGCTGCGCGTATTTTTACGACACCAACCAGCCGTGCAACAAGCGCATTCCGGGCAGCGGCTGTTCGGCCATCGGTGGCTCCAGCCGCCAGCATGCGGTCATCGGGGGCAGCGCCGCCTGCATCGCCACCCATCCCAGCGACATGGCGGTGGCGATGCGGCTGCTGGACGCCGGCGTGGAAACCGTACGTGCCGGCGGCGCCGCACGCGTGATACCGATCGCCGACTTTTACCGCCCGCCCGGCGACACCCCGCAGCTTGAAACAGTGCTTGAAACGGGCGAACTGATTACCGGCGTGATCCTGCCGCCACCGTTGGGCGGGGTGCATGTCTACCGCAAGGTGCGCGACCGCGCGTCGTACGCGTTCGCGCTGGTGTCGGTGGCGGCGGTGGTCCAGGCTGACGGCAGCGGCAGGGTGGCCATCGGCGGCGTGGCGCACCAGCCATGGCGGATCGAGGCGGCGGAAGCTCATCTGCCCCATGGCGCCGGCGCGGTGGCCGCTGCCTTGCTGGCAGGCGCGCGCCCGACGCACGACAATGCGTTCAAGATCACGCTGGTGGAGCGCACCCTGGCAGCGGTGCTGCTGGACGCCCGCGATGATGTCCGCGAACACAGGAGCAAGCAAGCATGAAATTCGATACTCCGGCAGTACGCAACCCGATCGACCGCCTGAAGGTGGTCGGCAAAGCCACGCCACGCATCGACGGCCCGCTGAAAACCACGGGCCAGGCGCCGTACGCCTACGAGCAGCATGCGGCGGCGCCAGGCGCCGTGTATGGCTATATCGTCGGCGCGGCGATCGCCAAGGGCCACATCGAGGCGATCGACCATATTGCCGCCAGCGCCGCGCCCGGCGTGCTCGGTGTGGTCACGGCACAGAATGCGGGCAAGCTCGATGTCGGCGCTTTTTACGTGGCGCGGGCGCTGGCCGGACCCGAGGTCGACCACTATCACCAGGCGGTGGCCATTGTGGTGGCGGAAACGTTCGAACAGGCGCGCGCCGCCGCCGGGCTGGTGCGCGTGCGCTATGCGCGCGGCAAGGGCGCGTTCGACCTGGCCGTGGCCAAGGACACGGCGCAACTGCTGCCGGCCAAGCCCGCGCAAGCGTCCAGCATCGGCGACTTTGACGGCGCTTTTGCCGGTGCCCCCGTCACCGTGGACGCCACGTATACGACGCCAGACCACGCGCATGCCATGATGGAGCCGCATGCGACGATCGCCTCCTGGAGCGGCGACAAGCTGACGCTGTGGACGGCGATCCAGCTGGTCGGCTGGGGCCTGCGCGACATCGCCAAAATCCTCGGCATGCCGAAAGAAAACGTGCGCATCGTCGCGCCGTATATCGGCGGCGGCTTTGGCGGCAAGGGCTCCATCCTGTGCGACGCAGTGTTGGCGGCCCTGGCCGCGAAACAGGTGGGCCGGCCGGTAAAAGTGACCTTGCAGCGCGCGCTGATGTTCAATAACACCACCCACCGCGCCGCCACCATCCAGCGCATCCGCATCGGTGCCACCCGCGCCGGCAAGATCACGGCGATCGGCCACGAAAGCTGGTCCGGCAACCTCGGTGAACGCCCTGAAAGCGCGACGGCCCCCACGCGCATCCTTTACGCGGGCGCCAACCGCATGACGCGCCTGCGCGTGGCGCACCTGGACTTGCCTGAAGCAAGCGCGATGCGTGCGCCGGGCGAGGCGCCGGGCATGATGGCGCTGGAAATCGCGATGGATGAAATGGCCGAAAAGCTGGGCCTTGACCCGGTGCAATTTCGCATCCTGAACGACACGCAGGTCGACCCCGAGTCGCCTGGAAAACCGTTTTCGCGGCGCCAGCTGGTCGAGTGCCTGAAGGCCGGCGCCGACAAGTTCGGCTGGAGCCAGCGTCAGCCTGTGCCAGCAGCGCGCCGCGACGGGCGCTGGCTGATCGGTCTTGGCGTGGCGGCCGGCGTGCGTGGCGCACCGGTAATCAAATCGGCCGCGCGCGTCAGGCTGGGCCGCAACGGCATCGTGACGGTGGAAACCGACATGACCGATATCGGCACCGGCAGCTATACCATCCTGGCGCAGACGGCGGCCGAGATGCTGGGCGTGGGCCTCGACAAGGTGGTGGTGCGCCTGGGCGACTCGCAGTTCCCGGAAGGCGCCGGCTCGGGCGGCCAGTTCGGCGCGGCTTCGTCGACGGCCGGCGTGTATGCGGCCTGCGTCAAGCTGCGCGCGCTGGTGGCGCAGCGCCTGGGTTTCAGCGGCGGCGAGGTGGAGTTCGCCGACGGGCGCGTGCGCGCCGGCGGCAACAGCCGGCCACTGGCTGACGCGGTGGAGCAAGGCGAACTGCAGGCCGAAGACGCGATGGAATACGGCGACCTGTCGAAGCGCTATGCGCAGCAGACCTTTGCCGCGCATTTTGTCGAAGTCGGCGTCGATAGCGCCACCGGCGAGATCCGCATCCGGCGCATGCTGGCCGTGTGCGCGGCGGGGCGCATCATCAACCCGATGGCCGCGCGCAGTCAGATCATCGGCGGCATGACCATGGGTGCCGGCGCGGCGCTGATGGAAGAACTGGTGGTCGACAAGCGTGCCGGTTTCTTCGTCAACCACGACCTGGCCGGCTACGAAGTGCCGGTGCATGCCGACATTCCGCACCAGGAGGTGATTTTCCTCGATGAAGTCGATTCCACCATCGGCCCCTTGAAGGCCAAGGGCGTGGGGGAGCTGGGCATCAGCGGCGTGCCGGCGGCGATCGCCAATGCGGTATATAACGCCACCGGCGTGCGCGTGCGCGATTACCCAATCACGCTCGACAAGCTGCTCGATCATTTGCCCGGGCTGGCCTGAGTATCAGCCGGCGCGGGGCAGGTGGGCCGTCATCAGGCACCGTCATCAAGCGGTCACAGGCCGGTGCTATCGTGCCGGCACTGTCAACCCAACGTTCCGGAAACCATCATGCTGCACCTTTCACGCCTGTCCCTGCGCCACCTGCTGATCCCCAGCGCGATTGCCATTGGCGTTGTCGCCGCTGCCTGCGGCGGCGACAATACCTTTGTCGTCCCGCCCGCCGTCCAGGGGCGCTGGCTCGCCGGCGACCTGCATACGCACACCACGCAGTCGGCCGACGCCGACGTCAGCCAGACCCTGGACAAGGTGCTGGCCAAGGCCTTCACTACCTACGGCCTGGACTGGATGGCGGTAACCAACCACCTGCGCGTGTCGACCCGCGACGACAAGGGCAATCTGCTGGCCACGCCGATTCCGATGGCGACCGGCGTCGAGCGCTACGAGTTGCCGCGCCTGGCCGCGTTGCAGGCGCCGGGTGCCACCTACGCCAGCAAACTGATTTTCTCGGGCTTCGAATGGGACATGCCGACCCACGACCATATCGGCATCGGCATTTTCGACGGCAGCGACAAGCTGGCCGTCAGCACCCGCGGCGTGCGCGAATTCGAATACCTGTTTACCACGCGCGATGCGGCCATGTTCGACGCCGCCGATGTCGCTGCCTGGAAGGCCAAATATGGCGAAACGCGCTATAACAAGAGCGCCGACGATGCGCTCAAGGCCATCAGCTGGCTCAAGGACAATTACCCGAACACCAGCTATGCGGTAGTCAACCACCCGTCGCGCAACAAGGGCAGCTACACGGTAGAAGACTTCCGCCGCTTCAACGATCTCGCACCGAATATCATGTTCGCCATCGAAGGCATGGTCGGCAACCAGATGGAGCCGGACCGTGGCGGCTATACCGCCGCCTACACGCCGGAAAACGCGCCGCTGCGCGCCTATGGCGGTGTCGATTACGTGGTGGCCAAAGTGGGCGGCGTGTGGGATGCCTTGCTGGGCGAAGGGCGCCGCGTCTGGAACCTGACCGATTCCGACACCCACTTCAAGATCGTCGGCAACAACAGCAGCGGCTACTTTCCCGGCGAGTACGCGAAGAACTACGTATTCAACGGCGCCACCGGTGCCGCCACCGCCAAAGACTTGTTGCAGGGTCTGCGCTCGGGCAAGATGTTTTCGGTCTATGGTGACCTGATCAACGCGCTCGACTTCAACCTGTCAGGCGCCAGGGAACGCAAGGAAATGGGCGGCGAACTCCAGGTCGTCAGCGGCGAGAAGGTTACCATTACCATCCGTTTCAAGAGCCCGGCAAAAAACAACTACGAAAAGCCGGTCGACAGCGGCATGGCGGCCAGCGTCAAGCCGGTGGTCGATCATATCGACCTGATTGCCGGCGATGTGGGCGCAAAAGCTGTGCCGGGTACAACCGCGTATGCGGTGGCCACCAACGCCTCGACCCGCGTGCTCAAACGTTTTACCAGCGCCGACTGGAAGCTGGGCGCGGATGGCTATTACACGATCAGCTTTGACACCGTCGCTTCGAAAAACCAGTACTACCGCCTGCGCGGCACCAACCTGGGCGTGGACGAGGCTGGCTTGACGCAGGGCGGCGAACCGCTGGCCGACCAGCGCACCGCCGGCGCCGACAACTTGCAGCGCTTCAACGACATCAACGACCGCAACTACCGCAGCCTGTGGTTCTATTCGAACCCGGTGTTTGTCACGGTGCGCTGAACGCGCCCAGGTCGGGCGCGGCGCCCTTGAACGGCAGCCCGACATCGACACCCTTGCCGATCAAGGCACTGCTGCTGCGCAAGTGATAGCTGCGCAGCAGCGGCAGGCTGCCGTCGGCCTGGCGTGGCGCGTCCCAGCCGGTGATTGATACGTCGTCGAAATCGCGGTCGGTCACCGGCGCCGGCAAGGTCCACGAATTGTGCGCCATGTCCAGTCCGTCCGCATGGACCACCAGACGGCCCTTGTAGGCCAGGTTGTTGCGCAGTATGCCGACACTGATGCTTGAACCATCGGGCGCTATGCCGAGCATGTCGAAGTTGCTGCCGTTGCCAAACGCCGTATTGTTAAAGAACTTGATCGCCAGCGGATGGTGGTTGGCATAGAAGCCTGCCGCCTTGTTCAGAAAGGCGACCGAAAAGCGCACCGTGTGCGTGACGCCGTTGGGCACATACACGCCGCCATAACCGCCGGCCTTGATGCCGTTGCCATTGCCGGCCGCCAGCGGCGTGGTGGTGCCAGGCAGGTAGCCTTGTCGCCAGGCCCAGGACGACTCGATGGTGACGGGAGAATAGGCGTTGATCAGGTCGAAGCCGTCATCGCTGTTGGCCCAGGCGCGGCAGCCGCGAAAGACATTGCCAGGCTGGTTTGCCTTGATATGGGCGCCGAAGCCGTCGGCGCTTTGCCCGGCGCCATTCGAGGTGTACGGGTCGTAGTTGTGGTGCGAGTCGCTGTTGAGCACCAGATTATGGCTGCCGTTCTGGATGAACAGGCCCGGTCCCATATTGTGGTGCAGGTCCAGCTGCTCGAAAATATCGTGGCTGCCGTTGATCCACACACCCCATGATTCGTGATTGAGGCGATTTTGCGGCTGTTGTGGCGCGCCGGTGATTTCCAGCCCCTTCAGGTGCACCCAGCTGGCCTTGACGGTAAAACCCTTGACACGGCAATCGTCCTTCATGGCGCTGAAATCGAACACTGGCTGCTCGCCCGGATAGGCCCAGTAGCGGATCGGCTGGCCGTCGCGGCCGCTCTTGTTGACGAGGATGGCATCGACCACGGCAGTGCGGCTGGCGCAGGTATTGACCCCGGCCGTGATGGAGTAGCGTCCGCCACGAAAATAGATGGTGTCGCCCGGCTCCGCCTGCGACTGCGCACGCGTGAACGAGGCCCAGGGCGCCGCCTGGCTGCCATCGGCCTGGTCATTGCCTTGAGGGGCGACATAAAAATCGGCGCACTGCGCCGCGAGGGGAAGGAGGCTGGCGCCAAGCAGCAGGGCGGCAAAATATTTCTTCATGCCACCTATTGTAGAGCGGCCACCCAAGCCCTGGCGCGGGCTTGCATGACGATAGCCGCCTGCGTCAGCTTTTCACATCGATCAGGCTGCCCAGCGCCTGGTCGGCAGCTTTCACGACATTGGCCGACAGGTTGAAGCCGGCCTTGTACACCAGGGTATCAGTCAGTTCCGAGGACAGGCCCACGCCGTTCGGACGGCTGGCGGGATTGGCATCCGGTGGCGCGCCGCCCGTTTCGCTGGCCGACAGCCTGCGTCCCTCGGCGGACAGGGTCACACCGCTGCCCGCCGGGCTGCTTTCCTGGAAATTGGCGCGCTGCGGCTGGAAGCCTGGCGTATTGGCGTTGGCGACGTTATTGGCGGTCACGTCCAGCGCACGCTGGTTGGCGCTCAGGCCCGACGTGCCGGTGGTGAGGGCGGAGATGGACATGATGGCTCCCTGGAAATAGCATTCCAGTTTACTCCTGTTTGCTGTTGCCCACGAAAAATGCCACCCGAAGGTGGCATTGTGCAGTCAGATACCAGCAACGGATCAGGTTGGTGCGTGGGTTTCCGAGGTCGACTTGATGTCATGCGCGTTGGCGCGCTCGAAAATTTCCTTGACGACCTTGATCTGGTCCGACGATTCGGTATGTACCGAGATCAGGATATTGCCGTTGCGAACCTTGTCGTCGTACTGCTTGGCTTCCAGTTCCGGAATGCCCATGCCGACCAGGCCGCCGACGATGCCGCCCGCTGCGCCGCCGATGGCTGCGCCACCGAGCGCCGCCATGATCGGCCCGGCCGCAATGAAGGGGCCGACACCTGGAATCGCCAGCGAGCCAATGCCCACCAGCCAGCCGAGCACGGCGCCGGTGCCCATGCCGGCTACGCCGCCGGTGGCTGCGCCTTCCGGCATCTTGGTATTTTGCTCATGGGCGAAATCGCGCGTGCCGGTTTTGTCGGGGAACAGCACCGAGATATCGTTGTTCGAGAAGCCAGCGTCTTTCAGCGAGTTGACGATGACTTCGGCTTGCGTGTGTTCCTGGGCGATGCAATAAACGGCGTTCTTGCTCATGGTGATTCTCCTTGATTGATGTTGCTTAATTGGTTTTGATATCGAGTTTGTTGTCGATGCTGTTCACGCCGGCCAGCGGCTTGATCAGTTCTTCGACCTTGGCTTTTTCCTCGGCCGACTTGACCGGGCCGCGCAGTGTGACCACGCCGGCTTTCACGAGGATTTTTACGTTATGGGCGGTGGTCGACAGCGACTCGTCCTTGACCACGGCCTTGCGCGCTTCGGCCAGCAGGGCGCGGTCGGTCTTGGCGTTCGACTGCTTCTGCGGCGTTTGGCTGGCAGTGTTCTTGTCGCGTTCGTTCATGTCCGAATTGTCGGCGGCCGGGCTGGTCACGCCAGGTTTGGTTTGATCCTTGGCATGCGGCGCCGTTTGCGCCGTGGCGATCGAGGCACTGCAGGCAAGTGCCAGGGTCAGGCTGATCAGTTTTATTGTATTTCGCATTCCATGCTCCTTGTAAGTACCGGCGGTTGTTGTGCCGAGAACTTCAGCATAAAGCAGGCAAGATTGGCATGGTGTTAAGTACTTCACGTTGCGGCAAAGTAAATAGCTGCCGCAAAAAAACTTACTTGCGATAATTATTTAATATTGCCTTGCGGAATTAGTGGACTAGACTCGAAGCAACTAATTGTTCTCGTCCCGGAGTTGATTATTTTCCCGCTTGTCCGCCGCCTTTTGCTTTTCTTCGTTTTCAGCCTGCCCCTGTTTGCCCACGCGTTGCCGCTGCCGCTCGATGCGCGCCTGCGTGAAGAAATCGTGATGGTGCCGTCTGGCGACGGTGGCCGCGAGCGGCTGGAAACGACCGTGTTCCGGCCGCCGGGACCGGGTCCGTTTCCGCTGCTTTTGATGAATCATGGCAAGCAGCCGGGGCCGGCACGGCAACAGCCGCGCGAGCGCTTCATCTATATGGCTACCGAATTCGTGCGCCGCGGCTACGCGGTGATGCTGCCGATGCGCGCCGGTTATGCCGGTTCGACCGGCGAATACCGCGACCATGGCTGCGACATGGCGGCCAATGCCGCCGGCCAGGCGCGCGACATGCGCGATGCGCTGGCCTATGCACGGCGCCAGCGCTGGGTCGACGCCAGCCGCATGGTTGTTGCCGGCCAATCGTATGGCGGGCTGGCGGCGCTGTCGCTGGCCACGCAGGCGCCGCCCGGCGTGCGCGGCGTGCTCAACTTTGCCGGCGGTCTGCGCGTCAGTGATGGCGTGTGCGACTGGCAGTCGGCGCTGGGTGCAGCTTTTGCTACTTTGGGCGCGGCCAGCCAGGTTCCCAGCCTGTGGCTGTATGGCGAGAACGATGGCTATTTCGCGCCGTCGCTGGTGCGCCGCCTGTATCAAGCCTATGCAGAGGCTGGCGGCCAGGCCGAGCTGTTTGCCTATGGCGCCTTCAAGCGCGACGCCCACCTGACCTTGGGCAGCCGCGACGGCGTGGCAGTGTGGCTGGCGCCCACCGAGCGTTTCCTGCGCCGCATCGGCATGCCGGCTGCGCCCGTGGTGGCGCTGCCCGAGCTGGCGTCGGCGCCAGCCACCCAGTTTGCCAGTGCCGCCGATATCGGCGCCGTGCCCTACCTGGCCGGCAGCGGGCGCGCCGCCTACCGTGCGTTCCTGGACAAGCTGCAGCCGCGCGCGTTTGCCGTCTCGGCCAGCGGCGCCTGGGGCTGGGCCGAGGAGGGCGAAAGCCCGGACGTTCGCGCGCTCGATTCCTGCCAGCAGGGCAGCAGCGCGCCCTGTCATTTGTACGTGGTCAATGACGATGTGGTGTGGCCGGCGGGCGGGTAACACGGTGGCGCGTACGATAAGGCCTGCTGCAACTGTCCGCTTCGGTATAATCGGGGCAAGCCTACCCAATCACTTGAGAACAAATCCCTATGGCGTCATCCCCAGAAAACCTCAGCATGGCCGTGTTTTGCGACTTTGAAAACGTCGCCCTCGGCGTACGCGATGCAAACTACGAAAAATTCGACATCAAACCGATCCTCGAACGCTTGCTGCTCAAGGGCAGCATTGTTGTCAAGAAGGCTTATTGCGACTGGGACCGCTATAAAAGCTTCAAGGGCACCATGCACGAAGCGAACTTCGAGCTGATCGAAATCCCCCATGTGCGCCAGTCCGGCAAGAATTCGGCCGACATCCGCCTGGTGGTCGATGCGCTCGACCTGTGCTACACCAAGGCCCACGTCAACACTTTCGTCATCATCAGCGGCGACTCCGACTTTTCGCCGCTGGTATCGAAACTGCGCGAAAACGCCAAGCAGGTGATCGGCGTGGGCGTGAAGCAGTCGACGTCCGACCTGCTGGTGGCCAACTGCGACGAATTCATCTTTTATGACGACCTGGTGCGTGAAAGCCGCCGCACGGCCGCCAAGCGCGATGCGCGCAACGAGCGCGATGAGCGTGATACCCCGGCGCCGAAACGTTCGGCCGACGAAGAAGTGCGCCGCAAGGAAAAATACGAGTTGCGCAAGACCGAGGCGATCGAGATGGCGGTCGAGACCTTCGATGCGCTGGTGTCCGAGCGCGGCGACAGCGGCAAGATCTGGGCCTCGATGCTGAAAGAAGCGATCAAGCGCCGCAAGCCCGACTTCAGCGAATCGTTCTACGGTTTCCGCACCTTCGGCAACCTGCTGGAAGAAGCGCAGGCGCGCGGCTTGCTGGAATTCGGCCGCGATGAAAAATCGGGCGCCTATGTGTACCGCAGCAGCGGCCAGGTGGCCGCCGCCGCGCCGGTCGCGGCCAGCGTCGACACCGTCAGCGACATCGTTGTTGCTGACGCGGTGATGGCGGAAGAAGGCAACCGCGAGCATGGCAATCCTGGCAACGCCGGCAACCGCCGCGACACGCGCCGCAATGGCCGTGGCGGGCGCAAGCAGAACGACAACCGCCGCAATGACACCGCGCCACAGGCTTTCGTGCCGGTGGCCGAAGTGGAAACGCAGGTCGACACCGTTGAACCGGTGCAGGAGCCGGTGCAGCCAGCGCCTGAGGCGGTCGAGACCGTGGCGGAAGACAGCAAGCGCGGTTCGCGCCGCAATGGCCGTGGCGGGCGCAACAGCAACAACCGCGAAGCGCGCGCTGTTGTTGCAGAGATCGTGGAAGCTGCGCCGGTGATCGAGTTCATCCCGGAGCCGGTGATCGAACCGGTCGTCGAGGCTGTGGTCGAAACGCCAGCCGAAGTCAAGCCGAAACCGAAGCGTACGCCGGCCCGCAAGGCGGCAGCTGCCAAGAAGCCGGCCAAGGCGGCGGTTGAAGCTGTTGACGCTGTGGTCGAAGTGGCGCCGGTGGTCGAGGTCGTGCCAACGGTGGAAGAACAGCCGGCCAAGCCGCCACGCAAGACGCCTGCACGTCGTCCTGCGCGCAAGAAGGTTGAAGAAAGTTGATTGAATCCCTGAAGCAAGGGCAGGGACCGACCCCAGTCTTTGCTTGGGGTCTGTAACCATGTACCCCGGCGAACGCTTCAACAGCATTTCCCACGTGGCTGGCGCGGCGCTGGCCGCGATCGGCGGCGTGGTCCTGATCGTGGCGGCGGCGCGCACCGGCGACGCCTGGAAAATCGTCAGCTGCAGCGTGTATGCAGCCATGCTGCTGACCTTGTACCTGACTTCCTCGCTGTATCACAGCGTGCGCGCCAGCAAGGCAAAGACGGTGCTGCAGCGGCTCGACCATTGCGCCATCTATCTGCTGATAGCGGGCACTTACACGCCCTTCATGCTGGTGACCCTGCGCGGGCCATGGGGCTGGTCGCTGTTTGGCGTGGTGTGGGGCCTGGCCCTGATCGGCATCGTGCAGGAATATCTGTATGCCAGGGGCGCGCGCATTTTGTCGCTGGTGATCTATGTGCTGATGGGCTGGCTGATCGTCATCGGCCTGAAGCCGCTGCTGGCGGCGCTGGAGTGGAACGGGTTTTTGTGGCTGGCTGCCGGCGGCCTGTGCTATACGGGCGGCATCGGCTTTTACGCTACCGACCACAAGCTGCGCCATGGCCACGGCATCTGGCACCTGTTCGTGCTGGCCGGCAGCAGCTGCCATTTTGTCGCCATTTTGTTCTACGTTGCCTGACGTTGGGCGCCGCCCTGACTATTGCCGATAATCCATTATAATGCCCGGATCTGTGAAACAAGGGCAAGAATGGACATCAACTCGGACGACCTGAAAATTTTCGTTACCGTGATCGACAGCGGCACCCTGAGCGCGGCTGCCGTCCATCTGGGGCAAACCACCTCGGGCGTGAGCCGGGCCTTGTCGCGCCTGGAAGACAAGCTGGCCACATCCTTGCTCACGCGCACCACGCGGCGCATGGAGCTGACCGAAGAAGGTCAGCTGTTCCTGGCGCGCGCACGCACCATCCTCGCTTCCATGGAAGACGTGGAAGAGTCCATCCGCATCCGCCGCCAGAAGCCGGCCGGGCGCCTGTGCGTGGATGCCGCGTCACCGTTCATGCTGCATTGCGTGGTGCCGCACGTGGCCGAGTTTCGCGCCATGTATCCGGAGATACGCCTGGAACTGACCAGCAACGACCAGATCGCCGACCTGCTGGAACACCGCACCGATATCGCCATCCGCATCGGC
Source organism: Janthinobacterium sp. 1L-D-8-B-C4 (assembly GCF_057291295.1). Lineage (NCBI taxonomy): Bacteria > Pseudomonadati > Pseudomonadota > Betaproteobacteria > Burkholderiales > Oxalobacteraceae > Janthinobacterium > Janthinobacterium sp. 1L-D-8-B-C4. Next base: position 553,342 of record NZ_JBXAVX010000003.1, read on the forward strand.
GCCCTGGCCGACTCGACCCTGCATGCGCGCGCCTTGAGTTCCAGCCCGCTGTACCTGCTGGCCACGCCGGCCTACCTGGCGCGCCACGGCGAGCCGGCCACGCCGGAAGCGCTGGCCAATCACGCGCTGCTGGGCTTTGCCCAGTACGACCTGGGCAACAACTGGCCGCTGCGCCACGAGGCCGGCAACAGCCTGCAGATCGTGCCGGCGCTGGCCGCCTCCAGCGGCGAAACCCTGCGCCAGCTGGCGCTGCACGACCAGGGCATCGTCTGCCTGTCGGACTTCATGACGAAGGGCGACATCGCGGCAGGACGGCTGGTGAAAGTGCTGCAGCCGTTCTACACCGGCTACCGCCAGCAGATCCACGCCGTGTATTACCGCAACACCCAGCTGGCGCAGCGCATCAGCTGTTTCCTCGAATTTTTGCAGCATAAGCTTTAAGGCTAGGCGTGAGAATGCGTGTGTTTTCCTCCGTATAGCTTATGTTAATATCTTGCAACTTTAACTATTGCAAAAGTATTATGAATGCCAGCTTTTCCCTGATTGCCTTGCTGTGCACCTCCGGCGCCGCTGCCGCCGGGATCGACTACGCCGGCAAGCCGGACTGCCGCATTGCCGAACATGCGCGGGTTGCCGGTCAGGTGGCGTACTGGAGTGGCGCCTGCCAGGAAGGTTATGCCAGCGGACCCGGTGCTTTGCAATGGAGCAAGGATGGCAAACCAACCGAGCGGTATGAAGGTCCGCTGGTCAGGGGCGTGCCGGAGGGGGCCGGCATCGCGCAGTGGGCCGATGGCAGCGTGCACGAGGGCACGTACCGGAACGGCGAATTGCATGGGCCTGCGGTGGTGGTGTTCAAAAGCGGCAACAAGCTGGAAGCCAGCTTCGAGCAAGGCAAGCCGGTTGGCAACGTCAAGGCCGCCTTTGCCGGTGGCGACCGTTATGAAGGCGGCTGGAGCCATGGCCCGGAAGGAACCGGCAGCATGACCTTTGCGCTGGGCGGCGCCTATCATGGCCCATTTCACGAGGGCAAGCCGGTCGGGGACGGCGAGATACTGTACCCGAACGGGCAGGTGCTGAAAGCCCGATTCAATGGCAGTTTCCAGCTGACGCAGCGGCCGCAGCCGGAGACGCCCAAGCTTTACAACATCAAGCGCGAGGATGCGCGTACCGGTTCGAACATACGCCAGGTCGCCGGCAGCAATTTTGTGGTGCCGCCGGAAAAGCCGTATGCCGAGTTGACGCCGGATCAGCAAGCGCTGGTGAAAACCAGGTACAAGGCCTTGCAGGAGGACGATGCGCCGCCTTATCCGGAAAAGGGCATGCTGCAAATTTCGCGCGCGATGGGAAAAATGATCTCGTATGGCTACACCACGGGCACCTTTCGCGCCAATGTCAGCATCAATGAGGCAGGCGTGCCGCAGCATGTGACCATGCTGGAAAGCCCGGACAGCGAAGCGGGCAAGCTGGCCGGCTCGATCCTCATGCTGGTCAAGTATACGCCGGGGCGCTGTGCCGGCCAGCCTTGCGCCATGGTGGTGCCGTTCAATTACACGCTGAGCGTCACGCACTAGCCTGCCGGCGTGACCAGTTCGCCGCGCAGCAGCAGCTCGACCTCATGCGCCGGCAGCGGGTGGCTGAAGTAAAAGCCCTGCGCCTCGTCGCAGCCGTGGCGGCGCAGGTAGTCCAGCTGTTCCGCCGTTTCCACGCCCTCGGCCACCACCCGCAGTTTCAGGTTGTGCGCCAGCGCGATAATGGACACCACGATGGCCGCGTCATCAAGGTCGCTGGCGACGTCGCCGACAAAACTGCGGTCAATTTTAAGTACATCGATCGGGAAGGTGCGCAGGTAGGCAAAGCTGGAATAGCCGGTGCCGAAATCGTCGATCGACAGCTGCACCCCCAGCGCCTTCATGTCGTGCAGCTGGCTCACCGCCAGCGCCACGTCGTGCATGAACAGGCTTTCCGTCAGTTCCAGTTCCAGGCAGGCCGGCGCCAGGCCGGTTTCGGCCAGCACTTCGGCGATCGAGGCCACCAGGTTCGGTTCATTGAACTGGCGCGCCGACAGGTTCACCGCCAGGCGCAGCTGTCCCAGGCCGGCCGCATGCCAGGCTTGCATCTGCGCGCAGGCCTGGCGCATCACCCAGGCGCCGATCGGCACGATCAGGCCGGTGTCTTCGGCCAGCGCGATAAAACGGTTGGGCGCGACCATGCCCAGCTCCGGATGGCGCCAGCGCAGCAGCGCTTCGACGCCGACGATGCGCCCGCTCGCCAGGTCCAGCTGCGGCTGGTAGTGCAGCACGAACTGGTCGCGCTCGAGGGCGTTGCGCAGCGCCGTTTCGATGCGCAGCCGTTCCAGCGTGGCCTGGTTCATCGCCTTGGTGTAAAACTTGATGTTGTTGCGGCCCTGTTTCTTGGCGCTGTACATGGCGATGTCGGCCTGCTCGATCAGGTTCTGCGTTTCGCCGTTCAGGGTCACGTCGCCGGGTGCGTCGAACTGCGTGATGTCGTAGACGCCCACGCCGATGCTGCAGGTCACAAAAAATTCCTTGCCGTCCAACAGCACCGGTTGCGCCACGGCGTCCATGATGCGCTGCACCACCGCCTGGCCCAGCGCTTCATCGGCCTGCTCGCACAGGATGGCGACGAATTCATCGCCCGACAGGCGCGCCACGGTGTCGCTTTCGCGCAGGCTTGTTTGCAGCCGCGCGGCGATGGTTTTCAGCAGCAGGTCGCCAGCCTTGTGGCCCAGGCTGTCATTGACGAACTTGAAGCGGTCCAGGTCGATCAGCAGCACCCACAGCGCGCGGTTCTTGCGCCTTGACAGTGCCATCGCCTGCACCAGCCGGTCGTGCAGCAGGGCGCGGTTGGGCAGGCCGGTCAGCACGTCATGGTGGGCGATATGCTGTATCTGCTGTTCGGCCAGCTTGCGTTCGGTGATCTCGGAACCGGTGCCGCGGTAGCCCTTGAAGTCGCCCAGCTCATCGAACAGCGGCTCGCCATTGATGCTGAACCAGCGCAGTTTGCCGTCGCGGTCGGCCATCGCATATTCGAGGTGGAAGAATGGCAGGTGGGCCTGCAGCGTGGCGATGTGCTGCTTGCCCCAGCGTGCATTGCGCATGTCGGGATTATGGTCCCAGCGCGTGGCGCCGATAAAGCGCTCCAGTGGCATATTGGACTTGTCGGCAAAGCCGCTGGTGATGTGCGTGAAGCGGAAATGCGCGTCCTGTTCCCAGTACCAGTCCGAGGACAGCGCCAGCAGGCGGCGAAAGCGCTTTTCGCTTTCCTGCAGCGCCCGTTCGGTGCGTTGGCGCGCCCGCACGTCTTCGCTGAGCAGCTCGTTGCTGCGTTTGAGGTCGGCCGTGCGCTGTTCGACCAGCAGCTGCACGCGGCGCGAGCGCTGCGTCAGCGACTGCACGAAAGCGGCCGTCAGCAGGCTGAACAGAAAGCCCGTGATCAGCGTAAACAACGAACCCAGGTGGTCGGCCATGAAGGGCCGCGGGTGCGCCACCACGCGCACGTGCCAGGAGCGGCCGGCGGCGGCAAAGCCGCTGTCATAGCGGCTGTGATAGGCGAAATGCAGCCAGCGCGGCAGCCGGTGCCAGCCGGTGTTGCCGTCCTGTTCGGCCACCGCGCCGTGCCGGAAGATGCGCGTGTTCGCTGCGGCGCCGGCACCGGCAAATACTTCGACTTCCAGTTGCGGATCGTCCAGCAGCTCGGCGCCCGACAGGATTTTTTGCACCAGTTCGCCAGCGCGGATGATGGCGGCCGTGTCGCCGATCACGGCCGCGCGCCGCTGCTCGGGGGTGTCGAGCGGCGCGCCCTGGCGGTACACGGGGCGCAGGATGACGAAGCCTTTTTCCGGTCCCTGGGCCAGGCTCAAAAGGCCGGTGGCCACCGTCAGGTTGCCCGTCACCGCCTGTTCCAGGGCGCCGGCCAGCAAGCCGTCGGGGCGCACGTTCAGGCCGAAGGCGGGCAGGTTGCCCTGCATCGGTTCGAGGTAGTCGACCACCATGTAGTGCGGGCGCACGGGGGCCGGCAGCATTGCACCGTCATGCATCTCGAGCATCCGGTAGCCGGGCACGATGGCGCGCAGCTCGGCTTCGAAGCCGGCGCGCTGCGCATGCGGCACGCGGCGGTGGAAATTGAAAGCCTGGATGAACGGATGGCGCTGCAGCAGCGGCGTGGTGAAGTCATGGAACTGCTGGCGCGTGACGGGCACGATGGCGGAAAACAGCTGGTTGGTGGTGGTCAGCACTTCGACCGCGTCGTCCAGGCCCTGCTCGATGGCGGCCACGCGCGCGCCGGCGCGCTGCTGCAGGCTCAGGCTCATCTTGTCATACTCGAGCTGGCTGATGGCGGCAAACAGCACCGCCGTCACCGACACCCCGCAGGCAAACGTCAGCGCGGCCGCGGCGGAAAGGGAGTAGGGCAGGCGGCCACGCAGCATGGAAAGAGTTCTCGTTCAGGATGGATGTAGCCAACAGCGAGGGCGGGCCGGCGCAGCCGTAGTGTGTCATAAACGCTGTCTGGCGTGCTGATTTTGCAGCCGTGCAGTGCCATTATGCAACACCGTTTCAATCCGGCCGCTGCGCCCGCCGTTGCAAACGCCACAGCTGCCACGCTGGCAGCAGGCGGTTCAGGAAGCCCAGGCCGAACAGCGCCCGCCAGCGCACCAGGCGCACCATGCGGGCAGAGCGGCCTGTGTAGCGTTGGCCGGGCTGCATGCGTTCCGGCTTGGCCGCGAAGATAATGCGGTTGTTGCCGGCGATGCCGTCGAAGTGGCATACCTGGCCGCGAAACGTCAGCATCAGCCGCCCCAGCATGGCCGCATAGTGCGGATCGTAATTGAACAGGTTGGCCACCAGCACGCCACCGGGCACCAGCGCGCGCAGGCAGTCGGCATAGAAGCGCGCGCTGCCCAGCGCCGGAGGCAGGCCGCTGGCGTCGAAGCCGTCGAGCAGCAGCACGTCGGCGCTGGCCGGATGCTGGCGGATATAACTGACGGCGTCGGTTTCGATGATGCGCAGGCGGGCGTCGTCGGGCGGCACCATGAATTGCTCGCGCAGCGCGATCACGTCGGCGCGCAGCTCCAGCACCGTGATGCGCGCGTCAGGCAGGTAGCGGTGGCAGAATTTCAGCAGCGAGCCACCACCCAGGCCCACCATCAGGATATGGCGCGGACGCGGCACGAACAGGGTAAAGCACATCATCGCGCGCGCGTAGCGCAGCAGCAGGTGATCGGGGCGCGACAGCAGCATTTCGCTCTGGATCATGCCGGGACAAAACTCCAGCCGGCGCCGGTCGCCCTCGGTGTGCACCAGAGGATGGGGAGGGGCGGTAGTGCGTGCGTCGATGGGCATCAATGAATCGGTGGAAAACAGGCCAGGTTTTGTTGCATTCAGAGAAATCTGATAAGCTCCTGACAGCATACCCGATTTATTATCCCCATAGGGCCGCGGCGCCTCGGCAAGCTGCCGGCAAGATCGGGCACCATGGAGACAAGCATGTTTTTGGATCACCCCACCATTACCGCCACCAACAGTTTTACCGAGCCCGACCGTATTGAGCGGCTGACGCGCGTCTACGGTTACGCTGCGGCCATGGCCGACCAGGCCGGCAACGCGCATTTCATCGAAAAAGTGGCGCAGATCCACGACCACAAGGGTACCTTGATCGTGTTCTGGTACGACGCGCCCACCGAAGAGGAAAAGCACTGTTTCGTGCAGGCCTGGGCCAGCAAGGTCGGCGACGGCAGCACCAATGTCGAACACGAGATCTGATGGCGCACGCACGCGCTCTGGACTGAAGCATGGATATCAAGACCCTGGTCCTGGCGCTGGCGCTGGGCAACCTGAGCCTGTGCGCCGCGCTGTTTTTCTTTGAATACGAGCGCAAGAAGTCGTTCGCCATGTCGACCTGGGCGCTGGCCAAGCAGTGCCAGGCTGTAGCCTGGTGCCTGCTGTACCTGCGCGGCGTGGTGCCCGATTTCCTGTCCGTTTTGCTCGGCAACAGCCTGCTGTTTGCCGGCATGGCGCTCGACGCGGGCGCCTTGTGGCAGGCGGCCGGCAAGAGCGGCTGGCGCCGGCGATTGCTGCCGGCGCTGGGCGTGGCCGTGCTGCTGTTCGCGCTGTGCCATGTGTTTGACGTCGCGCCGCTGCTGCGCAGCGCCGGCGGTTCGCTGATCGTGGCCGGTTTCTTCCTGTCCGGCGTGGCCGCCTTGTGCCTGAAGTGGCGCGAGGCGAGCATGCTGCGCCGCTTCCTGGCCGTCGCCATGGGCCTGCTGTCGCTGCTGATCGCCGTGCGCGGCGTGCTGGCCGCCTTCGTGCCCGGTTTTGACGCCGAGCTGATGCAGCTGGCCGGCTTCGGCGCGCTGTACCTGATGATGTTGACCAATGCCTTCGGCTATCTGCTGCTGTCGCGCGAAAAGCTGGGCGGCGAACTGGCGCGCCTGGAAGTGGTCGACGCTGCCACGGGCGTGCCGAACCGGCGCGGCTTTTACCAGGCGCTGGCGCCGTGGATGGCGCTGGCGCGCCGGCCCGGCCTGCCGACCGCGCTGGTGGTGCTCAATCTAGACGACTTCAAGCGCGTCAACGACAGCTATGGCCACCCGGTCGGCGACGCGGTGTTGAAAAGCGTGGTCGACATCTGCCGCCAGCAACTGCGCGACAGCGACCTGATGGGCCGCTTGGGCGGCGCCGAATTCGCCATCCAGCTGCCCCGCACCAGCTTGAATGACGCGCTGATGGTGGCCGAACGCATCCGCGCCGCCGTCGCCGCCTTGCCGGTGAAAACGGAAAAAGCCGTGCTCAGCCTGACGGCCAGCCTGGGCGTGACCACCATCCGCGCCGACGACAGCACGGTGGCCCTGTTCAAGCGCGCCGACGAGGCGCTGCAGGCGGCCAAGCAAGCGGGACGCAACCGCGTGATGGCGGCCCCGGAGACTAGCGCACTGGACGTCTGAACGCTCTAACTTATATTTAAGCCAAGCAAGTTATGATGCGAAAGACATTGTGTTTTGCACTCATTTTCCACTCTTGCCAGGCCTGTTCATGAAAAGTCTCACCTCCCTGCCCGTATGGCCACTGGCCGCCCCGATCGCGGGCTGGTTGTTCCTGGGCGGCGCCAGCTTCGGCTTTGGCGGCGCCTACCAGATCCTGCTGGTGCTTGGCCTGATCGCCAGCGTGCTCGCTGCCGTCTACCACGCCGAAGTGGTGGCGCACCGCATCGGCGAACCGTACGGCACCCTGGTGCTGGCGCTGGCCGTGACCCTGATCGAGGTGGCGCTGATCGTCTCGCTGATGCTGGCCGGCGGCCCCGAAACCACCGGCCTGGCGCGCGATACCGTGTTTGCCGCCATCATGATCATCCTGAACGGCATCGTCGGCATCTGCCTGCTGCTGGGTGCCGGGCGCCACAGGGAACAGACCTTTGGCCTCTTGGGCGTGAGCGCGTCGCTGGCCACGCTGGCGGCGATCGCCATATTGACGCTGGTGCTGCCGAACTATACGTCGAGCGCGGCCGGGCCGTACTACAACTCCAGCCAGCTGATCTTCATCGCCGTCATTTCCCTGGTCTTGTACGGCACCTTCGTGCTGGTGCAGACGGTGCGCCACCGCGATTACTTCCTGCCCAAGGAAGCGGTCGGCAACGAAGAAGTGCATGCCGAGCCGCCCACCCCGACGGTGGCCTGGATCAGCGCCATCGCGCTGCTGGTGTGCCTGGGCGCCGTGGTGCTGTTGGCCAAGTCGCTGGCGCCCGCGCTGGAGACGGCGATCGCCGCCATGGGCGCGCCAAAAACCCTGGTCGGCATCGTGATTGCCGCCATCGTGCTGCTGCCCGAAGGCCTGGCAGCGGTGCGCGCCGCGCGCGCCAATCGCCTGCAAACGAGCCTGAACCTGGCGCTCGGCTCGGCCCTGGCCAGCATTGGCCTCACCATTCCGGCGGTGGTGGTGGTGTCGCTGGCCACCGGCCTGACGATCACCCTGGGGCTGGACATCAAGTCGACCGTCTTGCTGCTGCTGTCGCTGATGGTGGCCACCCTGTCGCTGGGCACGGGACGCACCACGGTGATGCAGGGCACGGTGCACCTGGTGATCTTTGCGGTCTACCTCTTTACCACCATCGTGCCGTAAAAACCGGCGATTGCCTGTCACGATCCTGTCATGCCCCTGTCATATCATGGCGGTAGTGTGGTAGGATTTTTAAATCGTTTAAATGATTTATATAATTTCCATGCCCGCCGGCCTGTTCCGGGCCGGCGGGCATGGCAGTGACCAGACAAGAGGCCAGTATGTATGCAGCGGTGGACCTGGGGTCCAACAGTTTTCGTTTACACGTCGGCAAGCATGATGGCGACACCATCCGCGTCATCAAGAGCGTGCGCGACCCGATCCGCCTGGCCGCCGGCCTCGACGCTCATGGCGACCTGACCGAGGCGGCCATGCAGGGCGCGCTGGCGTGCCTGCAGCGCTTTCGCGCCGTGCTCGATACCTACCAGCTCGACGCGGTGCGCGTGGTGGCCACCTCGGCGATGCGCGTGGCGCGCAACGGCACCGTCTTTTTGCCGCTGGCCGAAGAAGCCATCGGCTACCCGATCGAGATCATCTCGGGCGAGGAAGAAGGGCGTTTGATCTACATGGGCGTGGCCAATTCGCTGGCGATTCCCGGCGAGCGGCGCCTGGTGATGGATATCGGCGGCGGCTCGACCGAACTGATACTGGGCCGCGGCCAGGACGTGGAACGGGTTGAATCGTTTAGCCTGGGCACAGTCAAGCAGAGCCTGTCGTTCTTTATCGGCGGGCGCATCGACGCGCCATCGTTCGAAGCGGCAATTCTGTCGGCGCGCAGCCACTTCGAGGATGGCGCGCCGCCGTACATGCCGCAGCACTGGAAGACCGCCTATGGTTCTTCCGGCACCATCCGCACGATTGCCGACATCATTGCCCGCAACAAGCTCGGCGACGGCCTGCTGACCGGGCCCAGCCTGGACGCGCTGGCGCGCCGCTTCATCGAACTGGGCCACACCAGCAAGATCGACCTGCCGGGCTTGCGGCCCGACCGCGCCGGCACCATCGTCGGCGGCCTGGCGATCTTGATCGGCCTGTTCCGCGAACTGGCGATTCCCGCCATGACGCCGATCGAGGCTGGTTTGCGCATGGGCGTGATGTGGGACCTGTTCCTGCGCTCGACCAAGCGCGACCGGCGCGAACAGTCGGTGCAGGCCTGCATGGACAAATTCCATGTCGACCAGCGCCGCGCACAGCGCGTGGCCGAGCAGGCGCTGGCGCTGTACGCGCAGTTGAAACCGACCTCCGAGGCGCTGGTCAAGCCGCTGCGCTGGGCCAGCCTGCTGCACGAAACCGGCATGGTGGTGTCGCAGACGGGGTATCACAAGCATGCCGCCTACATCATTGAAAACGCCGACTTGCCCGGTTTTACCACGCGCGAACAGAAGATCATGAGCCGTTTGATCCTGGTCCAAAAGGGCAACCTGCGCAAGGTCGACGACGTGCTGGCCGATGCCGACTTCGCCAAGGCGGTACTGGCGCTGCGACTGTCGATTTTGCTGATGCACGCGCGCATCGAGGCCGATTTCAGCGAACTGCGCCTGCGCATGAAGAACCGCATCGACCTCGATATCAAGCGCGGCTGGGTGGCGCACCATCCCACCGTGTCGTTCTGGATCGAAAAAGAGCAGGAATTCTGGGATGAAGTGGGCGTCGATTTCACGATACGCGCCAGTGCCTGAGCGCTTGCGCGACTGCCATAAATTTTTTTCACGAGCAAAAATTTTAAAAACCGTATATATTGTTTATATTATTTACCTGATTGGATGACTCATGACCAAAACCGCGCCAGCTAAAAAGCCCGTCGCCGCTCCTGCTTCGATGTTCCCGACCACCGAATCGATCAATGCGGCAGCCGCCGCTGACGCCGCGCCAGCGACCGCTGTGGCAGCCAAGCCGGCGGCAAAAGCCCCGGCCAAGCCACGTGCCAAGGCGGCTGCCAAGCCGGCAGTCCCAGCTCCAGCTGCGGCAGCCAAGCCCGCCGCGGCGAAACCAGCAGCGGCGAAACCCGCCGCCAAGCCTGCCGTAGCCAAGGTCGCTGCAGTTGCCAAGCCTGCGCCTGCCGCCAAGGTGGTAGCCAAACCAGCGGCCAAGCCAGCAGCCAAGGCCGCCGTGAAACCGGCAGCCAAGCCAGCCGCCGTGAAAAAAGCGCCTGCCGCCAAGGCCGCCGTAGTCGCCAAGGAAAAAGCCCGCAAGCCGAAGCTGGTGCGCGACAGCTTCACCATGCCGGAAGCCGAATATGAAGTGCTGGGGCAGGTGAAAAAAGCCTGCCTGAAGGCCGGCTTCGAGATCAAGAAAAGCGAACTGCTGCGCATTGGCGTGGCATTGATCAGCCAAATCGACCTGGCCACCCTGCAAAACGTGCTGGCCGGCCTGCCGCAGCTGAAAACCGGCCGTCCAAAGAAGGACTGATAGCGGCCGTCCTGCCGGCGCGGCGATTCTGGTTTACCATGGGGCTTGCATAGAAATCCCATGGTAGCCATGTCAGCAGACACCGAAACATTTGAAATCGAGCGCGCCGGCTTCGTCGAGCGCGCCATCGTGCGCCATCGCGGCGCCACCTTTACCCCCGCCATCGACCACGTCGCCGAGGAAATCCCGGTCGCGCTGGTCTTTAACGGCATTTCCCACGTGGTCATGATGGCCACCCCGCGCGACCTGGAAGCATTTGCTTATGGCTTTGCGCTGACCGAAGGCGTGGTGGCGTCGGCCGCCGCCATTTTCGACTGTGAAGTATTCTTGCGCGGGGACAGCGCCGAAGTGGCCCTCACCATCGCCCAGGAAGACTTCGTGCGCCTGAAAGACCGGCGCCGCGCGCTGACGGGGCGCAGCGGCTGCGGCGTGTGCGGCATCGACAGCCTGGAAATGCTCGACCTGCAGCCCGCAGCGCTGCCGCCGGCGCTGATCACGGTCGACTTGCCGCAGGCCCTGGCAAAGGCTGCCGACGGCCTGCGCGCTCACCAGGCGCTGATGCAGGCTACCGGCGGCGTGCATGCTGCCGCCTGGTGCACGCCAGACGGCGCGATCCTGTATGTGTTCGAGGATATCGGCCGCCACAATGGCCTCGACAAGCTGATCGGCCACCTGGCCCTGCAAGGCACCGACCTGCGGCGCGGCTTCGTGTTTTTGTCCAGCCGCGGCAGCTACGAGCTGGCGCGCAAGGCGGCGCGCATGCGCATTCCCTTGCTGGCGACCATCTCGGCCCCCAGCTCGCTGGCGATCCGCATCGCCACCGATGCGGGCATGAAACTGGTGGGTTTCTGCCGCCAGGATGCGTTTGTTGATTACACGCCACACATCAGCCTGTCGCCGCCACGGGTGAGCTGAGATGCGTCATGGAAATGACATTCCACTGTCATTTTCCTGACATATTAGGCAAGTACGCTGGGGTTGTCTTGTTCACCAGGGATGACACCATGCAAAACATAATCGCTACAAATGACGTCAAGTCGCGGCCAGTACAACTGGTACTGAGCCAGGCCAGCACGGCCGAGGAATTGCGCGAAGTGCAGCGCCTGCGCTACAAGGTCTTTATCGAGACCATGGGCCTCACTTCGCTGGCGAATGCCGATGGCCTCGACAGCGACGAGTTCGACGCCCATTGCGATCATTTGATCGTGCGTGATGCCGATACGCTGAAAGTGGTCGGCACCTACCGCGTGCTGAGCGCCTCAAAAGCCGCCAAGCTGGGCCGCCTGTATTCCGAGAATGAATTCGACCTCAGCCGCCTGAATCACCTGCGCGGGCGCATGGTCGAAGCGGGGCGCGCCTGCATCCATCCCAAGTACCGTGGCGGCAGCGTGATCATGCTGCTGTGGTCGGGCCTGGCCGAATACATGCGCCGCGAGCGCTGCGATTACCTGGTCGGTTGCGCCAGCATCAGCCTGGCCGACGGTGGCCACAATGCGGTGGCGGTGTACCAGGCGCTGGCGGAAAAGCATTTGGCGCCTTCCGAATACCGCGTCACGCCGCACCTGCCATTTCCGATCCACCAGGTGGAAGCGGCGCACAAGCCGCAGGTGCCACCATTGATCAAGGGTTATCTGCGTTCAGGCGCGTGGATTTGTGGCGAGCCGGCCTGGGATCCTGATTTCGAGAGTGCCGACATGTTCATGATGATGCCGCTGGCGAATCTGGACGAGCGCTATGCGCGTCATTACGGGGTGACGCCGGGCTGATGCAATAGTGGGGCAGAGCGGGATAGATCCTGGTGGCAGAAACAGACAGCATGGTTTGGGCTGTGCTTCCTTGATGTTGCCAGGGTTGCTCTGTAGAGAGCGGACTGCAGGTTGTGTAGGCCGAAACGGGCGGCGCCGTGAGCGCGGGCCAGGCCAGGCAGGGACACGAAGATCAGTGGGTTGCGGTCGACGACAATTCTTTCAGGTCGCGGATCGAGATATCCGACTTTTCATGCATGCGCAACAAAATCGTCGCGCCCACGGCCAACTTGCCGTGGCGTATCTTGCTGATGATGGGCGGCTGCACTTCCAGCACGCGACACAATTCCGCATCGTTTTTCAGATTGAGTTTTTCAATCAGGGTGTCGAGCAGTTTGTTGGGAACAAAGCTCGATGGTTCCAGCGCACGCGCCCGGTTCATCGCTTCGATCATTTCCATCTTTTTTTGCCGAACGTTCATATACTCCTCCTTCAGGCCAGGGTGGGGCGAAACCGTGTTCCGGTTCCGCAGTGGTCGTTATCGCAGTACTGCAGTGCTGCTTTCGATGACCATATTTTTAATAAAATTAACATGAAAGCAATTTAAAGAATAATACTACGATAACAAAAAATGTGATAGATGGTCAGTAAAATTAACTAAGTGTTTCGCGCATTTTTGGGGCTGGTGTTGTATTTTGCAAGCCGTTGCGGGTCAGTATCATGGTCCGGTCGGCCATCTCGGCCGCTGCCAGCGAATGCGTGACCATGATGGCGCAGCTGCCGTTGGCCTTGATTTCGGCACGCAGCAGTTGCAGGATGCCGTGCGCGGTTTCCGGGTCGAGGTTGCCGGTCGGTTCGTCTGCCAGCACCAGCGCCGGCTTGTGCACCAAGGCGCGGGCGATCGCCACGCGCTGCATTTCGCCGCCCGACAGCTGCTGCGGAAAGTCGCCGCCGCGCCCGCCCAGTCCCACCGCGTCGAGCATGCTGGCCGCGCGTTCTTGCGGCAGGCCGTTGAGCAGCAAGGGCAGGGCCACGTTTTGCAGCAGGGTCAGGTGCGGCAGCACGTGGAAGGCCTGGAAGATGAAACCCATGCGGGCGCGGCGCAAGCGCGTTGCGGCTGCGTCGTCGAGGCTGGACATGGCGATGCCGTCGATCAGGATAGGCTGCGCTTCGACGCCGCCATCGGGCGTGTCGAGGCCGGCGATCAGGTTCAGCAGGGTCGACTTGCCGACGCCGGAGTCGCCCATGATGGCAATGAATTCGCCTGCCTCGAAGCGGCATGACAGATTGGCCAGCACGGGGCGCGCGTTGGCATAGGACTTGGACAGGTGGCGCAATTCGAGCATGATGGTCGCGATCTTCGTAGCAATATTAAAAGCGGCGGCACGCGGGGGAAAGGGGTGCCTGGAAACTGCATTGGCGCGCGGCGGATTGTTTGGCCGGCAATGTGGAGTATACGACAGGCTTGTTTCTTTTGCTTGCACAACTTCATTTACGCAACAAATTGCAAATCGGATTCAACTGTTTTCAAAGAAAAGGTAAGTGAACTGCCGTACAACCGGGGTTTTGATATTCGGCTATGATGGAAAAACGTCATCGCCATGCCATTGCGAAACGGCTGTTTGCCGCCGGTTTCCCCAATGACGCGATGCCTGCGCCGTGCCGCCCTGGCGGCGCGGGCCGCTACCATTGTCGCCACCTCTAACAATCTCAGCCAGCCCATGACCCAGACCTTTGCGCCGCCATCGACAGATCTTCGCCAGTCCGACACCACGCCGCTTTCGAAGGCGACAGCCACTCCCGCAACGATAGCCGAGGTCGCGCAAGGCCTGCTGGCGCCATCAGCCTGGACCTCGCCCAAGTACCTGTACGATGCGCTCGGTTCCAAATTGTTCGAAGCCATCTGCGTCTTGCCCGAGTACTACCCGACGCGCACCGAGGCAGCCATTTTTGCCCGCCATGGCGCCGACATTGCGCAAGTCGTGGGGCCGGGCAGCACCCTGGTCGACCTGGGCGCCGGAAATTGCGCCAAGGCCGCCAGCCTGTTTCCGCTGTTGCAGCCGGCGCAGTACGTGGCCATCGATATCTCGTATGATTTCCTCAGCGAATCGCTGGGCCGTCTGCGGCAGCGCTTCCCGGCGATCGACATGCTGGGCCTGGGGCTGGACTTTTTCAGCGGCCTCGAACTGCCCGCGTCCGTGCGCGACAGCAAGCGCATGTTTTTCTATCCTGGTTCCTCGATCGGCAATTTCACGCCGGACCAGGCGATCGCCTTTTTGCGCTCGGTACGCGCCAGCGCCGGTGCCAGCGGCAGCCTGCTGATCGGCGTCGACCTGATCAAGGACGATGCCGTGCTCGACGCCGCGTACGATGATGCGCTGGGCGTCACGGCCGCCTTCAACCTGAACATGCTGCGCCACCTGAACCTGCTGCTGGGCGCCGATTTCGACGTGCGCCAGTGGCGTCACCACGGCTTTTTCAACGCCAGCGAGAGCCGCGTCGAGATGCACCTGGAAGCGCGCAGCGAGCAGCTGGTGCGCTGGCAGGGCGGCCAGCGGCGTTTTGCCCAAGGCGAACGCATACACACGGAAGACAGCTATAAATATACGCGCGCCAGCTTCGTCGGTCTGCTGGAGCAGGCCGGCTTTGCCGCCGACCATGTCTGGACCGATGAACAAAACTGGTTTGCCGTGATTCACGCGCGCGCGATTCGCGATTAAGGAATAACCATGCACCTTGCCAATGCCCCGCATGCCAGCGACCCCTTGCTGGCGCACTACCACCGCGTGCGCCAGCACTCGCTGCAGCTGGCCGCGCCGCTGTCCGACGAGGATTGCGGCGCGCAGTCGATGCCCGACGCCAGTCCCGTGAAATGGCACCTGGCCCACACCACCTGGTTTTTCGAAACGTTTATCCTGGAAGCGCTGGAAGACGGCTTCGCGCCGTTTCATCCGGCCTTCCGCGTGCTGTTCAATTCCTATTACAACGGCATCGGCGACAAGCACCCGCGCGCCCAGCGCGGCTTGCTGACGCGCCCCGGCATGGCGCAGGTACGCGCCTACCGCGCCGACGTCGACGCGCGCATGGCGCGCCTGCTCGACAGCGGCCTGGCCCCGGCGCAGCAGGAGCGCCTGGCCATGCTGCTGACCCTGGGCCTGGAACACGAACAGCAACACCAGGAATTGTTGCTGACCGACGTCAAGCACCTGCTGGCGCAAAGCGCGCTGTTTCCCGCCTATCTGGACGCACCTGCCGCGCGCGCGGTGGCGGCACCAAGCGGCAAGGCGGGCTGGATCGCGTTTGACGGCGGTCTGAGCGAAATCGGTTACGCGGGCGACGGTTTTTGCTTCGACAATGAATTGCCGCGCCACCAGCAATTCGTCGCCCCGTTCGAACTGGCTTCCAGCCTGGTCACCAACGGCGAGTACCTGGCCTTTATCGAGGCCGGCGGCTACCGCAATGCCAGCCTGTGGCTGGCCGAAGGCTGGGACTGGGTGCGCAGCCAGGGCCTGGCATGCCCTCTGTACTGGCAGCAAAATGATGCGGGCGGCTGGCTGGAATTCACCCTGCACGGCCTGCAGCCGCTGGAGCTGGACCGGCCGGCCACCCATCTGTCGCTGTTCGAGGCCGACGCCTATGCCCACTGGGCCGGCGCGCGCCTGCCGACGGAAGCGGAGTGGGAATTGGCGGCGCACGGCGTGCCGATGCAGTGCGGCGGGCTGCATCCGGCGGCGGCAATGTCGGGCGCCGGCTTGCGGCAAATGTTTGGCCACTGCTGGCAATGGACCAGCAGCAGCTATGCGCCGTACCCGGGCTACCGCACGGCGCCGGGCGCGCTCGGTGAATACAACGGCAAGTTCATGCTGAACCAGTATGTGCTGCGCGGCTCGTCATGCGCCACGCCGGCCGGCCATGCGCGCGCCAGCTACCGCAATTTCTTCCCGGCCGGCGCGCGCTGGCAATTCACCGGCATACGCCTGGCGCGCCAGGTAGATCAGGTAGATTAAACCAGCGCCAGCTGGCGGCGGCCGGCCGGCTGCTGGTCCAGTTTGAACTGGCTGACCAGCGCCTCCAGTGCGCTGGCCTGGTCATGCATGGCCGCCGCCGCAGCGGCAGCCTGTTCCACCAGCGCCGCATTTTGCTGGGTGGTCTGGTCCATCTGCATGATGGCCGCATTGATCTGCTCGATCCCTTCGCTTTGCTCGTGGTTGGCCGTGCTGATCTCGCCGACGATTGCGCTGACCCGGCCCACGCTGGCCACCACTTCTTCCATCGTGCTGCCGGCCTGGCTGACCAGCTGCGCGCCCTGGCCGACCTGGCTGACGGAGTCGGCGATCAGGTCCTTGATTTCCTTGGCCGCCGCGCTGGAGCGCTGTGCCAGGTTGCGCACCTCCGAGGCCACCACTGCAAAGCCGCGCCCCTGTTCGCCGGCGCGCGCCGCTTCCACCGCCGCGTTCAAGGCCAGGATATTGGTCTGGAAAGCGATGCCGTCGATCACGGAAATAATGTCGACGATTTTCTTCGACGAGGCATTGATGGCGTCCATGGTGCCGATCACCTGCGCCATCGCGGTGCCGCCGCGCTGCGCCACTTCGGCCGCCGAGCGGGCCAGCTGGTCGGCCTGGCGGGCATTGTCGCTGTTGCTGCGCACGGTGCCGGTCATTTCGATCATCGACGAGGCAGTTTCTTCCAGGGCGCTGGCCTGCGCCTCGGTACGCGCCGACAGGTCGGCATTGCCGCTGGCAATTTCGCTCGATGCCACGGCAATCGCGCCGGTGCCACCGCGCACCTGGCCCACCAGGCCGGCCAGGTTGTCGTTCATTTCGCGCAGCGCCTGCAGCAGCTGCCCCGTTTCATCCTTGCCATCGGTCACGATCTTGCTGCTCAGGTCGCCTGCCGCCACCGCGCGCGCCACGTTCAATGCATACGCCAGCGGGGCGGTGATCGAACGCGTCACATACCAGGCAAAGGCCACGCCGATCAGCACGGCGGCCGTGCCCAGAACCGACATCATGATATTGGCCAGCGAAATGTTTTGCTGGATCTGTTCGCCGCCTTGCAGCACCATGCCGCGCTGCAGATCGTTGAGGGTATTGACGGTCGCTTGCAGGCGGGCCAGGGCGGGCAGGGTGTCCTTGCGCACATGCTCGGCGGCCGGCTCGCGCTGGCCGGCCATCAGCAGCTTGTCGGCTTGGCTGAACGAGACAACATAGGCCTTGCGCTGCTGTTTCAGGGTCGCCAGCAGTTCCAGGCCGCTGGGCGTATGCACCAGGCGGTCGAGTACTTCCAGCGATTTGGTGATGGTGGCCTTGTTGGCGTCGATCTCGCCGTGGATGGCGTTCGAGCGGGCCGCATCGTCATGGATGAACAGTTCCAGCACCAGCGCCGCATTCGAGCGCGTGGTGCTGCGGATGGTGGCGATGGCGTCGGCCTTGGCCCAGTCGCTGTGGATGATGGACTCGCTGAGCGCGCCTATCTTGTCGAGTCGCAACAGGCCGGTGGCGATCAGCACCACCATCAGCAGCAATACCATGCCAAAACCGGCACCCAGCCGCACGCCTATCTTTATATCCGTCAATTTCATGATGCTTCCTTCGGTAGCGAGAAATCTGTCCCCGATGGTCTTCTTCTCATTTGATTATACGGTTTGTAATACTTCGATTGCATCAACAATTGAAAGCAAGAAATGAAAAAGCGGAACGACAATCAAGTCGTTCCGCTTTTTATGCTGCTGACGCCCTGTAGGATTGGGACTACACAGCAGTTGCGGGCGTAGCGGCGGCTGTTGTTTTTTCGCCTTCCACTTGTTTGAGGCGGCGGTTCACGGCCGACAGCACGGCCTTGAACGAGGCGGTAACGATATTGCTGTCGATGGCCGCGCCGAACAGGGTAGGGCCGTTATCGAGGCGCAGTTCGACATAGCAGGCGGCCTGGGCGTTGGCGCCCGAACCGATCGAGTGCTCGTGGTAGTCCATCAGCTTGATGTCGAGACCGAGCGCATTGACGAAGGCGTCGATCGGACCGTTGCCGCCGCCTTGCAGCGCCAGTGGCGACTGGCGGTGCGACAGGCTGATGTCGATCTGCACCGATTCGTCGCTGCTGGTGTCTTCCACCATGCGGTGCGAGGCGTAGGCGTACGGTGCCGTCTGCTCCAGGTATTCCTTCTGGAAGATGTCGTGGATATCCTGGGCGGCGATTTCGCGGCCGGTGGCGTCGGCCACGGCTTGCACGGCGCGCGAGAATTCGATCTGCAGGCGGCGCGGCAACACCAGGCCGTATTCCTGTTCCAGCAAATACGCCATGCCGCCCTTGCCGGACTGGCTGTTGACGCGGATCACGGCGTCATAGCTGCGGCCGAGATCTGCCGGGTCGATCGGCAAGTACGGCACTTCCCAGATGCTGTCCGGTTGTTGCTTGACAAAACCTTTCTTGATCGCATCCTGGTGCGAGCCGGAAAACGCGGTAAACACCAGGTCGCCGGCGTACGGGTGGCGCGGGTGCACCGGCAACTGGTTGCATTCTTCCACGCACTTGCGCACGGTGTCGATATCGGAAAAATCGAGGCCCGGGTGCACGCCCTGGGTGTACAAATTCATCGCCAAAGTGACCAAATCGACGTTGCCGGTGCGCTCGCCATTGCCGAACAAGCAGCCTTCGACCCGGTCGGCGCCGGCCATCACCGCCAGCTCGGCCGATGCGACGGCGGTGCCGCGGTCATTATGCGGGTGCACGCTGATGATGATGGAATCGCGGCGCGCCAGCTTGCGCGACATCCATTCGATCTGGTCGGCGTACACGTTCGGCGTGCTGCATTCCACGGTCGATGGCAGGTTGATGATCATCTTGTTGGCCGGGGTCGGCTTCCAGATGGCGCTGACGGCGTCGCAGATATGCTTGGAGAAATCGAGTTCGGTGGTTGAAAACGACTCTGGTGTGTATTCAAAGCCCCATTCCGTTTCCGGATGCTGCGCCACCAGTTGTTTTACCAGGGTGGTGCCGGTGGTGGCGATATTGGTGATTTCTTCACGCGACATGCCGAACACGACCTTGCGGAACACCGGTGCCACCGAGTTGTACAGGTGGACGATGGCGCGCTTGGCGCCAACCACGGATTCGACGGTGCGGCGGATCAGCTCTTCGCGCGACTGGGTCAGCACGATGATGGTGACGTCATCGGGAATGCGCTTTTCATCGACCAGTTTGCGCACGAAATCGAAGTCGGTCTGCGAAGCCGATGGAAAACCCACTTCGATTTCCTTCAGGCCGATGGCGATCAGCATTTCAAAGAACCGCAGCTTCTTCTCGGCGCTCATCGGTTCGATCAGCGATTGGTTACCATCGCGCAAATCGGTGCTCATCCAGATCGGCGGCTTGTCGATGATCTGGTTCGGCCACTGACGGTCGGTCAATTTGACTGGAGGAAAGGCGCGGTATTTGGAAGCTGGATTTTGCAACATCATGATCGGGTACTCCTGAAAGGGGGAAAGCGAAATGGGGTGTGGCGCAAGCTTGCCGGGCGGCCACGCAACGCTAGGCCAGGCAAGCGGTCGGTAGCGATAGGCGGCCAGTAGCGGCGGCAGCGGCTGCAGGGATTGCGGTGTGTATTGGGGATGGTGCAAACATCATCAAACCTTCCAGGGTTTTTTTAAAACACGCCGGCGTGTGGCCAGGCGCAGCAAAGCGGCAAACTCAAGCGCGTGCTAGTAGTAGTCGCGGTAGCGACAGCAGGGAAGGGGATGGAAGTTTGAAGGAGGACATGCACTCAATGTAATGGAGTTTGTGTTTGGCTGTCAAGCAGATTTCTGGCGATCGGGCAATTTGCGCACGCGTGCTGCTGCGTTTGCGGAAAGTTCTTTTAAGCACCGCCTCAGCGGGCGTGCCGCCGCTTGCGCTACAATCGGCGCTTCCTTTGCTGTCACTGCCGCGCGCGGCTTCTACTCGTCCACTATGCTCCCTAAACGCCTGACCCTGCTTGCCCTGGCCGCCTTTGTGCTGGCCGGCTGCGAAACGCCTGCCCCGAAACCCGTACAAGTATTGACGCCGCCAGTGCCGGTGGCCGTCACGCCGCGCAAGATCAAGATCGGGCTGGCGCTCGGTGGCGGGGCGGCGCGCGGTTTTGCGCATATCGGCGTGATCAAGGCGCTTGAATCGCAGGGCATCAATGCCGATATCGTTACCGGCACCAGCGCCGGCAGCGTGGTCGGTGCCTTGTATGCGGCGGGCAACTCCGGTTTTGCGCTGCAAAAGATGGCGTTTGACATGGATGAAGCGGCGATCTCGGACTGGGCGCTGCCGCTGTTCGGCAAATCGTCCGGCGTGTTGAAAGGCGAAGCGCTGCAAAGCTATGTGAACAAGGCCGTCGGCGGCGTATCGCTGGAAAAACTCAAGATTCCGTTTGGCGTGGTGGCGACCGACTTGAAAAACGGCCAGCCGATCCTGTTCCAGCGCGGCAATACTGGCATGGCCGTGCGCGCCTCGTCGGCCGTGCCGGGCGTGTTCCAGCCGGTGGTAATCGGCGGCCATACCTATGTCGATGGCGGCCTGGTGGCGCCGGTGCCGGTGCGTTTTGCGCGCGACATGGGCGCGGACTTCATTATCGCCGTCAATATTTCCTCGCAAACCGACACGCAAAAAGCCATCAGCTCGATGGAGGTGATCATGCAGACCTTCGCCATCATGGGCCAGCGCATCAACCAGTTCGAGCTGAAGGATGCCGATGTGGTGATTCAGCCCAGCCTGGGTACCATGAAAGGCAATGATTTCGCCAGCCGCAACCAGGCCATTCTGGCCGGCGAGCAGGCGACGTTTGCCGTGATGGCGCAGCTCAAGCAGAAACTGAAAGCAAAGCGCGAACAGTAAATGCTGTTGTTGGCAGGGCTGTTTCAGCTACAATTTTGCATCATCGAATCACCATCACAAGGAAGCATCATGCAATCGAAACCGGTACTGAGCCTGGAAGACATCAAGAAAATCGCCGCCGCCGCCGAAGCGGAAGCGGTCAAGAACAATTGGGCGGTGGCGATCGCCATCGTCGACGATGGCGGCCATCTGGTGTGGATGCAGCGCATGGACGGCGTGGCGCCGATTTCTTCGCATATCGCGCCATCGAAAGCCAAGACAGCCGCGCTGGGCCGCCGCGAATCGCGCATCTATGAAGAGATGATCAACGGCGGGCGCGTGTCGTTCCTGAGCGCGCCGGAAATCGACGGCCTGCTCGAAGGCGGCGTGCCCATCATCTATGAAGGCCACTATGTGGGCGCGGTCGGCGTCTCGGGCGTGCGCTCGAATGAAGATGCGCAGGTCGCGAAAGCCGGTATTGCCGCGCTGACGGCATAAGTAATAACCGCTATTGCCTGACGAGCCGCCCCGCGCAAGCCGGACGGCTTTTTTCATGGGCGCGTGTTTTGTGCTGGCTTGAAAATATTTTGCCGCCGATTCTCTATTTTCTTCCTTGTGGAAAAGCTGCCTTTTGGTTATAATTCAAAGGTTTAGCCAATCACACACATACCGTAGCGACTACCCATCCCATCATTCAAAATGACCGTTGAAACACCCTGAGCGCACGCAGCTCGGGTATCTTGGCGGTCGGTCTGACGTGGCGCAGCTACGGTAACTTTATCAGGAGTTGCCCTTGCCGCCATTTTTTTCTGGCCCTGCCGTTCCAGCCATATTAGCGCTTGCTGATGGAACGATCTTCAAAGGATTTTCGATCGGCGCCGCCGGTCATACCACGGGCGAGGTTGTTTTCAATACCTCGATGACCGGGTATCAGGAAATCCTTACCGACCCCAGCTATAGCCGCCAGATGGTCACCCTGACCTATCCGCATATCGGCAATACGGGCGTCAATCCGGAAGACGTCGAATCTTCCAAGGTTCATGCTTCCGGCCTCATCATTCGTGACCTGCCTTTGCTGGCATCCAACTTCCGTTCCACCCTTTCCCTGTCCGACTACCTCAAAGCTGAAAATATCGTCGCCATCGCCGGCATCGATACCCGCAAGCTGACGCGCATCCTGCGTGAAAAAGGTGCGCAGGGCGGCGCCATCCTGGTCGGCACGCAAGGCAATGAGCCATCCGCCGCGCAGGCGCTGGACCTGGCCCGTTCCTTCCCCGGCCTGGCCGGCATGGACCTGGCGAAAGTCGTGTCCGTGAAAACCGCCTATGAATACCGCGAAACGGAATGGACCCTGGGCGAGGGCTATGGCCAGCTTCTGGATGCCGACGTGAAATACCACGTGGTGGCGTTCGACTATGGCGTCAAGCGCAATATCCTGCGCATGCTGACGGCGCGCGGCTGCAAGGTCACCGTGCTGCCGGCGCAGGCGACGGCCGAAGAGGCCATGGCGTTGAATCCGGACGGCATCTTTTTGTCGAACGGCCCCGGCGACCCGGAGCCGTGCGACTACGCGATTGCCGCTACCAAGGCGCTGATCGAAAAGGGCATCCCGACCTTCGGCATCTGCCTCGGCCACCAGATCATGGCGATCGCTTCCGGCGCGAAAACGCTGAAGATGAAGTTCGGCCACCACGGCGCCAACCACCCGGTACAAGACCTGGAAACGAAACAGGTGCTGATCACCTCGCAAAACCACGGTTTCGCCGTCGACGCGGCCACTCTGCCTGCCAACTGTCGCGTTACCCATGAATCGCTGTTCGACGGCTCCCTGCAGGGCTTTGCCCGCACGGACAAGCCGGCTTTCTGCTTCCAGGGCCACCCTGAAGCGTCGCCGGGCCCGATGGATGTTGCTTACCTGTTTGACCGCTTCATCAAGCTGATGGACGCGGAGGAGAAAAAGAAAAATGCCTAAACGTTTAGATATCAAAAGTATTCTGATTATTGGCGCTGGCCCGATCGTGATCGGCCAGGCCTGCGAGTTCGACTATTCCGGCGCGCAAGCGTGCAAGGCCTTGCGCGAAGAGGGCTACAAAGTCATCCTGGTCAACAGCAACCCTGCAACCATCATGACCGACCCGGAAATGGCCGACGTCACGTATATCGAACCGATCACATGGTCGGTGGTCGAGCGCATCATCGCCAAGGAGCGTCCTGACGCGATCCTGCCGACCATGGGCGGCCAGACCGCGCTGAACTGCGCGCTGGACCTGTTCAACAATGGCGTGCTGGCGAAATACAACGTCGAGCTGATCGGCGCGTCGCCGGAAGCGATCGACAAGGCCGAAGACCGTTCCAAGTTCAAGGACGCGATGACCAAGATCGGCCTCGGTTCGGCCAAGTCCGGCGTGGCGCACTCGATGGAAGAATCGTGGGCGGTGCAGCGCACGGTCGGCTTCCCGACCATTATCCGTCCATCGTTCACCATGGGCGGTTCCGGTGGCGGCATCGCCTACAACGAGGAAGAATTCGAAACGATCTGCAAGCGCGGCCTGGAAGCCTCGCCGACCAAGGAATTGCTGATCGAAGAATCCTTGCTGGGCTGGAAAGAGTACGAAATGGAAGTGGTGCGCGACAAGGCGGACAACTGCATCATCATCTGCTCGATCGAAAACCTCGACCCGATGGGCGTACACACGGGTGACTCGATTACGGTCGCGCCGGCGCAAACGCTGACGGACAAGGAATACCAGATCATGCGCAACGCCAGCCTGGCGGTACTGCGCGAGATCGGCGTCGACACCGGCGGCTCGAACGTGCAGTTCTCGATCAACCCTGCTGACGGGCGCATGATCGTCATCGAGATGAACCCGCGCGTGTCGCGTTCGTCGGCACTGGCGTCGAAAGCCACCGGTTTCCCGATCGCGAAAATTGCCGCCAAGCTGGCAGTCGGTTTCACGCTGGACGAACTGCGCAATGAGATCACGGGCGGCGCCACGCCGGCCTCGTTCGAACCGTCGATCGATTACGTGGTTACCAAGATCCCGCGTTTCACGTTCGAGAAATTCCCGACCGCCGACCAGCACCTGACGACGCAGATGAAGTCGGTCGGTGAAGTGATGGCGATCGGCCGCACGTTCCAGGAATCGTTCCAGAAAGCCCTGCGCGGCCTGGAAGTGGGCGTCGACGGCATGAACGAAAAGACCAAGGACCGCGAAAAGATCGAAGAAGAACTGGGCGAGCCTGGTCCGGAACGCATCTGGTACGTGGGCGACGCGTTTGCCCAGGGCTTCACCCTGGAAGAAGTGCACAATCTGACCAAGATCGACCCATGGTTCCTGATCCAGATCAAGGAAATCGTCGACCTGGAACTGTGGCTGGACACGCAGAAGCTGGACGGCCTGGACAAGACCACGCTGTACAAGCTGAAACAAAAAGGTTTCTCGGACCGCCGCCTGGGCTTCCTGTTGCAGACGACCGATACGGCCGTGCGCCAGCAGCGCCATGCGCTGGGCATCCGTCCCGTCTACAAGCGCGTCGACACCTGCGCGGCAGAATTTTCGACCGACACCGCGTACATGTATTCAACGTACGACGAAGAGTGCGAATCGAATCCGACCGACAGGAAAAAGATCATGGTATTGGGCGGTGGCCCGAACCGTATCGGGCAGGGTATCGAATTTGACTATTGCTGCGTCCACGCCGCGCTCGCCATGCGTGAAGACGGCTACGAGACCATCATGGTCAACTGCAATCCGGAAACCGTGTCGACCGACTATGACACCTCCGACCGCCTGTATTTCGAGTCCCTGACCCTGGAAGACGTGCTGGAAATCGTCGCGATTGAAAAACCAGTCGGCGTGATCGTGCAGTACGGCGGCCAGACGCCTTTGAAACTGGCGCTGGACCTGGAAGCGAACGGCGTGCCGATTATCGGCACCTCGCCCGACATGATCGATGCGGCCGAAGACCGTGAGCGCTTCCAGCAACTGCTGCACAAGCTGGAACTGCGCCAGCCGCCGAACCGTACCGCCCGCACCGAAGCCGACGCTTTGGCGCTGGCACAGGAAATCGGCTACCCGCTGGTGGTACGTCCTTCCTACGTGCTGGGCGGGCGGGCGATGGAAATCGTCCACGAGCAGCGCGACCTCGAGCGCTACATGCGCGAAGCGGTCAAGGTTTCGCACGACTCGCCGGTGCTGCTGGACCGCTTCCTGAATGACGCCATCGAGTGCGACGTCGATTGCATCTCGGACGGCGAAACCACGTTTATCGGCGGCGTGATGGAACACATCGAACAGGCTGGCGTGCACTCGGGCGACTCGGCCTGCTCGCTGCCACCATATTCGCTGTCGGCTGACACCATCGCCGAACTGAAACGCCAGACCGCGCTGATGGCCAAGGGCCTGAACGTGGTCGGCCTGATGAACGTGCAGTTTGCGATCCAGAAGCAGGAAATCGAGGGCGAACTGAAAGACGTGGTGTTCGTGCTGGAAGTCAATCCGCGCGCTTCGCGTACCGTGCCTTTCGTATCGAAAGCCACGGGCTTGCAGCTGGCGAAAATTGCCGCCCGCTGCATGGTTGGCCAGACCTTGGCGTCGCAAGGCATCACCGAGGAAGTCGTGCCGCCGTATTACAGCGTCAAGGAAGCCGTGTTCCCGTTCGTCAAGTTCCCGGGCGTGGACACCATCCTGGGCCCTGAAATGAAGTCGACCGGCGAAGTGATGGGCGTGGGACTGACTTTCGGCGAAGCCTTCGTCAAATCGCAGCTGGGCGCCGGCGTCAACCTGCCGAAGACCGGCAAGGTCTTCATCAGCGTGAAGTCGTCCGACAAGCCGCGCGCCGTGCAAGTGGCGCGTGACCTGGTCGATTCCGGCTTTACGGTGGTCGCCACCAAGGGCACTGCGGCCGTGATCGCGGCGGCCGGGATTGCCGTCACGCCGGTGAACAAGGTGATCGAAGGCCGTCCGCACGTGGTCGACATGATCAAAAACCACGAGATCGTGCTGGTGATTAACACCGTCGAAGAAAAACGCAGCGCCATCGTCGATTCGCGGGCCATCCGCACCTCGGCCCTGGCCTCGCGCGTGACGACCTACACCACCATCGCCGGCGCGGAAGCGGCCGTCGAAGGCATCCGTCACCTCGACGAATTGCGCGTGTACGATCTGCAGGGTCTGCACAAGACCTTGCAAGAGGCGTAATCGCCAGCGTGTTATTTGCAGTGGCCGCCGTTAGGCGGTACACTGCATGCTTATCAACCACAGAGTTCCGTGCAGAGCAGCGCGCGGCCTCTGTGGTTTTCACTTGGTGACGTCGTTTGCACGACCTGACACTGATAACTAGCAGATAGTAGAGATAACATGACCTCAGTCCCATTGACCAAATTCGGCGCAGAACTCCTGAAGGAAGAGCTGCATCATTTGAAGACCAAGGAACGCCGTATCGTCATCGATGCGATCGCCGAAGCGCGCTCGCACGGCGACCTGTCGGAAAACGCCGAGTACGACGCCGCCAAGGAACGCCAGGCGTTCGTCGAAGGCCGTATCGCCGAACTGGAAGGCAAGCTGGGCGCCGCCCAGATCATCGATCCGACCACCCTCGACGCGGAAGGCCGCGTGGTGTTCGCCTCGACCGTGAACCTGGAAGACCTGGAGTCGGGCCAGAAAGTGACGTACCAGATCGTCGGCCTCGACGAAGCCGACCTGAAGCTGAACAAGGTATCGGTGACCTCGCCGATCGCCCGCGCGCTGATCGGCAAGTATGCCGGCGACGTGGTCGAAGTGCAGGCGCCGTCCGGCCCGCGCGAATACGAAATCCTGGAAGTACTGTACATCTGATGCTGGTCCGCCTGCGCATCCTGGTGGCCACCCTGTGGGCCGGCAGCCTGTGGACCATCGGCTTTGTTGTCGCGCCCACGCTGTTTGGCACCCTGAGCGACCGTGTGCTGGCAGGCAATATCGCCGGCAGCATGTTCCGTGCCGAAGCCTGGCTGTCGATCGCTTGTGCTTTGGCGCTGCTGGCCCTGCTGCAATGGGCGCCCGGTGCGCTGGAGCCCAAGCGCCGCCGCCTGCTCGGCGCGCTGGTGCTGTCCATGCTGGTGTGCGCGCTGGTCAGCCATTTCGGCATCACGCCTTTGATGAGCGAACTGAAGGCGCAGGCGCCGTCGGGCATCATGGATGACGCCATGCGCAGCCGCTTCGGCATGCTGCACGGCGTGTCGACCCTGGTGTTTGCGGTACAGAGCTTGCTGGCGGGTGTGCTGATCTGGAAACAACACTGACCATATTGTAATGGCAATAAAAAAGCGGAGCGATGGAAAATTCCATGCTCCGCTTCCTGTTTCAACCGCCTGGCGGCGGCTGAGGGTGGGCTTACTTGCTGCCCAGCGCGCTTTTCTTGGCGCTCTTCTGGCGCGGCTTGGCACGCTTGATGGAGCCGCCTTCGGTCACGCGCTCATTGCCCTTGATCATGACTTTCGTCACGCTCGGGCGCTTGGTGCCGCTGGCGCTGGCTTTGACGATGGTCACTTCGCGCATGCCCTTGCCGGAACTGACCTTCTCCTTCACCACTTCTTTTTTCGGACGGTAGATTACCAGCAGTTTGCCTATGTGTTGTACGGGAGCGGCGCCGAGATTGCCGCAAATCGTCTCGTACATTCCGACGCGCGCTTCGCGGTCGTCGCCGAACACGCGTACTTTGATCAGGCCGTGTGAATCCAGGCCGAGGTCGATCTCTTTGAGGACAGCAGGTGTCAAGCCCGCTTCGCCGATAATGACGATAGGCTTCAGCGCGTGTGCTTCGGCGCGCAGTGCGCTGCGCTCAACGGGTGTAAGTTTTAGCATAATAATTTTTAGTAATTCCCTTAAAAGCAGTATTCTACGCGAATGGCAAAGAAGAAATTAAACAAAAACTGGTTGCATGACCACATTAATGACCCTTATGTGAAGTTGGCGCAAAAAGAGGGCTACCGTGCCCGGGCCGCATACAAGCTCAAGGAAATCGATGAAGACGAGAAACTGGTCAAGCATGGTCAGGTGATTGTCGACCTCGGTTGCACGCCTGGCAGCTGGGCCCAGTACCTGCGGCGCAAGCTGGCCGGCAAGGATGGCGGCGGTGTCAATGGTACTTTGATCGGCCTGGACATGCTGGCGATGGAGCCGATCGCCGACTTCCACTTCATCCAGGGCGACTTCCGCGAAGCGCGCGTGCTGCGCCAGCTGGAAGTGGTGTTGCAGGGACGCAAAGTGGACCTGGTGCTGTCGGACATGGCGCCCAATCTGTCGGGCATCGCCACGGCCGATGCGGCGCGCATGGAGCATCTGATTGACCTGTCCATCGAATTTTCGCAGTTGCATTTGAAGCCTTCAGGCGTATTGCTGGTCAAGTGCTTCAAGGATATGGGCTTCAGCCAGATCGTGGAAAAATTCCGTGCTGAATTCAAAGTCGTGGTGCAAAAGAAACCAAAGGCCAGCCGCGACAAGTCATCCGAAATCTTCCTGATGGGCCGGGGGCTGAAGAACCCGCTGAAAAATGCCGTTGAAGAAGACGATTCCGCTCTTGATATTTGACCCGGTATCCGCACATGGGGACGAGAAGTGCAGTGGCGATGCCGGTGAATATGGCCAAATTGTTTATACTGCATTTCATTTCTTGACGTGAGCGCGGTTTTTTTGGCGCACACGGATAGTCGGGCTTTGGCACGGCCCGCTTATTGCGAGTAAAATCGTGTTTCTAGCTATAGCAAAAAGATGCGCACTGCATCCAAGGAGTCTTCGTGAATAACATGTTTTCCAAATCTGCCATCTGGGTCGTCGTACTGCTGCTGCTGTTCATGCTGTTCAAGCAGTTTGATAGCCATGGCGCCACGGGCGGCAGCAAGGCCATCGCTTATTCCGATTTGCTGGATGAGGTCAAAGCCAAGCGCGTCAAGGACGTCGTGATCGAAGGTTCGTCGATTACCGCCAAGCTGATGGACGATACCAAGGTGCGCACCACCGCGACCAGTCTCGACAAGGGCCTGATCGGTGACCTGCGCGACAACGGCGTGCACTTCGACGTGCGCCCACCTGAGGAACCATCGTTCCTGCAATCGATTTTTGTCTCCTGGTTCCCGATGCTGTTGCTGATCGGCGTCTGGGTCTTCTTCATGCGCCAGATGCAGGGCGGCGGCAAGGGCGGGGCTTTCTCGTTCGGCAAGTCGAAAGCCCGCATGATGGATGAAGCAAGCAACACCGTTACTTTCGCCGACGTCGCCGGTTGCGACGAAGCGAAAGAAGAAGTCAACGAAGTGGTCGACTTCCTCAAGGACCCGAGCAAATTCCAGAAACTGGGCGGCCGCATTCCACGCGGTGTGCTGATGGTCGGTCCTCCGGGCACCGGTAAAACCCTGCTGGCACGTGCGATTGCCGGCGAAGCCAAGGTACCGTTCTTCTCGATCTCGGGTTCCGACTTCGTTGAAATGTTCGTCGGCGTGGGCGCTTCCCGCGTGCGTGACATGTTTGAAAACGCCAAGAAACACTCGCCTTGCATCATCTTCATCGACGAGATCGACGCGGTCGGTCGTCACCGTGGCGCCGGTACCGGCGGCGGCAACGACGAGCGCGAACAGACCCTGAACCAGTTGCTGGTCGAGATGGACGGTTTTGAAGCGAACTCCGGCGTGATCGTCGTGGCCGCCACCAACCGTGCCGACGTGCTCGATAAAGCGCTGCTGCGCCCGGGCCGTTTCGACCGTCAGGTGTCGGTAGGCTTGCCCGATATCCGCGGCCGTGAACAGATTCTGAACGTGCACATGCGCAAAGTGCCTATCGGCACCGACGTCAAGGCCGACATCCTGGCCCGCGGCACGCCTGGTTTCTCGGGTGCCGATCTGGCCAACCTGGTCAACGAAGCTGCCCTGTTCGCCGCGCGCCGCAGCAAGCGCCTGGTGGAAATGAGCGACTTCGAAGACGCGAAAGACAAGATCTACATGGGTCCCGAGCGCAAGTCGATGATCATCCGCGAGGAAGAGCGCCGCAATACGGCTTACCATGAGTCCGGTCACGCAGTAGTTGCCAAGTTGCTGCCGAAAGCCGACCCGGTACACAAGGTCACCATCATGCCGCGTGGCTGGGCACTGGGCCTGACCTGGCAGCTGCCGGAACACGACAATCTGTCGGCCTACAAGGACAAGATGCTGGAAGAAATTTCCATCCTGTTTGGCGGCCGTATCGCCGAAGAGATTTTCGTCGGACAAATGTCGACCGGCGCCTCGAACGACTTCTCGCGCGCCACCAAGCTCGCCCGCTCGATGGTCACCCGCTTCGGCATGTCCGACAGCATGGGCGTGATGGTCTATGAAGACAGCGAAAACGAAGGTTTCTTCGGTGGCGCCACGAAAACGATCTCGGAAGCGACCCAGCAAAAGGTCGACGCCGAAATCCGCAGCATCCTCGACACGCAATATGCGCTGTCGCGCAAGCTGCTGGAAAGCAACCGCGACAAGGTCGAAATGATGACCAAGGCCCTGCTGGAATGGGAAACCATCGACGCCGAGCAGATCAACGACATCATGGCCGGCCTGGAGCCGCGTCCGCCAAAAGTCATCCCGCCACGCCGCAACGCTGGCGACAGCGGTGCCGGTGGCATCTCGCCGAACGTGACGGCGCCAGCCTGATCGTCGCTGCCTGCTGATACTTGGCCAGGCGGCAATGACAAGAAAAGGGCAAGGAGCAATCCTTGCCCTTTTTTGTTACCGTTTCCCTCTTTTTTCCGATCACACAGATTCACATGCGACACTATTTACAATTCGGCCGCTTCGGCTTCCAGCTGCAGGCGCAAGAGCAGGGCAGGCGCGCCCTGGTCATGGGCATCCTCAATATCACGCCTGACTCGTTCTCCGACGCCGGCAAGTTCCAGCACCTGGAGTTTGCCCTGTCGCGCGCCGAGCAGATGATTTCGGACGGTGCCGACATCATCGATATCGGCGGCGAGTCGAGCCGCCCTGGCGCGCCGCCGTTGCCGCTGGCGGACGAACTGCAGCGCGTGATGCCGGTGCTGTATGCGCTGCGTGACTGCGGCAAGCCTTTATCGGTCGACACCTACAAGCCGCAAGTGATGCGCGAGGCCATCCTGGCCGGCGCCGACATGATCAACGATATCAATGGTTTTCGCGCCCCCGGCGCCATCGAGGCCGTGAAAGACAGCGACTGCGCGCTGTGCATCATGCACATGCAAAGCGTGCCCGAAACCATGCAGGATCAGCCGCAATACGACGACGTGGTGCGCGAAGTGACGGATTTTTTGCGTGAACGGGTCGATACCATGATGGCCGCCGGCATCGAGCGCGAGCGCCTGTGCATCGATCCCGGCTTTGGCTTTGGCAAGACGGTTGAGCAGAATTACGCCTTGCTGCGCGCAACGAAGCAGTTGCGCGGCGAGCTGGGCCTGCCGGTGCTGGCCGGCCTGTCGCGCAAATCGATGCTGGGCGCCGCTACCGGCCGCCCGGTGGAGCAGCGCCTGGCAGGCAGCATCGGCGGCGCGCTTGCTGCGGTAGCGCAAGGCGCCGAAATTGTGCGTGTGCATGATGTTGCTGAAACTGTCGATGCGCTGAAGGTCTGGCGAATGGCAAGCTGACCTAGTAAGATTTATGATAAACAACAAAAAGAGAACAATATGACGCGCAAGTATTTTGGTACCGATGGCATCCGCGGCCTGGTGGGCACGGCCCCGATCACTCCTGATTTCGTGATGCGCCTCGGCTACGCGGCCGGCAAGGTGCTGGCCCAGTCGCAAAGCGCCAAGGTGCGCCCGACCGTGCTGATCGGCAAGGACACGCGCATTTCCGGCTACATGCTGGAAGCGGCGCTGGAAGCGGGCCTGGCTGCCGCCGGCGTCGACGTGCTGCTGGCCGGCCCGGTGCCCACGCCGGCGATCGCCTACCTGACGCGCGCGCTGCGCCTGACGGCCGGCGTGGTGATTTCCGCTTCGCATAATCCCTACCATGACAACGGCATCAAGTTCTTTTCCGGCCAGGGCACCAAGCTGCCCGACAGCCTGGAAGAGGAAATCGAAGCGGCGCTGGAGCTGCCGATGGATTGCGTGCCCTCCGAAAAGCTGGGCCGCGCCAAGCGCCTGGACGATGCACAGGGGCGCTATATCGAGTTTTGCAAAAGCACGTTTCCGAACGAGCTGGACCTGCATGGCCTGAAGATCGTCGTCGATTGCGCGCATGGCGCCGCCTACCATATCGCGCCCCACGTATTCCATGAGCTGGGCGCGGAAGTGATTGCCATCGGCAACAAACCGGACGGCTTCAATATCAACGCCGGCTTTGGCGCCACTGCCACCAAGGCGATGGCTGCCGCTGTTGTCGAGCACGGCGCCGACCTCGGCATCGCGCTCGACGGCGACGCCGACCGCCTGATCATGTGCGACGCCACTGGCCGCCTGTATAACGGTGACGAGCTGCTGTATGTGATGGTGAAAGACCGCCTGGCAACCGGCGCGGTGGCTGGCGCCGTCGGCACCCTGATGACCAATATGGCGCTGGAAGTGTTGTTCAGGCAGCAGGGCATCGGATTTGCGCGCGCCAAGGTGGGCGACCGTTATGTGCTGGAAGTGATGAAGGAAAAGGGCTGGATCCTGGGCGGCGAAGGCTCGGGCCACCTGCTGTGCCTGGACAAGCACACCACCGGCGACGGCATCGTGTCGGCGCTGCAAGTGCTGTCGGCGCTCAAGCGCAGTGGCCAGAACCTGCAGCAGTGCCTCGCCGAACTGGTGCTGTTCCCGCAAACCCTGATCAACGTGCGCGTGGCGCCCGGTACCGACTGGCAGCAGAACGCCGCCATGGTGGCAGAGACCGCCAGGGTGGAAGCCGAGCTGGGCGACACCGGTCGCGTGCTGATACGCGCTTCGGGCACGGAACCTTTGATACGCGTGATGGTCGAAGCGAAAGATGCGGCGAAGGCGGAAAGCATGGCGCGCCGCATCGCCGACAAGCTGGCCATGTAGTGCCGGCCTCACAGGGAAGGGCGATAGTTATTTCCATCTATTTTGCCTCTGGCAATTGACGAAATTGTTGCCAGGCCTTATTATCTTGTCTTCGGAGTGTGGCGCAGCCCGGTAGCGCACCTGGTTTGGGACCAGGGGGTCCAAGGTTCGAATCCTTGTACTCCGACCAAAGTCATAAAGCGGGCTGTCAGAAATGACAGCCCGTTTTTCATTGCTGGCAGGGATAGGCTATCCTGCCTTTGCATCAGTTAAAATACTGCACCTTTCCGCCCATCGTTCAACGGATAGGACAACGGTCTTCTAAACCGTGAATGGGGGTTCGATTCCCTCTGGGCGGACCAGCGATCGCTGGCCCTCGATGCGCTCGCGCATCCGCATGGATTTTCAGTCTCTACTCTTCTTCCTGTTCCTTCTTGTTGCCGGTGCCAAACAGGCGATCCTTGGCATTCAACAGCTTTTGCACCTTGGCGCCCATCTTCATCAGTTGCGCCATCGATTCGGGCGACAGCCGCTGCAGGTCGTCGAACCAGGTATTGGCCAGGTCGACCAGTTCATACATTTCGCGCATGCGCTCCTGCGCATATTTGTCGCCCGGTTCATTGGCCGGTGCCATCAGCGATTCGCGCAGCACCGTCAAAGTTGGCGCCACTTCGCGACGGCGCCGTTCGGCCGCCACCACCCGGAAAATTTGCCATACGTCACCCAGCGACGAGAAATACTCGCGCCGGTCGCCCGGAATGCGCGTCAGCCGTATCAGTCCCCAGCCCTGCAATTCCTTCAGGCCGATGCTGACGTTCGAGCGCGAAAAGCTCAGATGCTCGGCAATTTCATCGGCATGCAGCGGCTGTTCCGACACGAACAGCAGGGCATACACCTGGCCCACCGTGCGGTTGAAGCCCCAGCGGCTGCCCATCTCGCCGAAATGGCTGACGAAAGTCAGGATCAGCGGCGTCATTTCAATATGGTGAGTTTTCATAATTATCTGGAAGTTTTGCACTCTATTTGCAGCGGGTCAATTGATATTTGTCACGTTTCGCAGTATTATACAAAAAATCGAATTTACAGAAATTACTGAAAACTCAAGAAGTTCTAGCAAACGAAAAATCTGTCATGTCCACCACGCCTCTTGCCTTGCCGCGTTTCGTCCTGCCCCGTCTTGCCAGCGTCATCCAGGGCGGCGCCGCGCTTTTATGGCTGCCGCAGGCGGCCTTGCTGGCCGGGACGATAGCGGCGATGACGGCCGGCGCGGGCTGGCGCGAGGCAGTATTGCCGGCCGCCGCAGTGCTGCTGCTGGGCGTGCTGCGCGCCGCTGGCGAGGCATGGGGCGCGCGCGCCATGTATGCGGCGGCGCGCGTTCACTTGTCGGCCTTGCGGGACCGGGTGGCGCTGGCCCTGGCGCAGCGCTCGCCGCTGGACCGCCAGCGGGCCCAGTCGGGCCAGGCCGCCAGCGTGATCGCCGAGCAGGCCGAAGCCATCGTGCCCTATCTGGTGCGCTACCAGCCCACGCGCTGGAAAGTGCTGCTGGTGCCGCTGGTGATATTGGCCGCCATCGCGCCGCTGTCATGGCTTGCCGCGCTGGTGCTGCTGGTCGCGGCACCCTTGATTCCTGTCTTCATGGCGCTGGTGGGCATCGGCGCGCAAGCGGCCAGCCGCGCGCAGATGGTGGAAATGGGCGGCATGAACGCGTTTTTGCTGGACCGGCTGCGCGGCCTGGCGACTTTGCGCGCGCTGGGCGCCGTCGACGCCACCGCCGAGCGGCTTGACGCCAGCGCACAATCCCTGCGCCGCCGCACCATGGCCGTGCTGCGCATTGCCTTTCTGTCGTCGGCGGTGCTGGAACTGTTTTCCGCGCTGGGCTTGGCGATGGTGGCGGCGTATATCGGTTTCTCGTTGCTGGGCACCTTCAACTTCGGCAGCTGGGGCAGCAAGCTCAGCTTGGGTGAAGGCATCTTTATCCTGCTGCTGGCGCCGGCCTTTTTCGAGCCGCTGCGCGAACTGGCGGCGGTCTGGCATGACAAGGCGGCCGGCGAGGCGGGCCTGGCCGCTCTGGCCGACCTGGCCGATGGCGGCGTCGCCATGCCGGGCGGGGGCGCGCCTGCGATTGCCGTTGCCATTGCGCACGCCACGCCGCCGGCCGTGCAACTGCAGCAGCTGCAATTTGCCCATCCCGGCGAGGCAGCGCTGTTTGACGGTTTTGATTTGCAGGTGCTGCCCGGCGAACATGTGGCCCTGCTGGGCGCCAGCGGCGCCGGCAAGTCCACCTTGCTGTCGCTGATCGCCGGCTTGCTGCCGGCCGATGGCGGCGCCATCCGGATTGGCGATGTGGCGCTGGACGACGCCACGGTTGCGGGCCTGCGCCAGCGCATGGCCTGGATGGGCCAGCGGCCGCACGTGTTTGCCGCCTCCGTCAGCCACAACGTGACCCTGGGCCGCGCCGGGGCGGACGCCGCCGGCGTTGGCGCCGCGCTGCACCTGGCCGAACTGGCCACGGTATCCCAGGCGCAGCCTGGCGTGATGCTGGGCGACGGCGCGCAAGGCCTGTCCGGCGGCGAAGCGGTGCGCCTGGCGCTGGCCCGCGTGGCCATCCATCCGCACGCCGATCTGCTGCTGGTCGACGAGCCGACGGCCCACCTCGACAGCGAAACGGCGGCGCGCGTGACCGACGCCTTGCTGGCCCTGGCGCAAGGCAAGACCATGATCGTCGCCACGCATGATCCGGTTCTGGCGGCGCGCCTGGCCCGCCGCGTGCTGCTGGGCGTGCAAACCCGGGAGCTGCAAGCATGAAAACGTCGTTGATACGCAATCCCCTGTTGCGCCAGCTGTTGCTGGGCCAGCCGCGCAAAATGCTGCTGGGCGCGGCCCTGTCAGCGCTGACAGTGGTGGCCGGCATGGCGCTGCTGGGCCTGTCCGGCTGGTTCATTACCGCCACCTCGCTTGCCGGCCTGGCCAGCACCACTGCGCTGGCGTTCGATGTGTTTGCCCCTTCGGCCGGCATACGCCTGCTGGCGATCGGTCGCACCGGCACCCGCTATGCCGAGCGCCTGGTCACGCACGACGCCACGTTCGCCGCGCTGGCCGCCATCCGCGTGCGCCTGTTTCGCCGCTGGTCGCTGCCCGCCGCCGGCAGCCGTTTGCTGCGCCAGCCGACCAAAATGCTGTTTCGCCTGACGGCCGATATCGACGCGCTGGAAGCCTTGTACCTGCGCCTGCTGGTGCCGGTGTTCTCGGCCGTGTGCGCGGCGCTGCTGGCCGGCCTGGCGCTGGCATTCCTCGATATCACGCTGGGCCTGGTGTTTGCCGCCTGGCTATTGATCAGCGGCGGCGCCATCGGCTGGCATGTGCTGCGCCGCGCGCGCCGCCATGCCGCGCTGCGTGCACGAAACATGGAAAAACTGCGCTCGGCCGCGATCGACCTGGTGGCCGGCCAGACCGACCTGGTGATGGCCGGGCGCCTCGCCGCCGAGTGCCAGTCCCTGGCGCAGCTCGACCGGTCGCTGGCGGCTACCGATATTGCGCTGCAGCGCCTGGACGCCAACGCCGGCGCCGCCTATGGCGCCGTTGGCAGCCTCACTCTGGCCGGCGTGCTGCTGGCCACCGCCGCGCTGGTCGAACAGCAACAGATCGGCGTGCCGGCGGCGGCGCTGGCCGTGCTGCTGGCCTTGACCGCGATGGAACCGTTTGCCGGCCTGCGCCGTGGCGCACTGGAAGCGGGGCGCATGCTGCTGGCGCTGCGCCGCCTGAACCCGCGCGCAGAAGAGCCAGCGGTGCCAGCCGTCCCGACCACCACGGCGGGCTTGCGCCTGCAGCAGGTCAGCGCGATGCATGCCGGCAGCCATGCGGCCGTCGTGCATGGCGTGAGTCTGGTGGTGGCGCCCGGCGAAAAGGTGGCGCTGATCGGCCCCAGCGGCGCCGGCAAGTCGACCTTGCTGGCGCTGGCGGCGCGTGAAATCACGGCGCTCTCCGGCACGGTGAGCGCGCCGCGCGCCTGCCTGTTTACCCAAAGAACCGAACTGTTCCAGGACAGCCTGCGCGACAACCTGCGCCTGGCCGACCCCGGTGCCGACGATGCGCGCCTGTGGCAGGCTTTGCAGGCGGCGGGCCTGGCGCAGGAAGTGCGTGCGCTCACCCAGGGCCTCGACACGCCGCTGGGCGAGGGCGGCCTGGGCCTGTCGGGCGGCCAGTCGCGCCGCCTGGCGCTGGCGCGGCTGTTCCTGCACGACTCGCCCTTGTGGCTGCTCGACGAAGCCACCGAGGCGCTGAACGCCGGCACCGCGCGTGACGTGCTGCAAAGGCTGGCCGGGCGCAGCGCCGGACGCAGCCTCCTGATCGCCACGCATCTGCGGCGCGAGGCGCAGCTGGCGGACCGCCTGGTGACACTGCGCCACGGCCGCATCGTGGCCGAAGCGCGGCGCGGCACGGCCGAATTTGAGCAGGCGCTCGGCAGCCTGCGGGCCGATTAACAAGTTTGCAGCACCGTTGTTTTAATGAAATACACCTAAGGGAACAAACAGGAACACCTATGGACCTCGATATTGTTGCACTATCAAGACTGCAATTTGCGCTGACAGCGCTCTACCACTTCATCTTCATTCCGCTGACCATCGGCTTGTCAGTGATCCTCGCCATCATGGAAACCGTCTACGTGATGACGGGCCGCACCATCTGGCGCGACATGACCAAATTCTGGGGCGTGCTGTTCGGCATCAACTTCGCCATGGGCGTGGCCACCGGCATCGTGATGGAATTCCAGTTCGGCATGAACTGGAGCTACTACAGCCATTATGTGGGCGATATTTTCGGCGCGCCGCTGGCGATCGAAGGCCTGATGGCCTTCTTCCTGGAAGCGACCTTTGTCGGCATCTTCTTCTTTGGCTGGGATAAATTGTCCGCGCGCGGCCATCTGGCCACCACCTGGCTGGTCGCCATTGGCTCGAATTTTTCGGCCTTGTGGATCTTGATCGCCAACGGCTGGATGCAGAACCCGGTCGGCGCGGCCTTCAATCCGCAAACCATGCGCATGGAAGTGACCGACTTTGGCGCCGTGCTGACCAACCCGGTGGCGCAGGCCAAGTTCGTGCACACCGTGTCGGCCGGCTATACGGTGGCCGCCATCTTCGTGCTGGGCGTGTCGGCCTGGTACTTGCTCAAGGGCCGCCACGTGCCGCTGGCCAAGCGTTCGATGACGGTGGCCGCCGCCTTTGGCCTGGCGGCGTCGCTGTCGGTGGCGGTGCTCGGTGATGAAAGCGGCTACCTGGCGTCCGAACACCAGAAGATGAAACTGGCCGCCATCGAGGCGATGTGGGAAACCGAACCGGCGCCGGCGGCCTTCACGGCGATCGGCTTTCCCGACCAGGCCGCGCGCGAAACGCACTATGCGCTGCATATCCCGATGGTGATGGGCCTGATCGGCACGCGTTCACTCGATACCGAAATTCCCGGCCTCGCGCAACTGGTCGAGCGCGGCGAACTGCTGATACGCGACGGCATCAAGGCCTATGACGCGCTGCAAACCATCCGCGCCGTGCCGCCCGGCGGCGTGGTGCCGGAAGAGGCGAACGCCATGTTCGAATCGAAAGGCCCGTCGCTCGGCTACGCCTTGCTGCTGAAACGCTATGTCGACGATCCGCGCCTGGCCACGCCAGAGCAGATCGCCAGGGCCGCGCAAGACACGGTGCCGTCCGTGCCGTCCCTGTTCTGGTCCTTCCGCGTGATGGTTGGGCTGGGCATGTTCTTCATCTTGCTGACCGGAACGTTTTTTGTGCTGTCGGTGCGCCGCACCCTGGACGCCCACCGCTGGCTGCTGAAAGTGGCCGTGTTCGCCATACCGCTGCCGTGGGTGGCCGCCGAGGCGGGCTGGATCGTGGCCGAAGTGGGCCGCCAGCCGTGGGTCATCGAAGGCGTGCTGCCGACCGCCGTGGCGGTGTCGAACCTGGGCGTGACGACCTTGCTGATCACCATCGCCGGCTTTGCCGCCATCTATACGGTGCTGCTGGTGATCGAAATGAAGCTGATGCTGAAAACCATCCGCAAGGGGCCGGAAGTGCATGCGCCTGCCGCATTGCATGTTCCACCCGCCGTCCAACCTGCCTGAGGAGTCGCATCGTGATTTTGCATGAACTGATTTCGTATGAAACCCTGCGCCTGATCTGGTGGCTCTTGATCGGCGTGCTGCTGATCGGCTTTGCCGTCACCGACGGTTTTGACCTGGGCACCGGCATTTTGCTGCCGTTTGCCGGCAAGACGGACCTGGAACGGCGCGTCATCATCAACAGCATCGGCCCCGTCTGGGAAGGCAACCAGGTGTGGCTGATTTTAGGGGGCGGCGCCATCTTTGCCGCCTGGCCGCAGCTGTATGCCGTCTCGTTCTCTGGTTTTTACCTGGCCATGTTCGTGATCCTGGTGGCGCTGATACTGCGTCCGGTTGCCTTCAAATTTCGCAGCAAGCGTGACGAT
The DNA here is from genome assembly GCF_057291295.1 of Janthinobacterium sp. 1L-D-8-B-C4. NCBI lineage: Bacteria > Pseudomonadati > Pseudomonadota > Betaproteobacteria > Burkholderiales > Oxalobacteraceae > Janthinobacterium > Janthinobacterium sp. 1L-D-8-B-C4. Next base: position 592,847 of record NZ_JBXAVX010000003.1, read on the forward strand.
CCGCGCTGGCGCGCGCGCTGGGATATCGCCCTGTTTATCGGCGGCTTCGTGCCGGCCCTGATTTTCGGCGTGGCAATCGGCAATGTGCTGCAAGGCGTGCCGTTCCGCTTTTCCGACGACATGCATATCTTTTACGAAGGTAGCTTCCTTGGCCTCCTGAACCCGTTTGCGCTGCTGGCGGGCCTGGTGTCGGTGGCGATGCTGGTGATGCATGGCGCCACCTGGCTGCAAGTGAAAACCGACGGTCCTGTCGCCGAACGCGCGCGCACCTATGGCAGCGTGGCGGCGGTCGCCACCGTGCTGCTGTATGCGGCCGCCGGCGTGGCGTTGTGGGCCACGGTCGGCGGCTACCGCATTACCAGCGCTATTGCCGTGGCTGGCCCGTCGAACCCGATGTTCAAGACGGCCGAAGTGGCGGCCGGCGCCTGGTTCGCCAACTACGCGGCCCACCCGTGGACCTGGGCCGCTCCCGTGCTGGGCCTGGCCGCGCCGCTGCTGGCCCTGGTTTTCCTGCGCCAGCGCCGCGCCGTGCCGGCCCTGCTGGCCAGCGCGCTGGGCATTGCCGCGATCATCCTCAGCGTCGGCGCATCGATGTTTCCGTTCATTCTGCCGTCCTCGCTCGATCCGCGCGCCAGCCTGACGGTATGGGATTCCTCGTCCAGCCACATGACCCTGTTCATCATGCTGGTGGCCACCAGCATCTTTATTCCGCTGATCGTGGCCTACACGAGCTGGGTTTATAAAGTGTTGTGGGGCAAGGTCGATGGCCAGGCCATCGAAGACGGCAACGGCCACGCCTACTAATCATTGACTGTAAAGGAAATCATCATGTGGTATTTCGCCTGGATACTTGGCCTTCCGCTGGCGGCGATGTTCGCCGTGCTCAATGCAATGTGGTACGAAATGGTCGACGGCGACACGACGCCCGAGAAGTATCGCTGAAACGCGGCGCGGCATTCTCTACAGCAGGATGAATTCGCCGCGGATGCGCAGCTTCATGCCGCGCGGCGCATCGGCGCCGGCCGCCACCGCCCAGGCCGTCACCCATTGGGCGCAGCGTAGCCGCGCCTGCGCATTGTCATGCAGGCGCAGTCGTTCAAACGCCTGGTCCATGCGCGTGGCCAGGTAGAGGGACTGTTCGATGGCGTCGGCTTGTCTGCTGAAGTGGCGCATGATGCTTCCTTTCATGAAAGAACGGCTGCGTGGACTTCTTTGTATACGCGGCCGGGGCCGCTTTGGATGCAGCGCAGTGCTACACTGCGCACCATTCTTTTGACTGGACCGCATCATGACCACCACTCTCCCTTCCTTGCCCTACCGTGCCACCGCCGACGAAGCTTGCAGCTGGCTGCAGGCGCAGACCGGCACGCCCTGGACTTTGGCGCGGCTGCTGGAAGAGGGCGGCTTGCCATATGTGTGGATCGAGCATTCGGATGAGTGGGCCGAATTGTTCCATGACGGCGTGACGCGCTATGCGGCGCCGGTGGTCTTTATCGACGACAAGCAGCACCTGGCCGCTGGCGGCAAGGATGTGTGGCTGCGCTTTACGCGCGACTCGGGCAACCTGGCCATCGCCCTGAAGGATCAAGGCTTGCGCGCCTCGCTGGACGGTTTGCATTTCCAGGAGCGCGACCTGCTGAAACTGGTGAAGGAATTGCTGAATCCCACGCCGGTGGCGCCTGAACCGCCGGCCATGCCGCAGGAAAGCCTGAAAGGCCTGGAGCGCAACGAGATATTGCAAGCGTTTGCGGGCATCGGCAAGATCAACCTGGAGCAAGGCATGCTGAAAGGCGAGGGCATCTTTGGCGACGACGGCGCGCGCGTGCGCAAGAATTCGCGCGGCGGCAAGAATAATTACCTGTGGAATCCCGTCACCCTGGCTTTCGGCCTGCACGATGTGCATCGCGTGCCGATGCCGCACCTGAAAAAAGCGTTTGCCACCCAGCCGCTGCTGCGGGCCTGGAAAGCGGCGTGGCTGGAGTCGCTGGCCTTGCTGGGGGAATAAACTAGAAAAGGTTGCCTTGCGCCAGGTCGACCTGTTTGGCGCGGCGCAAGGCCAGGCCGGTTTTTTCCGCGTCCCGGTCGCTTGACAAGGCAATGCCCTCCAGCGCCAGCAGGGTCTGCTTGGCCTCAAGGCCGCCGGCAAAACCGGTCAGCGCGCCGCTGGCGCCGATCACCCGGTGGCAGGGCGCGATAATGGAAACAGGGTTCTTGCCGTTGGCCGCCCCCACTGCGCGCACGGCGGCAGGCTTGCCGATCTGGCGCGCGATGTCGCCATAGCTGCGGGTCTGGCCGTAGGGTATTGTCAGCAGCGCCTGCCACACTTCTTTCTGGAAATCGGTGCCGGCAAAGTCCAGCGCTACCTCGAACTGCTGGCGCGTACCAGCAAAATACTCGCGCAATTGCTGCTGTGTTTGCAGCAGCACCGGATGCGCACCGTCTTCGCGCAGCTCGCCCAGGCGTACCCGTGTCGGCTTGTCGTCCTGCCATAAAATGGCCGCCAGCGCCTCGCCGCGCGCCACCAGGGTCAGTTCGCCCACCGGCGAGGGCATGATCTTGTAGACACAGTGCATGGACATTCCTTGTCAGCGGCGATAGCGTCCAGTTTATCAGGATATAAACCCGTGTAGCATGGCGGCAAGGAGGATGTCGATGGAAACTATTGCTACTTACGAAGAAATCCGCGCGCAGGCCATGCGGCTGGTGCAGGAACGTTATCCGGGCGCCGTGTCGGCGATGATCGGCGGCTCGTTTGCCACCGGACGACAGACGCCCAGTTCCGATATCGATTTGCTGTTGCTGTTCGACCATGTCGATGCTGCCTGGCGCAGCACCCTGGTATGGGAAGGGCGGACGGTGGAACTGTTTGCGCACGACCTGGCCACGTTCGAGTATTTTTGCAGGGAGATCGATGCGCCTGGCGGCAAGGTGCCGCTGGCGATGATGGTGCTCGAAGGCGAGAATATCGCGGCCCCCAGCGCGCAATATGAAGCGCTGCGGTCGCTGGCGCAGGCCATCCATGCAGAAGGGCCGCCAGCGCTGGCGCTGCCGCAATTGCAGCAGCGCCGTTACGCGATCACTACCGCGCTGGAAGACCTGGTCGACAGCCGCCATCCCGGCGAAGCGATGGCGGTGGCCTGCGACCTGTACGGCATGCTGGCCGACCTGCATTTGCGCGCGGCAGGCCAGTGGAGCGGCGGCGGCAAGCATCTGTTTCGCCGCCTGCAGGCTTACGATGCAGCCATCGCCGCCCAGCTCGATGGCGCCCAGCGGCTGCTGGCCAGCGACTTGCCGGCCGGCCAGCAGGCCTATGCGCAAGTGACTGGCGCCATCCTGGCGCCAGCCGGCGGCCCTTTGCTTGAAGGCTACGACTTGCCGGCGCCGGCACACTGGCGCAGCCGTTAGAACGTGGTGCGCAAGCTGAGATTCACATTACGCGGCTCGCCCCAGAACACGCTGTCATAAAAGCCCATGTTGCGGTAGTACTTTTTATCGAGCAGGTTGTTGACGTTCAGCTGCAGCGTCGTCCTGGGCGTTACTGCATAGCTGGCCATCAGGTTAACCAAGGCATAGCCCGCTTGCGGAATGCGCGCCGTGGTATCGCGCGCCGGTGGCCGGCCGTACCAGGTTTCACTGTAGGTGGCGCTTTGCGCGGTGGCGCTGCCGCCTACTTTCAGGCCTTGCCAGCGGCCTTCGAAGCGGTATGCCGTCGACAGGCGCAGCAAGTGGCGCGGCTGGTTCGGTACGGCGCGCTTGCCGTCGGCTTCCTCGGCCTTCAGGAGCGTATAGCCGCCGCTCGCTTCCCAGCCCGGCGCCAGCTGGCCCGAGACGTCGAATTCGATGCCGCTGGCGCTGATGCCTTCGCCATTGGCCACATAGGCCGAGCCGCCGCCCGGCAGCACAAAGCCTTGCGGCACCGTGGTGTCGAGTTCGGCCAAGTTCTTCTTCCTGACCTTGAAGACGGCCGCCGAGGCGTTCAGCTTGCCGTCGAAAAATTCGCCTTTGACACCCGCTTCAAGGTTGTCGCCCGTTTCGGGATCGAGGAAATGGTTGTTGCGGTCACGGCTGGACTGCGGCGTGAACAGTTCGGTGTAGCTGGCATAGGCCGAGTATTGCGGGCTGATATCGAACACCACGCCCGCATACGGCGTGATTTCATTACGCGTTTCGGAAGCATCGCTGGTGCCGGTGTAGACGCCGCTGGTGTTCCAGGCCCGCGTTTCGGTGCGGTAGTTGCTGCTGCGTGCGCCGATGATCACGTGCAGCGGATCGGCCAGGCTCAGGCGCATGGCCATATAGCCGCCGGCCAGGCGCGTCACATCGCGCGTATGGGAGCCGTCCGGCGTGAAGACGGGCTTGGGGATGTTGCCGGTCCAGCTGCGGTAGTCGGGCACCTTGGCCGGATACAGTATCTCGGCCGTGCCGCCTAATGACGTCGACTTCGTATTGCCGCCATTCCAGCCGATGATGGCCGTGTGCTTGCGGCCCAGCAAGGAGAACGGTCCGTTGGCATACAGATCATAATTGTCGGCCGTGCTCTTGCCTTCGCCCCAGGCGCCGGTCCACAAGCTCATGCCGGTACCTGTTTGCGGATTCGGATAGCCGGAACCCGCATAGGCCACCGTGGTGTTGTTGCTGCTTTCCGTGCGCGCATAGCCCAGGTGCAGCTTCCAGTTGCCGGGCAAGTGCTGGTCCAGCGAGGCGAACACGGTGTGCTGGTCGTTGGCCCAGGTACTCCATGGCGTCGTCAAGCTGGTATTGCGCGGCAGGTTGGCCAGGCTGCCGTCCGCATTCCAGTAGGGGACGGCGCCCCAGGTGGCGCCAGTCGGCGTGTTGTCCTGGAAGTCGATGCCGGCCGTCAGCATGGTGCCGGGGCGCAAGTCCGCTTCCAGCACGGCCATGCCGACCGTCTTGCGTTCGTGATACATGTCGAAATACGAATCGCGTTCCTGCCAGGCTGCGGTGGCCCTGCCGCGCACGCTGCCATCCTGGCTGAACGGCGTGGAAATGTCGGCTTCGACGCGATGGTTGTCCCAGCGGCCCAGGCTGACGCCGGCGCTGGCCTGGAAGGTTTTCGTGGGGCGCTTGCGTATCATGTTGATGGTGGCCGACGGGTCGCCCGTGCCGCCCATCAGGCCGTTGGCGCCGCGCACCACTTCCACCCTGTCATACAGCACCGTATCTTGCAGCGGCGAATTCGCGCCGCGCGGCATGCCGTCGACCTGGATATTGTTGATGCTGAAACCGCGCGCATAAAAACTGGTGCGTTCGCTGTCCTGCTGGCCCACCTGGATGCCGGTGGTCAAGCCCAGCGCCTGGTCCAGCCGTATCGCGCCCAGGTCGTCGAGCAGTTCGCGCGTGATGATGCTGACCGATTGCGGCGTTTCGCGCAGCGACAATTCCATGCGCGTGGCGCTGCGCGCGTCGCCGCTGGTATACGAACGCGTGCCTTCGGTGGCTTGCGCCGCCTGGCCGGTGACGGTGACGGCCGGCAAGGTCGGGTCGGCAACGGCTTCGGGCGCGGTATCGGCCGCATGCACCGGCAGGCAGGTGCCGGCGGCCAGGCTCAGCAGGGTAAGGCGCAACAGCCGCGGCAGGGGGCGCAAGGCAGGGCGGGTGGTAGGGGCGTGTAAAGACATGATCATCCTGGATATTTTTGATTGTGGGTGTCCTATCACTTCTGGCGCGCGGCGCAGTGGCTGGTGGGGTGGCGTGCTGCCGGCCCGGCCTGGCTTGGATAACGATACAGTGATCTCTCATTATATGAATGAGAATCATTATCAATATAAGTCTTATTGATTAAATGAGCAAGTATTTGCACCGCAACGGTGCATTTGGTGTTGCAAATCAGGCCGAGACGCCCGTACACATGGCTTAAACGGTTCTGCGATAATGCAGACAGGATATTTGCCAGAGGAAGCAATTGCATGCGTAGAAGAATCGGGATCGGGATCGCCTGTGCCGGCCTGTGCGCCGTGCTGCCGGGCCATGCCCAGGAAGCGCACACGCCGCCTGCCGTGACGGCGCAGGAACAGCTGGCGCCGCCGCCGCAGGCGCTGCCAGCCGCACCCGCCGCAGCACCGGCGCAAGATATTCCCGCGCCTGTACCCGAACCCGAGCCGGTAGCAGCGGAACTGCTGGAAGTGACGCCCCAGTCCGTGACGGTTACGGCCAGCAATATGGCGGCCCCGCCGCGCGTACGTTTTACCGCCTACCGCGACAGCTACCTGACGGCAAAGAAAGTGTGGCAGGTCTCGCGCGGCAACGTGGTGATGGCCTTGCGCCTGATACCGGCCAAGCTCAGCGCCACCATCGACGATGTGCGCGTGGCGCTGCAGGGCGATGGCGCGCCTGTGGCGATCAAGGTGGGCGAGGGCGGCGTGTTCGTCGTGCCCATCAATGACGAGATTGCTGCCGAGGGTGGCAGTTTCCTGGTCAACAAGGGCAAGGGCGAGTTGACGGCCAATATGGTGATCCAGCCTGCGGTGGCGCGCGACGCCTGGACGGTGGCGCGCGTGGCGCAAGTTCTGCATGACGCCAGGCTGGCCGTGCACGCGATCACGCCGTGGTACAAGCGTTTGTTCTCCAGCGAAGTGCAGTCGCTGGCTTTTTGCGCACCCGAGCGCGGCAGCGCCCTGCAACTGATGCAGGACCAGCAACTGATCGCCACCTTGCCGATGAACGACGCCGCCGTCAATGACATCAACCTGCCCGTGTATTGCAAAATGTTCGATGGCGAAGACAAATACCCGGGCCACTACCGGGTGGTGATGCCCGAGCGGGCAACGGTGCTGATACTGTAAGGCGTCAGCCAGGCTGGCGCTGCACCATTTCCAGGGCGGCGGACAGCGCCAGGTCCATCGTGGCCTGGTGGAACAGCAGCCACTGCGGCAGCAAGGTCAGTGCGTGCCGGCCCTGTGCCAGGTCGCCCTCGTCGACGGCGGCCCAGGCGTGGTGCAGGCCGCTCAATACGCGCGCATGCTGCTCGCGGTGGTTGGCCAGCGAATGAAAACCGATGGCCTCCATCAGGTCTTCTTCTTCGCGGAAATCGCGCTCCACGGTCGCGATCAGTTCGCGAAAGGCCGCGCTGAAATGCTGGTCGCCCAGCTTGTCCAGCCGCGCCAGTTCGTCAAACAGCGCTTCGTGCGCCGCGTCGATGGCGGGGTTGCCCAGCGCCATGTCTTGTTTCCATTGAGATGTCAACATGCCAGCTCCTGTGTAAGCCCGTCATCGGGCTGACCGGGCTGTGTCAGTGTGGGCGTGCTGACCGTGGAAATCCATGACCTGTATCAAAGGTTCGATGGGACCACGCGCAGATGACGGCCCAGAGCGTGTCAGCGCTGGGGCCAGTGCGACCACATGGCATGGGCATCGACATAGGGCGTCTGCATCAATTGCGCCAGCGCGGCACTGGAGCGGGGCAGCATCACCGGCACCAGCATCAGCGACGAGAGGGCAAGGCAGGCCAGCACTTTGAGCGTCAACATGATTATCTCCCGGCAGGCCGGCGGCGGCGCGGGGATGCGGCGCCAGCCGGAACTCCTATGTCACCATGCTTGCAGTGTAGGCCAGATGGCGATAAGTTCAACTTATTGCTGTGACGCACTGCAGCACGCCGCAGACGCATCTTGCAGCTACTTTGGCTTGCCACTTTTGCGCGGCTTGCCCGCCGGCAGGAAGGAGTCGAACCACACTTGCGTCAGCTGCCGCGTGTTCTTTGCCGCTTCACGCTTGATGGCGGCCGTGGCCTGGCCGCGCGCCGTGCTGGCGACGCGGTTGGCGGCGCTCAGGTACATGCTCATCCAGGGGTTTTTCATGGCACACCTCAGAGTAGAAAGATGGCCCTACTGTAGGCCGATGGCATGGCCCGACCGTGCGGCGCCCCACACAGGGCGCCGGGTTTGATCATCGTTTGTGCCCGATCAATAAACGTCGCGGCGGTAGCGGCCCTGCGCGCGCAACTCGTCCAGCCCCTCCTGGCCCAGCACCTCCAGCAGCACCGCATCGACGCCGGCCGCCATGCCCTGCAGGCTGCCGCAGACATACACGATGGCGCCGTCCAGCAGCCAGGCGCGCAGCGCGTTCGCTTCGCGGCGCAGGCGGTCCTGCACGTATTCACGTTCGGTGCCGTCGCGTGAAAAAGTGCGGTCCAGGCGCGCCAGGTGGCCGTCTTGCAGCCACGCTTCCAGTTCTTGCGCGCAGATGCTGTCGGTGCTTTGCTGGCGCTCGCCGAACAGCAGCCAGTTGCGGCCGAACCCGGCCTGCCGGCGCGCGCGCAGGTGAGAACGCAGGCCAGCCAGGCCCGAGCCGTTGCCGATATAGATGCACGGCACGTCCGCCAGCGCCGGCGCGAAGGCCGGGTTCGCTTGCAGGCGCAGCTTGACCTCGCCGCCCAGCGGCGCGAACTGCGTCAGCCAGCCCGAGGCCACGCCATAGCCGCCGTTGTTCTCGCCTTCGTGCCGTTCCTGGCGCACCAGCAATTGCAGCTCGCCATCGTGCGGCATGGATGCCAGCGAATAGCTGCGCGGTGCATGCGGCGCGCTGCCGCCACTGTCTTCGCCTTCGCTGCCGTCGATATTGCAGGCGATGATTTCGGCCAGCGCGCCCGCTTCCCAATGGCTGCCAGCCGGGCCGGACAAGCCGATTTCATACAGCGCGCCGCCCTGGCTGCCCGGATTGAGCAGCACGCGCCGCGTCAGGCGCCAGGCGTCGTAGGATGCTTCTTCCTGACGGCCGATGGCGTCGATCGGGCTGCCGCTGGTGCGCGCCAGCGCCTGCGACCAGGCGGCCAGCGCATGGGCGTCGTGCTTGTCGACTTCGATCAGGGGAAACAGCGGCGTGGCGCCCAGCGCTTGCAAGCGCAAGTCGAGCGCATGGCCGAAGCCGCAAAACTCGCTGTAGTGGCGGTCGCCCAGCGCCAGCAGGCCAAACTCCAGCCCGGCCAGCTGCGGCGCGCCGGCATCGCCCAGCAGGCGCGCAAAGCGGCGCGTGCCGTCCGGTGCTTCGCCCTCGCCAAAGGTGCTGGCAACGATCAGCGCGCGTTCGTAATGGCGCAGTTGCGCCGGTGACAATTGATCGAGCGACTGCACCTCGACCGGCACGCCGGCCTGCTGCAGGGCGCGCGCGCTTTCCAGCGCCAGCCGTTCAGCCTGGCCCGACTGGCTGGCATATGCCACCAGGGTCGGCAAGCCGCTGACATGCGGGCCGGGCGCGCCGGCGCCCAGCATGGCGCGCTGCGCGGCAACGGCCTTCTTGGCCTTGCGCCGGCCCAGGTACAGCATCCAGCCGGTAATGCCGAACAGCGGCATGCACAGGCTGGCGATGGTGACGATGATACGGCCCGGCAAGCCGAAATAGGTGCCCATGTGCAGCGGGTAGATGATGCTGACCAGGCGCGAGCCGAGCGCCTGCTGGTCGTGCAACTTTTCTTCCGTGATGGCGCCGTCGGCCGCCATTACCGACAGCGAATTGCGCGCGCGGTCATGCGGCGCGTCCGCCCCCAGCCAGGTGAACTGCACCGCTTCGCTGGCGCGCACCGGCATGCGCACGGTGGCCAGGGTCCAATTTCCTGCCTGCTGCCGGAAGGTATTCCAGGCCAGGCTGACATCGACCGCCGGCGCGATCGATGCCGGCGCTTTTTTCTCGCGCGCCTGGCCGGGTTTGGCAGGCGCCTGCGCCATGCGCGGCGGCCTGCCGGCCCAGGCGTCGACATTGTCGCGTACGAAGTCGTAGCTCCAGTACAGGCCGGTCATGGTCAGCATCACGTACACCACCAGACACCAGGTGCCGGTTACGGCGTGCAGGTTCCACAGGAACGAGCGGCCTTTCAGGGCCGGATCGAACGTCAGCCAGGTGCGCCAGTCGAGCGGGCGGCGCGGCCAGCGCAGATACAGGCCCGACAACGCCAGGCCCAGCAGGCACAGCGCCAGCGCACCTGCTACCTGGCGGCCCGGTTCGCGCGGCAGCAGCAGCCAGCGGTGCAGGGACTCGGTCCACTCGAAAAAGCCTGCCCCCTGCATCTCGGGCCGCGCCGCGCCGGTATAGGGATGCACATACACCGACTCGCCACGGCGCTGGCCGGCTTTCGGCGCAAACAATACCCGCGGCGCGGCGCCGGGTTCGGCATACAGGGTGACGGAGGCGACCCGCTGGCCATGTTCGGCGGCCGCCACGCCAGCCAGCTGACCCGGCGTGAGCAGCGCGCGCGTTTCCACCGGCACCTGGCGCACGCCGGGATTCATCAGGTCCAGCAGTTCATCCTTGAACGAAATCGTGGCGCCCGACAAGCCGATGACCATCAGCACGGTGCCGGCGGTAATGCCGATAAACCAGTGCAGCTGGAACCAGACCTGCTTCCAGCTGGGCCAGCTGCGGCGCGTGGCGTTGCGCTGGCGTGCGACTGCGGCCCGCTGCTGCGTTGGCGTGGTCGAGCGCGTGGCCGGTACGCCGGCGAGGGTAGGTGTACTCATGAATCGGCTTTCAGGCAGGGACGCAGCGGACAAGGGACACATCATATCGCAAATGAGAATGATTCGCGCTAATCTTCAGGCCGGTTTTTGGGCCGCAACGCTTGCCGCAAGCTTGTCTCGCCGCGTTTTGCCATGCATACTGCCATTTTGTCCCGTGCGCATGGCCAGCCTGCCGCCGTCGCTGCAACGAAGGACTACAATAGCCGCCTGACTTACACTTTCATCGAACTCCCATGACCACGTCCACCTCGAACATCACCATCACGCCTTCCGCCCACCCCCTGTCCGACGCCGAACGCGGCGAGCGCATGAACAAGCCGGCCTTTGGCCGCGTGTTTACCGACCACATGGTGGTGATACCTTACCGTGACGGCAAGTGGCAGCAGGGCGAGCTGAAAGCCTACGGCCCTTTGATGCTGGACCCGTCGGCCTCGTCGCTGCATTACGGCCAGGCCATTTTCGAAGGCTACAAGGCGTTTGCCCAGCCTGACGGCAGCATCAAGACGTTCCGCCCTGAACAGAATGCCGAGCGCTTCAACCGCAGCGCGGCGCGCCTGGCCATGCCGGCGATTCCGGTCGAGCTGTTCCTGGAAGCGGGCGACGCCCTGATCTCGATCGACCGCAACTGGGTGCCGACGAAAACCGGCGAGAGCCTGTACATGCGTCCCCTGATGATCGCCACCGATCCTTACCTGGGCGTGCGTCCATCGGAAGAATACCTGTTCGTGCTGTTCGCTTCGCCTGCTGGCGCTTACTTCCCGCAAGGCGTGAAACCGGTTACCGTGTGGATCAGCGAAGACTTCGTGCGCGCAGCGCCTGGCGGCACCGGTGAAGCCAAGTGCGCCGGCAACTACGCGGCCAGCCTGATGGCCCAGTCGCAAGCGCAGGAAAAAGGCTGCGACCAGGTGGTGTGGCTCGACGCCGTGCACCGCGAATTCATCGAAGAAATGGGCGGCATGAATCTGTTCTTCGTCTATAAAGACGGCGACAAGGTCACGGTTGTCACGCCGGAACTGACGGGCACCTTGTTGCCGGGCATTACCCGCCGCAGCCTGCTGGAAATGGCAAAAGACCTGGGCTACGCCACCGAAGAGCGCAAGCTGTCGGTACAGCAATGGCGCGACGATATCGCGTCGGGCCGCATGACCGAAGTATTCGCCTGCGGCACGGCCGCCGTCATCACGCCGGTCGGCGTGGCCAAGGCCAATGGCTTTGAAATGACCATCAACAACAACGAAAACGGCGCCGTCACCCTGGCCCTGCGCGAAGCACTGCTGGGCCTGCAGCACGGCACGGCGCCGGACACGCACGGCTGGATGCACACCGTCTGCTGATCAACAGCCTGAGCTGATACCGCGCCGGCACCCTGTTGCCGGCGTTTTTACATCGTTGGAGGAATCCCATGCAGCTGCGTTTCATCTTGCCCGCCCTTGCCACACTCATGTTGAGCCTGTCCGGTGGCCTGGCCCATGCCGCCGACGCCCAGTGCGCCATTCCGCGCAATGTCAGTTATGCCGATTACGACGTCAAGCCGTCGGACGAAAAAAATACCTGCTACAAGCAGAGCACGAATGTGCCCACCGATTACTTCATGCTGGCGCTGTCCTGGTCGCCCGGCTTTTGCGACAGCCAGCGCCGCCGTGGTGAAATTTCCAAAAAGGCCGCGTTCCAGTGCTCGGACAACCACCAGTTCGGCTGGATCGTGCACGGCCTGTGGGCGCAGTCAAGCAACCCGGCCAGCTGCGACGATATTTCCGTCACGCCACCGCGCAAGACCGACCTGCACCCGCGCTACTGCAAGGGCAACCTGCCGAAACTGGCGCCGGCCGAAATCCTGCCATACATGTGCATGCAGCCCGGCGAAGCGCTGCTGCAGGGCGAATGGGAAAAGCATGGCGCCTGCGATTTCGGCACGGCCAGGGACTATTTCGAGAAGGAGCGCGAACTGTTCCAGGCCTTGAAATTGCCCGACACCAGCATGGACAAGAACGCGCTGTTCCAGTGGATGAAGGAACACAATCCGCAGCTGAAAGGCCGCTGGCTGGGCTATGAAAAACACTCGGGCGAACTGCGCATCTGCTACTCGAAAGACTTCAAGGTGATCGATTGTCAGAAATGAAGCAGGCAGTCATGGTGGGCGAGGACGGCTTGCCGCCCGGCGCGCGCGGCTGGGCCATGCTGTCGCTGGCGATCGGCGTGGGCATGGCGTCGCTCGATACGGCGATTGCCAATACCGCCTTGCCGGCGATTGCCAGCGAGCTGCACACGACGCCGGCGGCCTCCGTGTGGATCGTCAATGTGTACCAGCTGGCGATGGTGGCAACCTTGCTGCCGTTTTCGGCCCTCGGTGAAATCGTCGGCTACCGCCGCGTGTTTATCTCCGGCATGTTCTTGTTTACGCTGGCGTCGCTGGCCTGCGCGCTGGCCTGGTCGCTGCCGTCGCTGGTGGTGGCGCGCCTGTTCCAGGGCGTCGGCGCCAGTGCCATAATGAGCGTCAACACGGCGCTGCTGCGCGTGCTGTACCCCAAGCGCTTGCAGGGTAGGGCTTTCGGCAACAATTCGCTGGTGGTGGCGGTGGCGTTTGCCATCGGCCCCACGGCCGCTTCGCTGATACTGGCCACCGCATCGTGGCCGTGGCTGTTCGCCATCAATGTGCCGCTGGGCGTGGCCGGTTTTTTTGTGGCCAGCCGCATGCTGCCGGCAACCAGGCTGTCCGGGCATAAAATGGATGGGCGCACGGCGCTGTATAACGTGGGCGCCTTCGGCCTGCTGATCCTGCTGTTCGGCGACGCCGCCCATCATGCGCCATTGACCATCTTGCTGCCAGAGCTCACGGCGGTGGTGATCTTTTTCATTCTGCTGCTGCGCCGGCAAAGCGGCCACCAGGCGCCGATGTTGCCGGTCGACCTGTTTCGCCGGCCGCTGTTCTTTTTGTCATCGATGACGGCGATCTGCACTTTTGCCGCGCAGGGCCTGGCGTTTGTGTCGCTGCCGTTTTATTTTGAAGTGACCCTTGGCCGCTCGCCGATCGAGACGGGCTTCCTGATGACGCCGTGGGCGGTGCTGGTGGCGGTGATGGCGCCGATTGCCGGCAGATTGAGCGACCGTTATTCGCCTGGTGTGCTGGGCGGCATCGGCCTGGCCGCGCTGGCCACCGGCCTGCTGACACTGGTGTGGATACCGGCCGACCCCGGCGTGATCGATATAGCCTGGCGCATGGCGCTGTGCGGCATCGGTTTCGGTTTTTTCCAGGCGCCCAACCTGAAAGCCATCATGGGCAGCGCGCCACCGCACCGCAGTGGCGGCGCCAGCGGCGTGGTCGCCACCTCGCGCCTGGTCGGCCAGGCCACCGGCGCCGCGCTGGTGGCCTACTGCTTCACGGTGTCGGCCGCGCGCGGCACCACCTATGCCTTGTTGCTGGCGGCCGGCTTTGCGGCGCTGGCCTGCATCGCCAGCTTTTCACGGCTGGTGGTGGCGCAGCCGCCTGCGCACACCTGACGGCGATCAGACGTCGATCGCCTGGTCCGACTGCATGCGCTTGCGCAGTTCGAACTTCTGGATCTTGCCGGTCGAGGTGCGCGGCAGGGGACCGAAGTAGATGGCTTTCGGCACCTTGAAGCCGGCCAGGTTGGTCTTGCAAAAGGCGATCAGCTCGGCTTCGGTCACGCTGGCGCCTTCGCGCAGTTCCACGAAGGCGCAAGGCGTCTCGCCCCATTTCTCGTCGGGCTGGGCGATCACGGCGGCGGCCAGCACTTGCGGGTGATGATACAAGGCGTCTTCCACTTCCACGCTTGAAATGTTTTCACCGCCGGAAATAATGATGTCCTTGCTGCGGTCCTTCAGCTTGATATAGCCGTCCGGATAGCGCACGCCCAGGTCGCCTGTATGGAACCAGCCGCCGGCAAATGCGTCTTGCGTGGCTTGTTCGTTCTTCAGGTAACCCTTCATGCAGATATTCCCGCGGAACATGATCTCGCCAATCTGCTCGCCGTCCGGCGCTACCGGCTGCATGGTCTCCGGGTCGAGCACCGCCACCTCGCTTTGCAAGTGGTAGCGCACGCCCTGGCGTGATTTCCTGACGGCACGCTCTTCAGGCGACAGCGCCGCCCATTCCTCCTGCTCGGCGCAGATGGCGGCCGGGCCATACACTTCCGTCAGGCCATACGAGTGGATCAGATCAAAGCCCATCGCTTCGATCCGCGCCACCATCGCTGCCGGCGGCGGCGCGCCGGCCACCATGCCGCGCACGGTCCAGTCGATTCCCTCGCGCCAGCCGGTCGGCGCATTGGCCAGCGCCGCATGCACGATAGGCGCCGCGCAATAATGGGTGACGCGCAGTTCGCGCATCAGGTCGAACACCAGCTTCGGTTCGAACTTGCGCAAACACACATTGACGCCGGCACGCGCGGCGATGGTCCAGGGAAAGCACCAGCCATTGCAGTGGAACATCGGCAAGGTCCACAGATAAACCGCGTGCTTGGGCATGTCCCACTCTAAAATATTCGACAGCGCGTTCAGCGCCGCGCCACGGTGGTGATACACCACGCCTTTCGGGTCGCCGGTAGTGCCGGAGGTGTAGTTGAGGGCGATCGCATCCCACTCGTCGGTGGGCGGCTGCCAGGCGAAATCGGGGTCGCCGCCGGCCAGCAGGGTTTCGTAGTCGAGTTCGGCAAACGCATCCACTTGCGGCCCCAGTTCGTCATTGACCTGGATCACGCGCAGGCCGGGAATCTGCGCCGCCATCTGGTGCGCCAGCTCGGCAAATTCGGTATCGGCCAGCAACACCTTGGCCTGGCCATGGCGCAGCATGAAGGTCAGCGAGGCCAGGTCCAGCCGGATGTTCAGCGCATTGAGGACGGCGCCGGCCATCGGCACGCCAAAGCTCGCTTCCACCATGGCCGGCGTATTGGGCAGCATCACGGCCACCGTGTCGCCGACGCCCACGCCCAGTTTCATCAGGCCAGACGCAAGACGGCGCGTGCGCGCATAGGTGTCGCGCCAGTTCTGGCGCACGCCGCCATGTGCAATTGCCAGGCGATTGCCATATACTTCGGCTGCCCTGGCGATATAGTCGAGCGGGGTGAGGGCGGCATAATTGGCGCTGTTCTTGCCCAAGCCGGTGTTGAAATCGGGTGCCATGGTGTGTCTCCTGATTGAAAAAATGCTGCTCCCTGTAGACGGGGCTGGTGTCCCTCAGCATAGCACTGCTGCCGGAAATGCAATGTCGCCGAGGTGACAACTGAGGTGACAACTGTAGTGACAACTGAAGGATGGAATGGATCACGCTTTGCCCGAACTCGACAGCCATGCATGGTTCCAGGCGCTGGACGCCGGCCACCAGGCGCTGCTGCGCGCCGGCAGCGAGCTGCGCCAGTTTGAAGCCGGCGCTTACATCACGCGCCGTGGCGAGCCTTCGCTGCACTGGATCGGCGTGCATGCCGGATTGATCAAACTGGCCGTGTACAACGCCGATGGCCGTGGCGCCACGTTTTCCGGTGTGCCGGCCGGCGGCTGGTGCGGCGAGGGCAGCGTGTTAAAACGCGAATTGCGCCGCTACGACGTGGTGGCCGTGCGCGCCTCCAGCGTGCTGCTGGTGCCGGCCGAACTGTTCCACCGCCTGCTGGCCGAAAGCCTGTCGTTCAATGCTTACGTGATACGCCAGCTCAACGAGCGCATGGGCCAGTTCATCGCCACCATCCAGAACCAGCGCCTGCTCGATGTCGATGCGCAGGTGGCGCAGGCGATCGCGCAGCTGTTTCATCCCATGCTCTATCCGCGTACTTCCAGCGTGCTTGCACTGTCGCAGGAAGAAATCGGCATGCTGACCGGCATTTCGCGCCAGCGCGTCAACCTGGCGCTGGGCCGGCTGGCCGAACTGGGCCTGATCAGCATCGCCTGGCAGGCGATCCGCGTGGTCGACCTGCACGGCCTGCGCCATTACGGCGTGGCGTCGCTGTGATGACAGACTGCGCGCGCAAAGCATGGCATGCTGGCAGCTTTCCTTGTGAGGCAAGCTGACGCATGGCCCTGGTTTCCCATTATCCGCAGCACTTGCTGGGCCTGCGATTTCCGCTGCGCCTGCGCGTCACCGTGCGCCAGGGTTTTGTTACCCTGCACAACGAAATCGCCACCCGGAAACTGGGCAGCGGCGACAGTTTTGTGGTGCCGGCCTTTTTGCGCTTTGCCTGCGACGTGATGCCGGGCCGTGGCAAACCGGCCGTGTTCAGCCTGGCGCTGGAACAGGACGAGGCAGAGGAAGGAGGGGAAACGCAGCCTGGCGGCGGCAAGCGCTGGAGCCGCGCGCTGGCGCAGCATATTTTCCAGTCGCCGCAAGGCCAGTGGACGGCCACCCGCCTGGCCGCGCTGTGGCAGGTGACGCCGCACAAGGCGCGCTCGCGCCTGTTTGCCGAAGGCGAGGCCTTGCTCAGCCTGGTGCGCGAACAGCGCTTGGCGCATGCCCTGCATACGGCCGCGCAAGCCGGTCTTGGTGATGAGCGGGGGCTGGCGGAAGTGGCGGCCGGCTCCGGCTTTGCCTCGGTGCCGGCGTTTTGCGACGCCTGCACCGATGTTGCTGGCGTGCGCCCGACGCTGTTCCTGCGCGCACCCGATACTCCGTTATAATCGCGGCATGGGACATTTTTTACAGCGCAAGCAGTGGAGTCTGTGGTTCGCCTGCCTGGCGCTGCTGCTTAATGCCCTGTTGCCCGGCTTGTCCCATGCGTTTGCTGCCAGCCAGGGCAATGCCGCCGTCGAGATCTGCTCGGCCAGCGGCGCCGTCTACACGCAGGCCGACCTGGCGCCGCCATCCGGTCCGCAGCCTCAACATATCGAACATTGCCTGTACTGCATGCACCATGCGGGCAACCTGGCCTTGCCGCCACCGGCGCCTGTGCTGGTCGCGGTGATTACTGGCCACGACCTGTACCCGCCACTGTTCTACCAGTCTCCGCAGCCACAGTTTGCCTGGAGCGGCGCGCGCCCGCGCGGCCCGCCTGCGGCCGCCTGATTCCCTATTCCTGCCGCCACGCGGCTCCATGTCTACGCAGCACTACGCCTATCGGGCCTGACCAATATGAAACGTCGCCTACTCCTTCTCGCCGGCACGGCGGGATTGCTGACGCTTGCCGCCTGCGGCAAGCCAGAACCCAAACCCCATTACAACGGCATCGATCTGACCGGTGGCGATTACAAGCCCGACTTCAAGCTGAGCGGCCCCGACGGCAGGGTCTACACCCTGGCCGACTTCAAGGGCAAATATGTGATGGTCTTTTTCGGCTTCACGCAATGCCCGGACGTGTGCCCGACGGCGCTGTCGCGCGCGGTTGAAATCCGCAGCAAGCTGGGGGCGGACGCCGACAAGCTGCAAGTGATCTTCATCAGCATCGACCCCGAGCGCGATACGCCGGCCTTGCTGGGCGAATACATGCGCGCCTTCGATCCGGGCTTCCTCGGCCTGCGCACCGATCCGAAAAGCACCGCCCAGACCGCCTTCAACTACAAGGTGTTCTACCGCCGCGTGGCCAGCGGCAGTTCCTACACCATGGACCACACGGCCATCAGCTATGTGCTCGACAAGGAAGGGCGCATGCGCCTGGGCCTCAAGCACCAGCTGACGGCCGACGAATGCGCGCAGGACATCAAGACTTTGATGACCGCCAAATACACTTTATAACCACAAAGGATCACATCATGTTCCACCTGAAAACCGTCGTCGCCGCCGCCCTGGCCGTGCTTTCCTTCTCCGTCGCCGCGCAAGGCACGGTCACCGTCAGCGAGCCATGGGTGCGCGCCACCGTGGCGCAACAAAAGGCCACCGGCGCCTTCATGCAGATCACCGCGCCGAAAGCCATGCGTCTGGTCGAAGTGCGCAGCGCCGTGGCGGGCGTGGCCGAAATCCATGAAATGAGCATGAGCGACAACATGATGCGCATGCGCCAGGTCAAGGAACTCGCGCTGCCGGCCGGCAAGGCCGTCGAATTGAAGCCGGGCGGCTATCATGTGATGCTGCTTGACCTCAAGGGCCAGGTGAAGGCGGGCGACAAGGTGCCGCTGACCCTGGTGCTGGAAGGCGACGACAAGAAACGCGAAATCATCGAAGTCAATGCCGTGGCCCGTCCGCTGGGCGCGAGCGCGATGCCGGCGATGAAGCACTGATCGTTGCTTCTTTTAAAACCCGGTGCGCCGGGTTTTTTTACGTCTGCTTGAAAATTAAACGGTTGTTTGATATGATCTCAAACAACTGTTTAATTTTCTATAAATCATGACGATCGAAAACAATACCGAGCCGGCCCGCATGCGCATTTTGCAAACGGCGGCCGAGCTGTTTGCCGAACATGGCTATGCCAGCACCTCCGTGCGCAAGATCTGCGAGGCGGCCCAGGTCAATGTGGCGATGGTCAATTACTATTTCCACAGCAAGGAAGAGCTGCACCTGGCCGCGTTCGACCATGCGCGCGAGCTGGCCGACGCCTCGGCGCCGACAGTGGCCGAGGCAAGTGCGGCGGCCAACCTGCCGCCTGTCGAGCAGTTACGTCTGGGCATCGAAGCGCTGGTGTCCGACATGCTGCGCAGCGGTTCCGCGTCGCTGTTCAGCCGGCTGGTGGCGCGCGAGCTGATCGAGCCGACGGCCGCCATCCACAAGCTGGCCGAGCGCAATGTGCGGCCCCAGCATGCGCTGTTCACCGGCCTGGTGCGCGGCGTGGTGGGCGACGCCATGCCGGCTGCCGTGGTGCAGAAATGCGTGTTCAGCGTGATCGGCCAGGCCGTGTTCTATGCGCGCTCGCGCATCGTGCATGAACTGGTGGCGCCCGAAATCACCTACGACCAGGCCGGCATCGCCGCCATCGCCAGCCATGTGGCGCAGTTTTCGCTGGCTGCGCTGGCCGGCATGCGGGTGCAATACACGGCAGAGGTGGCGGCATGAAGGCGCCTAAGCTGTCTCTGAGGTATCCCGGTTTTAATGGAGAGTCACTCCCTCGCGGCGCGGGGGATTTTTAATCGATGCGTACTGCACCTCAGCCTCGACTGGGGTGCGGTATTTCAAGCTTTGATGCAAGCGCATCCGATTGTAATACACCTCGATGTAATCGACGATAGCGGCCTTGGCCTCTTCGCGTGTGGCGTACGTCGTATTGTGCGTGATTTCGTTTTTTAGCTGCGAGAAGAAGCTCTCGGCCACGGCGTTATCGTGGCAGTTACCGCGCCGGCTCATGCTGGGCCGTAACTGATGTTCCTGCAGCACGCTACGATAAGCGGCCGATCCGTACACACTGCCCTGATCGGTATGGCAGATCAGATTGGCAGGCGGCTTGCGCTGCACGATGGCCATCCTCAAGGCCGCGATCGGCAG